>NZ_PIPK01000015.1 GCF_003987335.1 Aliidiomarina maris | reverse complement strand
CGATTCCACAATAATGCTGATGGGTGCTATTGTAAAAATTCATTGGGTCTTCTCCTTTTTGGTTTGGTCGCCTTCCAGTTTAGCCAAGCTGGCTAGACTGGGGAGAAGGCTCAATGAGTATCAAAGCCAATCACTGCGACAGCTTTTTCGTTGCGGCTTCGCCTCCACTACAAAGCCGCGCGTGTTGGCGGCGTTATGTTTCTTGACCGAACCTGTTAACTGGTGCTATTAATGGCACCAAATAGTTGACTAGGTAATCACTATGCAAGTGAAATTTTCCGAGGATGTCATTCCTCTATCAGACCTGAAGATCAATCCCGGAAAGGTGGTTGGTCGAGCGCAAGATACGCATCGCCCCATCCTGCTCACCAGCCGTGGCCGCGGCATAGCTGTTGTTCAGGGGCTCGAGGATTATGAGAGAACCGCAGAGGAATTGAGGTTTGTAAAGGCGGTGGCGCGGGGGCTTATGGATGTTCGCGAGGGCAACACCGTATCGTTGGAGGACGCCAAGAAAACGTTGGGTATCAAGTAAATGGAACTACGCTTAGCACAGTCTGCTCTCGAGGACTTACAGGCTATTCAGGAGTATTACAAAGAGCAGGATGTGCCACATATCGGTGATGATTTCGTGGCTGCTATCCTAGAGCACTGTGAAATGCTTCAAATCCACCCGGATGCTGGCCGAGTTGTTCCTGAATTCTACATGGATCATATTCGCGAATTGATTCACGCGCAGTTTCGAGTTGTCTATCTCAGGCAGGCTAAAGAGGTTCTGCTCATACGAGCCTGGCGGAGTGAGAGGCAGCTCGAATTACCAGCAAACGAAACATAACCCAGCCATGCACCGGATGCCAATCCCTCCGCTTCGCTGCAGTTTTTTCACCGGTGATGGCGGGCATTAGGGCGAGAGGAGTTTCCGGAGAACATGGCAAATATAGAGATACCAGATGAAGCGAAGCAGGCACAGGCAGCCGTTGAAGGTGTGCTTGGTGATTCGATCATCGGCATTTATCTATTTGGCTCTGCCGTCGTTGGTGGTTTGCAGCGCGACAGCGACGTAGATATCTTGGTCACGGTCTCTGACTCGCCTACCTTTGAGCAAAGAAAGGCCTTGGTATCTCAGTCAATGAGCGTATCCGGCGCAATCGGGAATCTACTACTGTAATATCGACAAAACCAATGGCAGACCGCTAGTGCTCGAATGAGAAGTTCAAGCGCTTATTCAAACAGGAGTCTTATTAATCTTTAACGTCGTCTGGCATCAAGCACAACCCCAACAACACAGTTCCTTACAATATTCGACGCCTAAACACATGCCAGGCTAACAACGCTCTGATAACTTATCGTTGACCAACAAATTCACAGGCGGCCTGTATGCACATTGTCATCATTATTTTATTTATCTCGCTAGCGCACGGTGTTGCGCGGGCTGACGATAGCCTGCTCACGACCTTGAGTAAATCGAATGACGGCACTTGGCGTGTGCACTATGAAAGCTCTGAACCGATCTCTCGCATTGAGTTTCAGCGCGGCCCCAGTCAAAGCACGCATCAAAGCCCCAATCGAAGTAGGGCGGCTCGTTGGCAGGTAAACGAAGCTTTTCAAATCTATGTCGAGGGCGAGCGCGAGTATCTAAAACGTGTGGATAACGCAGCTTTCACGTCGGTCCTGGCTGAGTTGACGCCCACCTACATTGCGTTAGATAAGGATTATGCGCCATTCTCGCCGTTTTCTGATGGTGGCATGCTGATTCATTCTGGGCGATTCTTTGCCTGTCCAGAGCAATGCACTGACGCCGATACCCACTGGAGCATGGCAATACAATTGCCTGCCGATGAAGACGTTATTGTGAACGGCCAACGCTACCAAGGCTCAGCCAGTTGGCAGGATTCCGATAGTGGTCAGAAGCTCTATGTCGGTGCTGCTGAGCCGCAAGACGATGGCAATTTTATCAGTGTGATAGACCCCGGGTTGCCGGAATCGCTGCGCAATCTAATGGCAGTGAACCTCCCTCAGTTTATGGCATTTTTTGCCGAGCGTTTAGACCAGCCGCAGACTAAACCGCAGCTTTTTGCGTCTTACAGCACCACTAATGACGGCCGCTATGGTCATCAGGGAGGTGTCTTACCCAATCAAGTGTTTATGCATTGGTACGGTTTTGTCGATGAATCTCTGGCTGAGCCGATACTTTGGTTCTTCGCCCATGAAGCCGCGCATCTGTATCAGAAGCAGGCATTCAGCAACCAGCCCGCAGAAGCATGGCTACATGAAGGCTCAGCCGAACTCTTTGCTGGGCTTGCCATGGAGCAACTTGGCCAAGGGCAGGGGATGCTTGGTGACACTTTGAATAGAGCGCGAGCAGAGTGTAGCGAGGGCATGGGGGAGGACACCAGTTTTCATCAGGCGGTAGCCATAAATTCACGATTACATTACAGTTGTGGCTTAGCCCTCTTCGCTGCGATGCATCATGATTTGCAAAGCCAGCACCAAAGTATTTTCGCTTTGTGGCAGGCATATAGCAATGCGATAGATAGCGGCCAACTGGCATCTGAAAGTGTATTTTTAGAGGTCGCTGAAGATTATCTTTCGCCCACCGCGTTCGAGCGCTTGACTGATTTTTTAAGCGGCGCTTCTAGCCCGACGGCATACATGTGGTAACTTGGTAATGCGGTTAATAATTGAGTTCGGGAAGTACTAGGTACAGGGAAATATAACATGCACGAGAAAAACCTCACCCCAGAGTTATGGATCATGATTCTGGTTATGCCGTTAGCTTTCTTTGCCACTAAAGGGGCTCTTAGCGAAAGTACGGGCTGGTCGCTTCAGTATTACTTTACTTGTCTGTTTTCCATTGGGCTGGGTATTTTACTGGCCTCTCGCGTATCTGGCTTTTTATTGCGCAGGCTGCGAAAAGGCCGGCGTTTCCTTGCGCTCGCGTGTGCTATCACCTTTTGCTTGGGCATTCTGCTCGTGGTTATCACGATTGAGTTGGTCGAACCCTACGTCAGCTTTTTCGGCGCCTCGGAATTCGTCATAGGCTTTTACATTGCTGCATGGATTTTGCTGACAGGTTCCTCTCCTATTACGGGCAATCAAGTGCCTCCCCACACCAATTAACCCGCAACAGCCCTTATTCCAACAAGGGCTGGCGCGGTTCTTCACCGCTTTAACAAACCAAGTTAATATACCCACTTAAGCATATGATAATGCGCATATTCGACTATAAAGTCGTTGCTAAATTAGTAGTTGCTTAGGATACTTCACAGCAATTCGAATAATGCCATGCTGGCATGTTGTTTTGACTGTATTTATAAGGGAGTACGCATTGCAGTTACTAGCGTTTACCCCAGCCGAGATAGACTTGTCTACGGCTTTTCACGCACACCACATCCCTAGCTTAGTATTGCTGTCCATTCTGATAGCGATTTTGGCGGCCTTTGCCAGTTTTAATCACGTTGAATTGATTCGTAAACAAGAGCGGCGCAAAAGCAGCATGGTTTGGCTTGCCCTTGGTGCGGTTGCTATGGGTAGCGGCGTCTGGGCGATGCACTTTATTGGTATGCTGTCGTACAGCTTGCCGGTGCCTGTAACCTACCATAGCGGGATTACGCTGCTGTCGGTGCTGCCTGCGATTATGGCGGGTTTTGTGACCTTGCAGGTGATGAGTATGGGCGACTTTACCTGGCGTCGAGTGTTGCTTGGCGGTGTGCTGATGGGCGCTGGCATCGGCGTGATGCACTATTTGGGTATGGCCGCTATGGTGTTACCTGCTGATCGTCTTTATCGCCCAGGCTTATTCCTAGCTTCCATTGTAGTCGCTGTGCTGCTGGCGACCTTAGCGCTCGGTGTGCGCCCTCTGCTACAAAACTTCTTGCGCCAGCGTCTTGCCTTGAACCTTGCGTCGTCGGTGCTGATGGGACTTGCAATCGCGAGCATGCACTATGTTGCTATGCACGCGACGGTGTTTATGCCACTGCAAAATGGCTACAACGCGTATCAAGGGCATGTCCTCGACAGTCAAGCGTTGGTCACCATTGCGGTGGCGGCTGCGGTGTTTATTGTGCTGATATCCATGGTGGTGGTGGCAATGCGCTACCGTTTGCTGGGGGCGGAGCAAGAGCAGCAAGCGGCGATTGCAGAGGCGAAATTAATTGAGGCGCGTTTTTACTCGATTGCCGAACGGGTACCTGGTGTGGTGTATGAGTTCACCCTCAGCCCGCAAGGTCAGATGAGCATTCCCTACATTAGTGAAGCGGTAAAAGATGTGTATGGTGTCAGCGCCGCACAAGTTATTGCTGATGCAGAGCTTTTGATGGCCTGTGTGCACCCCAAAAACGTCAATAATGTGCTTGAAGCAATGAATCAGTCGGCATCTACGTTAGAGCCTTGGCAAATTGAATTTCGCATTGTGCGCCATGGCAGCGAGCAGGTGCGCTGGGTGTTAGGTAACGCAACGCCGACCCGTGAAGCGGACGGCGCTGTGACATGGAGTGGTGTAATTGCCGACATCACCGAGCAAAAGCGTCACGAGCAGACCGTCCACCACCTGGCATTTTATGACGCGCTGACTGAGCTGCCTAACCGCCGCATGACGTTAAGCTTGCTGATGGACCATATGCAGCAGGCGGAACGTTCTGGCCAGTTTGGTGCGGTGCTGTTTATCGATTTAGATAACTTTAAACGCCTCAATGACACTCAGGGCCACTCGACAGGCGATGAATTATTACGCCAGGTGGGTCAGCGTTTACTTCGCTTAGCACCGAAGTCCAGCGTGGTAGGACGCCAAAGTAGTGATGAGTTTGTACTGGTATTAGGTCAGCAGGGCGCAAGCTCTGACGCGGCGCATAAATCGACTGGTATGCATGCTGAGCGCATTCTGCATGCCCTGAGCCAACCTTACGATTTACACGGCAACGATTACGCCTGCGCACTCAGTATTGGTGCTTGCGTGTTTCAGCAGCAAAGTTTTGATGCTGCTGAATTGCTCAAGCGCGCGGACATTGCGATGCATGTAGCAAAACGTAGCGGTGGCAATAAGTGGCGTATCTTTGACCCGGCGATGCAGGCGCAATTGCAACGGCGCTATGAGATAGAACAGGCAATGCCGACGGCTTTGGCCTGCGACGAGTTTGAACTGTACTTTCAACCTAAGGTAATGCAACCTAAGGTAATACAACCCAAAGTAATGCAGCCAGAAGGTGCTGCGCAGGTGATTTACGGGGCGGAAGCATTGATTCGCTGGCGCCACCCGGACTTTGGCATGGTGTCACCGGCAGACTTCATTCCGCTAGCGGAAAGTAATGGCTTTATTGTGCCGCTGGGGACTTGGGTATTACGTACGGCCTGCCAAACGTTACAACAATGGCAACAAGACGAACACCTCAAGGGCTTGCAACTGGCGGTGAACGTCAGCCCTAGGCAGTTCTACCAACCTGACTTCGTGCATAGAGTCGAGCAGTTGCTGCAAAAATTTCCAGAAGCGGCGCAGCAGCTCACCATTGAACTGACTGAAAGCTTAGTACTTGAAGACATTGAAGAAGCTATAAGACGTATGGCGGCATTGCGTCAGCTCGGAGTTCGATTATCTTTAGATGACTTTGGCACCGGCTTCTCATCGCTGTCTTACTTATCCCAGATGGCATTTGATGAAGTTAAAATTGACCAGCATTTTGTGCGCGCCATGAGTAGTAGTGAGAGCGGGCGCGAGCTAATTATTATTGAAGCAATTGTGCAACTAGCCGATAAACTCGACATGGATGTGATAGCCGAAGGGGTGGAAAGTGACGCGGAACGTGTTGCGTTGCTGTCCAAGGGCTGCTTTGCCTTCCAAGGGTATTATTTTTCTAAACCGCTGCCAAAACAGGATTTTGTCAGCTTTGTAGCAACACATAGCGGGACTTAAGAAAACCCGGTTACGGAGAACAACCATGTTGAGAAATATCAAAGTCGGTGTACGCGCAACGCTATTCTTTGCGCTTATGGGCCTGCTGGTTTTGGTGGTTGGTGTAGTGGCGTTAGTGTAGCAAAACCGCATGGCCGCGCAAGAAGAATTAATTACCCAATACGCCGCCCCCGCGTTACAAGCGATAGGCAATATAGAAGCAGCGATGTTACGTGTGCGTTTGTACACGGTAAACGTAATTACGGCAAGTGACGCCCAAACGAGTGCGGATTATGAGCAACGCTTAGCCACTAGCCGTCAAGGCTTAGAAGAGGCGATGGCGACTTACCGAAGCTACATCCGCACCGAGCAAGGTCGTGCCGGCTTACAAGAGTTTGAAGGCATGGCGCAACGCTATTGGCAAACTGACGAGCGCGTGCGCCAGTTAGCGCGAACAGAGGGCTCTGCTGCCGCTATTCTCATGCGCTATGAGCAGTTACAACCGGTCATTGACCAAATGATTCAATCGATTCGTGGCATGAGCGCGTTCCAGCAGCAGCGCATGGAAACAGCGGCGACAACGGCCGATAGCGTTCGCAACCAAGCGCAGTGGGTCACCTTACTCATTATTGCGATTGCGGTTGTATTAGTGGCAGTACTTGCGATGCTGTTCACGCGCAGTATTGTGACCCCGATTCGCCAAGCGGTGAAGCATGCCGAGGTGATTGCTGAGGGTGATCTGACCCATGCGATTGACGTGACGGGCAACGACGAAGCAACGCAGTTGTTGGCAGCCTTGAACCGCATGCAGGATAACTTGCGCAATTCGATTGCTACTATTGCCGATTCAGCGCAGCAGTTGGCATCCACATCAGAAGAATTGAGTTCGGTAACAGAAGATTCCACCCGTGGCTTACATCAACAAAGTGCTGAGCTTGAGCAAGCTGCTACGGCGGTGAACGAGATGACCGCAGCGGTAGAAGAAGTGGCGCGCAATGCCCAAGATGCGGCAGAAGAATCGGTGAATGCCGATGAGCAGGCGCAATATGGCCGTGAGCAAGTGGGCACCACTGTCAGCAATATTGAGAATTTAGTGAGTGAATTGAACCACTCTGCACGCAATATTGAGAACTTAGCGGCGAAAGTGAAAGACATTACCAGCGTGTTAGACGTGATTGGCGGTATTGCTGAGCAAACTAACCTGTTAGCACTAAATGCGGCGATTGAAGCGGCACGTGCTGGCGAATCAGGGCGTGGTTTTGCGGTGGTGGCTGATGAAGTACGTGCGCTGGCGCATCGTACTCAAACTTCGACCAAAGAAATCGAGCAGATGGTGTCGGCGGTGCAGCAATCGAGCGCTGATTCAGTGAAGGGCATGCAAATCAGCTCTGATCAAGCGAAGAAAACTCAGGAAGTGGCGAAAGCCGCAGGCGATGCGCTGCAAACCATTGCTCAGGCGGTATCGAAAATATCCGAGCGTAACGCATCCATTGCCAGCGCGGCTGAAGAACAGGCTCAGGTGGCGAAAGACGTCGACAAGAATCTGGTCAATATCCAGGACTTGTCATCGCAAACCGCGTCAGGTGCCAACCAAACCAGAGCCAGCAGCCAAGAACTAGCGCGCTTGGCGGTGAACCTAAACGAGTTGGTCGCCAGCTTTAAAATCTAAGCCGGCTTTACACGAAACTGGCGATTGCCACTAGAGCTTATGCCCGCGGGTGATATACTGCGGGCATACTTTTTTGTGCTGAAGGTGTTGTATGGCTCAAACTCAGTCGAACCCCAAGAACTCGCCCAAGCAAGGTGGCTTTTTAGCTAACTTGGCGTTCAATATTATTATTCCAGTGGTCATTTTAATGCGCTTTAGTGGCCCTGAGCATCTTGGTCCAGCACTTGGCGTGGTGGTCGCATTGGCGTTTCCTATTGGTTATGGGCTGTATGATTTAAAGCGCAGCGGTAAAATTAACGGCTTTTCCATTTTAGGTATTATCAGCGTACTGTTAACCGGCGGCATTAGCTTGCTTGAGCTTGATCCGCAGTATATTGCGATTAAAGAAGCGGCAGTGCCTGGCGTGATTGGCCTTGCGGTACTAATAAGCCAGTTCACTCGCTTTCCCTTGGTGCGCAAGCTGTTACTCAACGACGCGGTACTCGACATTCCTAAACTGTATGCGGCCATTGCCGAGCGTGGCACGGTCGAGGCATTCAATCGGGTGCTGAAGGTGGCTACTTATATGGTGGCGGGGGCGTTCTTCCTCTCGGCAACCTTAAACTATATTTTGGCGCGGATGATAGTGGTCAGCCCGGCTGGCACCACGGAATTTAACCAGGAACTTGGGCGCATGACCGCGTTGAGTTTCCCGGTGATTGCACTACCGACTATGATTGTGATGTTCAGTGCCATTTTTTACTTGTTTTATCAGCTGAAAAAACTCACTGGCGAGTCAGTTGAAAACTTCTTGCGTGGCAACGATAACGACGATGCAAATGGTGAAAGCTAAGCGGTGATCAGACTAGAGCGTAAAGACGAGCAAACCCTTAAACTGACCCGGGAACTGGGTGAGGCGGCCGAGCATCGCCTCGACCTTTACTTGTTTATTCCGGGTGAGCTCAATGTCGATGCGCAAATTATCCCTGAGCAAGAATTTTACCTGCAAGGTATTTTCGTTAACCGCACGTATTCGAGCCGTGCGCAATTAGCGCCCTTGGTGCAAAGTCGGCTGATTAGCCGCAGTGCCACACAAAGTGACCGCCCAGACCCTAAGTATCGTTTAAGCTTGTCGTTGTACGCGTACCAGTATGTGATTGCGATTGAAGCGGCGGGCCGCAATTTGCTTAGCACCGGCGAGGTATCGCGGGAAGAAATAGGCGAACTGCTGGAACTCACCTCGACCATTTTGAAGCGCTTGCGCCGCAATGTGCCCAAAGACAGCGGCTTGTCGCGTTATCACGTCAATATTGATAACTACTTGTCGTGGCAAACTGAACAACAGTTATTGATGCTGGCGGCGCGCTTGCCTTTTGCTGATGATCAACAGGACTTACGTGACATTCTGGTGAAAGTAGCCAAGCGTGAGCACCAGTACCGCGATGAGCAAAAGTACAATAGCTCCGTAGTGAATGACGACAGTACGCGAATGTCGAATAAAATGCGCTTATTGCGCCGTTTGATTGAATATCCGATTACCTTTAAGCGAAAGACCCAAGAGTTAGGTGTAGGCGAGCAGCGTTGGTTAAAAGCCACCGTAGCGGCGGTGGTAATGACGCTGGTGTCATTTTTGCTGTTCGAGAGCCGCCTTATTCTGGGCGATATCACTGCGATGTTTTTGCTGGTTGCAGCGCTTTTATATGGTGCGCGTGAATTTTTCCGTGACGATATTCGACAAAAAATATGGCTGTGGCTACGTAAAGGGCGACCGAAGTGGAAGCACACCTATGTGGATGTGAATTCGGAGCAAACCATAGGGCGCTCACTGGAATGGCTTGATTACATGCCCTATGAAGAACTACCTGAAGAAATTCGTAAAGCGCGCAAGGGCAGTGCGCCGCAACGTGGCGAAACGGTTTTGCATTATCGCAATGATTCCAAAATGCTACCCACGCGTTTTTTAAGTGGTTACGTGGAAACCCGCGAAAGCATTGTGCTCGACTTAGATTTGATTATGCGGGTGATGAACCCGAGTTCGCATTCGGTATACCGCGTTAGTGACAACGAAGTAGTCGAAGAAAACGTTGAGAAGCGTTATGTGCTAAATTTGGTGGTGCGTGATGTGGAAGGTGATGGCCGAGTGATTCTGCAGCGTTTTCGGATTGTAGTGAACCATGCACGTATTATTGACGTTGAACTATCGGAATAAAAATTAACAATATAATAATAGGCGCTAGGCAAGGCAGTAATAGCTTATAGCGACCGCATCAAGCACAGGGACTATCAAGGAGATACGTGAGATGCAGCGCAATATGAACCATGCTTCTATGCGTGACAGAGCACGGCAGGTAGTACGCCGAAATAACGTGGTGGTGATGGGCGAGGGGGCGCAGACGCTATTACTGACCCATGGTTTTGGGTGTGATCAGCGTATTTGGCACAAAGTGATTCCGTTGTTGTCGACGCAGTATCGTTTGGTGATGTTTGACCATGTCGGTTCAGGGGATTCACAAGTCAGCGCCTACTGCGCGAACAAATATCGCACGTTACATGCGTACGCCGAAGATATGCTCGACGTGGTGGCTGCACTTAATTTAGATGCGCCGATATTAATTGCCCATTCCGGTAGTTGTAGTATTGGCGTGTTAGCTGAACACACGCGGCCGCAAACATTCTCGCGTATGGTGTTGGTAAACCCTGCACCGAAGTATGTCAGTGACAGCGATTTAGATGCAGGCTTTCAGCCCGACGAGGTACAACAGACATTGCAACTGATGCGTGAGGATTACCCGCAGTGGTGCCAACAGATGGCACAACACGCGATGCAGAACTCAACGCGACCCGAATTAAGTGCGCGCTTGCAAGCCAGCTTTATCCAATCAAATCCGCAGATTATGTATAACTTCGCGCGCGCCATTCTGTATAGTGATTTTCGTCGCGAATATGCTCAGATTCGTTGCCCAGTGAGCCTTGTTCATTGTCAGCAAGACGTGGTTGTGCCAACCTCTATGATTGATTATTTACATACCACCTTGGCCGATAGTGAAGTAATTAGTTTGGCGGCAGACGGCCACTTTCCGCAAATAAGTCATTCTACTGCGTTGGTCGCGGCGTTGCGCGATATTTTGGCGCGCCAAAACGCTGCCTAATAGTTCAGTTCTAAGGAGTATAGCGTGTCCGATTCAGCTGTTTCGAACCCTGCACGTAAACGCGAGATATTTGCTTGGGCCATGTACGATGTGGCGAATCAGGCCTATACCACTGTGGTTATTTCGTTTATTTACTCGGCATTCTTTGTCGCCTACATTGTGCCGGATACGGCAACCTGGCAGGACGCTTATTGGTCAATTGCTCTGATTGGCTCGACCTTGCTGGCGATGGCGATGTCGCCGTGGATAGGTCAACGCATTGATGAAGGCGCGAGCAAGAAGCGCTTGTTAGCATGGTCGACCATTGTGTGTGCGCTGTTTACCAGTGCGTTGGTATTTGTCAGCCCCGGCGATGTCTGGCTTGGCGTCGCACTGATACTGATTACTAACACCGCGTGGATGCTCGGTGAAGCGATTATTTCTGCGTTCTTACCGGATATCGCGGCACGCAAAAACATGGGCTTAATATCAGGTTTAGGCTGGGGCGTGGGCTATATTGGCGGCCTGATTAGCATGGTATTGGTCACTATTATTATTGTCACCGCCGATCCAGAGACCCAAACCGCTGGCTATATCAGCCAAAACCAATGGTCGATGGTGGCTATTTCCGTGTATTTTGTGCTGTTCGCACTACCGACCTTCTTTTTACTTAAAGATCGCCGCCAGCCAAAAGTGGCAGCGCCCCAGCGTTTGGCTTGGCGCGAGAGTGTCAACATTCTTAAGCTGGCGCGCCAACAGCCAGTATTGCTTAGTTTCTTGATGGCATTCGTGTTTTATATGGCGGGTGTGCAAACGGTGATTAAGTTCATCGGTATTTACAGCAGCGGTGAATTGGGGCTCACTCAAGCCGATTTAATTGGCGTGTTTCTAGCCACCCAGTTTAGTGCCTTTGGCGGTGCAATCGCCTTTGGTTTCGTCGAGCATAAGTTCGGTGCCAAACCAACGCTATTTACGGTGATTGGTATTTGGCTGGTGGCGATTGGCGCGATGTATAGCTTACCCACCTTGGTGGAGATGTCAGGTTTGTCGGTGGCGACCTTGTTTATGGGCGTCGCGTTGCTAGCCGGCACCGGCATTGGCGCGATTCAGGCATCGAGCCGTTCGCTGGTAGGCCAGCTTACCTCGTCGCGTCATGGCGGCAGCTCATTTGGCTGGTGGGGCGTGTTCAACCGTTTAGCCATGTTGCTGGCTGCCACCTTTGGTGTGGTTGCGGATATCTTTAGTCGCCAGTCAGCTTTGCTGATGGTGATTGTATTCTTTGTGGTAGGTGGTTTACTGCTGCTGCGGGTGCCACTAGCTCAAGGTATTCGTGACGCGCAAGTACAGGATGATCAACGCAATAATAGTTAACACTGAGGTCATCGAAAGAATATTTGTTTACCTCAAAGTAAACTAGACTACATAAGTGACGTCGATATGCCCGTCAGGGAGCAAGTATGGACAAAAAAGAGCAAATACATGTACTGATAGTGGATGATGAACCCAAGGTGCTTGCTGCTATGCAGCGAGCCCTCAAAGATGAGCCGATCTTGCTCGAAACCGCTGAGAATGCGGCAGAGGCTCTGGCTATTATGGAACAGCAGGACATTGACGTGCTGGTGTCTGATGCTCGAATGCCTGGCATGGATGGTACCGAGCTACTCGCTGAGGCGCACAAGCGTTGGCCGCGTTGCTCTCGGGTCTTATTAACTGGTTACCCAGACACTGAAGCGCTATTGAGCAGTATTAACTACGGCCACCTTTACCGCTTTATTCAAAAGCCATGGAATGATGATGAGGTGCGCAGCATTGTCCGCCATGCCGGTCGCTACGCGCAGGCCGAGCGCGAACGCTTACGCCTTATTAAATTGATTCAAGCACGCAATAAAAAGTTGCGGGAAATGAACCAACAGCTTGAGTTTAGCGTCAAGAAACGAACCAATGCGCTACGTAAGGCGATTCAACTGCGTGACCAAGCCTACCAAAAATTAGAGCGTAGCTACTTAAACACAACCGAAGTATTCGGCGCATTGATCAATCAGCGCCTGCCTAAATCACGCCGCACCAACGCTAAAGTATCAACCATTGTCAAAGCTTATGCGGAGGAGTCCGGGTGGGATACAGCGCGAATTAATGACCTTACCTTGGCTGCGGCGTTGTATAACCTTGGTAAGCTAACCTGGAGCGATGAGCACTTGATGATGCCAAGTGATTCCTTTCGGGGAAAGGACCGTGACAAATTGCGCGGCTATCCAGAAATGGGCGAGAGTTTGCTGTTGTCACTCGAACCCCTGCAGCGCGCATCTACCATTATTCGCCATCATCAAGAACGTTGGGACGGCCGCGGGTATCCGGATCAGCTTGAAGGCCAGGCTATTCCAGAAGAGTCACGTTTGCTAAAGCTAGCCGTCGACTTTGTTGAATTGCAGCGTGGCATGGTGTTAGACCGTATGATGAACCGCGCGGATGTTCTGGAGTACATGGGGGCATTTGCGGAGCGCGTATATGACCCACAGATGTCGGCGCGTTTTATTGAGCTAATCCATGATAAATCGCTTGATCTTGAGCCATTGCCTGACGGCGTCATTCGTTGCCGATTAAATCAGTTGCTGGCGGGCATGGTCGTGAGCCGAAACTTGGTGACCGACATTGGTTTCTTATTGGTGAATCAAGGCACAGTTCTGACTCAAACAATGATAGAGAAACTTATGGTGTTTGAACGCACGCGAGGAGAACAGTACGAGGTGTATATTGACGCCGATAGCGTACGTCAAATAGCACCTGAGGAGGATGCGCAAAAATTGCTGGAAGGTTCAGAATCAGCTTTAGACAGTAGCGCAGAATCTAAACCCACGCTGTCGGAGCATTAAAAATGCGTCATGTGATTTGATAGGTGCTGCCGATTAACTTTTAATCAAGGTGTTTCGTCGCCGCACGGACTTTTGCGCGTTGAAGGCTGCGCGCAGATAGGTCATGATGCGAAAGAATTGAAACATGTCGCGCATATGCAACAGCGACACCGATACAATAATGATAATTCGGTGAATAACACCGACGGGATGCTGGTATGTTGAATCACTTGATGCTTGGCCACTTTGGGCTGGTTGTCGGCCTGGCGCTGCTGATTATTTTGGCCCTACGTGGGGTCAATATTGTTGTTGCGGTACTGCTGTCTATTTTAGTTATTGGCGTCACCAACCAGATGGGAATGGCTGAGGTGTTCCTGCAGCATTTTCCGTTTGGCCCTTCCGGTGCATTTTCGTTTGCCGGTAACTTCTTCCTATTATTCTTATGCGGCGCCTTATTCGGGCGCTTCATGGCGACCAGCCAAGCGGCTGGCAGTATTGCGCTGGCTTTTATTCGGCGTTTGGGTGCCAACCGGGCGCTGTGGGTGGCCATGCTGGTGTGTGCGTTACTGACCTATGGTGGCGTGGTGGTGTTTGTGGTGATTTTCACCATGTATCCGCTTGGTATTACCTTAATGCGTGAAGCCAATATTCCGCGCCGTATCTACGCGGCAGCCATTGCCTTGGGTGCCGGCACTTTTACTATGACGGCTTTGCCCGGCACACCGTCAATTCATAACGTGATTGCCGCGCGCGAGCTTGGTACTGACCTGTTTGCTGGCGGTTGGTTGGGCGTGATTGCTGCGCTGATTATGGCGGTCGGTGGTATGTGGTATTTACAGCGCCAGTGGCAACGCTCACTTGCCAGTGGCGAAGGCTACCAAGCCACGCCACAAGACCAAGAGATGCAAAAGCTTGCGGCGCAAAGTGGTGCAGTGCCGCCGATTGGTAAGGCGTTGATTCCTATTGCTGTGGTGTTAGCTATTATCGTGGTGCCACGCATTATGTTGTTATTCGGCGCTGAGCCGGCAGGCTCAGCCTGGTTAGGGTTTTACTTAGCCCAGCCTGTGCTGTGGGCGAGCTTTGCGCTTATTTTGGGCTCTTTGGCCTGTATTGGCTTGTTCCCAAGCTTGCGCCAGAACTTCAATCGTACCTTGGGCCAAGGTGCTGATGACGCTGTACTGCCACTAATTAATACCGCTGCGGTGATTGGCTTTGGCGGTGTGGTGATTCAAACCACTGGTTTTCATCAGTTTGCTGCCTGGTTATTGGCCCTCGATATGCCTGCGTTGTTGTCGGTATTCGTGTCGGCCAACTTAATTTCTGGGGTCACCGCTTCGGCGTCGGGTGGCCTGCAAATCTTTATGTCGAGCTTAGCACCTGCGTATTTAGAAGCGGGTGTCGAGCCAGAGCTGCTGCACCGGATTGCCAATTTAGCCGCCGGCGGGCTTGATTCTTTGCCGCACAGCGGCGCAGTGATCGCACTATTTACCTTGATGGGGCTGACCCATCAAGAGGCTTACAAAGACATTTTTGTGGTCTCGGTGGTAGTGCCATTGTTAGCCGGATTGGTGGTGATTGGACTGGCGGTGATGTGGCCGTTTTAACTCAGCGTTTCGCACTGTTTTTTGTACAACAAGTTTTCGAACAACAAGGTCTTTAACATGATAAAAAAATATCTTCCCTCTTTACTGCTAGGCGCGACCTTAGCCGCCAGCAGCCAAGTTAGTGTCGCAGACACTTGGTCGGTGGCCGACCCTGAAGGTGAATTCAAAACGGTGTCCATTGATACCGAAACAGGCACATGGATGAGTGTCGATGTCAGTCCTGATGGCGAATATATCGTGTTCGATATGCTCGGTGATATTTTTCGCATACCCGCCAGCGGCGGTGACGCGGAATTATTGCGCGGCGGCATTGGTTGGCATATGCAACCCACCTATAGCCCAGACGGCCAGTATATCGCGTTTACATCGGACGAAGGTGGCGGTGACAACATTTGGGTAATGGGTGCCGATGGTTCGGATGCTTATCAAGTCACTCAGGAAACCTTTCGTTTATTGAATAGCCCAGCATGGAGCCCAGACGGTCAATATCTAGTAGCGCGTAAGCATTTCACCGCTCGCCGTTCACTCGGCGCGGGTGAAATTTGGATGTACCACCGCCAAGGTGGCGAGGGCGTGCGTTTAACTGAACGCCCCAATGATCAAAAAGACTTAGGTGAACCCGCGTTCTCACCAGATGGTCGCTACGTGTATTTTTCCCAAGACGTGACCCCAGGCGATATTTTTGAATATTCAAAAGACTCAGTGTCAGGCATTTATGCGGTGCGTCGCTACGATATGCAAAGCGGCGAGATTGAAACCGTATTGTCGGGTATGGGCGGCGCAATTCGGCCTACGCCTTCACCAGACGGCCGTTATTTAGCCTACGTGGGCCGCGATGACTTTCAAAGCACGTTGTTTTTATACGACCTAAACACAGGTGAACAGCGCGCAGTATATGCAGAGCTTTCGCGTGATATGCAGGAGACTTGGGCCATTCATGGGGTGTACCCGCACATGGGGTGGACCGAAGACAGCAGCACTTTGGTATTTTATGCCCAAGGCCAAATTCAGCGTTTGAACGTGAGTGATGAACGTGTCGAGCAGGTTGCGTTTCGGGTGCAAACCGAGAAGCAGGTGCAACAAGCATTACGTTTTCGTCAGCCTATTGAAGAAGACGACTTCACCGTCAGAATGCTGCGCCACATGGTAGTGTCGAATGACGGCCAGCGTGCGGTGTATGAGGCGTTAGGTTATTTGTACGAGGTTGAGCCGGGAAGTGGCAATCAACCACGTCGGGTCACTTCGCAAACTGAGCGTTTCGAGCAATTCCCAGCGTTTTCGCGGGATGGCCGCTACATGGTGTACACCACTTGGCATGACCAAGAGCAAGGCCAAATTGTGTTGCGCAACCTGCGAAATGGCCAGGAGCGCGTACTCAATACTGGTACAGGTAAATTTGTCGAGCCTCAGTTCGCGCCTGACGGACAATCGATTGTGTACCGCAAAATTCGTGGCGGTTACCTGTCAAACCCAATGCATAGTGTGAGCCCTGGCATTTATCATTTGGCACTGAATGAAGGTGAGCCACAATTACTGACCGCTCATGGTTCGAATGCGCATTTTGGTGCTGATTCGGACCGGGTGTACTACAGCGCACATGGTCCTTCACTGCGAGTGATTGATATTGCCACGCAACAACATAAAACCTTATATACGTCGGCCCATGCGACTGAGTTTCAGGTGTCACCGAACGGACGTTACCTGGCGTTTGCGGAAGGTTTTCGCGTGTATATCACGCCATTGGTTGAGCATGGAAAGAGCATTCAAATTAGCCCAAATGCGCGCCAGTTCCCGGTGCAGCAACTTTCCAAGCGCGCGGGTGAAAACATTGCCTGGACGGCGGATTCAAGCCAGTTGTACTGGACCTTAGGGCCAGAGCTGTACAGCGCATCCCTGGACGGTCTGTTTGATATTCGTGATCGCGGTGAAGTTGAATTGGCTGCTGACGGCACCGACATTGGCTTTACCCAGCGTAGTTACATTCCCGAGCAAGTCATCGCTTTGGTCGGCGGCACTGTAGTGAGTATGAACGGCGATGAAGTGATTGAGGATGCGGTGGTGGTGATTGAAGGCAATCGCATTGCTGAAGTCGGGCCGCGCGGTATGGTGCATATTCCACGCGAAGCCAACCAAGTGGATGTCACTGGCAAGACTATTTTGCCCGGTTTGATTGATGCCCACGCCCATGGTGCGCAAGGTGAAGATCAGATTATTCCGCAGCAAAACTGGGCGTTATACGCGGGTTTATCTTTGGGTGTCACTACCATTCATGACCCATCAAACAACACCCGACAAATTTTTGCCGCCAGTGAAATGCAGCGCGCTGGACACATTGTCGGCCCACGTATTTTCTCGACCGGTACTATTTTGTATGGCGCTGAAGGGCCAGGCTTTACGGCTCGGGTCGACAGCCTTGATGACGCACGTTTTCATATCGAACGGCTGAAGAAAGCAGGGGCGTTTTCGGTGAAAAGTTACAACCAACCGCGCCGCGACCAACGCCAGCAATTTATTCAAGCCGCTCGCGAAATGGAGATGATGGTGATGCCAGAGGGCGGTTCGTTGTACCAGCATAACTTAAGCATGGTGCAAGACGGTCACACCACCATTGAACATTCGTTGCCAGTGGCTACTTTGTACGATGATGTGCTGCAGTTTTGGCAGCAGACGGATGTCGCCTACGTACCGACTTTAGGTGTCGCGTATGGCGGTATTTGGGGTGAAAACTATTGGTATGCAGAAAGCAACGTGTGGGAGCACCCGCGTTTGAGCCAGTATGTGCCACCACGGGTGTTGCGCCCACGCAGTATGCGTCGCGATATTGCTCCAGAGCATCATTACAACCACTTTAATGTCGCCGCTGGCGCTCATGCGTTACAGCAAGAAGGCGTGCTGGTCGCTGCTGGCGCGCATGGTCAACGCGAGGGCTTGGCCCAGCACTGGGAAATCTGGATGATGGCCCAAGGTGGTATGCAGCCTCTTGATGCACTGCGCACCGCCACCATTGATGCGGCCAAAACCTTAGGCTTAGACCATGCCATTGGCTCGATTGAGCGCGGCAAACTGGCTGACATTATTGTGGTCGATGGCGACGTGTTAAATGACATCCGCAGTTCAGACGCAGTGACCCACGTGATGGTTAACGGCCGCTTATTTGACGCCGCTAGCATGAACGAACTAGGTAGCAACCCGCGCCAACGCCAACCGTTTTACTTTGCACAGTAAACGCCGCGTTAGCTTGATTGACTAGCCACCTTCGGGTGGCTTTTTTGTTTGCAGCGACGGTGAATTACGTAAATGCAGTGAACATGCATAGATGCGCCGCTATTGTTCGAAACTTTGCGGGTTAAATGTTGCAAAAAAGTGATGATTCTTGTCGACTGCTGGTTTACAAAGGGCTGCTGGAAAGGTTACTTTACTGTTCTGTCGCACGTTTGCCGTCCACGCACTAACAATCATAAATAAGCGTGACTTGTAGACCAAGGGGGGGGTATTATGGCTTGGCTTAAGCGTATCACAGGGACATTGTCTGCACGGATTATCGCAGGGTTCTTAGCAGTTGCATTACTAGTTGGTGTCGTCGGTGCCATTGGTTTAACGTACATGGCGCAGGTGGAGAATAATTTACTCTACGTTAGCGACACCAGTACACCCACCGTCACTACATCCGCCGAATTAAGCAGTGCGATGTATAGCGCGAATGCGCTGGTCGGACGCTCGCTTGCGACCCAATCATTATCTGAACTCGATGAACTCGAACAAGATTTCAACTTAGCCAGCGAAGTATTTGCAAGTCGTTATCGCCGCCTTGAAGAGCTCGTCACTGACCCTGAGTTAGTCAACGCTTTGGTGCTCGCAGCAGAAGCGCGGCAGCAGTTCGAGACGTTGGCGCGGGACGTCTTTCAATTGCAAGGCGAGCATGTGCGTCTTGAGGCAGAGGTAAGGCGTCGGTTAACCGAGTTTGACCGCACCGCGTCGTTCTTGAACGGTGAGCTTGGTGAGCTGGCATTTTTAGCCGAACAAGAGGTCGGCGATGCGCAACTAACCGCCGCCGCAGTATCGATGCAAAGTGTATTGATGGAAATTCAGTATTTGACCCGCGACTTACTCAGCCAGCCAAATCAAGCGGCTATTGACCCGCTGCGGGAAGAAATTGAGCAAGTGTTTGAAATCTTCGAATTTCCCATCGAAACGTTGCAAGCGTCAGGGCACAACGTATTCGCAGGCCCATTAGAAGAAATCGAAGGCTTATTAGAAGAGTGGCAGCGGCTGGCGTTCGCCGAAGGCTTGCTATTCGATTTATACATGCAACAAGTCGCAACAGGGTTAGAGATAAGCCAAACCCTTGAAGCGATGTTGTTCGAAGTGGAAGACGTCAATTTTGCGCTGGAAGACGTTGAGCGCGGCGCAAGTAGCTTAAATGAAACCGCCACCGCGAGTGCTCGGGACGTGATTAACCGGGCATTTTGGGTCATTCTGGCCGCGGTAGTTGTCGCCTTTGTCGTGGCGATAGGCCTTGGCATCTGGGTCACACGTGCGGTCACTCAGCCACTCGGTGGTGAGCCTCGTCAAATGCGTGATATTGCTAATCAAATTGCACAAGGTGATTTACGCACAACCGAAGCGACTAGCGAAGCGGGCGTGTTGCGCTCTATGCTGGATATGGCAGCTAAGCTACGCGGGTTATTAGGTGAGATTAACCAAGCCAGCGGCGCATTGACCCATGCAGCCAGTAACACCAATGACGTCGCCATTGATGCGAATGAACTGATTCAACGCCAGGAACAAGCTATTGAACAGGCGGTTACCGCCATTGGTCAGGTTGTGACCACAGTGCAAGGTATTGCCGATAGCGCAGCCACGGCCGCATCGAATACCCAAATTGTGCAGCAGCGTACCGATGAGGCTGAGCAAACCTTTAAGCAAACCGCGCAGGCCATTACCCAAGTGGCTGACGAGGTGGAACGTGCCGCCAAGGTGGTAGAGGGTGTCGAAGCGAAAAGTAAGAGCATAGGTAGTGTGCTTGAAGTGATTGAAACCATTGCTGAGCAGACTAACTTGCTGGCGCTGAATGCTGCCATTGAGGCGGCGCGGGCTGGTGAGCAAGGACGTGGTTTTGCCGTGGTGGCCGATGAAGTACGTTCTTTGGCGCGCAAAACCCAGGATTCAACCACCGACATTCAGCAAATCATCGAAAGCCTGCAAAATGAAACTCGCACTGCGGTCAGTGTGATGCAAAGTTCCCAGCAGCAGGTCAAACATACGCTAGAGCGCTCGAAAGTAGCCGATGAGGCCCTACATGGCATTCGCGGTGCGATGCAAGAAATGACTGCGGTGAACGAGCAAGTGGCGACGGCGTCGGAAGAATTGGCCTCGGTGACCACAGACATTGAAACCAATATTAATGGCATTAGTGAGTTATCAACACGTTCGGCGCAAGGCTCTGAGCGCATGACTCAGGCCAGTAGTGAACTGACCCAAGTCGCCGACAATTTGCGTGCGTTGGCCGCGCGCTTTGACGTTTAGATGTGAGGGTTAGCAGCTGCCTGCGACATCGGCGACCAGCTGGCGGAACCAGCGGTGGCCGTCGTCGTGTTGCAGCAGTGGGCTCCAGATCATTTTGAGTTCAATGCTGGGTATCGCAAAGGGTGGTTCGCGTAATACGAGGTCTGGGCTGTCCTGGTAGAGCTTGGCGGCTTTACTTGGCAAGGTTGCGACCAAGCCTTCTTTGGCTAAGTACATAGCCACATGGTAATTACGCGTGAACACCTTGATGCGGCGTTGGTGCCCTAAACGGTTCAACGCTTCATCGACCCAACCCAGTTTTTGTACGTCGTTCGGGTCCATGCCGATACCGACCCCGAAGCCTGTTTTACTGACCCATGAATGGCGCGCTTTTAAATACTGCTCTAAGGTGTAATCGGCGATTAACGGATGGTCTTTGTGCAACAAGCAGGCAAAGTCATCGTGCCACAGCGACTTTTGATGGAACGACTGGGGTAGTTCGTCAAAGCGGTTGACGGCGATATCCACTTTGCCATTTTCAACGTCATGGAAACTTACGTCGCTGGGCGTCATCAGGTCGATAGTGACATTTGGCGCCTGCTCCCGCAGTGCAACCAACAGTGGCGACATCAATGTCGAAGCTGCATAGTCGGAGATCATAATCCGAAATACACGCTCGCTTTCCTGCGCAACAAAGGTACGCGAAGGCTGAATCACCTCTTCAACACTGTAGAGTATTTGGCGAACTTGAGGCTGCATGGCCAGTGCACGTTCGGTTGGCATCATGCCTTCGCTGGTACGCACTAAAATGGGGTCATTGAGCAAATTACGCAGGCGCTTAAGGCCGTTGCTCATGGCTGGCTGAGTAATATTGAGCTGTTCAGCAGCGCGGGTAACATTGCGCTCACGCAGCAGGGCGTCTAAGTACACCAGCAAGTTGAGGTCGATTTGACGAAACTGATTCATACAACAAATTAACCTATATAATGTTAAATAGTTTTTAATATAAATACGCTGAATCATACTGCCTGAGTCACAGCATAAACTCAATCCTAGAAATTGGGGATAAGCAAAATATTCCAGCGCGCATCGACACAAGGACACTTATGACCCACGCGGAACGCATTGCACGCACTATCTTGGAAGGTTTTCACCGCCATTACAGCTTGTTTGGCGCGCTCACCGATGATGCTGGGCGGCGCTTTTTAGCTGGTGACTGGCAGGGCTTACAGCGTCTTTCCGCTGAGCGGATTTCTTATTACGATACCCGGGTTGGCGAGTGCGTCACTAACTTACGCGAAAGTGTCGCCGCAGACGAGCCGGAAACTGACTTGTGGCAGCAGGTTAAACAGGCTTACGTGGCATTACTAAGCTTTCACCCTCAGGCCGAACTGGCTGAAACCTTCTACAACTCAGTATTTTGTGCGCTGTTTGACCACCGTTACTATCACAACCAATTTATTTTCGTCGAAACCACCATTGCTGACCGCATGCCGTTGCCGATGGAAGCGGAATATCGCTCGTACTTTCCGGTGCTCGAAGGCGTGCCCGCTACTTTGCATCAGATTATTCACGACATGGGTTTCGCTGGGCGCTTTGACGATTTAGACGCCGAGGTTAATAAGCTGCGCAACGCATTTGCGGCGACCGCCGTAGAACGTTTGATTCAACCGCACGAACTACGCATTGATGTACTCAAGCACCCGTTCTATCGTAACAAGGGCGCGTATATCGTTGGGCGTATTGTCACCACCCAGCATACCTACCCATTTATTGTGCCACTGCTACGTCATAGCGACGGTCGCGTCAGCGTTGACGCATTGCTGACTGACCCTGTGCATATGGCGGTGATTTTTAGTTTTGCACGCGCGTATTTTATGGTGCGTTCCACCGCGCCTTCGGCGTTGGTGAGCTTCTTACGCAGTTTGATGCCCCGCAAAAGTAAAGCCGACTTATACTCCGCTATTGGTTTGCACAAGCAAGGTAAAACTGAGTTTTACCGCGAGTTGCTCAACCACTTAGCGCAAAGTGACGATCAGATGGTGGAGGCACCGGGCGTGCGTGGTCTGGTAATGATGGTGTTCACGCTGCCTTCATTTCCCTATGTATTTAAAGTGATTCGTGACCGCTTTGGCAGTACCAAAGAATTTGGCCGTGATACTGTGCTGGCGCGCTATCAATTGGTCAAGCGCCACGATAGGGTCGGGCGTATGGCCGACACCATTGAGTATTCAAATGTAGCCTTACCGGTGGCGCGGTTGTCGCCGGACCTGTTGCAAACTTTGCAACAGAGCATCGGGCAGTCTTTGTGTGTCGAGGGCGAGACCTTGGTGATACGCCATATGTACATTGAAAAGCGCCTCACTCCACTGAATATCTATTTAGAATATGCCTCAAGTGAAGAAACCGAGGCAATTTTGCAAGACTACGGCCAGGCACTAAAAGACATGTTGGCGGCGAATATTTTCCCTGGCGACATGTTGTTGAAGAACTTTGGGGTGACGCGTGGTAAGCGCGTGGTGTTTTATGACTACGATGAGGTGCAATACTTAACCGAGATGAATTTTCGTAGCATGCCAGTGGCGTCTAATCCGCATGATTATTTGTTAGACGCAGGGTCGCATTCGGTGGCACCGAATGACGTGTTTGTCGAGCAGCTTGCGACTTATGTGTTCCCTAAGGCGGCGCTACGTGAAGTGTTTACTCGCTTACACCCTGAACTACTCGACCCGGCTTATTGGCAAGCGCAGCAACAAGCGATTCTGGACGGCGAGGTGAGTGATGTCTTTCCGTACCCCCAAGCATGTCGTCTGGGTTAGTATTCACGGGGTGAATGTGTTTTATAGATTCACATAAAAAATGCGCATAATATAAGCCATAAATTTCATTAATAAAAAAATTCCATCTATGCTGTATCCAGATTAACAATCACCCAACAAAAAGGGTGCAAAAATGGACACAGCTATGACATCACATCAGGCACTAACTCAGGCTCCGATTCAGGGACTTACATTTAAGTTGCCAGACTCTGATTCAGTTCAGAGCGACGCTGCAACGCAAATTCTAACTGAACCTGCTATCGCTTTTCTAAGCGCTCTTGTGAGCCGCTTTGGCCCCGAAGTAGACACCTTATTGGCTCAGCGCGAGCGTGATCAACAAGCGTATGACAAAGGTCAGTTACCTGACTTTGACCCTGCGACCCAAGATATTCGTGACGGCGAGTGGCAGGTCGCAGACATACCTGCCGACTTACTTAAACGACGCCTTGAAATTACCGGCCCGGTTGATCGCAAGATGGTGATTAACGCACTGAATGCCGATGTTGATGTCTTTATGGCGGATTTTGAAGATGCGCAAAGCCCCACCTGGAACGGCTTAATCGAAGGCCAGCTCAATTTGCGCGATGCCAACCTTGGCACGATTTCGCACCATGACAGCGAGCGCGGTAAACACTATGAATTAAAGCCGGACCCAGCGCTGCTGATTGCGCGGGTGCGCGGCCTGCATTTACCTGAAAAGCATATAACCTGGCAGGGCAAGGCGATTCCTGGCGCGTTAATGGACTTTTCGCTGTACCTCTGGCACAACCATGTTGCCCGCGCTGAGCGTGGTACTGGTGTGTATTTCTATCTACCTAAACTACAACACAGTCGTGAGGCAGCTTGGTGGTCTGAAGTATTTACGTTTAGTGAAGATCATCTTGGCTTAGCACGCGGCACCATCCGCGCCACTGTGCTGATAGAAACCTTGCCAGCGGTGTTCCAGATGCACGAAATTTTGCATGCATTGCGCCACCATATTGTTGCCCTGAACTGCGGGCGTTGGGATTACATATTCAGCTATATCAAAACCTTACGAGCGCACGCTGAATACGTGTTGCCAGACCGCCAGGTTGTTACCATGGACAAGCCTTTCCTGAACGCATACTCGCGCCTGTTGATTGCTACCTGTCATCGACGCAAAGCACTGGCGATGGGTGGCATGGCGGCCTTCATTCCGAGTAAAGATAGCGCTGATAACGAGCAGATCTTAGCCAAAGTAAAAGCCGACAAAGAGCGGGAATTTGCCAACGGCCATGATGGCACTTGGATAGCGCACCCAGGCCTTGCCCCAACGGTGAAAGCGGTTTACCAGCAGCACCTTGGCGACGCCGACAACCAGCTCGGGCAGTTACGTGAGCAAGACGGTGAGATGACTCAAGCTGACCTACTCGCACCGTGCTCTGGTGAACGCACCGAGCAGGGTATGCGTGCCAATATCCGGGTGTCTTTGCAATACATTGCGGCGTGGTTATCGGGCAAAGGTTGCGTACCTATTTATGGGCTGATGGAAGATGCGGCAACCGCAGAGATTTCACGGACTTCGATTTGGCAGTGGATTACCCATGCCCAAAAACTTGCCGATGGGCGCACTGTGACGCGTGAGCTATTTAACCAGCTACTTGAAGAAGAAGTGGCGGTGGTGCGCGCCGAAGTGGGCGATTCGCGCTGGCAAGCAGAACGCTTTGAGCTCGCCGTGAAGCTATTTGGCGAACTTACAGTAGCCGAACAGCTCAGTGAGTTCCTGACCTTACCCGGCTACCAACAACTCGATTAACTTCGCATTACAACTATAAACTTTTGAAACAGGACTTTGAATTATGACAACTTCAGCAGATTTCCAACAAGCCGTGCGCGACCTCGAACATGAATGGGCGACGGACCCGCGCTGGGAAAATATTCAGCGTAATTACAGCGCAGAAGACGTGGTACGCTTGCGCGGCTCGGTCAAAGTCGAGCACACCCTTGCCACCCGTGGCGCGAATAAGCTATGGCGTTTAGTCAACGGCGAAGCCCAGGAAAAGTTCGGTAAGAACTATGTCAATGCCCTTGGCGCACTGACCGGTGGTCAAGCAGTACAGCAAGTCAAAGCGGGCATTCAAGCGATTTACTTGTCGGGTTGGCAGGTCGCTGCCGACAATAATACCTCGGGCACCATGTACCCTGACCAATCGTTGTACCCAGTCGATTCGGTGCCGGAAGTGGTACGTCGAATCAATAATGCCTTTACCCGCGCTGATCAAATTCAGTGGTCGAAGGGCGTACACGGCGATAACGATACGTACATTGATTACTTCGCACCCATTGTCGCCGATGCCGAAGCCGGTTTTGGTGGCGTGTTAAATGCCTATGAACTCATGCAAGGCATGATTAAAGCAGGTGCTGCCGGGGTTCACTTTGAAGACCAACTCGCGTCGGTGAAAAAATGTGGTCACATGGGTGGTAAAGTCTTGGTACCCACCCAAGAAGCGGTGCAAAAGCTGGTGGCCGCGCGTTTAGCCGCTGACGTCGCTGGCGTGCCTACCTTGATTTTGGCACGTACCGATGCGAACGCGGCAGACTTGCTGACCAATGACGTTGACCCAAATGATCAACCGTTTATTACTGGTGAACGCACGTCTGAGGGCTTCTATAAGGTGAAGCCAGGTATTCAACAGGCTATCTCGCGCGGCCTGGCCTATGCGCCGTACGCGGACTTACTGTGGTGTGAAACTGCGAAGCCAGATTTGGATGAAGCGCGTGAATTTGCCGAGGCCATTCATGCGAAATATCCGGGCAAACTGTTAGCCTACAACTGCTCGCCGTCGTTTAACTGGAAGCGCAACTTAGACGATGCCACGATTGCAAAATTCCAGCGCGAGTTAGCGTCGATGGGGTACGCGTTCCAGTTCATCACCTTAGCTGGGGTTCACAACATGTGGTACAACATGTTCCAGCTAGCCTACGACTATGCGCGTAACGACATGACTGCGTATGTGAAACTGCAACAGGAAGAATTTGCTGCAGCGGAGAAGGGCTATACCTTTGTGTCACACCAGCAAGAAGTGGGTACCGGCTACTTTGATGATCTGACCAATGTGATTCAAGGTGGTGGGTCATCGGTTACTGCACTGAAAGGCTCAACGGAAGAAGAGCAATTCGGTCACTAAGCCTGATGCATAGTATGTAACGGGCAATAAAAAAGGGCAGCGATGCCCTTTTTTTGTACCCGAACCAAACTTGGATTTAGTCTTCATAACCCCAAGGAGTAGGGGGTAGGTCAACCGGATTGGTCAGGTCAAAGTCGACCCGCATTTCGCGCCCAGGTCGGGTGAGGCGGTAGCCGAAAAACTCGTCTGGGTAGATAAACATATGCCAAGTGTTACCCACTGACTGCGGTGTGCGACGGCGAATAAAGTCTTCTTTTGAGGCTTGGTCCGCAGGAAACGATTGCGCGTTGGCCCAACCGGAATCGATAGTATGGCCGCCGTACATGGTGCCGCCGTCGATATCTTCGTCGCCATTGGCTTTACGATGATCGTGTTTAAGGGATATTCCTGAACCTGTTTTGGTTAGAATCCAGGTACGTGAATGGTTGTTACCCACATGAAATGGAATTTCTAAACGGTCTTCTTCACACACGCGTACGTGCATCACCAGGCGGTTTTGGCTGAAGGTTTCAATGCCGGTAAAGTTGTCTTCTACCACAGTGCCTTCGAATGCTTGGCCGCAATACTGGCGCAGGTTATCGAAAAATTGATCTTGTACATTGGTAGAGGTCAACACGGGGGCTGCGCTCACACTGGTGACGGTCAATAGTGAGGCGGCGGTGGCAAGCACCTTAAGGGAAGTTCGCATAATCGCTGATACCTGTTGTTTTATTGGAATAGTTTATGGGCGTTTTGATTGTGGCTTAAACCATACCATAAAACAAAAAACCCGCCAAAAGGCGGGTTTCTGTAATCATGGTGCCCAGAGGCGGAATCGAACCACCGACACGGGGATTTTCAATCCCCTGCTCTACCGACTGAGCTATCTGGGCGTGGGTGCAATTAAACGCAAAATGAGCGTGCAAGTCAAACGCTTTTTAGCACTTAGCGCGCGATTGCTCACTAAATGCCCGTTTTACTACTTTTCAGTGCGCAAATAGGTGCTACCTTCGAGGCACTTTTCATAAAAGTCGGTCCAACGAACACCCTCACGTGGCGCGATATTGCCCTTGCGGATTTGCTTATCAACGGCCTTTTTCACCACTTTCGCCATGTAGTCGGTATTATACTGCATGGTTTCAAGTACCCGCGCTGCCGAGTTGCCCGGTACGATTTCTTCAATGTAGAAATCGCCGTCGGCCTCGTCGTGGGCGAAAATGTGAACTTCAGTTAAGCGCCCAAACAAGTTGTGCATGTCGCCCATGACGTCTTGGTAAGCACCGGTCAGGAACATACCAATGTGGTAAGGCTCGTCCTTTTTCAGCTTGTGCAGCGGGATGTTTTCGCTCACTTGAGTGCCTTCAATGAACTTACTAATTTTACCGTCACTGTCACAGGTAATATCGGCAATTGATGCACGTACTGTTGGTTTCTCGTTCAAACGCGAAATAGGCACGATTGGCAATAGCTGCCCAATCGCCCAGGTATCAGCGGCTGATTGGAACACCGAGAAATTACCTAAGTATTGGCTGGCTAAGGTGTTATCGAGGTCTTCAAGTTCTTGAATCACGAAGTTGTCATGGTCAAGAGACTGATGAATCTCGGTAAGTATTTGCCAATACATGACGTCAATTTTTGCCATTTCAGGCAAATCGAGTACCCCAAGTTTAAAGGCTTCAAATGCGCTTTCTTTAAAGCTTGCGGCGTCGTTGTAGCGTTCTTGCGGGTGCAAGGTACGTTCGCCAACCAGCTCACGCATGTTACTCACCAGCACGTGCTCGCCGTCACTTGGGCTGATATCAAACTGGGTGCCCGTGGCCTTAATTTCGCCCACCACGTTGGTCACGACCATTGAGTGGTACGCGGTAATCGCACGCCCACTTTCGCTGACCAAATTAGGGTGGGGGACTTCCTCAAGATCACAAATTTGTTTCACCCCATAGACCACGTCGGCAATGTATTCGTCGGTCGAATAGTTGCGCGATGAGTCTGTGGTTGAACTGGTGCCGTCATAATCAATGCCAAGGCCGCCACCGATGTCCAGGTATTCCATGGGCACACCCATTTGCACAAGCTTGGCGTACAGGCGCGCACCTTCGGTAACCGCTTCTTTGATTTTACGAATGTCAGAAATTTGGCTACCGATATGATAATGCAGCAACTTGGCGCAGTGCAGCATGTCATGTTTTTTCAGGTATTCAATCGCATTTAAAATCTCAGCGATGCTTAAACCAAACTTAGCGCGCTCACCACTGGAGCTCGCCCATTTACCTTGGCTTTTCACCATCATTTTACTGCGCAGGCCGATCATCGGTTCGATATTCAGCTTCTGAGACAACGCAACCAGCATTTCCAGTTCAGAGAACTTCTCGACCACAACAATGATTTTGCGCCCTAAACGGCGGCCTAATAAAGCCAGAGTCAGGTAATCTTCGTCTTTGTAGCCGTTTAAAACCGTTAATGCCTCAGGGTTTTCGTTGTAAGCCATCACCGCCATCAATTCTGGCTTTGAACCGGCTTCAAGGCCGTAGTTGTAGGGTTCGCCAGCGTCAACGATTTCCTCAACCACTTCACGCATTTGGTTCACTTTAACCGGATACACACCGACATACTGGCCTTGAAAGTTGGCCTGTTGAATGGTGTTGCGGAAGGTTTCGTTTAAAATCTCAACTTGTGAACGCAGTACGTCGTGGAAACGAATAACCGCTGGAAATTGAATCCCTTCAGCAACCATTTCGTCGATGACCTCTTTCAGATCGATCTTAACGTCTGGGCGACGGTGGTCTGCGTTCACTTGAATATTGCCATTCTCGCCAATCGAGAAATAGCCGGCGCTCCAACGTTTTACACCGTAAAGTTCTTCGGCTTCGTCAATGCTCCAATGGCTCATGCGCAGCGTCCTTTTTCCATAGTCATTAATAGTTCGCGTACCACTTTGGCAGCAAATACGTCGGAATTACCCGTCGGGTCAATTTGTGGTGACAATTCAACCACATCACAGCCGACCAAATTACGCTCGCCGAGCAGCTTAATTAAGCTGATGAACGAGTGGAAATCTTCACCACCTGGTTCTGGCGTACCCGTGCCAGGTAAAAACGAGGGGTCGAAGTAATCCAGGTCTAAGGTCAAATAAATCGGTCGATCTTTGGCAATCGCAGCGACGCTCTCAAGGAAGTCTTTGCGTGATGTGCGCACGGTTTTGTGTTCGTGCATATAACGATACTCGTCCCGTGTGCCGGAGCGAATGCCATATTGAATCAACTGATGATTCGGACCAAAGTGGTCAAGCACGCGGCGAATAATCGACGCGTGTGAATAGTGATAGCCTTCAAAACCGTCGCGTAGGTCGGCATGGGCATCTAAGTGCAGCAATACTAAGTCATCATATTGCTGTAAGTATTTGACGATAGGCGCGTAAGAAATTGAGTGCTCGCCGCCCAAGGTCATGACCCGAACGTCGTTCGCAGCTAGGTCGATAGATGCGAAGATCTTATCAAAGTCATCGCTTGCATGACGCCACTGCGCTTCGACATCGGCCTTCTCGCCAAGCTCAAGGTTGCCTAGGTCATAAAAGGTGAAATCGGTCAGGTCAAAGTCCTGATACGGTGAGTACGACTCAATATCCTCAGAGATAGAGCGTAAACCATCCGGTCCATGGCGGGTGCCTTTGCGAAAACACGCCGTGCCATCAAAACCGAAACCAATTACGTGGGTGTGCCCCGGGTAAACCTGCTTGGCGACTTCAGCGCCAAAGTAGGCGCGCACAGGTTCGGTTAGTTGCACGTTGAAATCGATAGGTTGTGCCAATGTTGTTCACCTTTTATCGTCGGCTATTCATACAAATTGCGTCCCAAACTCGGTCTGAGCTGGGGGCGCAATTATGCGGATTCTTCGCCCACTTTTGAAGCAAAATTTAGCTGTTGTAAGCCGCGTTGCAAATTGACCAAACGCAGGTCCAGTGGTTTATCGCGCTCAAACGTTAAATGAATAGGAACTTCAACCACATGGCCTTGCTCTACGCCAATCATATGGCCACTAGCACCATCAATAATTGCATGGACTGCGGCTTGCCCCAACTGCATGGATAAGATTCTGTCCTGCGCATTGGGGCGTCCACCACGTTGAATATGCCCTAAAGGCGCAGCATGGCATGTCGTGCCAGTGGCTTGAGTCAGCTCTTTGGCTAACTGAGACACACCGCCGGGCCATAAGTTTTCCGATACCACCACAATATAGCTACTGTCAGGAAATGCGCTGCGCGCGCGTTTAATATTGTCGGCGATCTCGGCTAACTTAGGTTGCGGCTCAAGCTCTGGCACCAACATGCCTTCTGCTGAGCCCGCAATAGCTGCGTGCAAACCAATGAAACCAGCATGGCGGCCCATGACTTCAATCACGAATACGCGGGCCATGGCTTCTGCGGTTTCACGAATGCGGTCAATCGCTTCCATCGCGGTGTCGACCGCGGTGGTAAAGCCAATTGTGGTGTCGGTGCCGGCTAAGTCATTGTCAATGGTGCCTGGCACACCAATCACTTGGCCGTACCAATGTTGATTGAGGTGATGTGCGCCACGAAACGAACCGTCGCCGCCAATCACCACCAGTGCGCCAATGCCATGGGCATCGAGCACTTGTGCCGCAGCCTTGGCCGCACTGACTTGTTTGAATTCAGGATAGCGCGAACTTAATAAAATTGTACCGCCGCGCTGGCTGACTAAGCGCATGTCGTTGGGGTGCAGGGGCTGGTTGAGGTCTTCCACGATACCGCGAAACCCATGCCGAAAGCCGATCACTTCCATGCCGTGCTGGTAGGCAGTTAATACAATCGCCCGAATGCAGGCGTTCATACCTGGGGCGTCTCCTCCGCTGGTAATGACGGCAATTTTCTTCATCTAATGTCCTTGCGCTAATACGGTGTTACTGTTGGCATCTTGGTTTTTCGCCAAATAGCCTAACAGCTTACCCAAAGGCAGCTTGCTGACCAAGTGACAATTTAACGGTAAACTAAATTTTTCAGCATTCGGTTCGTGACTGCAGTGAATAAAGAGGTGATATGAATACATTTGCGGCCCAAGACTTAGCTACATTTGCTCAAACTGTACTAGCAAAAGCGGGGGCTCGCGACGATATCGCCGCCGCCACAGCAACTTATCTGCTTGAAGGCGATTTACTGGGTTTTTCTACCCATGGCCTAAAGCGTTTATATTTCAATGCCAAGCTGTTAGCCGATGGTAAAGCACGGGGTGACGGTGCCATTAAGATAGTGCGTGACCGCGCGGCCGTTGCAACCTGGGACGCAGCATTTTTACCTGGCCCTTATGTCGCGGCGCAGGCCGTGGAAGCGGCGTGTGCCAAAGCAAAAATAGCGGGCACTGGTAGTATTGTGGTGAAACGCGCTCAGCACGTTGCCAGCTTAGCCGCCTATTTACGTATCGCAACGGAGCAAGGGCTGCTGGTCAATTTAATCTGTTCTACTCCAGCGCAATCCAGCGTTGCCCCCTTTGGCGCGAAGCAAGCACTGTTTTCACCTAACCCCTATGCAGTGGGGGTGCCGACCAGTACAACACCGATATTAATTGATATCAGCTTATCTATGACCGCAGCAGGCAAAGTACGTCAGTTTTGGGAGCGCGGTGAAGCGCTGCCATGGCCTGCGCTCATCACCGCCACAGGTGAACTGAGCCAAGACCCATCGGTGTACATCGAAGGCGAGGGTGCTGCTATTTTACCGCTCGGTGGCCATGACTTGGGTTACAAAGGTTCAGCATTGTGTTTAATGAGTGAAATTTGGACCATGGGCTTGAGTAACTATGGCCGCAGCCAGGGCCCAGACGACGGCGAGAGCAACAGTTTGTTCGTGCAGGTGCTTGACCCCGCGGCGTTCGGTGAGCCAAGTGAGTTTATACAGCAGGCGGATGATTTGGTCGCGCGCATGCAAGCTTGCACGCCGATAGATTCAACCAAGCCAGTTCGGGTGCCAGGTCAGCGAGCGCTGCAATACCGCCAGCAGCAGTTGGCGGAAGGCGTTCAGTTAGATAGCGCGACTGTTGGGCGATTAGAGCGCGCGGCAGAGCGCTTTGACGTCGCCATGCCAAAAGCTATGCCAAAACCCATGCCGCTACGGTTGTAGGCGTGTAATCTGCCAAGCGCCACTGGTTTGGCGCTGATAGCCAAAGCGGTCATGTAAGCGAGAGGCGCGGCCTTGCCAGAATTCAACATAATCGGGGCGAATGCGAATGCCGCCCCAATGCTCTGGTAATGGAATCGTCTCAAGCTGAGTAAATTCTTGTTCACGTTGTTGATACTGTTGGTCCAAGGTCGTGCGGTCAGCGACTGCTTGGCTTTGCGCTGATGCCCAGGCCGCAATTTGACTGGCGCGCGGTCGGCTATGGAAATAAGCAGCGTTTTCTGCAGCGCTTAAAAACTCAACCTGACCTTCAAAGATGACCTGGCGCTCGAGTGGCAGCCAGCCAAAGTGCGCGCTGCATTGTGGGTTGTCGGCTAACTGCTGAGCTTTTTTACTGCGCAGGTTGGTGTAAAACACCAAACCGTCGGTGGCGAAGGACTTTAATAACACCACGCGCTGACTGACACGGCCGCGTGCGTCGGCTGTTGCCACTACCATCGCGGTGGGGTCGCTACTTAGCTGTGCCAACTTGGCAATGTCAAACCATTGTTCGAACTGTAGCATGGGGTCTTCAAGCAGGTCGTTGCGATCGAGTTGTTGGCTTAAGTAATCACGGCGAATGTCTTCTAGCTTCATAGCGAGGTGTCCTTAGCTGCTTATTCTGTATGTTGAGTACGCTGGGCGTGCTCAAAAGCGATCGCTGTATTATTCATAAATAATTCCAGTAAGTGTTGATCGCTATCAGCTAATTCGCCACTGTGTTGCTGTTTCACAATGCCTTGAATAAAAAGCAGGTAATAACGCCCATCCGTGGTGTGGTACAGACCGTAATAATCCTGCTGGTGAATTTCAAAACTTACGGGCTGCTGGCGTTGAATAAGCCGAGCGATAACCTGCTGGTCGACGTGCTTGGCTAAACCTTGCCCTTCATCATGCTGGTACTGGCCCACGCCGGCAAGCACGCGCAGGTTGGCTGCGCTCGAGCCCGCAGCGGTGACGCCGTCGATGGCACCGTCAACACTACAATATGCGGCGGTGTCTGCGTGGGTTACTATGGCAACAAGCTGCTCTAAAATACCACGGCTCAATTCTTTCACGCTCGCGGCACTAAATAATTGCGCCGATGCATTAATAATATGCTCAAGCGCACGGCGGTTGCGTTCAATACGACAAAGTTCACTGTATGCCCGTAAGCTGGAGTACATCAATGTGACCAACTTACGATAGGTGAGCTCAGTTTTCTCTTTGTAATCGTCAATCTCGTAGCGCGCAATAATCTCTTCTTCCGGTGCCTGGCCCGGCTGACCGGTGCGCAACACGATTCGAATTAATCGGTTGCGTAAGGTTTCGCGTATCCAGCGCGCGACATCCAGTCCCGCATGGTCATGTTCCATTACAACGTCGAGTAATACCAACGCAAAATCATGCTGCTGCGATAATAACTGGCGCGCTTCCTCGCCACTATAAGCAGACACAAACTCCAGGCGACGGTGGTTGAGGTGAAATTCGCTCAATGCCATTTTCGTAATGACATGAATTTCCTCGTCGTCATCGACAATCAGAATGCGAAAAGGAGGCATCGAAGTCGCATGGGAGCGGGGCGGTACATCGTTGGACGGCGCATCGTCAGCAAACAAAAAGTCATTCATAGTCAAACCGCGTTAAAAAAAGCCGATGCTGGGCATCGGCTGTAAAAATTATCGATTGCTGTGCTGGTAGACCTGCTCACCAGCGACATAGGTAGACAATACCTTAATTCGCCATAAATCTTTATTACTTATTTTAAATGGGTCACGGTCAATGACAATAAAGTCGGCGTACTTGCCTGCTTCCAAGGTGCCGGTATAACTATCGGTAAACCCTGAATAGGCAGCATCAAGGGTAAAACTACGCAAACTCTCGACCAAGGTTAATGCCTGTTCCGGATACCAACCTTCCACCGGCTGACCATTGCGATCCTGACGTGTGACGGCCGCGTGGATGCCGTAAAATGGGTTCGCCAACTCTACAGGGAAGTCCGAACCCGCCGCAATAATCGAACCGCTGTCGATAAAACTGCGCCAGGCATAAGCACCTGCGATGCGCTCGCTGCCAACGCGGTCTTCCGCCATATTCATGTCACTGGTAGCGTGGGTAGGTTGCATCGACGGAATAATGCCAAGCTCAGCAAATCGTGGAATATCTTCAACGCGCACGATTTGCGCATGCTCAATGCGGTGGCGATATTGGCCCAAGCTATCGATTGATGCGTCGTTCTCAATGATGCGGGCAAATTCGTCGAGGGCCAATTGGTTCGGGTAATCGCCAATCGCGTGATAGCTAATTTGAAAGCCAGCCTGATGAATGTCTTCAAATAGCGCGCGTACGCGCTCTGCCGGGGTGATAAGCAAGCCATAATTGTCAGGCTCGTCGCTATAAGGTTCAATTAAACGCGCGCCGCGGCTACCGAGGGCACCATCACCATACATTTTCACATTACCAATGCGAACCTTGTGGTCGTCGCTTTCATACACCCCAGCACTTAGCAGCTCGCTTAAACTTGGGTCGCTGGCTGAAATCATGGCGTTGACCCGCATGTTGAGTTCACCGCGCTCATTTAGTTGGCGATAATCGTCAAGCTGAGCGGCGCTGGCGCCCGCGTCTAACACCTGAGTTAGACCTAATTCAAGCAAGTGCTGCTGCGCCATATTAACGGCTTGCAAACGCGCTTCCTGGGTCGGTTCTGGAATATGCTGGCGCACGAGTTCCATGGCTGTATCAATTAGAATGCCCGTCGCATTGCCGTCACTGTCTCTTAAAATCTGACCGCCGTCGGGATCTGGCGTGTCTTTATCAATGCCTGCTAGTTCTAACGCATGGGTGTTAACCCAAGCGGCATGCGCATCGATGCGAACTAAGAAAACTGGACGGTCGTTAATCACCTCGTCTAAATCCTGGCGGTTGGGGTAGTCGCGGGTTGGCCAGTTGACTTGGTTCCAACCACGGCCAAGCACCCACTCTAATTCCAGATTGGCGTCCGCGTAGTTGGCAACTTTGGCGACGGTTGCTGTGCGGTTGTTAATGCCGCGTAAGTCGACTTGCACCAGGTTTTCACCTAAACCGTGAATATGGCCATGGGCGTCAATTAAGCCTGGCAGCACAATACGGCCTTGCAAGTTGACACTACGGGCATCTGGAAACTGCTGCGCCAGGTTGGCGTTGCCAGTGGCGACAATCTTCCCGTCTTCCACCACCATATGATTAAAGCTGTGCAAATCGAGAGCAGCGCCGTCTTGACCACTAAAGGTGTAGCCAGTGAAGTTATGGTACAGCTGCGCCTCGGCCTGAGCGACTGGCGATGTTAGCGCAAGCGTTGCGCACGCACTAGCAATGAGAGACCACGAAAACTTTGTATTCATAAGATTAAATTCGCTTGTAAACAATGCTTTGACTATACCCTTTTTTTCACGCAGGTGCAGTCTAGGGCTAATGAAAAATGTGTCTTCAAATGTGCCGAAATTATACAACTTGCCGTTGCGGCTTGGTCGTACTGCTTATTTGAATGTGTGAAGCTAAGGCCAACTTAGGGGAGAGTAAGTTCTGCGCATCTAAACGTTTGTGCGTAAATTTACTCAAATTTGACAAATTTCTTGCATTAGAGCAGAGAAAACTTAACATTGTTATAAGAGTTTTGTTAAAGTAATCCATAGCCCCTAACGTATCCAGCTATGCGGAACGTTAAATTAAGATTTTGCTGATGCATATAAATGCGTATAAATGCATAACGATACATCTATAGTGTGACAGCTGATAACGATAACAACAAAAGTGACGTAATTAGACCATGAAGATACTCATCCTAGATTCTCAATTTTTAACCCGCTCGGGCTTAATTCATTTATTGACCAGTTATAGTGACCGTATTGCTATTTATGAAGCAGACAGCTTTGCGGTGGCGCAAAACTACCTTAGTAGCGGCGAGCACTATGACTTGATTTTCACCGAGCTGGACCTGCCAGATGTTGATCACCGTGACGTGGTGCAGAAAATTTATCAACATGGTGCCGACAGCCACATCGTTCTATTTACCTGGCGCCAACATAGCGCAGACATTCGCCATGCACTAGTGCAAGGCGCGCGCAGTTACTTATGCAAAGGCGCAGTGGCAGAGCAGATGAAGCTTGCGATTCATGGCTTACTGCAAGGCCGCGAGTATTTGCCTGAAGATACTATGTACAGCAGTAGCTCAAATTCTGCGCGTAATGATATTGAACGTCATTTGTCTCCGCGTCAGCAAGAGATTATGCAACTGCTGGCACAAGGGCTTTCGAATAAAGAAATCGCCAATATTCTGGGGATCACTGAAGGCACTATCCGGGTTCATCTTTCCGCTATATTCAAGGCGATTAAAGTGTCGAACCGCACAGAGGCAACCTTGTGGTACTTATTACGTCAGAATAAGCTTAGCGCCTAAGTTGCTATGGTTGATATTGCCCGTTTGCAGGATAGTTTAAGCGACTATAAACGCCCACCACTTGAGCGCTGGGATCCGCCGTTTTGCGGTGACATTGATATTCGTATCAACCACAACGGCGAGTGGCTGTATCAGGACTCGGTGATAAGCCGAGCAGCATTGGTGCGTTTGTTTGCCAGCGTACTTTGGCGCCAAGACGGGGAATATTTTCTCATTACCCCAGCAGAAAAAGTGCGCATTCAAGTCGACGACTTGCCCTTCATGATAACCCAATGGAAGCGCTTGGATAACGGCCAGATCCAAGTCACCACCAATACTGACGAGCATTATATTGTATCGGCTCAATACCCATGCCTTATCGAGCAGAATTTACCAACGGTCAAGATACGTGACGGTTTTTTGGCGCGCGTGCATAGAAACGTGTATTATCAATGGGTAGTTGAGGCTGAGCCTGCCACCCATGATGAGGCAGACGGCATATATTTATCTAGCGGAAATGAGCGCTTCTGGCTCGGGTCCATGGTTTAAAGGGATATAGATGCAACATAACAAGACCATCTATGTGTGTGAACAGCATGAAACAAGTGCGCAGCGTTTAGTTGCATTGTTTCAGTTTATGGGGGAGAACCCCGTGGCTGTTGGCTTAGATGAGCTTGAAAGCAAATTAAAGCAACAGTCAGCCCCGCCATTTTGCCTCGTATGCTGTGACGACACTGCGGTGAATGTGGTGGCGCGCCAATTTCCACGCACACCTATTTTGAGAGCAGTAGGGCCTAGCGTTGAGTGCAGCAGCAATGGTCATAGCAGCCACTCCGTGCCAAATTTGGTTGGCGATATTTCCACCGATGTCACCCACACAGAGCTGACCCAGCTATTGCATTATTGTCATGAGTACCATCGCCAACGCCCGGCGCGCGACCTACGCGACCAAGAGCCGCAGCAGTATCAGTTAATGCGCTGCTTAGTCGGCCGCAGTCAAGGTATTGAAGAAGTGCGAACTTTGATTAGCCAAGTGGCTGGGACGCAAGCCAATGTGCTGATCCTTGGTGAATCGGGCACGGGTAAAGAAGTGACCGCGCGCGCTATCCACGATTTATCCCAACGTGGTGAGGGGCCCTTCGTACCTGTCAATTGCGGTGCTATACCTGCTGACTTGCTTGAAAGTGAGCTATTTGGGCATGAGAAGGGGGCATTTACTGGGGCCATCAGTACCCGCAAAGGGCGTTTTGAAATGGCTCAAGGCGGTACGTTATTTCTCGATGAAATCGGTGATATGCCGATGCCGATGCAGGTCAAGTTGCTACGTGTGCTGCAAGAGCGCGTGTTCGAACGCGTCGGTGGTGCACGGCCGATTGAAGCGGACGTGCGAATTATCGCTGCGACCCATCGCAAGCTTGATCACATGATTAAAGACGGCGTATTTCGTGAAGATTTGTATTATCGCTTGAATGTATTTCCCGTCGAAATGCCTGCGCTGCGTGAACGTCAGGAAGATATTCCACTACTGGTGACCGAGTTGCAGCGACGGCTCGAAGCGCAGCATGATATTACCCTTAAGTTTACCCATAGCGCGATTGATTCGCTTTGTGTGCACCATTGGCCAGGTAACGTACGCGAGCTGGCGAACTTGATTGAACGCATGAGCATTACGCATCCGAATGGCGTGATTGATGTACATGATTTACCGATTAAATACCGGCATGTCGATGCACCGCAGTTTGTGGCTCAATACAGTCAGGGCAGTAGCGAGATCGCTGACCAAATCACAGATAATGAAGAGCGCGATGCACTGCACGATTTATTTGCCGACGATTTTGATGTCGCGCTTGAGGATAACTTCGCCACTGTCAGCGACGCGATGCAGGCGCGCTTACCAGAAGAAGGTATCGATCTGAAAGCGCTCTTAGGCGAACTTGAATTAAGCATGATCGAGCAAGCACTTGAGCAGACCGACTGGGTCGTTGCGCGCGCCGCTGAACTCTTGAAAATGCGGCGCACAACCTTGGTCGAGAAGATGCGCAAATACGACCTGAAGCGCGATGAAAATTAGGCTTGGTCGCGCCCGAGTGTCAAAATTCAGACTCTTTGGCTGGCACACGCGTTGCATTGCTTTGCCCTCGCAAGATGGGGGACAACGATGACACAGACAATGCTTGGCAGCGAGCTACCGCTTGATGCGGTGCTGGCAGCAATGCCTAACGGTGTGGTAATGCTCGATAGCCGGGGGTTAATTAGCCATGCCAACCCGGCAGCACAACAACTTCTTGGGCAAAGCCTTGAAGGCGTGCTTTGGCGCGATGTCATCCAATCTGCGTTTGCTCCCCGTGACGATGACGGCCACGAAGTCTCGCTGGCTTCGGGCAAGCGGGTACGCCTTGATATTTCTGCATTAAGCCCGCACCCAGGGCAACTGATCGTCATTACCGATATGTCTGAAACCCGTGCATTACAGGAGCGGGTGTCGCACATGCAAAGGCTGTCGGCAATGGGGCGTATGGTGGCGTCGTTGGCGCATCAAATTCGCACACCGTTGTCCGCCGCAATGTTATATGCACAGAACTTATGTCGCGAAAGTCTACCTGCCTTACAGCGTGAAAAGTTCTCACGCAAACTCAGTGACCGTCTGTTAGACCTGGAGCAGCAAGTGAATGACATGCTGTTGTTCGCGAAAAGCGGTGAGCAGTTACCCGTGGAGCACTTGCAAGCCAACGACGTGTTACAGCGTGTGGCTGAGCAAATGGAGAGCATTAGCGAGCGCAGTCAGGTGGAGTTCAGCGTGGTGCCGTGTGAGCAACCCGTTGGCTTAGTCGGTAATATGTCCGCGCTAACCAGTGCATTGCAGAATTTAGTCGTTAACGCCTTCGAGGCCTGCCAACCAGGGCAGCGCGTGGTGTTGCACGCACAACTTGAGCAGCAACGTATATTTCTAGCTGTGAGTGATAACGGTCCAGGTATTCCTGAAGCCGACCAAGCACAAATTTTCACCCCGTTTTTTACCCGCAAATCTCAAGGCACTGGCCTGGGGTTGGCTGTGGTAAACACGGTCGCCAAAGCGCACCAAGGGGAAGTACTGCTGCGCAGTGAAGTTGGCCGTGGTACCACGATTAGCATAGTTATACCTGTTAGCGAGGAGCGCAGTTAATGTCAGATGAACGCCAAATATTGATTGTTGAGGATGACAAAAACCTGCAAGAAGCGATTGTTGATACGCTGGAGCTTGAAGGGTTTACTTGCCTGACCGCGGACAGTGCGGAGCAGGCGCTGCTGATGCTAAAAGAAGAACCTGTCGATATGGTCATTAGCGATGTGCAAATGCCAGGCCTAAGTGGCTTACAGCTATTACAGAGCATGCAGCGCCAAGGTTTGGTTATTCCAACGTTGATGATGACCGCTTACGCCAAGGTCGATGATGCTGTCATCGCCATGCGCGCCGGTGCACTGGATTACCTAAGCAAGCCTTTCTCTACCGACCGCCTGCTCGAGTTGGTGACCCGGTATTTGCCGGCCAAAGCATCGACAAAGGGCCAGCCAGTGGTTGGTGATAGTTATAGTGAGCAAATGCTCAAACTAGCTAAGCGTGTCGCTTCGACCAATGCCACGGTAATGATTACTGGGCCGAGCGGCTCAGGTAAAGAAGTGCTTTCTCAGTATATTCATCAGCAATCGAGCCGCAGCCAAGGGCCGTTTATTGCGATTAACTGCGCCGCGATCCCTGAAAATATGCTGGAAGCGACTTTATTTGGTTACGAAAAAGGGGCGTTTACAGGTGCTGTGCAAGCGACCCCAGGCAAGTTTGAATTGGCCCAAGGCGGCACCTTGCTGCTTGACGAAATTACCGAAATGGACTTGTCGTTACAGTCGAAGTTACTGCGTGTGTTGCAAGAGCGTCAGGTTGAACGCTTAGGTGGACGTAAAACGATTGATCTCGATGTGCGAGTTATCGCTACCAGTAACCGCGATTTAAAAGCGGCCGTTGCGGACGGCATATTCCGCGAAGATTTGTATTATCGACTCAATGTATTCCCATTAAGCTGGCGCCCATTACAAGAGCGCGCGGGGGATATTATTCCTCTGGCAGAGCACTTACTGGCACGGCATAGCGAGCGCGCAGGCCTGATTACACCTAGCTTTACCGACGCGGCTAAGCGCAAAATGCAAGCCTATGGCTGGCCTGGTAACGTACGCGAATTAGAGAATGTGATTCAACGCGCACTGATCTTACATGTTGATAATCAGATCGACAGTGGCGATATTTTGCTGGATGATGCATTTGAAGAAAGCACTCAACCCAGTGTGCAACCAGAGGTGTCACAGCCAGCGGTGGTGCCGCCCGATGCGGCGTCTGAGCGCCTCGGGAATGAGCTTAAACAACAGGAATTCCAAATCATTTTAGATGCGCTAAAGCGGCATCATGGCAAGCGCAAGGAAGTCGCAGAGCAACTGGGCATTAGTGCCCGTACACTACGTTATAAATTGGCACAAATGCGTGACCAAGGCATTGATATTCCGTAAAATCCCTTTGATACAATGGATGCGTTAGGTAAGCGATATAAAAATACCTATTAAGATGGCTTACTTTTTGCACAAAATGTCTTTACCAAAGTTTTACATGCTTGGCCGACTGAAATTTGACGCGGTTAAGAATTAACGGGGGACCCGTCATGACGATTAAAAGTGACCATTTGTACAGCGAAATGCAGAGCATGCTAGCGGAGCTGCGCCCTCAGGCGAATCAGCTTGACCGCCTGCAGTTAAGCGAGAATGGACAAGGCAACCAAACCCAAACGGAGTTTGGCGTGATGCTAAAGTCTGCTATCGATAGCATTAATAATTTACAAATGGATGCAGGTGAGCTGCGTAATCGTTTAGAGATGGGCGACCAAAGCGTGTCGCTGGCACAAGTTATGATTGCATCGCAAAAGGCAAGTATCGCGTTTGAAGCCGGTGTACAGGTGCGTAACAAAGTCGTGGATGCCTACGAAAAAATTATGAACATGCCGGTATAAGGCTGTTTGTGGTAGGAGTATAAGAGCATGGCAGAGTCCACCGAACTTGTGGCAAACCAACCTGACGTCGGCAATAAAGACGGTTCAGCAGGCAGCGAAGAGCAAAAATCGGGCTTTTTGAGCGGCCTTGGTAACTTTGATGCGTTACGCCAAATTATTATTGTGGTTGCACTGGCAATTTGTGTCGCGATCGCGATCTTTATTATGCTCTGGGTACAAGAGCCTGAGTATCGTCCACTTGGCGAGTTTGAGACCCGCGAGCTCGTTGAAACCTTAGATTTCCTTGATGCCAATAATCACAATTACCGCGTTCAGGGCAACGTGGTATCTGTGCGTGCTTCCGACTTTAGCGCCATTCGCCTGCAAATGACCCGTCAAGGCATGGGCCCTGCCCATCGCAGCATGGGCGATGACTTTATTATGCAAGACCCTGGCTTTGGGGTCTCCCAGCGCCTTGAAGCGGAGCGCCTGAAATACTCGCGTGAGCAACAGTTGTCGCGCACCATTGAGCAAATGCAGTCGATTGATAAAGCGCGCGTGCTACTAGCATTGCCGCGCGAAAACGTGTTTGCTCGACGTGAACGCCAGCCGAGCGCTAGCGTAATGGTGAATACCCGTCGGCCACAACTTAACCGCGAAGAAATCGATTCGATTGTCGATTTAGTCGCATCTGCGGTGCCGCAATTGACGCCTGGCCAAGTAACCGTTACCGACCAGAACGGCAAATTATTGCATTCAGGTTCGCGCAATGAATTATCCGCTCAGGCGCGCCGTGAGTATGAAATCGAGCGTCAGCGTGAACAAGAATACTTAGACAAGATCGACAATATTTTGTCACCTATCTTAGGTTACGGTAATTACACTTCTCAGGTCGATGTGACGATGGACTTCACTCAGGTGGAGCAAACCCAGCGTACGTTCAACCCAGATCTACCAGCGATTCGCTCAGAAATGATTATTGAAGATAACACCGTTGGTGGTGGTATCGGCGGTATTCCAGGCGCGTTAAGTAATCAGCCGCCGCTGGAATCGGACATTCCTGAACAAGTGGGAGCGAGCATGGCCGCGCCGGTTCCCGGGCGTAATCACCGCGAACAAACCCGTAACTTCGAGCTTGACCAAACGATTAGTTTTACCCGCCAGCAAAGTGGCGTGTTGCAGCGTTTAAGTGTGTCGGTGGCACTTGATTACCGACGTGCGGCTGGTGAAGGTGGTGAAGAAGTTCAAACGCCATTTACCGACGCGGAGCTTGCTAATATTCGGCGCATGCTGATGGCTGGCTTAGGCTATAACGTCAATCGTGGCGATACGGTGGAAGTCGTTGCGTTTCCGTTTATTCGCCAGCCGCTGTTCGATGCCGATGGCATGCCGTGGTGGGAAGCCCCTTGGTTCTGGCGTTTGATGCGCTTATTAGCGGGTGTACTGGTGATTACGGTCTTGATCGTCACCGTTGTGCGTCCGATGCTACGCAAGTTGATTTACCCAGACGAAAGTGCCGACGATGGTATTGACGAGTTACTGGCGCGTGATGAAGATTTAGGCGACGAAACCATTGATATGCTGACAGAGCAATTTGACAGCGACAGTATTGGCTTCTCGCCGGATGGAACGTTGCAGCTCCCGGATCTGCACAAGGACGAAGACTTACTCAAAGCTGTTCGTGCTCTAGTTGCCAACGAACCAGAGCTGTCCTCACAAGTTGTCAAAGCGTGGTTGAATGAAGATGTCTGAAGCTGAAACCAGAACCAAGCGTCGAACCCTGGCGCGCTTAGAAGAAGAAGAGTCATTTGACGTCCACAAACTAAGTGGCGTTGAAAAGGCGGCCATTCTGTTGCTCAGTTTGTCTGAAGAGGACGCGGCGCAAATTCTTAAGCATTTGGAACCGAAGCAAGTTCAGCGCGTGGGCATGGCGATGGCTAGCCTTGAGGATTTCTCACAAGAAAAAGTGAATGCAGTTCATAGCTTATTCTTAGAGCAAATCCAAGACTTCACCACCATTGGCTTCAAGTCAGAAGAGTTCGTGCGTAAAGCCCTAACGGCTGCGTTGGGTGAAGACAAAGCGGGTAACCTGATTGAACAGATCGTCATGGGAAGTGGCGCGAAAGGTTTGGATTCATTGAAGTGGATGGATTCTAAGCAGGTTGCGACCTTGATTCGAAATGAACACCCGCAGATTCAAACCATTGTATTGTCGTACCTTGACCCTGAGCAGTCTGCTGAAATTATGGCGCAATTTACTGAAAAAGTACGCCTTGATTTGATGATGCGAATTGCCAACTTAGAAGAAGTTCAGCCTGCCGCATTGCAAGAGCTTAACGAAATTATGGAAAAGCAGTTCGCGGGTCAGTCTGGTGCTCAAGCCGCGAAGATGGGCGGCCTGAAAGCAGCAGCCAATATTATGAACTACTTGGATACATCGGTGGAAGGACCATTGATGGACTCGATTCGCGAGCAAGACGAAGAGATGAGTCAGCAGATCCAAGACCTGATGTTCGTATTCGAGAACCTTATCGATGTCGACGACCGTGGTATTCAGACCTTGCTGCGTGAAGTTGAGGGTGAAGTGCTGCAAAAAGCCCTTAAAGGAACTGACGATAAATTACGTGCGAAAATCTTCCGCAATATGTCCAAACGGGCTGCCGAGTTGCTTCAAGACGATTTGGAAGCCATGGGGCCGGTGCGTATTAGTGACGTAGAAGCAGCACAAAAAGACATTTTGGCCACAGCCCGCCGTTTAGCTGATTCGGGTGAAATTATGTTGGGTAGCGGCAGTAGCGAAGAGCTGTTGTTCTAATTGAGGTTTTAGTATGAGCAATTCGCGTCGTCCTCAAGCCGACCAACCAACGCCATGGGAATATCCTGACATTACCAGCGAGGATCAAATTTCCTCGATGAGGCGCAATGCGATTAACAAGCCGATGAGCTGGCAATTTGAGCCGCCTGAGCCAGAGCCTGAACCTGAAGAGGAGCAGCCGCCGGCGTTGACCGCTGAAATGCTCGAAGCGATTCGCGAAGAAGCACGTCAAGAAGGGCATGCGGAAGGCCTCGAGGAAGGCAAGAAAGCAGGCTATGAAGACGGCTATGCGCAAGGGTTTGACGAGGGACGGCTAGCGGGCAAAGAAGCGGGCGAGCAGGAGGCTCAAGCGGCTAACCAAGCGTTACAAGAGCAATTGAGTGTGCGCTGGCAGCAACTGTTTGAGCATATGCGCCAACCGGCATTGCAAATTAGTGAAGGCGTTGAGCGCCAACTGGTGATGATGACTGCAACCCTGGCGCAGGCTATCTGTCTGCATGAAGTGCAAACCAGCCCGCAGTTGATCAATAAAGTGCTCGAGCATGCGATTGCTGAACTAAATGACCAAGCGCAGCAGATTAAAATCGCTTTGCACCCTGAAGACTTTGCGTTAGTCGAATCGCGTTGGTCGGAGACAGAGCGTCAGGACATGGGCTGGAAACTGCACAAAGACGACACCCTAACGCGTGGTGGCTGTGTTGTAACCACGCCGGTTACGCGCGTGGACGCCACCTTAGAAAGCCGCATAAACGATGTCTTCCGCCACTATATTCAAGGCATGCAAGGCTCCAAGGGCGAGCCCATGCGTTCTGAACCAGACGTAGATGCATTAGCCGACGCGGATGCGAACCAGCCGTCATCTGACCCAGCAGGATCTCCCTCCGATGCCAGCCCAGAGTGAACTTGAACGTCGCTTAAGTCAGCGCCAACAGTTGATTCGCCCAGCGCGCCTGCAAACCAGCGGGCGCTTAACGCGTGTGGTTGGCCTCACCTTCGAAGCCATTGGTTGCCGCGCGTCCATAGGCTCATTATGCGCGGTTGAAACCAGTGCCGGTGAAGTGGTGGCTGAAGTCGTTGGTTTTAGCGATGACATTTTATATTTAATGCCTGCCGACGATGCACACGGCGTGATTCCTGGTGCCAAAGTTCGGCCCTTAACCGACCAAAGCGGTATTCCCTTGGGGATTGAATTGCTTGGACGAGTGATTGACGGAGCTGGCGAGCCATTAGACGGTAAAGGTCCCATTCAAACCCAGCGCCGCGCCAGTCGTCAGCGTGAAAAGCTTAACCCACTTGCGCGCCGCCCGGTGCGCGAACCACTTGATGTCGGTGTCACCGCTATCAACGCCCTGCTGACTGTCGGTAAAGGCCAGCGCATGGGGTTGTTTGCAGGCTCGGGCGTCGGCAAAAGTGTGTTACTTGGGATGATGACGCGCGGTTCGACTGCCGATGTTATCGTGGTTGGGCTTATCGGCGAACGTGGCCGTGAAGTGAAAGAGTTTATTGAAGATATTTTGGGCGAAGAGGGCTTACGCCGCAGTGTCGTGGTCGCTGCGCCTGCCGATCAATCACCACTGATGCGTTTACGTGGTTGTGAAACCGCCGCGCAAATTGCTGAGTATTTTCGCGACCAAGGCTTAAATGTTCTGCTGTTGATGGATTCGCTCACACGTTATGCCATGGCGCAGCGCGAGATTGCGCTGGCGATTGGTGAACCGCCCGCCACTAAAGGCTACCCACCGTCGGTATTTGCGCGTCTGCCAGCATTGGTCGAGCGAGCCGGTAATGGCGGGGACGGACAGGGTTCGATTACCGCATTTTACACGGTATTAACCGAAGGTGATGACTTACAAGACCCGATTGCTGACTCCGCGCGCGCGATTTTAGATGGCCACGTGGTACTCAGTCGGCGTTTGGCTGAGCAGGGGCATTACCCGGCCATTGACGTCGAGGCGTCGGTCAGTCGTGTGATGCCGCAGGTGATTAGCGCAGAGCACTTGCAGCACGCCATGACACTCAAGCAGCTATATTCGAGCTATCAGCAGAACCGTGATTTGATTAGCATTGGTGCATATGCGAAGGGCTCTGATCCGAAGGTTGATCAAGCCATTCAGATGATGCCAATGCTGCAGCGTTTCTTGCAACAGGGTATGTTAGACGTGTCGCCGTTCGATGATTGTGTCACTGTGTTAGGGCAAATTGCGAGTCGCATTAAGTAGTAAACTGCTTAATAGAGTGAGGGGAGGCTATGCAACAGAAATCGCTACATCTAGTGCTTGATATGGAGCGTCGCCGTGAGGAGCAGTTTGCCGTACGGATGCAGCAGGCACGCCAGCAATGCGAGTATCAGCGCAAGCGTCTGCAAGGGCTTGAGTCTTATCGTACCGAGTACCTCAACAATGCCCTCAATTTAGGGCAGAACGGTTTGCAGTCTATGCGTTTTGGCCACTACCACGCCTTCATTGGCAAGCTTGATGAGGGGATTGGGCAGCAGCGCATTAAGCTGCAGCGCCTTGAGCAAGTTGTGCAAGAGCGTCAACAACAGTGGCTTGAAAAGCAGCAGCGGCGCAAAGCGGTGGAGCAGTTAATTGCGCAAAAGCAGCGTGAAGCCAACCTAAAGCAGCAGCGCACAGAACAAAGAAACGCCGATGAATACGCGTTACAAGGCTTTATGCGTCGCGCGCGGGCGAACCAAACTAAGTAAAGATACCTGCCCTCAGCGGTTAGGCATTTTCACTTCCTCTACGGCAAACTTCATTTTCGGCATATTAATTGCTTACTTAGCCTTTAGAATGGCGCTACCCATTGTAGTTTGATAACCCATGCGTCGATGTGAGATGAAGAGGAAGCCCGATGAATTTGCTCCACGGTTTAACAGTGTCAGACCGGCCTAGCAGTATCACGAGTTCAAATGCAGGTGAACACCTGAACTTGAAACCCGATGCGGTGTCTCCGTTTGCGAGCGATTTTCGGGCGTTGCTGGCGCAATCAAATTCCCCAAACACAGCGCTTCGACACACGTCGGCCGGGGTAGATGCTGACAAGCCGCTGGATGTTTCCGTCACAGAGCAATGGCTTGCGAGTGTCGAGCTATTGCGTGATGCAGCACCCGCGGGTTCTGATTTAGAGGCGTTAGCGCAAGCCCATGGCCTTGAATTGAATGAACTAGCGGCGCTACTGAAAGATGCATTGGCCACATCGGCTCACGGTAGCCCGACCTCCGCTGCAGACGGCAAAGACTTGCCAGTTGATATGCCTCTTTCGAGCATAGCGGCAATGGTCAGCCAATTGTTGCGTGACGCCTCCGCTCAAACCTCAGAACAAGCTACGTTAGACCCTAGATTACAGGCTGTGCTGGAAGATGTAGCCCAACTGACGCGAGCCCAAGACACAGCCGAAATGCCGACCTGGCAACATATCAAACAGTTACTTGCGCAGGGCGGTGACAAGAGTGACACGCCGAGCTGGCATACCCAGCCAGTCGACCATGCCTTGCCTATCGAGCCTGACCAGCAAGTGCGCGACTCGGAATTGGACCAGCTGATGACACTGCTTGAGTCGATTGATGTCTCTGAGTTGCAGGCCATGCAAAGTCAAGGCGGCGATAGCCAGCTAGATACCACCGATACACTGGACCTCAGTAGCTTAGATGAAGAATCCCAGCAGCTTTTACAGCACTTGCTGCAATTAGCGCAGTTGTTGAATGAGGCTGATACTGAGAACCTTGACTTAACCGCGCTAGACCCTGAGCAGCAAGCTTTGTTGCAGCAGCTACTAGTGATTGAGCAAGCGGTGCGAGAACAAGACTCGGAATTTCAAGATGTGGAAGTTAAGGATAAGCCATTCAGCCTGGCTCAGTTGTTATTTGCTGCTGATGATGACGCTCCGGACTTGCAACAATTGCGCAGTGAATTATTAAGTAAGCTTGAGCAAAATGGGCGTAGTGTTGAGCAAAATACGAGCCCAAATGCGACTCAAGCAGAGCAAAGGCTGAGTCAGGTACTCAAAGATTTACAGCAGTTAGTGACGCAGCAAGAAGGTGAGCAGCGACAACACACCAGAGCTGCGAATGTCGCGCTGGGTAACAGCTCTGCGACGAGCAGCGTAGCGCAGGCGTTTGGCCAAGCCACTGAAGCCTTTAAAGAGCAGTTGCAGCAAGCGGTGCAACGTGCAGAGCGGACTGACGCCGCTGAATCGAGTAACTCTGAGCGTACACTGAGTCTCGACGCACTACGCCGTCAAGTGGCTGATGTCGCGCCACCAAGCACTGCTGATGCGCGTATGAGTAGTGTGCAGCAAGGACAAACGTTAACACCGCAGGCCGCTGCAACCCGTGAAGCGCAGGCGCAACCCAGCACCCCACATACGAGTGCCTATGAAGCGGCAAGACAAGCACAGCAAGCCATCGATATTTTAGGCCCGCAGGCCCCAGAACGATTGCGCGAGCGGGTAGCCGTGATGTTTAATACCCGCACGCAAGCGGCGGAGATGCGTTTAGATCCGCCAGATCTTGGGCGTTTGAATATTCGCTTGAGTTTGAATCAAGATACCACGTCCGTCAGCTTCCAAGTGAGTACGCCACAGGCTCGTGAAGCTATTGAGCAAAGCTTACCAAGATTACGTGAGCTACTGGCAGAGCAAGGGATTCAGTTGGCGGATGCGAACGTTAGTGAGCAGCGCAGCGGCAATGCCCAACAGGGGCAGGACGGTGAGCAGCGTGGGCAGTCAAGCCAAGCCAGTGTAGATATCGACCATGAGTCTGAGCAGTTAGTTTCAGTAGCTGCACCAGGTCGGGTTGCGGAAGGGCAAGTCGATTATTTCGTGTAACCCAATCGGGTTGATGTACCAATTAGCACATATCGTTCGGGGGAACTATGGCAGCAGAACCAGAAGAAGTGACAGCCGAGACTGGTGACGGTAGCAAGAAGAAGCTTTTTATTATGATTGGCGCAGGTGTTATTGCGTTGATTGCGGTGGTTGTCGTGTTGTTTTTTGTTTTGACTGGCGGCGATGATTCGGGCTCAGGCTCGAGTAGCGCGAGCAGCGCGCAAGCTGAAGACAATACCGGTGAGGCGATGTACGTGGCGATGCCGCGGGATATGATTTTCAACGTGCCAGGCGCGCGCAGGGACCGGATGGCGCAAATTGGGGTGCAGCTTTTAGTCCGTGGCCCCCGCAATGAAATGCTCGCGCAAGAAAATATTCCATTACTGGAAGCGACGTTGCTGGATGTATTTTCGCGCGCCACGGCGGAGCGTTTAAATACCCCAGAGGGTAAACGTGAAATTCGTTTACAAGCGCTTGATGCCGTGCGCCAAGTCATGCGCGAGGCGACTGATGGTAGCCCAGTGGTTGAAGAAGTACTATTTACCGGATTTGTGCTCCAGTAAGTGAAAAATTGATTAGGTATGGCGCGAAAATTGCTTTATTAAATGACTAAGTTAGAGCATAGCCTTAGGTTACGTTAAACTAGGCGACATTGAGCGAAAGCATCGGCTTTCGTGGTAAGTGACAATATAGCGAGTGGATTATGGCGGTTAGCGATTTACTTTCACAAGACGAAATAGATGCGTTACTGCACGGTGTCGACGATGTCGAAGAGGACAGTGGTGACGCGTCTGGCAAGTTAGCCGATGCGATGGACTACGACTTTTCGTCGCAAGATCGCATTGTGCGTGGGCGTATGCCGACGCTTGAAATCGTGAATGAACGCTTTGCACGCCATATGCGCATTAGCTTGTTTAATATGATGCGACGTAGCGCCGAAGTGTCCATCAATGGCGTACAAATGATTAAGTTTGGTGAGTACGTGCATACACTATTTGTACCCACGAGCTTGAACATGGTGCGTTTCCGCCCATTGAAAGGCACTGCGCTGATTACCATGGAAGCGCGCTTGGTGTTTATTTTGGTGGATAACTTCTTCGGCGGCGATGGTCGCTACCATGCCAAGATTGAAGGCCGGGAGTTTACCCCCACCGAGCGACGCATTATCCAAATGCTGTTAAAGCTGATTTTCGAAGACTATAAAGAAGCTTGGGCACCGGTTATGGACGTTGGCTTTGAGTATTTGGACTCTGAAGTGAACCCAGCGATGGCCAACATTGTGAGCCCTACCGAAGTCATCGTGATTAGCTCGTTCCATATTGAATTGGACGGCGGTGGCGGCGATTTTCATATCGCATTGCCGTATTCCATGCTCGAGCCAATTCGTGAACTTCTGGATGCCGGTGTTCAAAGCGACAAAGAAGATACCGATTTGCGTTGGGGTAAGGCGTTACGTGACGAAATTATGGATGTGCCAGTCGAGCTACGGGCTAAGTTGCTGGACACTGAATTGACCTTACGCGAAGTCATGGATTTAGAATCTGGGGATATTATTCCGATTGAAATGCCTGAAGACCTGACGGTTTACATTGAAGAATTACCGACCTTTAGAGCCAAGATGGGACGCTCACGCGACAACGTGGCTTTGAAGATTTCTGCGAAGATTCCGCGGCCAGAGACCGTGAAATCCGACATACACATGCTTACCCGCGGCGGGCGTCGTATCGGTGGTGACGCCGAACTGCAGCAGCTGGAAGAAGATTTTGACGTTTAATCGAGGCGTTTATGAGTAACGAACAAGACAACGATAAGCACGACGAAATGGATGACTGGGAAGCTGCGATGGCAGAACAGGAAAAAAGTGAGCAAGACACCAGTGGTGTGAAAACAGCTGACTTAGAAGAGCTTAGTGACGATTCGGATAAAAATCCCGAGGAGCGTCGTAAGCTGGATGCCATTTTAGATATACCCGTGACCATTTCGATGGAAGTGGGGCGCAGCCAAATTAGCATTCGTAACTTACTGCAATTGAATCAAGGGTCAGTGGTCGAGCTTGAGCGCGTTGCTGGCGAGCCGCTGGATGTGTTGGTCAACGGCACACTGATCGCCCATGGTGAAGTGGTTGTGGTGAACGATAAGTTCGGTATCCGCTTAACAGATGTGATTAGCCAGCTAGAGCGAATTCGTAAACTGCGCTAAGTCAGGGGAATTTGGCGCTGGTAATTACGCCGCGCCACACCTTATACTGCATCTATCATGTTCTAAACCAAAGCCTCGCTATGAATCAAACCTTGACCTGGGCAGACGCGGGCGCCACCTTGTTTATGCTGCTGGTGGTGCTAGCCTTTATTATTGGCCTGGCCGCATTGGTGAAACGCCTCAATATGCGCTTACCCGGTCACCAAGGGCCCGTGCAGGTTTTACATAGCACTGCCGTAGGGCAAAAGGAACGCTTGGTCATCGTTGCTGTCGGTGAGCAAAAGCTTCTACTGGGTGTTACCGCCCATACTATTTCTGTGTTGCACACACTTCCAGACGACTTTAAAGTACCAGATAAGCATCAAAACCAATCGTCAACATTTGCGCAGCAAGTGCTGCAAGCTGTTCGTCGCGACTGATAGGTGGCGTCAACGGTGTTATTTTCTAGCTGCGGGACATAATAATAATGCTTAAACATTCCGTTATTGTAGGGCTGATTGCCACACTGTTCATGTTCGGGCTCGGGCTGGCCAATGAGGCTGTGGCACAGGACACGCTAAGCGCAATCACTGTCACTACCAATGAAGATGGTAGCCAGGAATACTCAGTAACGTTGCAAATTTTGGTCATCATGACCGCGCTCAGCTTTATTCCAGCTGCAGTGATTATGATGACATCATTTACGCGTATCATCGTGGTATTGGCGATATTACGCCAAGCCATTGGTTTACAAAGCTCGCCGTCGAATCAGATTCTAATTGGTATTACTTTGTTTCTAACCTTCTTCGTCATGACGCCGGTGCTGTCAACGATTAACGAAGAAGCGTTGCAACCCTATTTAGCCGAAGAAATAGCGCCCCTTGAGGCTGTCGAACGTGCTCGCGATCCAATCAAAGCCTTTATGTTGTCGCAAACACGGATTAGCGACCTTGAAACCTTTATCGACATTGCCGGTTATGAAGATATTGAGGGGCCTGAAGACGTCCCGATGACCATTTTAATCCCTGCGTTTGTAACCAGTGAGCTAAAGACCGCCTTTCAAATCGGCTTCATGTTATTTATTCCGTTTTTGATTATCGACCTTGTGGTTGCCAGCGTACTTATGGCGATGGGTATGATGATGTTGTCGCCCATGATCGTTTCGTTGCCGTTTAAGCTGATGCTGTTTGTGCTTGTCGATGGCTGGAGCATGGTGATGCGAACCCTTGCGGGCAGCTTCGGTATTTAAGGAGTCAGCGATGTCACCTGAAGTTTTTTTAGATGTATTTCGTGATGCCTTGTTTTTAATCGTTGTGTTAGTGAGCGCGATTATTATTCCCGGCCTACTTGTGGGCCTTGCGGTAGCTGTATTTCAGGCCGCGACTTCGATTAACGAGCAAACCTTGAGCTTCTTGCCACGCTTGTTAGTTACCTTAGCGGCTATCGGCATTGGCGGGCATTGGCTAGTGCGCATGCTCATGGATTTTACCATTGGCATGTACATGAGAATTCCTGAAGTCGTCGGCTGATGGATGTTTACGAAAGTATCATTTTAGAGTGGCTGGCTCAGCATTACTGGCCCTTCGTGCGCATTAGCAGCATGTTATTGACCATGGCGGTGTTTAGTGGCCGTGGCATCCCCTCGCGAATCAAAATCTTTTTCGCCATTGCTATTAGCATGGTAGTGGCACCTGCAATTCCCCCCATTCAAGTAACCTTTGATACGGTATCGCCCGCGGGCATGCTGGTGACTGTGCACCAGATTATTATCGGTGTCGCACTGGGGTTTATGTCACTGCTTGCGATTAACACCTTTGCCCTTGCCGGTCAGGTACTGGGTATGCAGGTCGGCTTGGGCTTCGCGGCCATGGTTGACCCTAGCAGCGGCCAGCAAGTGCCGGTGTTATCACAGTTTTATTTGATGCTCGCCTCATTGGTTTTTTTAGCGCTGGACGGGCATTTGCTGATGATTCGCATGGTCGCCGCGAGTTTTGAGGCGGTGCCAGTTGGTCAAAGTGGCCTTGACCCGGATGCCTATTTCTATATTGCGAACTGGGCGGTATGGATGTTTAATGCGGCCCTTGGCTTTGCTTTGTCAGCGATGATATCTATCTTGCTAATTAATTTATCATTTGGCGTGATGACTCGGGCATCGCCGCAATTAAACATCTTTACCGTTGGCTTTCCGATTACCATGATTTCTGGCTTATTGATTCTATGGCTGACCATAGGTAACTTTATTACTCACTTTGAAAATCAGTGGCAGCGCGCAATTACGGGCATGTGCTTCATACTCGGTGGCAGTTGCTAAAGGTTAGACATGGCAGAAACGGATCAGGAACGTACAGAAGAACCCACTCAGAAAAAGCTCGATGATGCCAAAGAAAAAGGGCAGATAGCGCGCTCGAAAGAGATGGGTACACTGGGGGTGCTACTGGCCGCAGCAGTTGGCATGCTGGCGGTGGGTGGTGCTATGGCTGAAGCCATGTTCAATATTATGACGCGCTACTTTTCCGTCGAACGCGCACTGATATTCGACGACAATGCCACGTTGAATATCTGGTCCGGGATTTACAATACCTTGCTGGTGCCCCTCGGTACTTTTTTTGCCATTGTGGTATTTGGCGCCTTTGTTGGTAACACCATTGTCGGCGGTTTTAACTTTAGCTGGCAAGGTGCCGCGCCGAAACCTTCCAAAATGAGCCCCTTGAAAGGCTTCAAGCGCATGTTTGGTACTCAGGCTTTAATTGAGTTACTCAAAGGCGTGGGCAAGTTCTTAGTCGTCGCCGTGTTCGCATATTTCTTATTGCGCTGGCAGTTTCCGAATATTTTGCAGTTTTCCAATGGTATTTTAGAGCAAAGCTTAAGCGATGCGGTGTTACTACTCGGCTTTATGTTCCTGCTACTGGTGTGCTCGATGTTATTCATTGTGGTGATTGACGTGCCTTTTCAGCGCTACAACCACAACAAACAATTGCGCATGACTAAGCAAGAAGTCAAAGACGAACGCAAGAATGCAGAAGGCAGCCCCGAAATTAAGGGCAAGATACGCCAAATGCAGCTTTCGATGGCAATGAAGCGAATGATGCAAGATGTTCCGCAGGCAGACGTGGTAGTAACCAACCCAACCCACTACGCAGTCGCACTTGTGTATAACCCTGCGTCAAAAGGGGCGCCTAAGGTGGTGGCCAAAGGCAACGACGAAGTGGCGGCCAAAATTCGTGAAGTCGCAATGGACGCAGAGGTTCCTATTGTGCAGTCGCCAGCGTTGGCCCGGGCGGTGTATTACAGCACTAAAATCGGTCAAGAGATCCCAGAAGGGCTATTTATGGCCGTTGCTCAAGTGCTCGCCTTCGTATTTCAAATGCGTGATTACCGCAAAGGCAAGGGACGTAAGCCGAAATTGGCGCGCGACTTGCCAATTCCTGAAGATCTGAAGCACGATTGATGTGGTACTATATGCGACGTTTTAGCTTATTTAGGTGGTAAAGGTTTAGGCATCATGGCGACAGATAACGCGCAACAACTCGACTCTGATTCTCCCTCTTTAAAGGTTGCTTTGGCTCAGGTAAAACTGACTGTGGGCGCGTTGCGCGCAAATACAGAGCGTGTGCTGGCTGCAATCAAGCAAGCTGAACATGCCGACCTTGTGGTGTTCCCAGAGTTAACCATTACCGGTTACCCGCTTGAGGACATCGTTTATCGCAGCGATCTTTACGCCATGCTCGACCCTTGTATTGATGCCATTAAGCAAGCCAGTCACCATTGTGCGGTGATGGTGGGCTTGCCTGAAGTTGATGGCCAAGCCATTTATAACGCAGTGTCGGTGTTTGCTGCAGGGCAACGCATTGCCCATTATCGCAAGCAGGTTCTGCCAAATTATGGCGAATTTGATGAAAAGCGCTATTTTACTGCTGGCGACTCAACCTGTGTATTCAGTTTAGCGGGTCATCAAGTGGGGGTGCTGATATGTGAAGACGTCTGGCGTCCTGAGCCGATGGCCGCAGCGAAAGCGGCAGGTGCTGAGCTGATAGTTTCGATTAACGCCTCGCCCTATGAAGAATATAAAGCCGCTCAGCGCTTACAAGTACTACACCAGCGTTGGCATGAAAACCAATTACCCATTGTGTACGTCAATCAGGTGGGTGGTCAGGACGAGCTTATATTTGATGGCAATTCGCTAGTGCTTGACCAGCATGGTGACGTGCATTGTGCGCTGGCGCATTGCCAGGAAGATATTCAAACCGTGACATTTGTTGAGGCACAGCTAGCTGCGACTGAGCTGCAAGCTAGCCATCAAAGTGAAAACCCCGATGCAGCTTTATATCAAGCCTTGGTCATGGCGCTTGCGGATTACGTCAATAAAAATGGCTTTCGGTCTGTCGTGCTCGGCTTGTCGGGGGGCATAGATTCCGCGTTGACGTTGGCGCTGGCGGTGGATGCATTGGGTGCAGATAAAGTGCGCGCAGTGATGATGCCTTACCAATACACTGCTGATATCAGCGTTGAAGACGCTAAGTTGCAAGCCGACTGGCTTGGCTGCCAATTTGATATTGTACCCATAGGCCCAATGGTCGACGGCTTTATGGATGTAGTGCCTCAGTTGACTGAAAATAAACCGCGCGACACCACGGAAGAAAACTTGCAAGCGCGTTGCCGCGGTGTGCTGTTAATGGCACTGTCGAACAAAGAGGGGCGTTTATTGCTAAGCACTGGTAATAAAAGCGAGCTTGCGGTTGGCTATTGCACCCTATACGGAGACATGTGCGGCGGCTTTGCGCCAATAAAAGACGTCTACAAAGAGCGCGTGTTTGCCCTTGCGCGTTACCGTAATACACTAGGTGATGCGATTCCTGAACGGGTGATCACACGTCCACCTTCGGCAGAGCTGGCACCCGATCAAAAAGACCAGGATTCATTACCGCCTTATCCAATTTTGGATGAGATAATTGCTGCCTATGTGGAGCAAGATCAATCAGTTGCTGATATGATTAATGCAGGGTACGACACAGAGACAGTCACGCGTGTGGTCACCCTAATTGAGCGCAATGAGTATAAACGGCGTCAAGGCGCTGTGGGGCCAAAAGTGACTCGGCGTAACTTTGGTCGTGACCGTCGTTACCCTATCACCAGTCGCTATTTAGGCGAAATGTTGGCAAGCACAAACGATCAGCACTAGTATCAATGCGATATTTGTAATCTGAGGAGTCAGTATGAAGAAGGTAGAGGCCATCATTAAGCCATTTAAACTTGATGATGTGCGTGCAGCGCTATCTGATGTCGGGATTGCCGGCATGACCGTGTCGGAAGTCAAAGGCTTCGGGCGTCAAAAAGGGCATACTGAACTATATCGTGGTGCAGAGTATATGGTCGACTTCCTGCCCAAAGTAAAAGTAGAAGTGGTCGTCAAAGAGGACGAGCTAGAACGTTGTATCGAAGCCATTATCGAGACCGCTCAGACAGGTAAAATCGGTGATGGAAAAATATTTGTTACTGATATCGAGCGCGTAATTCGGATCCGAACGGGTGAAGAGAACGAAGACGCGGTATAGGGCCTGGCCACGTGACTAATAGTGAGATGTTTATCAGCAACAAAAATCAGCAGCAACAAAAAACGGGCTTTAAAAGCCCGTTTTTTGTTGCGTCAACGCGATGCTAGCGATTAGCGCGCCATCCGATGTTGCGGAAAGTTCAAGCGTAACACAGCCTGTGCATCATCACGTAAATCATCCACACCGATCGCATCGTAGGCCTGTATCATTAATACCAGTGCATCCTGCACTTCCGGCGCTTGGGCATAATTTTCAAGGATGTACTGACCACGAGTCGCGGCTGCCATATACGCTTCACGACGCAAATAATACTCGCCTACCGCTAACTCATATTGGGCTAAACGAGATTGGATACCCACCATGCGCGCACGGGCATCGCTTGCATACTCGCTGTTTGGGAAGCGCTCAAGTAACTGGCGAAAATCTTCAAATGCTTGCTCGGCATAGGTTTTGTCGCGGTCTGCGCGATCTAAACCGACCAAATTATGAAATGCATTATACTCTAATTGAAGATGCACCAAACCACGCATGTAGCGCACGTAATCAATATCGGCGTGGTTCGGGTTGAGGCGCAAGAAGCGGTCAATCGCAGTTAACGCACGGTCTTGGTCACCGACTTGGTAATACACGTAGATTAAGTCGAGTTGAACCTGGTTAATGTGTGCACCGAAAGGAAAACGACTTTCAATATTGCGCAGGGTTTGCGCTGCCATCGAGAAGTTGCCCGTGTTTATGTGTCCTTGGGCTTGCTGATACATTTGTTCCGCACTACCGCGGGCTTGGCGTTCTTGATCGCGGTTAGATGAACAGCCCGTTAAGGCCATGGTGACTACAAGTACGGCGAGGAGCACTACTTTCATAAGGAACCTTTGCTACCTTTTATTGCATTTTGCTTTAGTCATACCCATAAAAACAGGTACACTTACGGTTAATTCGGCATTCTACCTTAGCGAACTCAGGTTTCACAGCAGATATTTATGACCCAACAGATTACCCATGAAGCAGTAATAGACGAGCATCAAATTGGCATGCGATTCGACCAAGTGTTGGCAGAATTGTTCCCCGATTATTCACGCTCGCGCCTTAAAGAGTGGATCTTAGCCGGACAAGTCAGTATTGACGGCGCCGTGGTAACTAAGCCACGTGAGAAGGTTTTACCTGGTATGCACATCAAGCTCGATGCGACCGTCGAAGCAGAAGAGCGCTTTGAGGCTCAGCATATTGAGTTAGATATCGTGTATGAAGACGACGATATTATGGTGATTAACAAGCCTGCTGGCTTAGTGGTGCACCCGGGAGCTGGCAAGCCTGACGGCACGTTGCTTAACGCGTTGCTACATCATCATCCACAAGCTGCTGGTTTAGCGCGAGCTGGTATCGTGCATCGCTTGGACAAAGAAACCACAGGACTGATGGTGGTAGCCAAAAGCATTACGGCGCAAACTCATTTAGTTAGTGCGCTGCAAGCGCGTAACATTACCCGTGAGTACGAAGCCATCGTCAACGGGGTAATGACCGCCGGTGGTTTGGTTGACGAAAAGATTGGCCGTCATCCAACCAAGCGCACGCATATGGCGGTGGTGCATAGTGGAAAGCCAGCGGTTACGCATTATCGAGTTGCCGAGCGCTTTCGCTTACATAGCCGTTTGCGCTTGCGCCTCGAAAGTGGTCGCACACACCAAATTCGTGTGCACATGGCCCACATTCGCCATCCGTTAGTAGGCGATCTACAATATGGTGGACGGCCGCGACCGCCTCAGGGCGCGAGCGATGAATTGTTGTCGGCATTACGCGACTTTAAACGCCAAGCTTTACACGCGGTGAAGTTAGAACTTCATCACCCGATTACTGGTGAGTTAATGTCTTGGCAGGCGCCTGTGCCAAGCGATATGGTCAACATTGCTGAATTACTGCGTAAGGATGCGCAAGAGGTAAAGCATGATTTCAACCCTAAAGCCTGACTGGCCGGTTACTGATAGTGTTGTTGCTTACACCACCACCCGCACTGGTGGTGTGAGCGTAGCGCCCTATGGGCAACTGAATGTGGCCACGCATGTCGGTGACTTACCTGCGGCGGTGCAGGAAAACCGGCGTCGTTTGATGCATCAATTAGCGCTGCCAAATGAACCAAATTGGCTGAGTCAAACTCACAGCAACGGCTTGGTCATCATCGGCGAAGAAGGGTTGCAGGATGTGCCTGATGCCGATGCTGCTTATACACAAGCGGCACAGCAAGTGATCATGATTATGACCGCTGATTGCTTACCTGTGTTTTTAGCCACCCGCGACGGCAGTGAAGTGGCTTTAGTCCACGCTGGCTGGCGCGGCTTGGCCAACGGCATTATTGCGCGCACCTTAGATGCTTTTGATGCACCCGCTGAGCAGATATGCGCTTGGTTAGGCCCAGCCATTAGCCAAGATGCATTCGAGGTCGGGCGCGAAGTACGTGATCTTTTGGTACAGCAGGACAGTCAACATCAGTCCGCGTTTAAGCGTGTTGGCGCTAAGTACCAAACCTGTCTTTACACCATCGCCCGCCAGCAGTTAGATGGCTTGGTTGGCTTTATTGGTGGCGGTGACATGTGTACGTATGCGCAGTCGTCATTGTTTTATTCTTACCGCCGTGACGGGGTCACCGGGCGCATGGCGAATTTAATCTATAAAGTTTGATCTTAAGCAGCTTGTTAAGCTTGAAAATGCATAAATAATACCCACATTAACTGTCAGGTTGCTTTTCAGGAGACAAGGTTATGCGCCTCGATAGATTCACCAGTAAATTCCAGCTTGCTATTGCTGACGCTCAATCATTGGCGTTAGGGCGTGATCACCAATACATCGAGCCCCTGCATATTATGAGCGCATTACTCAACCAGGATAATGGTAGTGTGCGTTCGTTGCTGCAGCAGGTGGGGGTAAACCTGCCAACTTTCCGTGCTCAGTTGTCCAAAGCTTTAGATGAAATCGCCCAAGTGGAAGGCACGGGTGGCGAGGTTCAGCTTAATTCAGCAACCGCTACCTTATTGAACTTATGCGACAAATACGCTCAGAAGCGCAAAGATAAGTTTATCTCGAGCGAGCTTTTCGTACTCGCTGCATTGGAAGACAAAGGTAAGTTAGGCTCGCTACTTAAACAGCAAGGTGTTACGGCTGACAAAGTTGAGCGTGCGATCAAAGACATTCGCAATGGTCAACAAATTGACGACCCAAATGCAGAAGAGCAACGTCAAGCCTTAGATAAATACACGATTAACCTAACCGAGCGCGCAGAGCAGGGTAAGCTAGATCCGGTGATTGGGCGCGACGAAGAAATTCGCCGCACGATTCAAGTGTTACAGCGCCGCACTAAGAATAACCCGGTGCTAATTGGTGAACCTGGGGTGGGTAAAACTGCGATTGTAGAAGGCTTAGCCCAACGCATCATTAACGGTGAAGTACCAGAAGGTCTGAAGCATAAGCGTGTATTGTCCCTTGACCTTGGCGCATTATTGGCTGGCGCAAAGTATCGGGGCGAGTTTGAAGAACGGCTCAAAGCGGTATTGAATGAATTGCAGCAAGAAGAAGGGGCCGTGATCCTCTTTATTGATGAGCTGCATACCATGGTGGGTGCAGGCAAAGCCGACGGTGCTATGGATGCGGGCAATATGCTCAAGCCAGCACTTGCACGCGGCGAATTGCACTGTGTCGGCGCAACAACTTTAGATGAATACCGCCAATACATCGAAAAAGATGCAGCACTCGAGCGGCGTTTCCAAAAGGTGTTAGTGGATGAGCCTTCAGTGGCCGACACGATTGCGATACTTCGCGGCTTGAAAGAGAAATATGAGTTACATCATTCCGTTGAGATTACCGACCCAGCGATTGTTGCAGCGGCGTCTTTGTCCCATCGCTACATTAGCGATCGCCAATTACCCGACAAAGCCATTGACTTAATTGACGAGGCTGCGTCGAGTATTCGTATGCAAATCGACTCTAAACCAGAAGAGCTTGACCGTTTAGAGCGGCGCATGATTCAGCTGAAATTAGAGCGCGAGGCTTTGCGTAAAGAAAAGGACGAGGCGAGCAAAAAGCGTCTTGAGCTGTTGCAAAGCGAATTAGACGAGCTTGAACTGAAGTACAAAGAACTAGATGAAGTTTGGAATACGGAAAAGGCCGCTTTACAAGGGCACCAGCATATTAAGGCGCAACTGGACCAAGCACGCCAAGATTTAGACGTCGCCCGTCGCGCGAGTGACTTGAACCGTATGTCTGAGTTGCAGTACGGGCGCATTCCTGAACTCGAGCGACAATTAGACTTGGCGTTACAAGCTGAAATGCAGGATATGAGTTTACTGCGTAATAAAGTATCTGATGAAGAAATTGCTGAAGTGCTTTCGCGTTGGACAGGTATTCCGGTTGCTCGCATGCTGGAAGGCGAACGCGACAAATTGTTGCGCATGGAAGATGATTTACACCAGCGAGTTGTTGGTCAGCACGAAGCCGTGGTCTCGGTTGCCAACGCGATTCGTCGTTCGCGTGCAGGGTTAGGCGACCCCGACCGCCCAATCGGTTCGTTCTTATTCTTAGGGCCTACCGGTGTGGGTAAAACGGAGTTATGCAAAGCACTGGCAAACTTTATGTTCGACACCGAGGATGCGATGGTTCGTATCGATATGTCGGAGTTTATGGAAAAACACTCAGTCGCGCGCTTAGTCGGTGCGCCTCCTGGCTACGTCGGTTATGAGGAGGGTGGCTACCTAACTGAAGCGGTGCGTCGACGCCCCTATTCGGTCATTTTGTTGGATGAGGTTGAAAAAGCACACGCCGATGTCTTTAACATTTTGCTGCAAGTGTTAGACGATGGCCGTCTAACGGACGGGCAAGGTCGCACCGTCGACTTTAAGAATACTGTCATTATCATGACGTCTAATTTAGGTTCTGAGTTAATTCATGAGAAAGCTGGTGAAGTCGACTACGAGCAGATGAAGCGGATGATTATGGATGTGCTGTCAGGCCATTTCAGACCTGAGTTCTTGAATCGGGTCGATGAAACGGTTGTTTTCCATCCATTGAGTAGCAAGAACATCAAGCATATCGCTGGCATCCAAATGAAGCGCTTGCTTGCGCGTTTACAAGAGCGTGGATTCGAAATGGAAGTATCAGATGCCGCACTGGCACAATTAGCCAAAGTTGGATTCGATCCTGTGTTTGGAGCGCGGCCATTAAAACGTGCTATTCAGCATGAGTTGGAAAACCCGCTCGCGCACAAGTTACTAGCAGGCGAGCTGTTGCCTGGTAAGCCAATCATGGTGGATGCCGATGAAGACGGGCTGCGTATTACCCAGTAGTGGTGCGTGCTTGTTTCGCTCAAATCACCTATAGCCCCTGTAATGGGGCTATACTTTTATGAGTATTTACATTGTATCAATAGTCTATGGTATTCTTTAAGTAGACAAACATTTAGCTTTAGATAGGAATCTATATGCCAGATCAGCAGCAGGAACCGACCACTGCCAAGCGCCGCGGTATTTATTTACTGCCAAACTTACTCACGACAGCAGGTTTGTTTTCCGGTTTTTACGCGATCGTTGCCTCAATGAATGGCCAGTTCGAAATGGCGGCGATTGCCATCTTCATCGCGATGATTTTCGACGGATTAGACGGCCGCGTTGCGCGTATGACGCACACGGAAAGTGATTTTGGTGCCGAGTACGATAGCATGGCGGATATCGTTTCGTTTGGAATGGCGCCTGCATTGGTGGCATATAATTGGGCGCTCGCTGATTTAGGTAAACTAGGCTGGCTTGCTGCATTTATCTTTGTCGCCGGTGGTGCACTGCGTTTAGCGCGCTTTAATACTATGCTGGGTGTCGCAGATAAACGTTACTTCCAAGGTTTAGCGATCCCAAGCGCAGCAGCGATAGTTGCAGGTATGGTTTGGGTCGGAGCCAAATATAATATCGACCCTGATTATGTCAGTTGGTTAGTCGCGTTATTCACCATTGCTTGTGGTTTACTGATGGTGAGCAACTTCCGTTACCATTCATTCAAAGATGTTGATTGGCGCGGTAAAGTAAATTTCTTAATGATTTTAGTGGTAGTGCTTATTTTCGTCGTAGTGGCAACTGAGCCTGCACTGGTGTTATTTGTGTTATTCACCGCTTATGCGATATCAGGTCCAGTGCTGACCATTAAGAATGTCAGCAAGCTCAAGCTAGAGCATGTCGTCGGCGACCAGCGTGATGACGTTGATGCTGACTTTCAGCAGCGCACGGAAAACGATAGTGATACAACACCTAAAGTGTAATCTATAGAAGAAACCTATTAGGTGTGTAAAAGAAAAGCTCGGCATCGCCGGGCTTTTCTTTTTTCAGTCACGGAAGTTTTTGTCATTCAAGACCGCCATATCGTTAGCAAATGCGCTGTAGCAAAGCTATTTGGTACGCTTTCTAAACGATCTGCTGGTTATTTGTGCGTTCGCATAGGTTTTTGCAAAAAACTTCAAAAAGGGGGTTGCGCGTTGTCAGAAGATCTCTATAATGCGCCTCCGTTGTCAGGGCAAACGCTGAGACAGCGCCAAGAAGATTCCTTCGTAAAGAGTTGAGTTTTCAAGGCAAGAAGAAGACCTCAAAATTAATTGAAATTAAGGGGTTGACTTCACAAACGGAACGCGTAGAATTCGCATCCCTGCTTCGGCGAAACGCCAAGCAAAACGTTCTTTAACAATATATCAAAGCCAAGCAATCTGTGTGGGCACTTACATTGATTGAGCAACTTAAAAAGCTACCTCG
>NZ_PIPK01000014.1 GCF_003987335.1 Aliidiomarina maris | reverse complement strand
GGTTATGTACGGGTCGCCGTACTTAATAAATTAACCCGCCTTGGCATGCCCGTGAGCGAAATGGTGCGTTAACCCCAGGTGGGAAAGGGGCAATTTTACCCTCGGTACGGATTTGATCAACAAGGCCGCAGTAGACCTAAAAAGCCAGAAAACTCGACCATAATCACGTTCCTCTTAGTTGTTAGTTACTTAAGCCTAGACCATAAATACAAAACCCGACAAAAATTTGTCGGGTTTTTAGGTACTTCCATCGGAAATTTTATTCCCTACATGCCAATTTAGCTTAATAGCGTGCGGGCTGCCCTTCATCAGGTAACGAATGTAAAATAAATTCACGCAAGTGCTCGTTGGACAAGCGTAAATCTTCATTGCGTAAATACATCATGTGACCACTGCGGTACCCTTCAAAAAATAAACGGTCACGCATTTTTCCACTTGGGTCTAGTTGCCACATACTGTATTTGGCATCGAAATAATTGGTCGCCCCGTCGTAATAACCGACTTGAAATAACACATTCATAAATGGGTTTTGAGCCATGGCTTGACGTAGCTGCGGACCTGTATTGTTGTTACTTCTATCCCACGGATGCACCGGCCCAAACATGTTGTACTTAATGTCTGTTTCAACGCCTAGCTCTTCACGTAAGTAATAATTGATTGCCGGTGTGAACGAGTGTAACCATGAAGTCAGCTCAGAGTTAAAATCTGGGCGTACGCCAACATCCTGCCTATCAATCCCAGTGTAACGCGAGTCCAATCGGCCGATGGTTAAGCCTTCGTCTCTTAATAGATCTTTCCAGAAAAAGGCGGTATCGACGTCTAAGTTACTTTGCAGCACCACTTGCTCAGACAATCCTGAGTAGCGAGCTACCTGCGCAGCCACAGCGTTGCGTTCTTGCTCGCCTAACCAAGCACCGCGCGCTAGCGCAGGTAAGTAGGTGTCGATAGTGAAAGCTTCTACTTCAGGCAGCAGTTCGTATAAGTCGAGCTCTTGCAATGCCGGGTCAAGCTGTTGGTGGTACCATGCAGCTGCGGCAAAATAAGGTAAGCGATTCGCCGCTTTAACTGGGCCTTCGCGGTCAATGCCCATGTCGGTTGGCGACACTAATACCACACCATTAATGTACATCCATTGCTGGTTTTGCAACGCATGAGCAAGGCCAGCGACACGCGTTGTGCCATAGCTTTCCCCAATCAAAAACTTCGGTGAGCGCCAGCGCTGATAGCGAGTTACAAAGGTGTTCATCCATTCGGCCAAATATTGCACGTCTGAATTAACCCCGAAGAACATCTCACGCTGCCGTTCCCGTGACGGCATATTGCCATCTGGGCCTGGCAAAACGCGGCTATAACCCGTATTAACTGGGTTAACGAAGACTATGTCGGTCGCATCAAGCACTGAATGAGGGTTATCTTTCACGCCGTAAGGCTGAATAGGAAAGCCTTCATCGTCTACACGCAATGACTTCGGCCCAGTGTAGGCAATATGCATCCAAACAGACGCTGAACCTGGCCCACCATTAAAGGAAAACATAATCGGTCGACGCGCTTGCTCCCGCACGCCTTGGCGCTCGTAATAGGTATACTGCAAAGTCGCAGTCGGGTGGCCGTCTTCATCCCACACGGGTAAGAAACCAGCGTAAACCTTGTAATCGACACGCTGACCATTGATTTGAGCTCGATGCTCAGTCACCACTACGGATTCAGCTTCCAGCGTACGCCGATGTTCACTGGCATGGGCAGTCACCAGTAATAACGGTAGCGTTAAACACACTGCGACTAGGCTGCGCCAGCGCTTTACTAAGGAGGGGTTTGATACTTGTTGCATGATGAGCGGCTTCCTCTCACTTCTGTTTTTATATTAAGTTTCGATTAGACCGTTTGCAGTCAATAAACTCAATGAGAATGAGATGAAGCGCTCAATAACCAGGCTAATAAACGCCACAGATTGCTATCGCGCAGCCTCGCTTATCCTCCAAGTAATTCAACCTCTTGTGCCGTCAACGCTCGATATTCGCCTGGTAATAAATCATCATCCAGGGCTAAACCACCAATTTGACTGCGGTGCAGCGCGACTACTTTATGCCCCACCGCGGCAAACATGCGCTTAACCTGATGATAACGCCCTTCGTGAATTACGAGCTTAGCGGTATTGGCGTCAATCAGCTCAAACTCTGCTGGCTTGGTTGGCTTTTCCTCCCCATGCAGCATCACACCTTGACTAAACTCGGTTGCCAATTGCTGCGCCTCTGCAGCATCCACAGCGTCAGCCAGTGTGGCAATATAAGTTTTCGCGCATTCATGCTTAGGTGATGTTATCCGGTGTGACCACTGGCCGTCGTCGGTAAGCAACAGTAGGCCGGTGGTATCGACATCAAGCCGGCCGACGCAATGAATGCTGTCGATCTTAGGCTCGTCCAACAAGCTGAACACAGAAGGATGAACTGGGTCACCCAACCCAGAGATAACGCCCGCTGGCTTATGCAACATTAAATAGCGAGGACCAATAATTGCCAGCGTATTGCCTAACCAAGTCACTTCATCATCTGGCTTGACCGGCGTGGCCGCTTTGCGACACAACTGACCGTTAATTTCAATCTCATCCGCGCGAATCACACGACCAGCCTCTTTACGGCTCAACCCCGTGGAGTCACAAACAAACTTATCTAGGCGCATACTAAACCTCTACCGCACTTGACGCGTAAGCTTACTTAAAGCTCACCACGTCGGATATTTAATGGCTATATACTACGCGCTATCACACCTGAACTCGACCCAATATTCACAGCTACGATTGATTTTGGGCGACCAGCTCAACGCATCGCATAGTTGGCTGCGCCAGCCATGTGAAGACACCCTCTATGTCATGATGGAAATGCGCCAAGAAACCGATTATGTGCGCCACCATCGCCAAAAAGTCCTCGCATTTTTCGCCGCCATGCGTAATTTCGCCAATGCTATCGCGCATAAGCATGATGTGCTTTACCTCACACTAGATCATCAAGGCAATAAACAGCAATTAACCGACAATCTAGACATGGTGCTGCAGCATACCAAGGTACAAGATTTTGCATACCAAGCCCCCGATGAATGGCGGCTGGATGAGCAACTAGCGCGCTACAGCCCCGACGGCGTCAGCGTAAGCATGGTGGACACTGAGCACTTCTTAACCGCTCGCGATGCACTGGGTGATTACTTTAAAGATCCAAATAAAGTACTGTTGGAAACCTTTTACCGCCGATTACGCAAGCAATATAATTACTTGATGGAAGGTGACAAGCCGGCTGGTGGAAAGTGGAATTACGACCATGATAACCGCAAGAAATTACCAGACAAAGTGCAGGTACCTACCCCTCTAGTATTCGACAATGATGTGAGTGAGTTGGATGTGCTGCTTACAAAGCAAGGCGTCGATAGCTTTGGAGAAGTGGACGCCACTGCTCTGCCGTGGCCGGTATCACGTAAACAGTCACGTGAGCTACTCAATTTCTTTTTAGAGCATGGGCTGGCTAACTTTGGACGCTATCAAGATGCCATGAGTAAGCGCTGCTGGAGCCTTTTTCACTCTCGGCTCTCATTTAGTATGAACAGTAAAATGCTTAGCCCCAGGGAAGTCATCGAGAGCGCAATAGAGGCGCATCATAAGCAACCCGATGTGATTAACTTGGCACAAATAGAAGGCTTCGTGCGCCAAATTCTTGGTTGGCGCGAGTTTGTGCGTGCCATTTACTGGGACAAAATGCCTGATTACGCGAATCTCAATAAGCTTCAGCATGAGCGTGCGCTGCCTGAATTTTACTGGACAGGTGATACCAAGATGGCCTGCTTACAACACGCGATTCGCCAGTCATTGCAATATGCCTATGCGCACCATATTCAGCGCCTGATGATTACTGGTAATTTTGCATTGCTGATTGGTGCAGATCCCGTCGCAGTCGACGCCTGGTACCTTGGTATTTACGTTGACGCCATTGAGTGGGTTGAGCTACCCAATACACGCGGTATGAGTCAGTTCGCCGATGGTGGTATTCTGGCCACTAAGCCCTATGCGTCAGGCGGAAACTATATTAATAACATGGGGCACTACTGCAAAGATTGTCACTACGATGTGAAACAAAAGCATGGCGAAGGCAGCTGTCCATTTAACGTTTTATATTGGCACTTTCTCGACCGCCACCAACAACTATTTGCCAATAACCAGCGCATGAGTATGATGTACCGACAGTGGGAAAAGCGCGAGTCTAACGAACGCGAAGCTATTTTAACCACTGCTAACGAGTATCTTATTCATCTTGAAACCTTATGAGGGACGCATGGCAAATAACTGGACGCACCGTTTGGCCGCAATGTTCATCGCAGCGTATGTACTAACTGGCTGCATGCACCAACCGGAACCTGTGGTGACGCCGATTCAGCAACTCAACACTGAGCGCTACATGGGAACCTGGTATGAAATTGTGCGCATGCCGACGAGCTTTCAGCGTGATATGAGCCATGCGACTGCCAGCTATCGTCTAAATGCAGATGGCACCTTTGAGGTGGTCAATCGCGGTTTTAACACCCGTAAGGGAGAATGGAAAACTGCGGTAGGTAAAGCCAAGCCAATTGATGGCATGCCAGCAGGCTTTAGTGTGTCGTTTCAATGGCCCTTTAGCGGTGGCTACTACATTGCAGAATTAGGCAGCAACTATGAATACGCGGTCATAGTGAGCGATAGCCATGATTATTTTTGGCTGCTTGCGCGTGAACCTCGACTACCTCGCTGGCTGATTGACAGGACGCTAGCTCGTGCCCACGAATGGGGCTTTGATATCGAACAAATGATTGAAACTAAGCATTAGTAAAACGGCCCTTTTCATGGGCCGTTTTACTACTTGTCAGCTTAGTAGATGCGCACCTCAACACGGCGATTCACCGCACTGGCAGGGTCCGTTAAAGATAATGGTTGGGTGTCCGCTAAGCCACGCGCTTGAATACGCGAGGCAGAAATGCCAAATTCATCAACTAATAGTTGCTTAACCGCGTCAGCTCGCTCTTGGGAAAGTTGACGATTACGCCAGCCTGCGCCTGTTGAGCTTGTGTGACCTTCGATATCCATGCGCGCTTCTGGGTTTAACCGCATATGCTCGGCTAACATGGCTAATTCACTACGATCAATGTCAGTCATATCCGCTGAATTGTTAGCAAATTGGATATCCAACTCAAACCGCCCATCGCGTGCCTGATATGCTGAACAGCCATACATATTCACCGCTTGCCCGGCCGGTGTGTTCGGACAAAGGTCCAGGTAATCGGCTACACCGTCGCCATCAGCATCCGCAATACGCACTTGGCTTGAGCTAAAGCTCTGTGGTTCAGGGCGCGCCGATGTAACGTTACGCTGGCCAAATGTATACTGTAAACTGGCACCTAAATAGGCATCGGACAACTCCGTGCTTTGGGTGAATCCATCTTGATACGCCAATTCAAACCGCGTGCTTAAGCTTGGGGTCAGAATATGTCGATAACCGAGCGTGCCGCGTAAGCCTGTGGCATGTTGATCGCCAATATCTGTGTGATTGACACCGAAGCCTAGATAAACCCCTCGGGAGTAGCCGAATAACATGTCAACACCCGAGCTGTAGCCGCTTTGCTTATTCACGTCACTGCCAAAATCCGCATGCATGGAGTCATAATACCCACGCAAAGCAAGATCTTGCTTGAAAATCACTCCCAACTCCAAACCCGGCGTGAAAGTGCGTAATCCGTCACGGGCTGAAAAAACTGCTTCATCTGTCGTATGCGTACGCGACGAATCAAGATGCGTCCAGCCAATTCGAGCCCCCACATAAGGTTCAGCAGCAAGTCCAGAATGGCTCCAAACGCTGAGTAAGCCAACACTTAAAAAAGCTAACTTAGAAGCTCGCAGGTGAACGATTGACATGAAAACTCTCCCTTTTTATTCGAATGCGCGTCTGTGCGTAAATAGCTGATGTTGTCATTGATAGGCCAGTATACCTTGAATAAATTCGCTCAAGAATAGCTTGAAAAGCTTACATCATTTGGCGAGTAATTTGTTATATTAAAGCATTACTTTTTAACCAAAGAATCATGCGTGAAGCGATTGCTGAATGGACGCTCATTACTTGCTAGCTCAATCATCGCCTACACACTCGTGGCGGTGCCAGTTAGTATGGGCGCACCTACTCAAGCAGCTAATGCTAGCTGGGCAATTGACTTAAATGCTGCGCAACGCTTCATGGGGCAAACATATTCGGCGCAAAGAGCCTCCGTCACCGAACTTTGGTATGCCATGATTGAAAACCTCAAAGATAGCCCTGACGAGGTCAAAATTCGCGTGGTGAATGACTTTTTCCATCAGCATATTACCTATCGCACTGACCAAGCTGTCCACGGTACTGAAGACTTTTGGACCACGCCTCTTGAAACGATTGGCCAGGGTGTGGGTGATTGTGAAGACTACGCCATTGCTAAATATATAACGTTACGATTGGCGGGCATGGATATGAACAAGCTGCGGCTTATTTACGTTAGAGCACAAATTGGTGGGCCACGCAGTAGCGCAAGTCAAGCTCACATGGTGTTAGGTTATTATGCAACCCCGGACAGTCAGCCGCTCATTTTAGATAGTTTAGTTCGCGGCATTCAGCCTGCCTCGGAGCGCACCGACTTATCCCCTGTGTTTAGTTTTAACAGTGACGGCCTGTGGTCGGGCACAAGTGGTGCGCGCGCCAACGCGAGCCCAACATCAAGGCTATCGCGCTGGCAAAACGTGATTCAACGAATGCGTCAACAAGGTATTTATCTGGAGCAATCACAATGACATTAAATAAACAGCTTTGGGCTATTGTTAGCGCTGTCGTTCTCATTATGTTTGTCTGCGGTGTATTAATCACCACGGCTTCAAATGTGCAGCAAGTCAGCCAGCAACTCAGTATAAAAAACAATGACAATGCTAATTTATTGGCACAAATGTTGTCGGAAATGGATAAAGACGAAGTGTTCTTAGAGCTTATCTTAGCGGCGCAGTTTGACACTGGGTACTACGAGTATTTAAGTCTCAAAGACACTTCAGGAGAGACCATAATAAGCCGTGAGTTTGCAGGTGACGTTGCGACCAACGTTCCAAATTGGTTCCTGCGTTTAATTCAAATTGACGCAAGCCCAGGTGTTGCACTTGTCAGTGACGGCTGGAATCAATTCGGTAGCATCGAAGTGCGCAGTCATTCTGGCTATTTGATTAATGACATGTGGTCAGCCACTAAGCGATTTGGTTTTTGGTCGGCGATTATTGCAATTTTGGTTGGTGCTATTGGTACCGCAATTCAACGTAAGGTCACTCGTCCGTTGGATAGAGTTGTGGAGCAAGCCGAAGCGCTAGGCGATAAACGCTATATTTCTCTGCCAGTGCCCGGCACTCTTGAATATAAAAAGCTGGTGTTGGCGATGAATAAACTCACCGCCCGGGTGAAAGATATCATTGATAAAAATAATGACAAAATTAATCAACTACGTGATCAAACTGAGCGTGACGAATTGACTGGCTTGGCGAATCGCCAAGTATTTATGCAACGGATCGACGCACTCTTAACCGATATTGACGAAGCAGCAAGCCATGGCTTAGTGATGCTAAGGTTACGCGATTTAGACAAGTTGAATCGCACGCTTGGGCGGCGTTCAGTGGATGAGTTTTTGGTGAATCTGAGCCACGAGCTAGACGCTTACTGTCAGCAACAACACTCAAGCATGCAAGAAGCCTTAGTGGCGCGCCTAAATGGCTCCGACTTTGCGATTTTGCTCGAGCAGCCAACCCATACCGAAGAGTTTGCTGAGCGTTTACAGTCTCACGTTGCGCGAGTGCTAGAGCGTTTTAATCAAGCGAATGATAGCGTATTAATTGGCTCAACGAACTTCAATACGAAGGACAGTAAGTCGCAAGCGATGATGCGGCTCGATTCTGCCCTAAGCCAATTGGAAAGCACTGAGACACACCGAGCGTTCCTGCATATCGAAGGCTCTATCGACATACCCTATGCGACTGCCGACGAGTGGCGCAAAGACTTGCTCGATGCAATTGCGTCCAATCAGGTATTTTTTGAATTCTACCCAGTGGTGCATACGGCAAGCGCAGCTGTTATTCATTACGAAGGTATGATCCGCGCTCGACTGAATTCAGATATTCGCCATGCGGGATACTTTTTACCGTGGGCACGGCGACTCGAATTGATTGATCAAATTGAATTAGCTGCGCTACGGCAATTATTCAGCCGCGAACAAACCACAACTGACAACGTGGCAATTAAGTTGTCCTTTGACTTTATCAGTCATCAAGCGAACCGCCACGCCCTTGTGGAATTGATACAGAGTCACCCGACGAAAAAAGTGACTCTTGAGTTTCACGAAGCGGCCCTGATGGGTCATGCCGTGGCATTTGAAGTTTATTGCAAAGAGTTACGCCAGGCAGGTTTCAAAGTGGGTATACAAGGTGCGCTGAATTGCTTTAACCAGTTGAGCAACATTCACGAGTTTGGCCTCGATGAAATTAAACTGCATGCATCTTTGACCCAAAGTGCGCATGACAGCGAAGCAGGTAAGAGCATGCTTGCTGCGTTTTGTAGTTTGGGTCACTCCATTGGCGCAACTGTGATCGCGCAAGGGTTCAATACCAACCATAACGCGAAGCTGTTAGCTGAATTAGGAGTCGACGGTATTACTGGTCCAGGGGTCAGCCTATCTGAATAGTGTCGTCGTCGTGGTCTGCGTCAAACTCTAAATTGGTCGCTTGTTTGCGCAGAGTTTGACGCTTAATTAATTTGCGTTGCGCGGGTTCAGGCAAGTCAGTAAATTGAATCACGCCTTTGGCAATCAAAACATCTACCAAATCTTCAAATATCCGCGCGACTTCGGTATCTGTCTGACCGATAGTGCTAGCGCCTTTGGGCGCTAAGCCAGCCAGATAGTTCTGTAGCTCCACGTCTGATTTAGCGATAAATTCTGCGGTTTCTTCGGTTTTCACCGCGCTAACCAGCTCAATCTCGTTTGCAGCATTGCGTTTTATATAGGGCATAATGACCTCCGCTATTAACTTTTCAGCACTAGTAACGCCAACTGCAAGCGGTCTTTAACGTCTAGTTTTTTAAAGATATTGGTTAGATGCTCTTTTACTGTGCGCTCAGTAATGAATAAGCGGGCGGCAATATCTTGGTTCGATAAGCCATCAATTAATAACGTCACAACCCCAGCTTCTCGAGCCGTCAGTCCGAGCTGTTCATAGCGTGACTTCTTAGGGTTGCCGCCAAATAAGCGTGCAACTGCGCCTGTCATTTGGCGCAGATAAACCGCTGGCACCCAAATAGAATCTTGCGATGCAGCGACTTTGACCGCTTGAATGGTGCGCTCGTCAGCAACTGCAGGACAATAACACAAAGCGCCGCTATTTAACGCCTGATTCATCTCGGCGGCGTCCGGTAGCGCCGCCAGCACCACCACCGCCACTCCTTTTTGCACCGAATCTGCCACCACACGAGACCAGTTGGCATGCGCTGTTAATATCCAGAGCGTATCACCTGCACTCAACTGCTGTGCCGTAGCCGTATCCTCACTCACTTGCACATGTGTATCTAACGTGCGCCACGATGAATTGAAGAATCCCGAAGACGTAAGAAATAAATCCATTTTTAGCGCTCCGATAACGCCATTGAAGTTGCTCGCAGAATAGGCTTGAGTAAATACTGCATCACTGTCCGCTTGCCCGTAATAATATCCACGTCTGTCGTCATACCCGGAATGATATTAATTTCTTCTGGAAACTCATCAGCCACGGTGGCTAAGCGCACAATATAGAATGTATTGTCACGCTCGTCTGTGATGGTATCGGCACTAATATGACGCACTTCTGCCGCGAAGCCACCATAAATCATGAAATCGTACGCGGTAAATTTGATCATGGCATTCTGCCCTGGCCTTAAAAATGCAATGTCTTGTGGCCTAATTCTCGCTTCAATTATCAGTTGATCATTCAGCGGTATAATATCGACTACATCGCGCCCAGGCGTCACTACACCACCAACCGTATTAACATGTAAGGTCTGCACGATACCCCGACTCGCGGTGCGTATTTCACTTTGCCGTACGCGATCGGCAAGGCCCGACTCTCCTGCGGCTAAACCACTCAAACGCGCAGCAGAACGATTAAGCTGCTCACGCCATTCGTTACGCATGGCGACGCTCACTTCACGCAAGCGCGCTTCCGCCTCGTTGATAGCAGCCTGGGTGCGGGCAATCGATGCTTCAGTGCGCTCAAAGTCGCCTTGCAAGATAGTAACCTCACGCTCAAGGCGCAATAGTTCAACTTCTGACACCGCACCACTGCGACGCAGCGGCTGGGTGACCTCTAACTCGCGCCGGGTCAACGCCAAGCTATCCCGATACTGACGAGACGCCGCACGCAGCTCTGCCAACTCATTCTGACGTTGGCTTAACTGCGCTTCGAACACCTGACGGCGTTGGTCAAGCTCATCTAAACTCGACTCATACAAAGAGGTTTCGTCGCTCACCACTTGCGCAGCGCTCTCTTCTAACTCGGCTGGAAAACTCAGTTCAGTGCCCGCAATCAACGCTCTTAAGCGCGCCACCTCGCCAGACAATGCGAAATACTCTGCGCGTTGGGAGCGAAAGTCCGAAACAAAACGGGTTGGGTCAATACGCAGTAGCGTTTCACCCGCTTCAACAACCTGACCTTCGCGCACCAGAATTTCTTGCACTACACCTCCATCAAGTGACTGTAAGCGTTGTAACTGTGAAGACGGCACCACACGCCCTTCGCCGCGCACCGTTTCGTCGATTTCTGCGAACGTCGCCCATACAATAAGCGCAATAAAAGCCAACAGCATGCCATACAATAAAGCTCTTGAGCGCACCGGCTCCTGCTGAACCTTGGCCCATTCACTATCCACGACCCAGTCGCTGCTGGTTGGCATCTTCAACCAGCGGCCAAAAACTTTGGTCAACAAACTACTACCGTGGCCACCTCGTTTAGCCACCGAGTTGATGGCATTGAAAGCGCGCTCTTCGGCAGTTGCTTTTGGTTGCTTGGAGTTAGGCTGCTTCGTATCTTGTTTTGCCATTACCCAGCTCCCACGCGCCCAGAGCGCAACGCATGTAGCACGTCGTCTTTCTTGCCATCGGCGACAATCTTGCCACTGTCCACGACAATAATACGCTCAACTAAATCAAGCATAGATGTTTTGTGGGTGACCACTATCAGCGTTTTTACCTTGGTGTTCTCCAATAGCGTGCGCTTAAGCTGGTCTTCACTACTATGGTCCAAAGAGCCTGTTGGCTCATCCAGAATAATCATGGGAGGATCATTGATAAGCGCCCGCGCCAACGCGATAAGCTGGCGTTGGCCGCCAGAAACATTGCGTCCACGCTCCTGAATCATGTGATTGAGACCGTCTGGATACCGGTTAGTAACATTCGCTAAACCAACTTGGTTAGCGACCTGCACTAACTGCTCCGCGTGCAGCGTTTCGCTCGGCATGGTGATGTTATCTTGAATTGTGCCGAACATAAGATCAGCGTCTTGCGGTAGATAGCCAATGTTGCGTCGCAGCTGGGTCAAGTTGATTTGCTGAAGGTCTATATTATCGACCCGCACCTGCCCTTTTTGTGGGTGATAAAGCCCCATGATTAAACGCGTTATCGATGACTTACCCGAGCCATTACGACCAAGAATCGCTACTTTCTCGCCTGGATTAATTTCAAAACTTACATTACTCAACGCCTCTGGCGTATCATTCGAGTATGCAAAGCTCACATTCTTAAACTGAATGTGTCCATTTAGTATCGGCTTTGACTGTTTACTTGCGTCATCATTGCCCTCACTTTCACGCGCCATCACATCATTTAATGATTTCATTGCTGTTGCTGCAGTATGATACTGGCCAAGCAGGCTTGCCGCCTGACCTATCGGTGCCATTGCACGCGATGACAATAAATACGCAGCAATGATGCCACCTACGGTCAAGTTGCCGGCTATGACTAAGTAGACTCCAATAATGATCATGCTAATCGCAACCGTTTGCTGAATCCATGTACCAGAGGTCGCAAGGGAAGCCGACAGCACGCGCATTCGGGCCGCTGAGCGGCTAATGTAGATAGTGCTCTTCTCCCAAGTTGCCTGCGCTTTACTTTGCCCATTAAAGGTTTTTACCAGCGCCAATGAGCCAACTGCCTCCACCAGTGAAGCATTACGCATCGCAGAGGCACGCATACTGTCTTCAGCCATGCTGCGCATCTTATGCTGGGTGGCGAGCGCGTGGAGAAATAGCAATAGAGCACCCACGATAATTGGTAGCGCCAAATAAGGGTTGATAATCGCAATAACAGCAATAAAGAACACCACAAAAGGTAAGTCGACTAGCGCATTCACTGATGCAGAGCTGAAGAACTGCCTGACGCTCTCAAACCCTTGGATACCAGAGACAAAGGAGCCAGTAGCTTGCGGCGCGTCAGCCATGCGCATCGCAAGCACCCGCTGCAAGATGGATGAAGATACTTTGACGTCGGTTCGGTTGGCCGCCAAATCAACATACCAAGTGCGCATTAAACGCAGAACCATGTCCGCTGTAATCGCAACGAAAGCCCCCACGGCCAGCACCCAAAGCGTTTCGGTTGCTTGGTTTGGCACCACGCGGTCATATACATTCATCACGAATAAAGGCATCGCTAGTGCAAAAATATTAATAAGCAGGGCTGCGATTAAAACGTCTTTATACAGCTTTCGGTTCTCTCTGATAACCCCCCAAAACCAATGGCGATGATTGGCTTTAAAGGTGTCGTCAGCGCGTTTATCAAAGTCAAACTCAGGACGGCAATAGATGATATAGCCATTCGCTTGCTCGGCGATGTCATCTAGCGCAATCTCCGTAGCTGCATCGTTTAGTTCGGGGTAAATGACCTCTGCACTGCCCTTGGCTTTATCGATAGAATGAACGACACAGGCACGATTGTTTGTGAGTAGTACAATGGCAGGTAATAGCGCAGGATTGATGTCCTCAACACTACGCTGAACAATTTTAGAGGCGAGCTTCAAACGCTGAGCCGCACGCTCGAACACACTGGGCGTTAAGTCGTGATTCTCTAGCGGCAGTCCGGCTAAGACTGCCGCTTCGTTAAAGTCGCGGTGGTGAGTGCGAGCTACAAACTCTAAACAGCGAAGTAGCTCCTTCCCTGAACCAGATCTTGGCACATCATGTCCTTGTACTGAATGTATTTTTAATAATTAACGTATTGCCCTAAGTCATATTGAGGACAAACATAATTAAAATCAACGTTCAGTTTAGTGTCATTTCGCGGTGTTGGGAATACACCTTGATTGGCACTGACAGCTTGCATGAGCTGACCCGTACTGCGCAACAACGCAGCTTGACGCACAGTTTGGTCATAACGCGCATTGGTATAGGCAATGCTTGCCTGGAAAAATTCATTTTCCGAGTCGAGCACGTCCAGTAAGGTTCTGTTGCCAATACCGAATTGATCCGCATATGCCACACGCACACGATCAGCTGAGTTCATGTGCTGCTGTAAGTTCGGCAGCTGGCGGTCTAGGTTACGCAAGTCATTGTTACTGACCTGCACTTCCTGACGAATATCCATACACACGCCTGAACGAATATCCTGCGCTTGCTCAAGACCTTCGAGAGAGCGTCGAATATTGGCGCGGTCACTGCCGCCTCGGAACAAATTGTAACGCATTTGCACGCCAACTCGCGCTTCACGCTGAGTGCCCGTAAAAATACCAATTTCGTCGTTTTCACGGATTCCGTATGACGCATTCAGCTCGAAAGTCGGCTTATAACGCCCTTCATTAGCGGTCACGTTATGATTCTGCGCCTCAATATTGTGTAACGCTGCAATAAAGCGCGGATTATGCTCGTACGCGGTTCTTAGCTGCGCAACGACATCGCGGCTTAGTACAGGGTGGTTAAATTCAACGTCCGCTAACACCTGCGGCGGCAAGTCACCGACGATACGTAGGTAACGTGCAATGACATCATGCAAATTTGACTGTTGGGTCAACAAGTTAGATTGCGCTAATGCAGTTCGACCGCTGATTTGCTCTAAATCCGAGCTACGAGCCACACCCGCGTTAAAGCTTTCTTCTACTTGTCCAAACACACGCTCATGCTGGCGAAAGTTCTCCGCCGCTAAACGCACTAACTCTTGTTGCCGTTTAACGTCTAGATAAGCGCGTACGGTTTCATACGTGATGTTGTTGGCAACATCTAGTAACTCTTGGTAGCGAACCGACTGAATTTCTCTTGAACGAGCAATATTGTGGCGGGCAATACCGTTGTATAACAATTGATTCAGCTGAACCTCAGCAAAGCCACCGTTAAAAGTTTGGTTCGCTGAATAATTACGGTCAACGTATTCATAACCGCCAACGACGTCCATATTTGGCTTAATATCACTCGCAGCAATATCAATATCAGCGTCACTCATCAAAACTTCACGCCACTGCTGGCGTACGTCCGGGTTTTGGTTGAGCGCCTGATTTACCGCGCGCTCCAGATTTGCAGCCGCTGGTAGCGAACAAGTCATCGCTACCACGGTTAGACCGCATAAAGCATGCTTCACTGACATGCTTGTTTTATTCTTGTTCATGGTTGCCCCTTAAAAAAAACCAACCTGATCAAACTTCCGGTATTGGCGGTTTTCTGGCCGCCAATACTAGTTCCCTTTAAATTTATTGCCAATCACCTATTAGTACTACTTCGATAATTGGTCTTCATTTGCGTTTGTGCTATTGAAATCAAAAGCTGATGTGCCTTGGTTACCCGAGTCGATTAGCAACTGCCCATCATTTAATAACTTCTGAATGAAGTCAGCAGAGCTTAAACCACCCATATCAACATCACTAAGCTTGATCAATTGGTTAGCATTACTGCTGTCACCAGCCAACGAACCATTTGAACTGATGTAAAGCACGGTGTTCCCTTGACCGTCCTCGGCCGCAATAATGAATTGATGAATATTGTTCGAGTTTTCCCCCTCCAACAAACGCGACAAATCAAGTCTGTCGGCTTCTGGATTGACGTTAAACTTACCTAAGGTAAAGTCTTGTACTTTATCAAAGGCTGGAATATTAACACTACCTTGGTGGTTTTCTTTCCAGATGAACGTATCGTTGCCGCCGCCGCCGATCAGAACGTCACTTCCACCACCACCAATAAGTTGATCATCCTGTAAGCCGCCTACGATAAGATCCGACTCATTACTACCCTGTAAGGTATTTGCGATATTAGTTTCACCGAATATAAACGATTTGATATCTGTAGAAATATTACCAAAGCCATCAGTTGAGACCACGTTAAGTTGACCTTTACGGCCAACCAAAGAGCCTACATCGAAGCTCCAGTTACCATTTGCATCGGCAGTTACGTTACCAAGCAGTGACTGGTTACCCGACTCATTGACTTGGTAAATCTCAATCGCTGCGTTAGCGGCACCTTGCCCGTTGACAATAAACTCACGGAAACCAACATCGGTATCAAACAAGTCATTGATAATATATTGTGTGCCATTCCAGCCCGACCATGTATTACTTCCAGTTGCGACACCCTCTGAGTCAATGACTACGTGTACCACGTTGCCGTTGACCAATCCCCGAAGAATCAAAATATCACGTGCCTCGCCAGTTACGGCGAAATAGTCCGACCGGGTAACTGTCATCACAGTATCCACAGTTTCAACGACGCGCCCTCTACTGTCGACTCGCTGCCAAGAGACTTGATACTTGTCACCCACAGCAAGTAACGCGGTAGCATGACTATCACCAATACTAGTAATCCGCAGATTCACAGTGCGTGACACATCATTCGTAGTCAAACGACCGACTGTGCCACTTGAGCTATTTGCTAAGTCACTAGTGACACCAAATTGAGAGGTCGATAAACCGCCTTCCCAGATCAAGCTTGTTACCTCGATACCAGCCTGCTCTTTTAGCTTGAAGGTAGAGATAGATACTGAAGGAACAATGATGCCTGGTGCATTAGCATCCATCATCGCAAAGTTTCCTACCGCATCACTGACGGTTGCGCTTGCAGTGTACTCACCCACCACAAGCGGACGAACTAGGGTAACTGACCATGTGCCGTCACTTTGAACGACACCTGACACGGTCTGGCTAATTCCATTCGCATCGGTTACCACGACTGAAACGGTTGCACCGATTTCATCCGAGGTACCTGTCAAATCAAGTAAAGTGACATTGGTGTTAGTTGGCAAATCATCGAACGCTAATAACGGAGGTGTCAGATCAATGTCACCACTTGTATCGGCAACCGCTGTGTTTCCAACGTCATCACTTACAGTCGCTTCAACTTGGTAAATACCCTCGGCTAAAGGCTGTTGAACATTTGCACCCCAAGTTCCGTCAGCTAATACCGTTGCAGTTAAAATCTGAATCTGACCATTCGCGTCAGTTACTACGATGCTCACTGTGGCCCCGACTTCATCAGAGGTTCCGCTAATGGCCGGTGTAGTGTCGTTGCTGTCAGGCGCATTGACAGTCAAAGTAGGTGCTGTGGTGTCTAAGTTAACGCTCTCGTTGTCGGTTACGACATCTCCGTTGTTGTCGATAGCGCTAGCCGTTACATTTAAGGCACCATCGCTTAAGCTGCTGACATCAACATTCTGCACACTAAATGCACCATCACTATTAACGGTTGCTTCGGTAGTGACGAAGTTGCCGTTCTGGTCTGTAATAGTCACACTTACTTTAGCGCCAATCGGTACATCTGAGGTCGAGCCATTAATATCCAGCGTTGCTTCCAGATGATCGACTGTTACAGACACATCAAGTGACGGCTCAACCGCATCCAATACAACACTTGTAGTGCTCTCAACAACCTGACCGTTATTATCTACAGCACTAGCCACCACTGAAAGCGGCCCATCTGATAGGCTGCTTACATCAATGCCATCGACCGCATAGGCGCCGTCTTCATCTACTGTAGTTGTCACCACAATTTTGACACCGAATTGGTCTGTGATGGTGATGGTTACAGTTGCGCCTTCAGCTACGTCTTGGGTTGTACCATTCACATCCAAGCTACTTGAACGAGGGTCACCGACTGAAGTGGTGTCGCTATAACTAAATACTTGAGTCCCAGCAGCCTTAGGCATCGCCACGCCATCAGAAGTGAAGATATGCGTACCTGCATCTGGGCTTGCAATGAATGTAGCTGCGCCTGGTTCGAACGTCATCGATAGCTCAAAACTACCGCCGTTAGCACGCAACTCACCGGTAATAGGAGAGTCAGTTCCATTGATAACTCGCCAAATTGTATACGTTTGGCCGTCATCACCCACCATGGTCCCCCTGGAGGTGAAAATAATACCTTCGTTAGTGACAAATACCGATGGTGTCAACGACGGGTCTTGGGCTAAAGCTTCATCGATAGGTAACTCAACGCTACCCAATGATGCCTCAACGGTGATTGAGCTCGCGACTGCATCTAATACTACCGTGGTATCTGCTTCAATCTCGTTGCCATTGTTGTCAATCGCAACTGCATCGATGCTTAATGGCCCGTCGATTAAGCCGCTTACGTCCACAGCTTCGACGCTGAAAGTGTCGTCTGCACCAACAGTGGCTTCGGCCGTTACGGTAATGCCGTTTTGGTCGGTAATCGTAATAGCAACTTTCTGACCCGCAGCTACATCAGTCGAAGTTCCACTGATATCCAGAGTTGCGGCTTCATTATTTACGCTCGCATTGAGGCTAAGCGCAGACTCGAGTGCGTCCAATTCATCAGTATCACTGGCAACAAGATAGTTACCATTATTGTCTGTGGTCGTGCCACTAGCAGTTAAAGTGCCGTCACTTAAACCACTAACGTCGATGTTACCAACTGCAAAGCTACCATCAGCAGCAACTACAGCATTCACTGTGACCAAATTACCAAACTGGTCTTGAATAACGAACTTCACGAGCGAGCCTGGTGCAACATCAACCGAAGTACCGGTAATACTTGCTGTCGCAGTGTCGCTATCAACGGTTAACTCAATAGTTAGACCTGAATCAACTGCGTCTAAAACCACTGCAGTATCAGCTGTGATTTCGTTACCGTTGTTGTCAGTAGCAACAGCGTCAATGGTTAACGGGCCATCGGACAATCCGCTGACATCCACACCTTCCACACTGAAGGTGCCATCTGCATTCACAGTGGCTTCAGCGGTGACTGTGACACCGTTTTGGTCGGTGATGGTGATCGCTACAGTTGAACCTGCAGCGACATCTGTCGAAGTACCGCTGATGTCCAAAGTTGCAGCGTCGTTATCTACAGTCGCAGCAACAGTTAACGCTGACTCTACCGCATCCAATACCGCTGAGGTATCAGCTGTGATGTCGTTACCGTTGTTGTCAGTAGCTGCCGCGTCGATGGTTAATGGACCATCAGTCAGGCCCCTCACATCGACACCTTCTACACTGAAGGTGCCGTCTGCATTCACAGTAGCTTCAGTAGTGACAGCCACACCGTTTTGGTCGGTGATGGTGATCGCTACGGTTTCGCCAGCGGCTACGTCAACTGAAGTACCGCTGATGTCCAGGGTTGCAGCATCATTGTCTACAGTGGCAGCAACGGTTAGAGCAGATTCAACAGCATCCAATACCGCTGAGGTATCTGCAGTAATTTCATTACCATTGTTGTCCGTGGCTACGGCTTCGATAGTCAATGGACCATCAGTCAACCCGCTCACGTCAACGCCTTCAATGGTAAACGTACCGTCTTCTTGAACGGTCGCATCAGCGGTGACAGTGTTGCCATTTTGGTCAGTGATGGTGATCGTAACGCTCTCACCAGCGGCTACATCAACTGAAGTACCGCTGATGTCTAAAGTGGCAGCGTCGTTATCGACGGTTGCAGCTACGGTTAGAGTTGATTCAACCGCATCCAAGACCGCTGAAGTATCAGCTGTGACCTCGTTGCCATTGTTGTCAGTAGCAACCGCGTCGATAGTCAATGGGCCATCAGTCAGGCCTCTCACATCGACACCTTCCACACTAAAGGTGCCGTCTTCTTGAACAGTCGCTTGAGCAGTGACAGTGTTGCCATTTTGGTCGGTGATGGTGATCGCTACAGTTGAACCTGCAGCGACATCTGTCGAAGTACCGCTAATATCTAAAGTGGCAGCGTCATTATCTACAGTGGCAGCAACCGTTAGAGCTGATTCAACTGCATCTAATACCGCTGAGGTATCAGCTGTGATGTCGTTACCGTTGTTATCAGTCGCAACCGCATCGATGGTTAATAGGCCATCAGTCAGGCCGCTGACATCGACACCTTCCACACTAAAGGTGCCGTCTTCTTGAACGGTCGCTTGAGCAGTGACAGTCGCACCGTTTTGATCCGTGATAGTGATCTCAACAGTTGTACCTGCAGCGACATCCGTAGATGTACCGCTGACGTCCAGGGTCGCAGCATCATCGTCTACAGTGGCAGCAACGGTTAGAGCCGATTCAACGGCATCCAATACCGCTGAAGTATCCGCAGCAATTTCATTGCCATTATTGTCAGTGGCAACCACGTCGATGGTTAATGGGCCATCGGTTAAGCCGCTCACATCCACACCTTCCACACTGAAGGTGCCGTCTTCTTGAACGGTCGCTTCAGCAGTGACCGTCACACCATTCTGGTCTGTGATGGTGATCGCAACAGTCGAGCCTGCAGCGACATCAGTCGAAGTACCGCTGATGTCTAAAGTGGCAGCATCATTATCGACGCTCGCAGCGACGGTCAGGGCAGACTCAACCGCATCCAATACCGCTGATGTATCTGCAATAACTTCGTTACCGTTGTTGTCAGTCGCAACCGCGTCGATGGTTAATGGGCCATCAATCAACCCGCTCACGTCAACGCCTTCAATGGTAAACGTACCGTCTTCTTGAACGGTCGCTTGAGCAGTGACCGTCACACCATTTTGGTCAGTGATGGTGATCGTAACGGTCTCACCAGCAGCTACGTCAACTGAAGTACCGCTGATGTCTAAAGTGGCAGCGTCATTATCGACGCTCGCAGCGACGGTCAAGGCAGACTCAACAGCATCCAAGACCGCTGAGGTATCAGCAGCAATTTCATTACCATTATTGTCAGCTGCAACCACGTCGATGGTTAATGGGCCATCGGTTAAGCCGCTGACATCCACACCTTCCACGCTGAAGGTGCCATCTGCATTTACAGTAGCTTCAGCAGTAACGCTAATGCCGTTTTGGTCGGTGATGGTGATCGCAACAGTCGAACCTGGCGCGACATCGGTAGATGTACCGCTAATATCTAAAGTGGCAGCATCATTGTCTACAGTGGCAGCAACGGTTAGAGCCGATTCAACGGCATCCAATACCGCTGAAGTATCCGCAGCAATTTCATTGCCATTATTGTCAGTGGCAACCACGTCGATGGTTAATGGGCCATCGGTTAAGCCGCTCACATCCACACCTTCCACACTGAAGGTGCCATCTGCATTCACAGTCGCTTCTGCAGTGACCGTCACACCGTTCTGGTCGGTGATAGTGATTGCAACAGTCGAGCCTGCAGCAACATCAGCAGATGTACCGCTGATGTCTAAAGTGGCAGCGTCATTATCGACGCTCGCAGCGACGGTCAGGGCAGACTCAACCGCATCCAATACCGCTGATGTATCTGCAATAACTTCGTTACCGTTGTTGTCAGTCGCAACCGCGTCGATGGTTAATGGGCCATCAATCAACCCGCTCACGTCAACGCCTTCAATGGTAAACGTACCGTCTTCTTGAACGGTCGCTTGAGCAGTGACTGTGACACCGTTTTGGTCGGTAATGGTAATCGCAACCGTTTCACCAGCAGCGACATCTGTCGAAGTACCGCTAATATCTAAAGTGGCAGCATCATTATCGACGCTCGCAGCGACGGTCAGGGCAGACTCAACCGCATCCAATATCGCTGAAGTATCAGCATTAATTTCATTACCGTTGTTGTCAGTCGCAACCGCGTCGATGGTCAATGGGCCGTCAGTTAAGCCACTCACATCCACACCTTCCACACTGAAGGTGCCATCTGCATTCACAGTGGCTTCAGCTGTAACGGTATTGCCATTCTGGTCGGTGATGGTGATCGCCACGGTTTCACCAGCCGCAACATCAACTGAAGTACCGCTGATGTCTATAGTCGCAGCGTCGTTGTCTACAGTTGCAGCGACGGTTAGAGCAGATTCAACGGCGTCTAAGACTGCTGAGGTATCCGCCTCGATTTCATTGCCGTTGTTGTCGGTGGCAACCGCATCAATCGTTAATGGGCCATCAGTTAAGCCGCTTACATCGACACCTTCCACGCTGAAGGTGCCATCTGCATTCACAGTAGCTTCAGCAGTAACGGTATTGCCATTCTGGTCGGTAATGGTAATCGCAACGGTTTCGCCAGCGGCAACGTCAACTGAAGTACCGCTGATGTCCAAGGTTGCAGCGTCATTGTCTACGGTCGCAGCAACGGTTAGAGCTGATTCAACGGCATCCAAGACCGCTGAAGTATCTGCAGTAATCTCGTTGCCATTATTATCAGTCGCAACCGCGTCGATGGTTAATAGGCCATCAGTCAGGCCGCTGACATCGACACCTTCCACACTAAAGGTGCCGTCTTCTTGAACGGTCGCTTGAGCAGTGACAGTCGCACCGTTTTGATCCGTGATAGTGATCTCAACAGTTGTACCTGCAGCGACATCCGTAGATGTACCGCTGACGTCCAGGGTCGCAGCATCATCGTCTACAGTGGCGCTTACGCTCAACGCTGACTCTACTGCATCCAATACCGCTGATGTATCTGCAATAACTTCGTTACCGTTGTTGTCAGTCGCAACCGCGTCGATGGTTAATGGGCCATCAATCAACCCGCTCACGTCAACGCCTTCAATGGTAAACGTACCGTCTTCTTGAACGGTCGCTTGAGCAGTGACCGTCACACCATTTTGGTCAGTGATGGTGATCGTAACGGTCTCACCAGCAGCTACGTCAACTGAAGTACCGCTGATGTCTAAAGTGGCAGCGTCGTTATCGACGCTCGCAGCGACGGTCAAGGCAGACTCAACAGCATCCAATACCGCTGAAGTATCAGCAGCAATTTCATTGCCGTTGTTGTCGGTGGCAACTGCATCGATGGTTAATGGGCCATCAGTTAAGACGCTTACATCGACACCTTCAATACTAAACGTACCATCTGCTTGAACGGTCGCTTGAGCAGTGACTGTGACACCGTTTTGGTCAGTAATGGTGATCGCAACGGTTTCGCCAGCAGCAACATCAGTCGATGTACCGCTGATATCCAAGGTCGCAGCGTCGTTGTCTACAGTCGCGCTTACACTCAACGCTGACTCTACTGCATCCAATACCGCTGATGTATCTGCAATAACTTCGTTACCGTTGTTGTCAGTCGCAACCGCGTCGATGGTTAATGGGCCATCAATCAACCCGCTCACGTCAACGCCTTCAATGGTAAACGTACCGTCTTCTTGAACGGTCGCTTCTGCTGTGACGGTCGCACCGTTTTGGTCGGTGATGGTGATTGCCACGGTTTCACCAGCGGCAACATCAACTGAAGTACCGCTGATATCTAAAGTCGCAGCGTCGTTGTCTACGGTCACAGCTACGGTTAGAGCTGATTCAACCGCATCTAATACCGCTGAGGTATCAGCTGTGATGTCGTTGCCGTTGTTGTCAGTAGCTACGGCTTCGATAGTCAATGGACCATCAGTCAGGCCACTCACATCGACACCTTCCACACTGAAGATGCCGTCTGCATTCACAGTGGCTTCAGCAGTAACGCTAATGCCGTTTTGGTCGGTGATAGTGATTGCAACAGTCGAGCCTGGAGCAACATCAGCAGATGTACCGCTGATGTCTAAAGTCGCGGCATCATTGTCTACTGTGGCAGCAACGGTTAAAGCAGATTCAACGGCATCCAATACCGCTGAGGTATCCGCTTCGATTTCATTGCCGTTGTTGTCGGTGGCAACTGCGTCGATGGTTAATGGGCCATCAGTCAGGCCGCTAACATCCACACCTTCCACACTGAAGGTGCCATCTGCATTTACAGTAGCTTCAGCAGTAACACTAATACCATTCTGGTCGGTGATGGTGATCGCGACAGTCGAACCTGGCGCGACATCGGTAGATGTACCGTTAATATCTAAAGTGGCAGCATCATTGTCTACGGTGGCAGCAACGGTTAGAGCAGACTCAACCGCATCTAAGACCGCTGAAGTATCAGCTGTAATGTCGTTACCGTTGTTGTCGGTGGCAATCGCGTCGATGGTTAACGGGCCATCGGTCAGGCCGCTAACATCCACACCTTCCACACTGAAGGTGCCATCTGCATTCACAGTGGCTTCAGCGGTGACTGTGACACCGTTTTGGTCGGTGATGGTGATCGCTACAGTTGAACCTGCAGCGACATCTGTCGAAGTACCGCTGATGTCTAAAGTCGCAGCGTCGTTGTCTACAGTTACAGCAACGGTTAGAGCAGATTCCACAGCATCTAAGACCGCTGAAGTATCAGCTGTGATGTCGTTACCGTTGTTATCGGTGGCAACCGCATCGATAGTTAATGGGCCATCTGTTAAGCCGCTTACATCCACACCTTCCACACTGAAGGTGCCATCTGCATTTACAGTGGCTTCAGCTGTAACGGTATTGCCATTCTGGTCGGTAATGGTAATCGCAACGGTTTCGCCAGCGGCAACGTCAACTGAAGTACCGCTGATGTCCATGGTTGCAGCGTCATTGTCTACGGTCGCAGCAACGGTTAGAGCTGATTCAACGGCATCCAAGACCGCTGAGGTATCAGCTGTGATTTCGTTACCGTTGTTATCGGTGGCAACCGCATCAATCGTTAATGGGCCATCGGTCAATCCGCTTACATCCACACCTTCAATAGTAAACGTACCGTCTTCTTGAACGGTCGCTTGAGCAGTGACCGTCACACCATTCTGGTCGGTGATGGTGATCGCAACAGTCGAGCCAGCGGCTACGTCTACTGAAGTACCACTAATATCTATAGTGGCAGCGTCATTATCGACGCTCGCAGCGACGGTCAGGGCAGACTCAACCGCATCCAATACCGCTGAGGTATCAGCTTCGATCTCATTGCCGTTGTTGTCAGTGGCTACCGCGTCGATAGTCAATGGACCATCAGTCAACCCGCTCACGTCAACGCCTTCAATGGTAAACGTACCGTCTTCTTGAACGGTCGCTTCAGCTGTGATAATCGCACCATTCTGGTCGGTGATGGTGATTGCCACAGTCGAACCTGCTGCGACATCTGTAGATGTACCGCTGATGTCTAAAGTAGCGGCATCGTTGTCTACAGTCGCAGCAACGGTTAGAGCTGATTCAACGGCATCTAAGACTGCTGAGGTATCAGCTGTGATGTCGTTACCGTTGTTGTCAGTAGCAACCGCATCAATGGTTAACGGGCCATCGGTCAACCCGCTCACGTCAACGCCTTCAATGGTAAACGTACCGTCTTCTTGAACGGTCGCTTCTGCTGTGACGGTCGCACCGTTTTGGTCAGTGATGGTGATCGCTACGGTTTCGCCAGCGGCAATGTCAACTGAAGTACCGCTAATATCCAGGGTGGCAGCGTCGTTATCTACAGTTACAGCAACGGTTAGAGCTGATTCAACCGCATCCAATACCGCTGAGGTATCTGCAGTAATTTCATTACCGTTGTTGTCGGTGGCAACCGCGTCGATGGTTAATGGGCCATCGGTCAATCCGCTGGCATCCACATCTACCACGCTGAAAGTGCCGTCTGCATTCACAGTGGCTTCAGCTGTAACGGTATTGCCATTCTGGTCGGTGATGGAGATCGCAACAGTCGAGCCAGCGGCTACGTCAACTGAAGTACCGCTGATGTCTAAAGTGGCAGCGTCGTTATCGACGGTTGCAGCAACGGTTAAAGCAGATTCAACGGCATCCAATACTGCTGAGGTTTCAGCAGTAAGCTCGTTACCGTTGTTGTCAGTCGCAACCGCATCAATGGTTAATGGGCCGTCGGTTAAGCCGCTTACATCCACGCCTTCTACACTAAAGGTACCGTCTTCTTGAACAGTAGCTTGAGCAGTGACCGTCACACCATTCTGGTCGGTGATGATGATCGCTACGGTTGAACCTGCAGCGACATCAGTAGATGTCCCGCTGATGTCCAAGGTCGCAGTGTCGTTGTCTACAGTGGCAGCAACAGTTAGAGCTGATTCAACGGCATCCAATACTGCCGAGGTATCCGCTTCGATTTCATTGCCGTTGTTGTCAGTAGCTACGGCTTCGATAGTCAATGGACCATCAGTCAGGCCACTAACATCGACACCTTCTACACTGAAGGTGCCGTCTGCATTCACAGTGGCTTCTGCAGTAACGGTAGTGCCATTCTGATCGGTGATGGTGATCGCCACGGTTTCACCAGCCGCAACATCAACTGAAGTACCGCTGATGTCTATAGTCGCAGCGTCGTTGTCTACAGTTACAGCAACGGTTAGAGCCGACTCAACGGCATCTAGTACTGCCGAGGTATCCGCTGTGATGTCGTTACCGTTGTTGTCAGTGGCAACAACATCAATAGTGAGCTCACCATCGGTCAGTCCGCTGATGTCCAAACCTTCAATACTGAAGGTGCCGTCCGTATTAACAGTCGCTTGTGCAGTGACGGTGTTGCCATTCTGGTCGGTGATGGTGATAGCTACAGTCGAGCCTGCAGCGACATCTGTCGAAGTACCGCTAATATCTAAAGTGGCAGCGTCGTTATCGACGCTCGCAGCGACGGTCAGGGCAGACTCAACTGCATCCAATATCGCTGAGGTATCCGCAGTAATTTCGTTGCCATTGTTGTCCGTGGCAACCGCATCGATAGTCAATGGGCCATCGGTTAAGCCGCTAACATCCACACCTTCCACGCTGAAAGTGCCGTCTGCATTCACAGTGGCTTCAGCGGTGACCGTCACACCGTTTTGGTCGGTGATGGTGATAGCTACAGTCGAGCCTGCAGCGACATCTGTCGAAGTACCGCTGATATCTAAAGTCGCGGCGTCGTTGTCTACAGTGGCAGCAACAGTTATAGCCGATTCAACCGCATCCAATACCGCTGAGGTATCAGCATTAATCTCATTGCCGTTGTTGTCAGTGGCAACCGCGTCGATAGTCAATGGGCCATCGGTCAATCCGCTTACATCGACACCTTCTACACTGAAGGTGCCATCTGCATTTACAGTCGCTTCAGCAGTAACACTAATACCATTCTGGTCGGTGATGGTGATCGCTACAGTCGAACCTGGCGCGACATCGGTAGATGTACCGCTAATATCTAAAGTGGCAGCATCATTGTCTACGGTGGCAGCAACGGTTAGAGCAGACTCAACGGCATCCAAGCCCGCTGAGGTATCAGCTGTGATGTCGTTACCGTTGTTATCAGTAGCTACGGCTTCGATAATCAATGGGCCGTCAGTTAACTCGCTAACATCGACACCTTCCACGCTGAAGGTGCCGTCTGCATTGACAGTCGCTTCAGCAGTAACGCTAATGCCATTCTGATCGGTGATGGTGATTGCAACGGTTTCACCGGCCGCAACGTCTACTGAAGTACCGCTGATGTCTAAAGTCGCAGCATCGTTGTCTACTGTCGCGCTTACGCTCAACGCTGACTCTACTGCATCCAATACCGCTGAGGTATCTGCTTCGATCTCGTTGCCATTGTTGTCAGTCGCAACCGCATCGATGTTCAATGGGCCATCAGTCAGGCCACTCACATCGACACCTTCAATACTAAACGTACCATCTGCATTCACAGTCGCTTGTGCAGTAACGGTAGTGCCATTCTGGTCGGTAATAATGATCGCTACGGTTGAACCTGCAGCGACATCCGTTGAAGTACCGCTAATATCTAAAGTTGCAGCGTCGTTATCTACGGTTGCAGCAACAGTTAGAGCCGATTCAACGGCATCCAATACCGCTGAAATATCCGCAGCAATTTCATTGCCGTTGTTGTCAATAGCAACAACATCAATAGTGAACTCACCATCGGTCAGTCCGCTGATGTCCAAACCTTCAATACTGAAGGTGCCGTCCGTATTCACAGTCGCTTGTGCAGTGACGGTGTTGCCATTCTGGTCGGTGATGGTGATCGCAACAGTCGAACCTGGCGCAACATCGGTAGATGTACCACTAATATCTAAAGTGGCAGCGTCGTTATCTACGGTTGCAGCAACAGTTAGAGCCGATTCCACCGCATCTAATACCGCTGAAGTATCAGCTGTGATCTCGTTGCCATTATTATCAGTGGCAACAACATCAATACTGAGCTCACCATCGGTCAACCCGCTGATGTCCAAGCCTTCAATACTGAACGTGCCATCTGCTTGAACCGTCGCTTCTGCAGTGACGGTGACGCCATTTTGATCGGTAATAATGATCGCAACAGTTGAACCCGCAGCGACATCCACCGAAGTACCGTTGATATCTAAAGTGGCAGCGTCATTATCTACAGTGGCAGCAACCGTTAGAGCTGATTCAACAGCATCCAATACCGCCGAGGTATCAGCAGAAATTTCATTGCCGTTGTTGTCGGTCGCAACCGCGTCGATAGTCAATGGACCATCAGTCAGGCCGCTAATATCCACACCTTCAACGCTGAAGTTACCATCCGCATCCACAGTAGCTTCCGCGGTGATGGTATTGCCATTTTGATCAGTGATGGTAATCACAACCGTCGAACCCGCAGGCACATCTGTCGATGAACCGCTAATATCGACTGTCGCAGCATCGTTATCCACGATAACACCGACGCTCAATCCTGATTCAACTGCGTCCAACACAACTGAAGTATCAGCAGTAATTTCGCTACCATTGTTGTCAGTAGCAACCGCCTCAATCGTCAATGGGCCATCAGTTAACCCACTGACGTCCACGCCCGACACGCTAAAGGTACCATCTGCATTGACAGTCGCTTGCGCTGTAATGCTGTTACCATTTTGGTCGGTGATCGTTAATGTTACCGTTGAGCCAGTGGCGACATCGGCCGTGGTACCAGTGATCGTTAAACTTGCGCCGTCACCGTCAATTGCAGCAGAGACTGCGATGCTTGAATCGACTGCATCCAGCAATGCTGAGGTTGATGCTTGAACTGAATTACCGGCAAAGTCAAAGCTGCTCGCAACAATTTGCAGCGCTCCATCACTTAAGCCACTTACATCAATTCCGCTGACTAAATAATTACCAGAACCATCAATGGTCGCATTGACGGTAATAGAGTTACCAAACTGATCAGTGATAGTGAGTGAAATCGTTGCGCCAGCAGGAAGGTTAGAAGTTGTTCCGCTTAAGGTAAGCAAGTTTGAGCCAGCTTCAATACTTGCAGCTACAGTGATTTCCGCGTCATCAATTGCTCCACCGCCATTGGCTTCATTCAGCAGCACTGGCTCAGAGCTTACGTTAGCGTATTCGTAACTATTAGCGCTGCTATTCTCATCAGCAATACGCATCAAGCGAACGAAGGATGATCCTTCGCCACCGCCGCCACCATCGCTACCAGCCGCAGTTGCTTCTAAGGTTTCAAGCAGGTCGCCCTCGCCTTCAAGCATCGCAAGCACTGCATCAGGGCTGTCTGCATCAAGTATATTGTCGGGGTCAAAAGCAGGTTCGCTAGTGAAAGAATCTTCACTTACTAAGGCTTCAAACGCAGGGGGAATAACTTGCTGAGCACCATCCTCAAACACTAGAGTGACCGTCGCGCCTTCTGCGGTTACGACCACTTCACCTGGCAATACTTGATCACCTGCTTTTAGCTCGCGCATCGAACCGTCTTCGCTGCGTGCCCATGCTTGCCCTTGAATGTTCAGTACTTGTGCAGTAGCCATAACCCAACCTTTTATGCGGTGAAAATAGGGATTTCTCGTTATGGCTATTTAATCAAATTGGTGCAATAAAACTACTGGACTCAAGTCCAGTTTTACTCTGCTTGTAAACTTCCTATGGGTTGCAGCTGAAACCAAGCATCTATGGGCGCGATGGCCGGCTCAAGCGGCATCGCCATCGCGGGATGCTCAAAACTAGGTAAGTTAATACCAGCTAAGTAAAAGTGTCGATGGTGCCGTGCCACCTCAGCAGAAACCAATGAGAAGTTGCTAATACTGTCATAATAAGAACCCACAACTAAAGTGTTGCTTGGCAGCAGAGTAACCGCGTAGGGCCAAAATAATTTCTTTCGTTCAACGCTAGCGTTTAGCGCAAGACGCTCTAAGCCTTGCTGAAAGCTTTGTTGTGGTATAGCCCGGGCGAATACTGTGTTACGACGGTATAGGTCAATCAACTGCGACGCAGCGTCGTCAAAATCAAGCATCGGCGCAACGACTATCGCGCCCTGAACTGGAAAGCGTTGACTGAGTTCTGCTACTGCCAACGACCCCATCGAAAAGCCATAGGCGTAAACATCATGCGTCGAGTAGTGGTCAGTTAAGTAATCTGCGATGACCTCGATGGAACTCAAACCGAAATTAAAGGGCTTTTGCTCGGTTGGGCTGGCAACCACCAAGGGGCGGAAGCCGCGACTGCGGAAATACAGCGCCTTCAAGCCCAATGCTTCGGCTCGCATGCCATACCCCGGAAACATAACGATAATCGGCGAATTGTCGCTCAGTGGCTCAAATTCCAGCACCACATCTTCTTCATAGAGCTGTTGGTCAATGGCAACTCTCAACGACGCTGTAAGCTTGGTTAATGGCTCTGTGCCGTTCATCTTTTTAACATCAGACCAATCGGTGACATTGACACAGCCAGCTTGGGAGCACCAAGACTGAGTATACTGGCCAACATCCATGTTCAAGTGCCGAGACCCTTTGTAGCTCGCCATTTGGCGCTCAATTAATTGCGCACAGCCGCTTAACAGCCAGACTGCCAGAAGCGTAAGTGTCACTCTTTGCATCTGAAACTCCTTGTAAATTTGTTCCTTGTTATAGCACAGCTTGCAAAGTGAACGCATGACATCATCAAAATCTACGCAAAAAAAAGCCACCTTGGTTATTCCCAAGGTGGCTTTATTCAAATGAAGCTTAGTTTACACTTTCGTCATGCCTGATGGCTGCTGACGGATGCGTGCACGTTGTAACTTCGCGACTACCGCTGCTGGTAAGCCTTTTGGAAGCTCAACATAGCTGTGTTCGCCGTGCAGCTTAATATTGCCGATCATGCGGCTGTCCATATTGGCCTCGTTCGCGATAGCACCAACGATATCACCAGGACGCGCACCATGGTCTTTACCTACGCTTAAGCGATAGGTTTCAAACTCAATGTTGCTCTCACGACCTTTACCTTTACGCGGGCCTTTAGCGCCTTTGTCGAAACGGTCGCGGCCTTTCGCCCCACGGTCGCCACGGTCCGAGCGACCTGAACGGTCAAAACGGTCACCGCGTACTTCACGCTCTTCGCGACGTGGTTTCGGGTCGTCTTTAACAAATAATGGACGTGTTTGCTGCTGCTCGAATAACAATGCTGCGGCTAAATCTTTCATATCCACACCGCCGTCGTTCGCCATTTGCTCAACTAACTCGCGCATTGTGTTCAAATCTTGATTCGCCACTACATCGGCTAAACGCTTCTGACATGCTTCCAAACGGTACGCCGTCATTTCACGTGCAGTCGGCACTTCCATCATTTCGATGGTGCCCTTCGTCTCACGCTCATAGCGACGTAGTAAGTGCATTTCACGTGGACGAGCAAACAAAATCGCTTCGCCTGAACGGCCAGCACGACCAGTACGACCAATCCGGTGTACATAAGACTCAGCGTCGTTCGGCAAGTCATAGTTAATTACGTGACTTACGCCAGGTACGTCCAAACCACGTGCTACGACATCAGTCGCCACTAACACACGAACGCTACCCGCTTTAAGTTGGGAAACCGTCGCTTCACGCTGGGCTTGGTTCATGTCACCGTTTAAGCCCGCCGCTTTAAAACCTTTGTTCTGTAAGTGCTCAGCCAACGTAATCGTGTCTTGACGAGTACGCACAAAGATTAGAGCCAGGTTGTAATCGGTTGTTTCTAAAATACGCTCAAGAGCCGTATTTTTGCTAAGCACAGATACTTTCCAAGCCTTCTGAGTAATATTGGCTTTATGCTCTTGAGTTTTCTCAATTTGCACATGCACCGAATTGCTCAAGAATTTCTGTGCAATTTTGCGGATTTGCGGTGGCATCGTCGCCGAGAACAAAGCACGTTGTGCATCTTTCGGCACGCTTTCCATGATGAACTCGATGTCTTCAACGAAGCCCATATTTAGCATCTCGTCGGCTTCATCAAGCACGCTCATTTTCAGCTTGCTCAGATCTAAAGTGCCTTTATTGATGTGGTCCATCAAACGGCCAGGCGTACCTACAACTACTTGCGCGCCGCCTTTCAGTAATTTAATTTGTGGACCGTACGCAGCACCACCGTACACGGTTGCTACGCTTAAGCCGCGCATAAATTTGCCCATTTGCTCTAGTGATTCAGCCACCTGAATGGCTAATTCACGCGTCGGAGCAACTACTAATAGCTGCGCACCGCGCACTGTGGTATCAATATTGGCTAAAGCAGGCAAACCGAAGGCTGCGGTTTTACCAGTACCTGTTTGCGCTTCACCTAATACGTCACGACCTTCCAATAACGGGCCGATAGCACGTTGTTGGATAGGCGTTGGCGCAGTAAAGCCCATTTCAGTAATGGCACGGATGATTGGCTCTGGTAATTCCAAAGCAGAAAAAGTAGTAAATTCAGACATTTATTAATTCGCACTATTCAACGCTGCAACAAACGACAACCCTGTTACAGACTCACATAGATGTAAGGGCATCGCCCGGCACTTTAGGTTGGAGCTTGAACGCGCGAGAAAAGATTTCGCGGCAAGCCAACTGGATAGGCGTAGTCACCCCATGACAATTCAAGGGTCACCGGCACGTCACAGCAGGCATTTACCTTGAGGAGGCAGAACTATACGCGGATTCACGCAACTTGCAAGGGGGGCGCGCAAATATTGAACAAATTTAACATATGATAAGGGCTGCAGCCTTATTGCGCTGCATTCGTGATGCGATAAAAGCGACTTCTCCATACTGGAAAAATTTTAAGTGCATGGAATTACAAGCATGGCATACTGCGCAAAGTCATTTTAGCAGCTTTTTGGGAGCCACTATGCATTTGTACGGAAGTTATACATCACCCTTTGTTCGCCATTGCCGTATTGCCTTACTTCAGTACCAAGCCAAGTTTAAGCTCATTGAAACAGACTATCAGCAAAGTGCAGCTGGAAGCGCCGCTATGCGAGTGCCTTATTTTGAACATCAAGACATTAAGCTACACGACTCCATGAGCATTATCCGCTTCATTCGAGAATTGCATGGGCACCGGATGTGCGAAACAACCGCAGAATATGACCTGTTATTGTTGGTCAATACCGCGATCGACAGCACGATTAACTTGTTTCTGTTGGAGAAAAGCGGCGTCGATATCGCTGCCAATAGCTACACGCAGCGTCAATCTCAACGTATCCAACAATGCTTAGAGCATTTCGAGTCGGCCGCTGAACAATTAAAGTGGAACGACGCTGGTATTCGCTTAGCGTGTTATCTTGATTGGGTACAGTACCGTCAGCGCCTGGATCTTCGCCAATATCCAGCGTTAATTGCTTGGCTAGAGCAAGCACAGCAGTATCCTGAGTTTGCCGATACTGCCCCGCCTGCTGCATAGCGCGCAATACGTGCTTAGCAGTTGTCATGAATTACCAGCCCTGCGCTTGCAGGGCATCGCGGTTCTCTTGCATCTGCTTGGCATCAACATGAACGCCGCCATCAATCACGCGCCATGGCATCTCGCTGGTGTAACTGGCTAATTCACTCGCATCAAGTTCACCACGGTCTAAGGCGCGTTGGTAATCAAGCAGTAGTTCATACGTGTAAGAGTTGCGCGTATCAATGAAGTCATCTATCAACATCAACACCTGCGGATAGTGCATTTCAGTAGTGACTTTAATTGAACCATCTTGAGCAGGTTCAGCCGCCACGGCCTCAACCTTTACTTGCTCACGCACTAAAGCTTCTAATTGGTGAAATTCATGACCTTCTTGCAATCTAACCTGATTAGCGCCAGCAGCATGTTGCTGAATTTCATTCCATTGTGCTTCATCCCAGACCGCCTTATCCGCAGCCGAGAGAAACTGGTAGTCCATGCTGTCGATAAAGTTCTGTACTACAGCAATTGAAGCCTCAGTGTCGATATCTTGCGTTTGTTCAGGTGACTGGGCGTGCGCTGACACACTAGTGGCAACCAATAAACCCGCAGTTGCTAAAGCCGCTTGGACTAAACTTCCAAGCTTTTTAACTTGCATCTTAGTATCAGTAAATTCCATCGTAGTCTCTCCCTAGGTTATGCCGTAGGTCCTCACGCTTAAGGCATAAACGCTTAACTTCAGTATGACGATTCGATACGCTAGCAAATTCTATTCTGTTGCCGTGTCATTGACGCTTTTATTTTTGCGCGCCTTTGGATACTTAGCTAAGTACTACCAGACAACTTATATGGTATTAAGCCTAGCTTGGTTGGCCATAATCGCCGTTGCCTTTACATACTTTTACGAATGCATGCAGGACAAACATGGTGGGCATGAATGTAACTAGTTGAGTGCTCAAACAAATAAAAAGGGGCTCAAACATGAGCCCCTTGTGTAAATAAATGGATATGCGTTACTGCGCACTGAAGAATTGTTGTGAACCACGGCTATCCATGGCGTCGGTAATACGTTTAATACCTTGCATGTAAGTGGCGGTTCTCAAACTCACTTTCTCTTTCGCTGCAAGCTCAAAAATAGATTCGGCTTGCTCACGAATGCGCTGTTCCGTGCGCTCATTGACCTGCTCAGCGCTCCAGTAGTCGCCACTCCGGTTTTGAATCCACTCGAAATAGCTGACGATCACGCCGCCAGTATTTGCAATAACATCGGGAATAATGGTCACGTCTTTATTCGCTAATACTTGTTCCGCTTTACTGCTTACTGGGCCATTCGCGATTTCTAAGATAACCGGCGCTTTAATGCTTTCAACATTCTCTGCATTAACCGCATTTTCAAGTGCAGCCAGCACTAAAACATCGACATCCAGACTTAATAGATCATCGCGTTCAAGGACTTCGCCATGCTCTTTTTTGCCGCGACAAACAGGTTTCAACGAGCCATCTTTCTTACTGTCATGCACAGCATCAACATCTAAGCCATCTTTGCTATACACGGTACACTTAGAATCTGAAACCGCCACCACTTGGTAACCTTGAGCCTCGGCATTGCGTGCGAAGTGATAGCCAGCGTTGCCAAAGCCTTGCACTGCAACGGTTAGCTTTTTCGGCTTTTTCTTCGCTTTTTCTGCCCAAATGTTCAGCACTTGCAACGCACCCTTGCCAGTCGACTCAACACGCCCTAGCGAGCCGCCTAGCCCCACCGGCTTACCAGTAATAACCCCAGGTAATTGGCGTCTAGCTATCAGGGTGTGCTCATCTTCCATCCAACCCATCACAGTGGCATTGGTGTTCACATCAGGTGCAGGAATATCAATATCGGGGCCGACAAAGTCGTAAACCCCGCGCATGTAGCCGCGAGACAAGCGCTCAAGCTCCATATTCGACAATGACTTAGGGTCGCACTTCACTCCGCCTTTACCACCGCCATAGGGTAAATCGACGGCCGCGCATTTTATGGCCATCCAAAAACTAAGTGCTGTCACTTCGTCGGCATCTACATCAGGGTGGAAGCGAATTCCGCCTTTGGCTGGTCCACGGGTAATGTCATATTGCACTCGATAACCTTGAAATACCTGCAATGAGCCGTCGTCCATACGCACTGGAATTGAGAACTGAATAAGCCGATGGGGGTAACTAAGGCGTTGACGGGCGTCCTCAGACACCTCTAAGCGCTGGTAAATATCTTCAAGTCGGCTCTGCGCATCTGCGAGCACTTCGGGTACTTGTTTATCCGTTGAGTTGGCTTTTTTCTTGCTCATCTAACGCTCCCTTAGGTCACTATTTATCAATATATGAGTCACTTAAGGTATAGACGATAAAAGCCTAATTTGATCAGATAAATGCCGACTTCATTTTAGAAGCCGGCATTTTTATAGGGCTAGATACGTGCTGCTAACTCTGCGCCTTGACGAATTGCGCGCTTCGCATCAAGCTCGGCAGCCACGTCCGCACCGCCAATAATATGCGCCTGCACGCCCTGCGCCGCTAACGCCTCTTGCAATGGACGGAATGGTAATTGACCGGCACACACGACCACGTTGTCGACCGCCAACACACTGACTTCTCCATTACGCTCAATTTCAATGCCCTCAGGTACGATTCGGCGATACGTCACACCGTTGAGCATCCGTACCCCCTTCTTACTCAAGGTACTGCGATGGACCCAACCCGAGGTTTTACCTAGACCAGCACCCACTTTCGTGTCTTTACGCTGCATCAGGTAAACTTCGCGCGGATTAGGTTCAGCTAACGGCTGTGCCAACAACGCGCCGCGCTCACTATAGGTCTTATCAATACCCCAAATCTTGTGCCACTCATCGTTATCCAGTGTCGGCGACTTCGTCGTAGTCAAATACTCTGAGACGTCAAAACCAATGCCACCTGCACCAATCACCGCTACACGCTTGCCGACTTCTTTATGGTCGCGCAGTACGTCGAGATAACCTAATACATGGGGCAAGTCGGCCCCTTCAATCGTTAATTCTCGTGGCGCCACACCGGTGGCTAAGACAATCTCGTCAAACTTGCCCTGCTGCAAAGACTCGGCAGTTTGCCCTTGGCCTAAATGCACATGCACGCCAGTGTCAACCAAGCGTTGTTTGAAGTAGCGAATCGTTTCGTGAAACTCTTCTTTGCCAGGTATCTGTTTGGCGTAATTAAATTGCCCGCCAATATCACTGGCTTTATCAAATAAATGCACCTCATGCCCACGCTCGGCTGCATAGCAAGCGAATGCAAGCCCCGCCGGACCTGCACCAACCACAGCAACGCGCTTGGCTGACGTAACCGGCTGCATCACTAACTCGGTTTCATAACATGCAAGAGGGTTCACTAAGCAGCTAGCGCGCTTATTTTTAAACACGTGGTCTAAGCAGGCTTGGTTACATGCAATACACGTATTGATTTTATCAGCCGCGTTTGCCGCCGCTTTGTTGACAAAATCAGGGTCTGCAAGTAACGGCCGCGCCATCGATACCATATCGGCTTCGCCAGACGCCAAAATTTTCTCAGCAACTTCTGGGGTGTTAATTCGGTTACATGCCACCACTGGCACTTTCAGCTCTTGCTTTAAGCGCGCGGTGATCCAAGTGAACGCGGCACGCGGTACCGATGTGACGATAGTCGGTACGCGAGCTTCATGCCAGCCAATACCCGTATTAATAATGGTCGCACCAGCAGACTCAGCCGCTTTTCCTAACTCAATCACTTCGTCTAAATTATGCCCGTCTTCGACCAAATCAATCATTGATAAGCGATAGATAATAATAAATTTTTCACCGACGGCTTGGCGAATTCGGCGGATAATTTCAAGCGGAAACTGCATCCGGTTTTGAAAACTACCACCCCACTTATCCGTACGTTTGTTGGTTCGGGTACACAAAAATTGGTTAATCAAATAGCCTTCTGAGCCCATCACTTCGACACCATCGTAACCAGCCTGCTGCGCCTTTTTAGCTGCGCGCGCATAGTGATCGATAGTTTTTTGGATTTGCCCTTCGCTCATAGCTTTGGGTTTGAATGGCGTAATCGGAGCTTTAATCGCACTAGGGGCTAAGCTCAGAGGATGATAGGCGTAACGGCCTGCATGCAGGATTTGCAGGCAAATCTTACCATCGGCCTGATGAACAGCCGAGGTGATCTTTTGATGTTTTTTGATATGCCAAAAGTGACTCATTTGGCTGCCATGCGGGGTAAGTCGGCCACGCACATTCGGGCTAATACCCCCTGTTACAATAAGACCGACACCGCCGCGCGCGCGCGCCGCATAGAATTCAGCCATTTTGTCAAAGCCGCCTTTAGCTTCTTCTAAGCCCGTATGCATAGAGCCCATTAGGACGCGATTTTTTAATTGGGTAAACCCTAGGTCTAGGGGTTCGAACATATGCGGGAATGGCGCGCTCATAATATTTTCCTGTGCTGGTCGTACCTGTAAAGCTTTCACTTTAAAGCTTACGCCGCGCACTAGCAAGCTATCTCATCAAAACGATCTACCATGCGTCGCAATGCGTATCTTTTCTGTCGTTTATGCCATCCGAATAAGTGGCATCTTAGCGCGGTTTAGACTAGCTTAAATGTCTGAAACCTCACGTAAACTCTTGCATTGGATTGGCTAGCATGAAGCAAAAACTTAGAATCTTTACCGCCTTTATTTTGGCAGTCGTTATCGCTGGACTGCTTGGAAGCGTGTTTCAAACCCAAGTGAACCTCGCTCAGTTGCGCGATATTGCGCCACCTGTCAGTTTTGCCATGCGCCTTAGCAACACATGGCATGACCTAACCCATTTTGCACCCATCTACACGGGGCTTGTACTGGCTACATTTATCATCGCGTTCACTGTGGGTGAATTGGTCGCTAAAGTAGTGCCTGGTCATCGCATGTTTTGGTTAGTCTTAGCCTCAGCCACAGGCCTGGCAACTTGCTTTTGGCTGGTCGACAGCGTTGCCCCCATGCCTACATTTATTGCCGCAACCCGCACATGGGGAGGGACCGGACTTATGCTACTTGGCGCTGCCATTGCCAGTGTCGTGTACACCCTCATGACCCCTAGCCTCAATGCTCAACAAGACAATCAGGAGTCTGGTCAATGAAATCATTAGCTACCACTTTGGCTACGGCCTGTGCACTTTTAGCATCCCACGCAGCGCATGCCAGCGATCGTGACTACACCACGGACGTGGTTGTCGAAGGGCTTGAATTCCCATGGGGGCTAGATACCTTACCCGACGGACGCATGTTGATTACTGAGCGCACTGGAACCATGCGCGTGTTGGAACAAGATGGTCGGCTGCATGAGCAAGCAGTACAAGGATTACCCGAGGTCTGGGTCGAGGGACAGGCTGGACTTTTCGAAGTTAAAGTAAGTCCCGACTATCGCGAGACCAGTCGTATCTACTGGAGTTATGCCTGTGGCAGCGCAAATGACTCAAGCACCTGTTTAGCGCGCGGCGTGCTCAATGAATCGTCAAGCGGCTCTTTAAGTCTAAGTAATGTGGAGGAGATTTTCCGCTCTTCACCTGGGCGAACGGGCAGCGCGCACTATGGCGGCCGTTTTACTTTTTTGCCCGATGACACCATTGTGCTCGGCTTAGGTGACGGCTTTGATTACCGCGAACAAGCACAAAAGCCGATCAATCATATTGGCAGCATTGTGCGCATGACTCTTAGCGGTTCCGTACCCTCAGATAACCCATTCGTTGGGCTGTCTGAAGCCGATCCTTACACCTATTCATATGGCCACCGAAATGTACAAGGTATCGCTTATGATGCTCGACGCGACCGTCTTTACACCAACGAGCACGGCCCTCGCGGCGGCGATGAACTAAACTTAATGATGCCAGGCGCAAATTATGGTTGGCCGCTGATCACATCCGGTATCGATTATAATTTCGCGCGTATTACGCCGTTTAAACAGCTACCCGGCATGACAGGGCCACTACTGGAGTGGACCCCATCTATTGCCCCTTCTGGCATGGCGTTATATCGCGGCGACAAGTTTGCGCAATGGGAAGGTGATTTTTTTGTCTCCGCACTGGCTAAAAAGAAAGTTCAACGTGTCCGTATCGCGGGCACTGAGGTTGTTGAACAAGAGGATCTATTCACCGAGTTAGAGCGCCGCATCCGTTATGTATACAGCGCACCGGACGGTTTTCTTTATTTACTCACGGACCAACAAAATGGTGAGCTTATTCGAGTTCAGCCGCAAGGAGAGTAAGCATGAGCGAGTTATTAAGCCGCGATGAATTAATCGCCAAAGCTTTATATATTGATGGTAAATGGTTAGATACAGACAAGCATTTTGATGTCACCAACCCAGCCAATGGCGAGGTGGTGGCAAGTGTCGCTAGTGCCAATGCAGAGAGCGTTAATGCGGCTATTGACGCTGCCCATCGAGCATTTAAAAGTTGGCGCCAATGCACTAGCGAACAGCGTAGCAAGAAGCTTCGTGAATGGTTCGATGCCATTATGCAGCATCAACAAGCGCTTGCCGAGATAATGACCCTTGAGCAAGGCAAGCCTGTCGATGAAGCCGCTGGCGAAATCGCCTACGGGGCGAGCTTTGTCGAATGGTTTGCTGAAGAAGCGAAGCGCACACGCGGCGATATTCTACCGATGATAGATAGTCATCAGGAAAACCGCGTGATTAAACAGCCGATTGGGGTTGTTGGTTGCATTACCCCGTGGAACTTCCCGAACGCGATGATTACCCGCAAGGTTGCTCCAGCCCTCGCCGCAGGGTGCACAGTGGTGGTTAAACCACCGTCGCAAACTCCACTTTCAGCCCTTGCTTTGGCTGTGTTGGCGGAAAAGGTCGGTATCCCTGCAGGTGTCATCAATATTCTACCCACGGACGATGCCAAAACCTTTAGCGAAACACTGTGCGCTGACCAAAGAGTGCGCAAGCTATCTTTCACTGGTTCCACCAAGGTCGGCCAAGGGCTGATGAAACTATGCAGTGAGAACATTATCAAGGTATCACTGGAATTGGGCGGCAATGCGCCTTTTATCGTCTTTGACGATGCGGACATCGACCTTGCAGTTGAACAGTTAATGGCGTCGAAGTTTCGCAACGCAGGCCAGACATGTATCAGTGCTAATCGGGTATTAGTCCAGGACAGTGTACACGATGCCTTTGTCCACAAGCTGAAAACCCAAATTGAAAGCTTGAAAGTCGGTGATGGCATGGATTCAGACAACGACTTAGGCCCCCTGATCAACCAAGATGCAGTCGACAAAGCCCATACATTGGTTAGCGATGCCATGAATAAAGGCGCTCACTGCGAACTGAAAGGTGGTCAAGATGACTACCTAGGGCCGTTGTTTTACCGCCCAGTCATGATCACTGGCGTTACCGCGGACATGGATATCAGCCAAACTGAAATTTTTGCGCCCGTGGTGGCTGTGCAGCGCTTTGGCGATGAAGATGAAGGCGTTCAGTTGGCCAACGACACGCCGTTTGGTTTAGCCGCTTATTTCTGTGCCTCCACCCCTTCGCGCATTCACCGTGTTAGTCATCAACTTGAAGCTGGGTTGATTGGCATTAATGCCGGGGCGATTTCGCACTATATGAATCCATTTGGTGGCGTCAAACTATCGGGCATTGGCCGTGAAGGCTCACACTATGGTATAGATGAATACATGGAAGTTAAAACCCTAGTGCAAGGCGGACTATGAAGGCCATTGATACCCTGAGGCAAACCTTTGCCTCAGGCTTAACCCGTGATGTTAACTGGCGCTTACAACAACTCGCAGGTTTAGCTGCGATGCTGGAAGAGCGCCAACAAGATTTTTGCAGCGCATTGCAACAAGACTTAGGCAAAGGGCACGCCGAAGCTTGGGCGACAGAAGTGGGTTACACTTTAAAAGATATTCAACTCACCCGTAAAAATCTGAAAAAGTGGCTACGCCCGCGCAAAGTCGGCACCCCAGTCGTGGCTAAGCCTGGTCACAGCAAATTAGTGCTCGAACCCCTGGGTTGTGTGCTTGTATTCGGCGCGTGGAACTACCCATTACAATTGAGCCTAAGCCCTGTGGTTGCAGCCGTTGCCGCGGGTAATACGGTGCTGTTGAAGCCCTCCGAAGTGAGCCCAGCGACCAGCGCTATGCTTGCAAAGTGGCTACCTGAATATGTAGATGATAATGCGCTAAAAGTGGTTGAGGGTGATGCCGAAGTTGCCACTCAGCTACTACAACACCGTTTCGACCATATTTTTTATACCGGCGGTGGCGAGGTCGGGAAAGTGGTGATGCGTGCAGCAGCTGATTACCTAACCCCAGTAACACTTGAACTAGGCGGTAAAAGCCCAGTTATTGTGACGGCGCATTGCGACATTCAGGTTGCGGCCAAACGTGTGGCTTGGGGTAAATGGATAAATGCAGGGCAGACCTGTATTGCGCCTGATTATGTATTGGTGGATAGCGCGGTCGCGGAGCCATTTAAGCAAGCACTGGTGCAGGCCATCGAAGCCTTCTACGGCACTGAGCCCCAACGCTCTAAAGATTACGGTCGCATAGTCAACGCGCGCCACTTCAATCGTTTGAAAGGGTTACTGCAAGATCAGCAAATCATTAATCAGCAGGATTATGACCGTCGTGAACTGTATATGGCGCCAATGCTCATTGATAACCCCTCGCGGCAGTCGGCTATCATGCAGGATGAAATATTCGGCCCATTACTACCGATCTGCCCGGTGGCTAACTTAGACGCAGCCATTCAAGCAATTCGCAGTTTACCCAAACCATTGGCCTGTTACGCGTTTACTCAGGATAGCCACGAGCAAGCACGGATTGAGACTGAGATCAGCTGTGGCAGCTTATGCTTCAATGACACCCTAGTATTTATGCTGAACCCCGAACTACCATTCGGCGGCGTGGGAAGCAGCGGCATGGGACGCTACCACGGCGAGTTCGGTGTACGCACATTTTCCCATGAAAAACCGGTCATGGTGCGCAGCTTTAAATTTGATGTCAGCCTACGCTACCCGCCGTTTAGCAAAAAAAAGCTGAATTGGTTAAAAAAGCTGATGTAACCAGCCCTTGATTTGTTACCTATCGCCCTCATACATGAGGGCAATAGAGTATTTAATTAAATAGTTAGCATAAGGTGGGTGTGCAAGTGTCATCGTTTCAGCAGCAAGGCGCAACGCTATCAAGTCAGTCGAATATCATCGACATCAATGAACAAAACGCACAACAAGTGCTTATTCAGGGGTCCCAGGACAAGGTCGTACTTATCGACTTTTGGGCTGACTGGTGCGAACCATGTAAGCAGTTGATGCCGGTGCTGGAAAAAATCGCCGCGGATTACCCTGATGATTTGATTCTAGCCAAAATTAACTGTGACGAACAACAAGCCATTGCTGGCCAGTTTGGCGTACGTAGCTTGCCAACCTTAGTTGTTTTCAAGGACGGCCAACCGGTTGATGGTGTGGCTGGGGTGCAACCAGAAAGTGCTATTCGCGACATGTTGAGTAAGTACTTACCTGCGCCCCAAGACGAAGCATTACAGCAGGCGCAGGATGCGTTGCACGCAGAGGACTTTGAAGCTGCATATACTTTCGCCAAACAAGCTTTTGACTTAGCCCCTGAAGACCCAGCTGCGCGCCTGATATTGGCGGACGCTGCAGCAAGTGTCGGCCATACGGAGCAAGCTAAGCAGCTGCTTAGTGAGTTAACCATTGCAGATCAAGACAGCTACTATCAACAAATTTTGGCCAAGATTAAGCTTGCTGAGGAAGCCGCTGATACGCCAGAAATTACCGCCCTAGAGCAAGCGCTAGCAGCTAGCCCTGACGACTTACAAATACATGTGGATCTTGCGCTGCAATATCATCAGGTAAAGCGCCACGAAGAGGCTTTAGAGTTATTGTTTCAAGTGTTACGCAAAGATATGCAATTCGGCGACGCTAAGCAAACGGCGTTAAATGTGATAAATAATCTGCCTTCGGGTGATCCCCTCGCGGCGCGCTACCGTAGAATTATGTACAGCATGCTTTACTAGCTGCTGTCGCTAGCAACGAGTTTTAGGCCGACTTCCTCAGTCGGCCTTTTTTTTACTCTTTTTTGTGTCAATAAATTCATCAACTCATGCCAAAACTTGCGCAAGATCATGATATCCCTTACCGCTTTCCTTTAGGGTGCCTGCGGGCACATTTATCAGGAGAAGCGTCAATTGCGTACGATTATGTCAGGCCTCACGTTTAAGCTTATGCTGTTGGTAGTCATTATTGGGTCAGTCCCCTTATCGATTCTTGGTGGCGTGACATTCTTTACAACCAAAGCCAACCTCGAAGACAACTTAAATCAGCAGCTTACCAGCGCCGTGAATGACAGTGCTCGCTTAGCCCGAATACACATAGAGCAAGTATTGGCGGGGGGCACCCAACACCCGTTGGCCGCAGCGCCAAGCGAGAACCGCGCAGCCACCATGCCCCTTGATACCTCAGCTGGCACTGTTCTGATTCACCTTGAGCGCTTAGAACAATTAATTCAGCTCAGTACCCTGGGCCCGCATGCCAAGTTCACCATCAGACGGGACGCTGACACCTCAAACCAGACCGCCAGCCAAGAGACAAACGTTAGCTCGGCTGTAGCGCCGTTGAGCCACCCTGCCTTAAGCCATACTTGGTCAGTTCGTGCCTCGGTGCCCACCAGTGATTTGTATGCGCCGGTAGAGCGCCTTAATATGGTGATGTGGACATTATGGTTTGCAGCATTCTTTACCGCCCTAACAATTGGCTACCTTTTCTCTAAACGCCTGTTAAAACCACTGCACCTATTACTGCAGCGCTTACAAAACATCGCCAGCCAAGACGCAGACTTAACCCAGAGAATAGAAATTCAAGGCAAGGATGAATTTGCTCAGGTCGCACATGCGTTTAACCGCTTCTTGGCTAATTTAAGTGGGCTCGTGAATAACCTAAGCAGTACCTCATTAGCGTTGAGTGCTCAAGCACAGCAAAGCTTACAAGGTGCTGAGCATTCGCAACATGCGCTGAATCAGCAGCACCAGCAGATTGAGCAAGTCGCAACCGCGATGAATCAAATGTCAGCGACCGTGCAAGAAGTGGCTGGCAACACTCAACTTGCCGCTCAAAGTGCCAATGACGCATTGCATGCCACCCAAGAGGGCAATCAAGTCGTAGCGCAAACCATTACTTCGATTCAGCGTCTAGCCGAGGAGGTTGAGCAAGCCGCAACCGTGATCAGCTCATTGAAAGCCGAAAGTACCCGTATCGGCGGTATTTTAGATGCCATTCGCGGGATTGCAGACCAGACTAACCTGCTGGCTTTGAATGCCGCAATTGAAGCAGCGCGGGCTGGCGATGCAGGTCGCGGCTTCGCCGTGGTGGCAGATGAAGTGCGCACCTTGGCGATCCGCGTGTCTGACGCGACCAATGAAATTCAGCAGATGATTCAGCGATTGCAAGGCAGTGCCGATGATGCCGTTGCGGTGATGCAACGGGGGCAGCAGCAAGCAGGTGTGAGCGTTGCCGACGCCCACCGCACAGACAATGCGTTGCAAAGTATTCGCGCCGCAATCGAACAAATTAACGACATGAATACCCAAGTCGCGACCGCGTCGGAACAGCAGAGCATGGTGGCAGAAGAAATTAATAAAAGCCTGGTGACTATTTCTGGGTTGGCGCAGTCCACCAGCCATGAAGCGGACGATATTGCTCACGGCAGCCAGCATTTACATGGGCTTGCCCATGACCTGCAGCGCATTGTTAATCGCTTTAAAGTCGCACCTTAACTTGACAAGTTTGGCGCGTTGTCGATAATACGCTCTAACCCTCAGGGGAGTAGTCGCTTGCGCATATTTTCCAACAATGCAGCAAGGTGTGCGTCAACATAATTGGCTGAAAACGAGCCATGGCGTACACGGCACTAGCTTGACGAGACCTGTGGTGTGAATCCTGTCACTTGCTTAATTGCAGGTGTCTTTGCTGTCGGGCAACGGATTTACATCACACGGAATCGTTGTGTTGCCCGACCGGAGTACCTCATGGATACTTTCCTTCTATCTGCACTAACCGTTGGTGTTGCCGAAATCGGCGACCGCTCGATGTTTTTAGCCTTACTGTTTGGGCTGCGTTATCAACGACCCTGGCCAATTTTCCTCGGCATGGCACTCGGCCTATTTCTGAATCAAGCATTATCTGCAGTTGTTGGTATCTGGCTATTTCAATTTTTGGATAGCAGCTGGCATGCCTGGATAGTCGGTATTGCATTTTTGCTCATGGCAGCTTGGGTGTTAGTGCCTGAAAAAGATGACGACGAAGCCCCTGAGTTAAGCAAACGGCAGCTATTTTTGGCCGCTATTGTCGCATTCTTTTTTCTGGAAATGGCCGACAAAACGCAGCTTGTGGTGGTGACTTTGGCAGGTAGTCAGCAGGTATTTTGGCCGGTAGTTTTAGGCGCAACCCTAGGCATTCTAGCTACCACTGGGCCTGCGCTATGGTTAGGTTACAAGTTTGCCGACAAACTGCCACTGGCACTCTTAAAGTGGTTAGCTTGTGCACTATTTGCTGTGCTCGGGGTGTGGGTTCTTTTGGGCGCGATGGGAGTTACTGGCGGTGCAGAAGGCCTGAGCCACCTGCTACCGCCTGAGCATTAATATGCATTTACTTAATAGTTAACCGGCGTATTACGCGGTTCAGGCATAGGTTCGTTTGGCTCCCCGATAGCCAAACGCTCAAGGCAAGCGCGGCGCTCATCGTCGTCATTGATAAGCTGACATTCAGCCATCAAAGCGTCACGCTCTGCCTCTGACATCGTAGTGGTGCACGCGGCCAAAAGTACGCTACTTAATCCAGCTGCTAACACCCAAGTTAATTTTGTAGCCATATTGAAGCTGCTCCGTCATGGTTAAATGCTTGATAATTATTCATAAGCTTAGCAGAAGGTTGTAAACTCGCCAGATGATAACATTGCCGCACACGCCAGACCCTAGTCAAGCCCGCGCGTTACGCTATTTAAACGCCCTGCAACAGGCCTTATCCAGCCCAACGATTGACGATGCCAGTAGCGCGACTACGCAAGGCGTCTACCTGTTCGGCCCAGTTGGGCGCGGTAAAAGTATGCTGATGGACAATTTTTATCAGCAACTAGGTATAGAGCAGAAGATCCGCCTTCATTTTCATCATTTCATGCGCAAGGTTCACGCCGAGTTACATCATCTGAGTGGTCAGGACAACCCGCTTGAACGCTTAGCTCAAGCTTGGGCGCGGCAATACAAAGTCATTTGTCTCGACGAATTCATGGTAGAAGACATTGGTGATGCAATGTTGCTAGGCACGCTGTGGCGGCATTTATTCGAGCATAAGGTGGTGCTGGTGACAACTTCCAATATTGCCCCCGACGCGCTCTATCGTAATGGCTTGCAACGTGACCGCTTTTTGCCCGCGATTGACCTGATAAAAACGAATTGCGCCGTACTAGAACTGAATGGAGAAGTCGATTACCGGCGCCAGCATGAACCCCAATCACTGCCCTATTTCAGTCGCCAACAACAACCGCTACTTGACTGGCTTAGTGCCCAAACAGGCCCATTGCAGCGAACGACACAGCTAACGGTGCAAGGCCGTCAGTTAACCTGCCGAGGGCGCAACCAAAGTAGTGCCGTATTTGACTTTGATATGCTTTGCGACGGCCCCCGCAGCCAACGTGACTATATGCAGTTGGCGGAGGAACATCAGGTACTTGTGGTGACTCATGTTCCGAGCTTTAGCTTTGTCGCGCTAGCACATAGTGTGCAAGGTATTGAAGATGAGTATCAACGTGAGACAATCAAAGCAGATTTGCAGAGCGCCTTTGATAATCAAGCGCGCCGCTTTATGGCGCTAGTGGACGAATGTTACGACACGCGGTGCTTGTTATTGATCCACACAGTCGACACACCGCATGCGCCCGCAGCAACGCGCCCCGAAATGCTGTATCAGGGGCGCGCCTTAAAAATACCCTTTGAACGTTGCGTGTCGCGACTCTACGAGATGCAAAGTTGGCAACTTTAAGCTTTTTTGACGAACTCAGATTTAAGCTTCATCGGGCCAATGCCATCAACCTTACAGTCGATATCATGGTCGCCATCAACTAAGCGGATGTTCTTGGCTTTAGTGCCAACTTTGACCACCAGTGACGAGCCTTTCACTTTCAAATCTTTAATCACAGTGACAGTGTCACCGTCCTGTAACACGTTACCATTGGCATCACGAACCTGGCTAGCGTCATCCGCTACAGCTTGCTCAGTCCCCGACCACTCATGTGCGCACTCTGGACAAACGAATAATGCGCCATCTTGGTAGGCGTATTCACTGCCACAGGCAGGACAATTAGGGATATCACTCATAATAACACCTTGAAGCAAGCTAATTATTTGCGCGCAAGCATGCCAGAGGCGACGCGGAAAGTCTATCAAGGGGTCAGTTGTGTAAAGAGTTTTCAGTGATCGTAGCAAGTCACGACGCTAAACCTTGACCCAGCTATCAGGTATACTAGACAGCTCGCTGAAGACGTGACCACAAAGAGGCGCTATTTGACCCAGCAAAGTTTCACCGCTACTCCCCTTGCCCCCATTCGCGGCTTCGCTTGGATGCTTGCTGCGCTCGTTGCCCTTGGCCCCTTAGCTATTGACGCGTACTTACCGGCTATACCGATGATGGCCGAACATTTTGATACCTCTTTGCACCAAATTGAACTGACACTCAGTTTGTTTTTACTTGGCTTCGCAGCGGGGCAATTATTCGGTGGACCCTTTTCAGACCGCCATGGTCGCCGCCTTACTATTTTAATTGGCCTCAGCTTGTTTATGCTTGGTAGTTTAATTACCGCATTCGGCACACAAGTAGAAATGCTATGGCTGGGGCGTTTGCTGCAGGCATTCGGCGGCGGCATGGGGGTTGTCAACACCATGGCGATGGTGCGTGACCGTTACTCAGGGCAAGAAAGCGCGCAAGTGCTGTCACAAATTGTCACTATCTTGATGATAGCGCCGCTAGCCGCGCCTTTTATTGGGAGTTTTTTACTGCTATTCGCTGATTGGCGCGCCATTTTCTTGTTTTTATTTACCTACGCTGTGATTCTACTTCTGGTGCTACGTCGTCACTTACCTGAAACGCAGAACCAAGCCCAAGTGAGCATGGTCAACCCAGTTAAGCGCTATCTAGGCGTGTTAAAAAGTCGACCTGCACTCGCCTTTCTTTTTTCTGTTGCGATGGCAAACGCTGGTATGTTTGCTTTCATCACCGGTTCACCGGGTGTGTACATGGGCTACTTTGGTGCGAGCGAGCAGTTGTACCCATTCTTATTCGGCGCCAATATTGTCACCCTAACCTTAGCCAATCAGCTTAATATTCGCTTATTGCGCCGTTACAGCGCCAAGCGCATTTTAGCCTTTGGACAATTGATACAAATCATCATGGGCATTTGCATGGTCGTTAGCCTAATTTGGCTACCGCTAGAGCTGTGGGCACTGGTGCCTTTGGTCATGCTATTTATTGGCATGCAGGGGCTTATCGTGGCCAATGGCATGTCTAGCGCGACGGACTTTTTCCCGCACAGCGCCGCCACTGCGACGGCGTTAATCAGTGCCAGTGGCTTTACTCTCGGCGCGGTATCAGGCGCTTTAGTGGGCTTTATTGGCGACGGTTCGCCGTTAGCCATGGTTGGCATTATGGCCGCGTGCCCGATTGTTGGTTTTGGTCTGCGTAGCTGGCTGCAACGCCAAGTTATACCAAGCTAAGGCAACACAGCACGTTTATTTAATAATGCGCACCAAAGATGGACGCGATACGCCCGTACATACGCACATACCACGAGCGCTGATGCCAATCATCCAAGGTAAACCTCAAGGCCACACGCATGTCTTGCTGCACAATGTCGAGCAGCTCACGAGTGAAGTCTGGCGACCAAACCAGTAAGTTTGCTTCATCATTAATTCGAAACGAGCGGTTATCTAAATTACTCGAGCCAAACGTCGACCAGGTTTCATCGACAATTAAAAACTTAGCATGGTACATGGCCTCGTCATACTTATAGATTTCGACCCCAGCAGCTAGGATGTCGCGCCAGCGGTTTACCCCCGCATTACGCACAAAGCCTTTATCCATTTCTTCGCCAGACAATAGGATTCTGACTTCAACACCACGTTCACGTGCCTCAAGGATTGCCTCTAAGAAGGTATCGTCCGGATAAAAATACGCTGTGGTGGCGGTAAAACTTTGCTCTGCAGCGGCTAGGGCATACAGTTTCAGTGCGCGAATGCGATGATGGCCTTCACTCGGCGAGCTTTTGACCATCTGTAATGTTACGTCACCGACTTCGTCGAGCTCAGGATAATAACGCTGCCCCTCGAGCAATACGCCAGTGGCATTAAGCCAGTTATCCGAGAAAACTGCTTGAATGGAGCTCACCACTGGCCCTTCAATTCGAAAATGATGGTCACGGAAGCTAAATCCGTCTTCTGCTATCCAATCATTACCGACGTTAGCGCCCCCCACAAACCCTATGCGCCCGTCAATCACCATAATTTTGCGGTGCGTTCGATAGTTCAAATTAGTTAAGTTGTACCAACTCGGAGCATGGTAGCGATGGAGGTTCACACCCGCATCTTCCATCATCACGAACCAGTCATTGTCAGCACGTACTGAGCCAACGAAATCCAGTAACACGTGAACAGCCACCCCACGCTGTGCAGCACGTGCAAAGGCCTCAGCCATCGGCTTAGCCGCGCGATCGCCATAAAACTCGTACACTTCGAATGTCACTGAGTATTGCGCATTTTCAATCGCTGCTATCTTTGCAGCATATATCGCTTCACCGTCTTCAAGGTGGGTCAATGCATTGCCCGATGCAACAGGCAGCTGCGCGAAGGCCTGCAATGATCTGGCAAACTCAGCGTCACTGACCGAATAGTTCACTTCAAGCCCTTGCGTCAGCCGCTTCGGAGTTGGAATCGCATTCATCAATAGAATATTGACGAGCCACAACCCAACCACACCGACGAGCGCAAACACCACGACTAACTTGACCGATAAACGCATACATTCCACTCACTTAATCTCAGGCCTATAAAGATAGCAGCTAGTGGGTCACTCGCCAGTGCCAGCCTGTCGACTTATGTTTCCAGCCGTTGAACTGCTCGGATTTGCCGCCAAGCTACAAAACCTGATATAACCGTTGCCACCTTCTAAAAAGATAACAACAAAAGGACCCTTATGAACGCGGAACGGGAACATTTTAGCTCCAAGTTAGGTTTTGTATTGGCAGCTGCAGGCTCGGCCGTCGGCATCGGTAATATGGTCGGCTTCCCGGTTGCCGCCACCAAAGGTGGTGGCGGTGCTTTCCTGGTGATTTACGCTGCCTTTGTCGCCTTTATATGTCTACCCGTTATGCTCGCTGAGATGAACCTAGGCCGTAAAACTCAGCTTGACCCGCAAGGTGCATACCCCGCAATTGCTGGCAGCAAAAGCCCATGGCGCTTCGCTGGTTGGTTGGCTGTATTGACTCCCTTTATGATAGGGGTGTTTTATATGGTAATTACCGTTTGGATCCTCGGCTATTTGCTGCAAACCGTGATGGGAAATCTTGATACGCTGGCCAATCCAGACTACTTCGGTACCTTTATAAATAATTATTCCGTATTCGCATACTTAGTGGTGGTAGCAGCCATTGTCCACGTTATTTTAGTCGGCGGCGTGCGCAAAGGAATTGAGCGTGCATCGCGTATTTTAATGCCATCCTTATTCGTTATGTTGCTTGGCCTGGTGGCATTTGTCCTGACCTTAGATAACGCATGGACCGGCGTGCGTTTCTTCCTGGTGCCAGATTTCTCGCAGGTAGATGGCGATGTGATTAGCGGCGCTTTATCGCAAGCGTTCTTCTCGCTGTCATTGGGCATGGGTATATTAATCACCTACGGTTCGTACTTCCGTCAACGTGATGATTTAGTCGGCTCGGCTAAGCTAGTCGCGGTCGCCGACTCGCTGGTCGCTTTTGTTGCTGGCTTAATGATTCTGCCAGCTATCTTTGTATTTAACCCCGACACTAACCCGGAGAACTTAAATGAATCGTCGGTGGCGATGATATTCACTTTCTTGCCTCAAATCTTCTTAGCGCTGCAGGATACCTTAGGGTATGGAGGCGCCAGCGCCGTCGCGGCAGTATTCTTCTTGCTGGTATTTTTCGCAGCAATTACATCACTGGTATCGATTATTGAAGTGCCGACGTCCACCATAGTGCGCAAGTACAATATCAGCCGCAAACGCGCATTAGGCTTGTTGGCTCTGACCATGGGTTCACTGACACTTATCGCCATTGCCTCATTCGGCATGATCTCATTTTTCACCAATTTCGTGAGCTACGGCGGTGGTTCTCAGTCGTTCTTTGATGTCATTTACGACGTATTTTATGACACTGTATTACCACTCAACGGGCTACTTATCTGTCTATTTGTAGTCTGGCGCTGGAAGCAGGCTTCTTTCCATGAAGCCCTTGCTGAGGGAAATCGTAGTTACAGCCAAAGCTTGTTAAAGCGCTACATTAGCTTTTCGTTGAGTACCTTTATTCCAGTCATTTTAGCGCTGGTATTTATCAATACCGTGGCAAGCATTTTCTTCGCTGCCCCGCTGTTCTAAGCCGACACATGCAGATGCATACGCGCCTGCAAGCGTTAATTGACAAGGCCGCTGCCACTCGCTGGCGCGGCCTTGCTGTTATTCAAGCTGAGCCTGAGGTTGAGTTTAGCTGGCCAACCGAAGCCTTAGTATTAACAGGCGCTTTGAATCGATATCGCGAACATTTAGGCCAAAGCCAAACTCTGGTGGTGGTCGATATGCGCCACGATCTACACGCTGACGCCTTAGCCGCAGCGGTGCAAATTGTACAAGGTGGTGGGGTTGCCGTATGCGTTGTTCCAAGCCAAACAAATGCTTTTATTACACGCCTGACCAGCTACCTGCCACCGCTTTGGTCATTGCATTGGGTGTGCCCCAGCGCTTGCGCGCATACTGATCTCAGCAATTTGACCGTCAAGGCGCCACAAACCCAAACTATTGAGCTTACCTTAGAGCAACAGGACGTCCTGGAGGCGTTAACTGCGCATATTCATACCCATTCATTGACAGCTCCGGCGTTACTGTCAGCTGCGCGTGGGCGTGGTAAGTCCACCGTGTTAGGTGTGCTGGTGCAACGCTTAGCGGAGTTAAATCGACCCGTGGTCGTGTGCGCGCCGTCGAAGCGCCAGCTGCAAGCATTAGATGCTATCGCAGCGCAACAATATCGCTTTGTCGCGCCTGACGCATTGGCCACTGGTGCCAGACAAGAAGGGATTGTGATTGTGGATGAAGCCGCCAGTTTGCCCGCAAATATACTGGCACAAATTGTTCAGCGTTATCCAGGCGTCATCATGGCCACTACCAATGAGGGTTATGAAACCTGTGGCCGCGGCTTTTTGCTGAACTTTTGCCGTCAACTCAAACATCAATACCCAGCTATGCAACAACTGAGCTTGGTGGCGCCCCAACGCTTCGCCCAAGGTTGCCCACTTGAAACATGGTTACACCAAGTCTTACTTTTACGCCCGACTGCGCAGCCTGATATCAGCGCCAAGGATGCAAGCACAGCGCCGTGTCATTATATGTGGTGTCACGCGAGCACTTTGAGCGAACCCCTTCTTAGCCAGTGCTTTGCGTTGCTCATGGATGCGCACTATCAAACCAGCCCGAATGATCTGAAGCAATTGCTTGATTCCCCAAACCAACAATTATGTATCCAGTTCGCTGACACCGACATGCAACAGGTGACTGCGGTGGCTTGGCTGAGTGAAGAGGGTCAGCTTGATATCGAAATAAGCGAGCAAGTGACGATGGGGCGACGTCGCCCCCCCGGCAACCTGCTGGCACAAAGCTTGAGCTACTATATGCAAGACCCAGAGCTTGCCACCTTGCTTTGGCTTCGAGTCGTGCGTATTGCGGTAGCAGTGCCGCTACAACAGCAAGGCCTGGGTAGCGCACTGCTGCGCCATTTACTTACGGCAGCACACAAGCGTCACTACGTGGCGGTGGGAACAAGCTTCGCAAGCGCACCTGCGATTAATCGATTCTGGCGTCGACATGACTTTCTACCCGTACGTATTGGCAGCAAGCTTGATAGCACAACAGCTCGTCACTCGTTAGTGATGCTTCATTGCATTGCTCCAAACTGGCGTGACCGTGTGACGCTATGGGCTGCAGCCTTTGCGTATGAATTCGAGGCCGCTGCTGTGCTGTATCAGCTAAGTGATGAATATGTCGCTTCCCTCGCTGAATTACCGAATATCAGCATGGAGGCTTACCACAACTGGGCAAGCGCGCGCTTACAAGGCTTTTGTGCCAAGCACCTGGACTTTGCCAACGCACGAATGACGCTGCTGCAAGTACTGAAGCCAAATCTCAATGCTCAACCTTGCTTACGCTATGCACTGTGTGATTTGCCATTAGACGCCGAGTTTAAACGCCAACAAGGTGTCACTGGACGCCGCCAATTACATGAAAAAGTGCGCCAAATTTGTTTAGCCTTGCACATGACGATATAGTAGCAGCTGATAAAGATTTGTTTGGTTTATTGCCTATCATGAATAAGAAGTCGCAGCTCCATCCGTTGTCATTCCCCGCTCAGCATCTACTTGGTCGTCTGAATCCAAGGTTTGCAAGTATCTTGGCGGCATCAGCGCTCGCTGTTAGCTTAACCCACTGTACGGTGGTAGAAGCACCTGAGCCCACGGTGGAAGAGACAAGCATACAATACCCCTACACCTCCCGCTCAGACGCAACGGACGACTATCATGGAACTACGGTGGCTGACCCGTATCGTTGGCTTGAAGCCACTGAACACCCTGCGACGCAGCAATGGGTTGACGCGCAAAACGCGTTGACCGACCAATTTTTTAGTCAGCAGCAAGCTGAACACGGTTTTCAGCCAAGAATTAAACAGCGGTTAACTCAGTTATGGAATTTCCCGCGCCAAAGTGCACCCACTCGCTACGGGCAGCGCTATGTGTACTGGCAAAATAACGGCTTGCAGAATCAAAATGCCATATATTTGCTTGAGCATTTAGATGCGGTTCCGCAACGAATACTCGACGGCAACCAATTAAGTACCGACGGTACTACCGCAATAGCCGATATATCGGTCAGTCCAAATGCCGACTATTTAGCGTATGCGGTTGCCGAACAAGGATCGGATTGGGTGGAATGGCGTGTGCGCGATATGCACACCGGGCAAGACCTTAACGATGTCATTCGTGGCGTTAAATTCACGCCGTTAGCTTGGCTTCCAGATGCCAGCGGATTTTACTACAGCCGCTACCCTGACACCCCTGCTGGCGAACCTGACGACAATCAGCCAGTAGCAATTTACTTTCACCGTCTGAATAGCGCGCAACGCAATGACCGCAATATTTACGACTTGAGCCGCTTTTCAGCGGCCAACCCTTACCCCCACATGACCTCAGATGGGAGATTTTTACTCGCTCGTGTGGAGCATGGGTTTGATGCAAATGCCATACACGTCTTAGATATCAATCAACCAGGTGCGCGCTGGCAGCCGATTATTAATCAATTAGACGGCCGCTATGAATTCATCGCCAGTGACGCGAACCTGCTATTTTTTCATACCACCGCCGAGGCCCCCAATGGCCGCGTTATTGCCGTAGATATGAATCGTCCTGAAGCTAGCCATTGGCAAACATTAATAGAGAGCGATGGCGATGCAGCGATTCGTGACGTGGCTTATATCGGCGGACGCTTTTTCGTGCATCGTTTAGAGCAAGCGCAATCGCGCGTTGACGTGTATAGCGCGCATGGTCGGCACCAACAACAGTTGCCAATAGCGCCAATGAGCACGGTCCACGCGATTACGGGCGGCGCCGAACATTTAGAGGCTTTTATTGAAGTTGAGTCGTTCACGCAACCTGCCAGCGTCTGGCACTACCAAATTGACCATGCTGAATTCACCCAGTTAGACACTCCTCAGCCCCCCGCGCGTTTAGACAAATTAACCACTCGCCAAGTGTGGTACACCAGTTCTGACGGCGAGCCGGTGTCGATGTTTTTGGTCCATCGCAAAGACCTGCAGTTGCAGGGCAACACCCCAACGCTATTGTACGGCTATGGCGGCTTTAATATTGCGCTCACACCAAGATTCAACCCACATTGGATAGCTTGGGTCGAACGTGGTGGTGTGTTAGCAGTACCTAATTTACGAGGCGGCGGTGAGTACGGGCGCGATTGGCATCTTGGTGGCACCCAAGCCAATAAACAGCAAGTGTTCGATGATGCGATTTACGCGGCACGCTGGTTAATTGACAACCAATACACTCAGCCTCAGCGCTTGGCGATTAGTGGCCGCAGTAACGGCGGCTTACTCGTCGGCGCTCTGATGATTCAAGCACCTGACTTATTTGCAGCCGCACTACCCGATGTCGGTGTATTCGACATGCTCAGATACCATACTAGTAGCGCGAACGCTCGGTCATGGCAAAGTGACTTTGGGATTGCTACCGACCCCGATATGTTCGCCGCACTTCGAGCCTATTCACCTCTGCATAACGTAGATAAGCCAGGCTGTTACCCAGCGACTTTGATCACCACAGGCGCCGCTGACAACCGCGTCGCGCCCTGGCACAGCTACAAGTTTGCCGCTAGCCTCCAATATGCACAACATTGCGATGCGCCGATTTTATTGCGCACTTGGGATGCAGTGGGCCATGGCGCTGGCTCTCCAATTTGGTTGCAAATAGAACAAGCGGCAGAGCAATGGGCCTTTTTATATCAAGCACTTGGCTTAGAGCTAAAGCCGCAGGCATTGCAAAGCCAAGCACAATCATCTAATTTAACCGCAATACCTTGAATCAAGCATTGCAAAAGCAAGTGGGCGCAGGCAAAATCGCGCCCACTTTTTCATTCAGCGACACGCGTTTAACCAGTAAAAAAGGGTTTCATCATGTCTAGAGTTTTAATTATCGGCGCCGGCGGCGTAAGCGGCGTTGTAGTCAAAAAATGCGCAATGTTGCCAGAGTACTTCAGCGAAATTCATTTGGCATCGCGTACCGTATCTAAATGTGAAAAGCTGCAACAAGAAGTTGGCAAAGACCGCGTGGTCGGTGTTTACGCAGTGGACGCTGACAATGTCGCAGAGCTAGTGAGCTTAATCAATCAAGTTAAGCCTGACTTAGTGATCAACGTGGCACTACCTTACCAAGACTTACCCATTATGGACGCTTGTTTAGAGACTGGCGTGCATTACTTAGATACAGCCAATTACGAGCCAAAAGACGAGGCCAAATTTGAGTACTCATGGCAGTGGGCGTATCACGATAAATTCAAACAAGCGGGACTAATGGCGTTGTTAGGTAGCGGCTTTGACCCAGGCGTTACCAACGTATTTACCGCTTATGCGGCGAAGCATTATTTTGACGAAATTCACTACTTAGATATCGTCGATTGTAACGGTGGTGACCATGGTCAGGCATTTGCGACCAACTTTAACCCAGAGATCAATATCCGTGAAATTACCCAACGTGGTAAATACTGGGAAAATGGTGAGTGGCATGAAACTGATCCAATCAGCGTGCGTGAAGATCTAGATTACCCGGGCGTCGGTGTGCGTGCGTCTTACTTACTTTTCCATGAAGAACTTGAGTCTCTGGTTAAGCACTTCCCAACGCTGAAACGCGCGCGTTTCTGGATGACGTTTGGCGATGCCTACTTAAACCACTTACGCGTGCTTGAAGGCATTGGTATGACGTCAATTGCACCAATTGACTTCAACGGCCAGCAAATTGCACCGCTTGAGTTCTTGAAAGCCGTATTGCCAAACCCAGGGTCACTGGCTGAAGGCTATGAAGGCCTTACTTGTATTGGAACATACATCACGGGTATCAAAGACGGTAAAGAGAAAACTATCTTTATTTACAACAACTGTGACCATGCCCAGTGTAATGCTGAAGTGGGCGCTCAAGCGGTATCTTACACCACAGGTGTGCCTGCCATGATCGGTGCTTCGCTTATGCTGCAAGGCAAGTGGATGAAGCCTGGCGTTTGGAACATGGAACAGTTTGATCCAGATGAGTTCATGGACCGTCTGAACCAGTACGGTTTGCCATGGCAAGTTGTAGAAGTTGAGCAAAGCCCGTTTAAGCGTTAATTCGTTCGATTTAGTAAGGAGCAGTATCCATGGCAAACCCCTATTTGGACCCGCGTATTCCATCACCGTGCTACGTGTTGGACGAAGCCAAACTGAAAGCTAACCTTGAGCTGATGCAACGTGTGCAGCAAGAGAGCGGCGCGAGTATTATTTTGGCACTGAAGGGGTTTGCGATGTGGAGCGCGTTCCCTCTTGTAAGTCAGTATTTGAAAGGCTGCACAGCAAGTTCAGCATGGGAAGCTGAGCTTGCCGCTGATACCTTTGGCAGCGAAGTGCATGCTTACTCTCCTGCTTATAAAGAGAAGGACATGCAAAGCATTTTGAAGCATTGCAATCACATCTCTTTTAATAGCTTGAGCCAGTGGCAACGCTATGCGGCAGCGGCTAAAGACGCTGGTATATCGGTAGGTATTCGTATCAATCCTGAGCAACCTGAGGCCGATACCGAGTTGTACGATCCGTCTGCGCCAGGTTCGCGCCTTGGCATTCTGAGTCAACAGCTCGAAGGTCAGGACTTGAGTGGAATTGAAGGCTTTCACGTGCATAACCTATGCGAATGTGACTCCTTTGCACTAGAACGTACCCTTGCCGCGGTTGAGCAAAAGTTTGGGCAGTACTTGCATCAGCTTAAGTGGATTAACTTAGGTGGCGGGCACCTGATGACGCGTCAGGGCTATGATGTCGAGCATTTAATCGCTCAACTTAAACGTTTGCGTGAAACCTATGACGTTGAAGTCATTTTAGAGCCAGGTTCAGCGGTCGCATGGCAAACTGGTCCACTGGTGTGTGAAGTAGTAGATATTGTCGAGAACGCTGGGCAAATCGCGATTTTAGATATTTCTGCCACCGCGCATATGCCTGACGTGCTGGAAATGCCTTATCGCCCTAAAATAACAGCGGCGGGTGAGCCCGATGAGTTAGCTCACACGTATCGTTTAGGCGGTAATTCTTGCTTAGCTGGTGACGTAATCGGCTACTGGAGCTTCGAGCAGCCGCTACAAGCCGGTGATCGTTTAGTTTTTGAAGACATGATGCATTACACCATGGTCAAAACAACCTTCTTCAATGGTGTTGAGCATCCAAGCATTGGTATTTTGCGCAGTAATGGTGAATTTGAACTGGTTCGCGAGTTCAGCTATGAAGACTTTAAAGGCCGCTTATCTTAAGCCAAGTAAGATAAGCCAAGTGAGTTAAGCCTGGTGAGGCGCCTGTAGGTTATCGGCAGGCGCAGCCTGCCTCACCTCGCACTATGCGTCCAAAGGACTACGAGCACGCTCAATGATACGTGGTGGCATGCGCTCAGCTAAACGCTGCAGGCGCTGCTGCACTTCGCGGTGGTCTTGGGCGCTAGCGGTAACCGAATTATGTAAGTAATGGTACGCTGCTTCATAATCAAGCGGGCTGCCAACACCGTCTAAAAGCAAATCAGCAAAGCGCTTCTGAGCCGGCAAATAGCCAAGTGCCGCAGCTTCACGTAAATATAGCAACGCCCGTTGCTTATCCTGCTGCACGAAACGCCCAATATGATAGTAACGCCCCATCTGCTCAATCGCTTCTGGCATACCTTGCGCAGCTGCAGCTTCCATATAAGTAACTCCAAGAGCTACATCACGCTCGTAACATACTGCGTACGCGAGCATATCGCCATACAGCAATTGGTACACCGGACGACGCTCAATCTCGGCTTGTGCGCGGATATCTTGATACAGTTGGCAGTCGTCCGTGTCACGAACTTGCTGCAAGTGGGTGTTGCGACGAATCATGCGCACCAAATCGTCGTCAGAATATAACTGAATAGCCTCGAGACCTGCGGTTAACACCGACCTTTGTGCTGCCTCAGCAGCGCGCTCAGGGTTAACGCCACCTTGCCCTGCATGTGCTTGGCTTATGAGTAACGCGGCCACCACGCCAAAAGCTGCTACTTTCATGTTGTGCCTCTGGGGTTCATCGAAATTAAGTATTGTTCACTTTATCGACCAGCGCGGTCAAAACTTCAATCCCAAATGCTGCTTAGGCATTTTGTAGTTCGCGAGCTACCACAGCCAGGCCTTCAAGCACTAAGTGCGGTCGGATTTGAGCATTGTGCACACCGCGAATATCAAGGCCGTCCAAACCGCCGCCGGTAAATAGCCACAGCACGGGCTCCGCCATTGATTGACGAACATACTGGTGAGCCTGCTGAATGAAACCTTCAACAGCTGCCTTGCAGCCCAGATAAAGACCGTCTTCAGTGCACTGACCCAGTTCAACACTTGGGGCGTCAAAGCGAGCACTAATACGCTGACTTTTTGCCACCAGCGCATCCTGCATCGTATGCAAACCGGGTGCAATCCAACCACCCAGATGGCGGCCATCTTTATGCACAAGGTCAAACGTTACCGCGGTTCCGACATCAATCACAGCGCTGTGACCTTTATGATGATGATGGGCTGCGATAATTGCTAACCAACGATCAACACCAAGGCGCTGATAATGGTGATAGCTATTCACAACATCACCGAAATCTCGCTTAGTGTGCACTTGCATGAAAGTGATACCCGCCATGCTTAAGCGCTGTTGGAGCTCTTGGTTCAATGCCTCACTCGCCACAGAAGAGAACAAGACCTGCGTCTGAGGGCTTTGCTCAAGCACCATCAGCAGGTCATTAATACCCATACCATGGCCTAAAAACTTCAGTTGCTGATCATTATAATCTGCCAACTTCCAACGCGTATTGCCAAGCTCAACTAACTTCATTGTCTAGCCCTAATACTAATTTCTCCGCCAAAATAGCGCTTTAATCCACTACCTTGACGAACAAGTAAAGCCCCGTAATTATCAATCCCTTGCCCTACCCCTTGTTGAACATGTTGTCCAAGCAGAATATTTACAGGCTGATTATAAAAGTGGTCCAGGCGCCGCCATTCGGTGACTAAGTCTGCCAGCCCATGCCGGCGAAATTGTTCCAGCACATCTGTGACACCACGAATTAAAGTAACGGCCCATTGGTGTCGATTCAACGGCGCGTCTAGGTGCTTTTGCACGTCCGTATAGGGTTGTTCAATGTTTTGGGTAAAGCGCTCTGGCATACTTAAATTCAAGCCAATACCAATCAAAGCATGTCCTTCACCTGTGGGCTCACCTTCAAGCTCAACTAGCACCCCAGCCACTTTCGCGCCTTGAATATAGACATCATTAGGCCATTTAACACTGACTCCTTGAATGCCTGCCTGTTCAAGAATTTGCGCCAAGCGTAAACCTACCGCCACACTCAAGCCTAAAGCGCTGTTTAGCCCCTCTGGCAACGGCCAATAAAAAGATGCATAGAGGTTACTACCAAAGGGAGATAACCAGGTACGGCCGCGTCGCCCTCGCCCCCGGGTCTGCATTTCCGCTAAAACACAAGTGCCAGGGGTGAGAGTCTTACCGGGTGCATCCACCAGCAGTTGCTTTAAGTCATCGTGGGTCGAGCTGGTTACGCGCTTCAAGTAGATTGGCGCCTGATGTTCCCGCAATTGCTCGCGAATTAAGTCGAATTTCAGCAACTGCAGCGGTTGCGCGAGTCGATACCCTTTACCGTGAACTCTAAACACATCGAGTTGTAGCGCATCTAAATTATCAATGTGCTTATTGATAGCCGTGCGACTAACGCCCAAGGCGTCCGCCAAAGCCTGGCCTGAGTGAAACTGGCCATCGGCAAGGGTCTCAATCAAACGTTCATCAATCCGATTCGATTTGTTCTTCATAATTCGATATGCCCCCGTTCTCCCAGCAACAAAACCTCAGGCTCGAGGCGCACGTTAAAGCGCTGTTCAACTTGTTTGCGCACTTGTTGGGCAAGTTGAATTAAATCCTGCCCAGTGGCTTGATTACTATTGACCAGCACTAGCGCTTGACGCTGATGCACCCCTGCACCGCCAACGCGCAGACTCTTCAACCCAGCTTGGTCAATCAGCCAAGCGGCAGCAAGCTTACAGTCGCCATTCGGGAGCTCGAAGTAACGCAAGTCAGGATAACGCTGGCGTAATTTGCGGCATTGTGTGGCTGATATAACAGGGTTTTTGAAGAAGCTGCCTGCATTTGGCAATACCTTTGGGTCAGGCAACTTGCGCTTGCGCACTTCCACTACGGTATCAAACACCTCACGAGCGCTGACATCCTCAGCTAAGTGCGCCAGATCAGGGTATCCTAGGTGTGGCCGCCAACTAAAGGGCAAGTGGAATACCACTTCAGTAATTAACCAACTCGCGTATTCCGGTTGTTTAAATATGCTGGTGCGATAGCCAAATTGACAAGCATCTTGGCTAAGCTCAAACGCAGTTTGGCTGCGTAAATCGACGCCACGCACACAGGCGATAAATTGTGCGACCTCAACCCCGTATGCACCGATGTTTTGCACTGGGGCTGCGCCCACACTGCCTGGGATCAACGCTAGGTTCTCTAACCCGAAGATGCCTTGCTCCAACAACCGCTCAACACACTGATGCCAATCCTCCCCAGCCCCGATTGTCACCTGATAATAGGCGTCCTTACGCTCGACCGTAAACCCTTGCAGTTGGTTAATGATCAGATGCCCGCAAAAGTCGTGGGTAAATACTGTGTTCGACCCCGCACCTAGAATGAAAGCGTCCGGGTGCCATTCGATAGTCGCAATATCTGCTTTACTTTGTACTCGCTGTACATGGTGCGCAAACGCCGTCAAAGCGAAACTGTGCTTGTCCTTTAAATCAACCATACGTTCTGCAAAGGAAAAAGTGATGCGCCTATTTTAACTCAAATTCGCCCCCATGCGGGTGCCATATTGCGCAAAGACAGCGAAAATCATATTTCTAAGTAATAGATAAAATAATGCTATTTAAAGCTATTTTATATTTAAATTTTAGGACTAAACTGTTTGCATTACGTTATAAATCACCCGCTAGGAGATTACTCATGAAAAAAACTTTAATTGCTGCGGCTGTTGCCGCTATGGCTGCAAGCCCGTTAGCATCGGCAAATGACTACGTGATCGATACTGAGGGCGCCCACGCGTTTATTCAGTTTAAGATTAACCATTTAGGCTACAGCTGGTTGCTTGGGCGTTTTAACGAATTTGAAGGCACGTTCAGCTACGATGAATCAGCGCCAGAAAATGCACGCGTGAATGTCGTGATTGATACTGCGAGCATTGATTCAAATCACCAAGAGCGCGACCAGCACCTTCGCAGCGACGACTTCCTGGACGTAGCGAATTACCCGCAGTCTACTTTCGTAAGCACGGGCTTCACACCTGATGGCAATGGTGGTGGCGTATTGGCTGGTGATTTCACCTTACGTGGCGTGACCCACAATATTGAGTTTCAGATAGATCAAGTAGGTGCAGGTGAAGATCCTTGGGGCATGACGCGCCGCGGCTTTGAAGGCTCGTACACATTCAAGCTTGCAGATTATGGCATTGACTATGACTTAGGCCCAGAAGCCGAGGAAATCGAAATCTATCTTTCTATTGAAGGTATCCAGCAGTAATTAAACTATTACCAAGCTGAATAGACACATTGAAACAAAGAGCCCAGCCAATTGAAATGGCTGGGCTTTTTAGTTCAGAGAGCAAGCGACTTAGAAACGGTAGCTTAACTCAGCGAAGTAACTGCCACCATTGAAGCCAAACGGCGCGTTGGTATTCGGGTACAAGAAAATACCGTTGAATTGGTTTTCAGGCAGTTGACGGTCTGGATAGACGTCAAACAAGTTCTGCACCCCAACACGTGCGCTTAACTGATCATTGAAGCGATAACGCGTGGATAGGTCAGTAATCCATTTACCTGAAAATGTTGTGCGAGTGCCCGCATTATTCTCAATGATGTAATCACCAAAGTAGCTTACTGCTAAATGCGTTTGCCACGCGCCATAATTATGGGTTAAACCGATGGTGCCAGTGTGCTGTGGCACCGAGCGAGTCATCCGCGTGCGCTCAACATTATCAAATAGGCGGTTTTCCAAACCACCAAGTATTTCAGGTAGCTCGACATTATTTACACTAGTTCGATTGTAACCATACGCTAGTTGCGCGCGTAAGCTACCCCAATCGTTGAGCTCAAACTGCTGCGCTACCACCACATCGACGCCTCGAGTCGTCGTGTCGACCGCATTCACAAAGAAGCGCGCATTATCAGCGCCTGCCTGCTCAAGCGCGGCCGCAACAGCCGGCGAGTCAGAAGGAATTAGCGATGACGATAAAATGATGCGATCATCAATATCAATTTGGAATGCATCAATGGTGACAGACAGGCCATTATAACCATTCCACACCAGGCCCAAGCTATAGCTTTGTGATTCTTCAGGTTGTAACGCACCAATGTCTAATGCCTGTGCGACATCGGAAATATTGTTGAAAGTACCTGACTGCTCAGGCACAAGCTCACCGTCTCGGTTAACGAATAGGGTCGAGATATTGGTGAAGTACAATTGCTGCACACTTGGCGCTCTAAAGCCGGTATTGGTGGTTGCGCGTGCTGCAAGTTGATCATTAAATTGATAACGACCAGATAGTTTCCAGCTTACGTTGTCCCCAAAATCTGAATAGTCTTCGTAGCGCAAGGCCGCACCCCATTGAAACGCATCGGTTAGCGCGTTTTCAAGTTCGACGTACAAACCTGTATTGTCACGTGATTCGGTGATTTGAGAATCTGGGGTGAATCCTGTAAAGCCTTGGCTACCTGCGGGACGTCCATCAAAACCGCCATTAATATAAGACGCTTCGTCACCTGCGCGAATTTTGTAATCATTTTCACGGTAGTTAACCCCGAACGCGACTGCGATATCAGAGTTATTGTAGAACTGGAAGAAACGAGTCAGTTCTGCACTAACGCTAAGTTCAGAGGTGCGTAATCCACCAGCAAAAAACTCCTGAGGTGAGTTTGGCCCTAGAGATGCGTTAATACTGTTTTCTAAATGGTACTCAAATAAACTTTCGCCATAACCGACGCTGATATCCGCATCCCAAGTACCTAAACCGAAACGATACCCTGTCACTATGGATGCGTCAGAAGTCTCAGGCGCTAAAGTCGGTAAGAAGCCGTCCGGGTAAACCTCGATCAGGTTGCGGTCATCCAACGCACGACGATAAAATGCACCCGACTTCGATGTCCGATCACTCACACCACCAAAGCTATAGATTTCACCATTGGCTAATTGGTAAGTGAAGTTAGCAAATAGCGCTAAGTTCTCAAACTCGGCATCACCAACGTGGTGGCTTAAACGATTAAATTCGTCTTCTCGAGGATCTAACGACCCATCACCTAACAACGGGTACTGCTGACGAGGGTCTAAACCAGCACGATTGGTGCGGTTCTTATTGTGATACTCTGCAGACAGAGTCAACGCGCCGGCTTGGCCTATGCGAAAACCCGTACTGCCCTGAATTTTAAAATTCTCACCGTCTCCTTCGTAAGTTTGACCACCGGTGATACTGACATCCCCCCCTTGATCTTGGTTACGTAATACGATGTTAATAACGCCTGCTATGGCGTCAGAGCCATACTGTGCTGCGGCACCATCACGTAGTACTTCGATACGCTGAATCGCTGAAATTGGAATCGCGTTTAAATCAACATTCGAACTCCCGCGACCCGTGGTTCCGTTGAGGTGAACCAACGCACTACTGTGACGTCGCTTACCGTTAATCAGAACCAACGTATGGTCCGGTGATAACCCGCGTAAAGAAGCAGGACGAACAGCATCTGATCCATCGGTAATGGACGATGAAGGAAAGTTAAAACTTGGAACCGCGTATTGCAGCGCGCGTGCCGTTTCGGTGATACCTGATGCTTGCAGGTCCTCAGCACTAATAATATCCACCGGCGCAGTTCCATCGGTAGCCGTGCGTTGACTTAAACGCGATCCAATGACAGTGATGCGTTCAGCTTGGGCATCCGCTGATGTTGAGTTAGATTGTGCAATTGCAGCAGACCCTGAGGTCGCAAGCACGCTGGATATTGTTACGGCGAGAAGATTTGTCTTTTTCATTTATAACCCCTTTAACTCATTTTTATCACTATCTTTACGTTAAAAGTAATATAAAAGCGCAGCGTTTGAAATATAACTTTATTGCTAGATATACCTAAATAATCTATGTCTTCGGATGTTTTATGCGCACTGTGTTGGTTTGGTGGTGGGGATGGGGCGGGATGCAAATAAAAAACCCCAGCCTTTTGGGCTGGGGTTGTTTATTTGGATGCCTGGCGGTGTCCTACTCTCACATGGGGAGGCCCCACACTACCATC
>NZ_PIPK01000013.1 GCF_003987335.1 Aliidiomarina maris | reverse complement strand
CTAATTTCAGGGCTTCTGCTTTAAATTCTTGTGTGTGGACTTTGCGTATTTTATTTGCTTTCATGATTCACCTCGTTAAGTGATTTTACTCACTTAGCTCGGTGTCCAAAAGTACTGGTACAGATCAGCCAAATTTGTTGCCATGACCATGCAACCCGGTTATTCGGTGTCCTTGGTGGCCAGGCAAAACGGTATCACCCCGAGTTTATTATTTAAGTGGAAAAAGCTCATGCAAGATGGTGGCATGTCTGCAATTCAATCTGGTGACGAGGTCGTCAGTGCCGCAGACCATAAAGCGCTTCAAAAGAAAGTTAAGCAGCTTGAGCAGTTGCTTGGTCGTAAAACCATGGAAACGGAAATCCTAAAAGAGGCGCTGGAGATAGCCCACTCAAAAAAGTTGATATCGCGCATGCCATTGCTGCCACCAGACGGTTCCCTGTCCTCCGAGTAGCTGCGATTCTTGGCGTGTCGCGCTCCAACTTACATGAGCGTCTGAATGGGCGTCAAAAAGGTCGCTCGGCGCGTTACAGTAAGAGTGATGACGCCCTTTTATTGCCACTGATTGAAGACATCTGCAGCGAACGTGGTAGCAACGGGTATCGACGTATTACCGCGCATCTAAATCGGCAGTTGAAAACCGAGCAGCACGCTATTGCTCGAGTGAATCCGAAGCGCGTGTACCGCATGATGCGGCAAAATAACTTGCTGCTGCGCAAGCATAGTGGTCGTGTGGGTGAGCACCGTGCTCATGACGGTCAGGTGATTACGCTGCATCCGAACACCCGCTGGTGCTCAGACGGCTTTGAAATCACGTGCTGGAATAAAGAAAAAGTACGCGTTGTGTTTAGCCTGGACTGCTGTGACCGTGAAATCATGAGCTACGTTGCGACCACCACTGGTATCCGCGCAGACATGGTTCAGGACGTGCTTGTTGAAAGCATCGAGCAACGCTTCGGCGACGTGCAAAAGCTGCCTCACACGGTTGAGTGGCTGACCGATAACGGCAGTTGCTATATCGCCGATGAAACACGGCAGTTCGCCAGCTCACTAGGCTTTAAGGTGTGCACCACGCCGGTTCGTAGCCCGCAAAGCAATGGCATGGCCGAGGCGTTTGTGAAGACTTTTAAACGAGATTACGTGTATCTGAATGACCGCCCGGATGCCGCGACTGTATTGGCTAAACTGCCTGAGTGGTTCGACGATTACAACAATTACCATCCGCACAGCGGATTGAAAATGCTGTACCGCGAGAGTATCGAGCTCTTAAAGTGGCAAGTTAAACTGTCCGTTTTAGCGGGGGCAACTACAATTTTCTTCGTCAAGCATAGGAACATTTGGTGTGTTTTATGAAAGGGGTACTCAAATAGAGTTGGCGCATTCTACTGCAGAATTTATTTCCTGCCCATCTCCTGCAACTAAAAGCCCTACAATGGCTATTAATGGGTATCTTTGTAGTGGCAAACTAAATTTGGCCACCTAATTAGAGGTGCTATCATCGTCATGCACCAAGAGACAATTAGGTGACAACATGACCAGAAGACCAAAGGGTAACTTTAGCCCTGAATTTCGACTTGAAGCAGCACAGCTGGTAGTCGACCAAAACTACACAGTTCGAGAAGCTGCTGAAGCCATGAACGTCGGACATTCGACTATGGATAAATGGGTTCGTCAGCTTCGAAAGGAGCGTGACGGGGAAAGCCCCAGAGCCACGCCGATGACGCCAGAGCAGCTGAAAATACGCGAGCTTGAGAAGCGCATTCGTGACATTGAGATGGAAAAAGACATATTAAAAAAGGCTACAGAGGCCTTACTGCTCCATCCAGCTAACCTGATAGCGCAGAACATTTCCGTCACTGATAAACCAGTATTGAGATAATGTCAGAATAAGAGAAGTGAGTGCGATAGCTGCATCAAACCAGGCCTCTCGGTTGCGTGCATGGGTTGGCATAAAAGCCGCGGCGATACATCCCAGAAAGGGCAGAAGAATGAGTATGGGTAGCAGCATATTTCCCCTTAAGTAACGCCTGAATCGTTTATTTTTATAGCCTTTACAATCGTGTACACATGCGTATTCAATAATTTTTTATCAAGCCGGACGGTCGTCAGATTATTTGAAAACAGGGTGTTCTGTCAAACCGACCATGTGTTAACTATGTAGAATTACTGTGTACTATGCACGCCTTTTAGCGTGGTAATTCATCTTTTATTACCGGTTAATAATCTGCTATACTGAGCCTAAATTTTAGTTCAGGCTTAACCGGACTGTCCATGCGTCACGCACTTTTATCAATAATGACTCTGATATTGCTCGCTCAGCTTTCTTTGGCTGGTACGGGTGTGCATCAGTTGCATTTGAGTGAACAACGACATGATGACAGTCAAACCTCACATATACACCTTGAGCTTCAGGCAAACACTGCAATTTCAGCAGAATTAAGCGATTCAGACTTTAACGAGCTATGTCTCGACTGCCAGTGTCATGGCGGTATCACGATGATGGCTGCTTGTTCTAAAACGACGGATAGAACGCTACTTTCTTCTGGAGTCGCTCTTCTGTCAGTGCGTTTCAATTCTCTCTTTTCTGATTCCTCATTTCGCCCTCCCATCGCATAACTTTATTTCTTCTATATCTACGACTACTTGAACTCGCTTATATAGCGGGTGGATTTGTGTACTGAATACATACCGGAAATATTTTTATGAAAATCATATCAAGCACTGCTTATAGAGCGGGGCGTGTGGTCCAGTGTATCTTAGCAAAATGTACCTTCGCCGTTGTGCTGAGCACGATAATCAGTGCGTGTTTTATTGGGGCAGCGGTTGCACATGATGATAATCACGACGATGAACACAGCGGCCAAGTTACTCTGACAAATGAGCAGCAAAGACTTGCTGGTATCGAAGTTGAACAGGCAGTGGGTTCAGGGTTTTCACTGCAGACAACGGTGCCCGGGCAACTTTTGAATGATCGGGCGCGCAGTATTGTGATTGCCCCACAACTGGACGTACGAATTATCCATTACGATGCAAGCATCGGCCAAAGTGTAGCTGTCGGAGATGAGCTTTTGACCATTGGTGGGCGAGAGATTGCTGACGCTCAGGCAGATTTCGTACTGGCAGCGCAGGAGTTATCGCGCATTCAACGTATGGAAGAAGGCGTAGTCAGCGATACAGTTCGGGTTCAGGCCAGAATTGAAGCCGAGCGGCGGCGTGCCGTGTTGCGCTCGGTGTTTATGACGGACGCACAAATCACTGCATTGCTTAGTTGTTCTGACTGTATTGGTCAGGTTCAGGTGTTATCACCGATGGCCGGGAAAGTGCAGTTATCACCGGAACAGCTACAGTACTCCGCCGGGCAGACTCTATCAGCCGGAACATCTCTTTTGCGGGTTAACGATGAATCAACGTTGTGGGTGGCCGCAGAGTTGCCGGTAAGACACCGGTTGCCCCTGGAAGCGGGGCAGTCTGTTGTTGTTAACGTGAATGGAGAGTTGGTAACCGGAGAGGTGTTGAGCCGAGGTCATTACGTGTCGTCTGTGACCCGAACTGAGCAGATCCTTATTTCTGTAGATAACCGTTCGACTCATTGGCATGCCGGACAGTTTGCTGAAGTTCATTTACCGTCTGCTGAACAGCAGGGCGTACTCGTACCTGATGCAGCATTGCACCGTCAGGAGGGTAATCAATGGCGCGTATTCGTGCAAAATGAACAAAATACGTTTAGTTCTGTTGAGGTTGCCGTGTTGGAGAGCCAAGGTGGACTTCATCTTGTCAGTGGTATTGAACCAGGTGCCAGGTTGGTCATGAAAGGTGCATTTTTTATCGCATCTGAACTGGCAAAAGATGGTTTCGATACCCACAACCATTAAGGAGCTGAGCAATGTTTTCTACACTTTTAAGTCGTCTGATTCAGTTCCGCTTAATGGTATTTATCCTGTTGAGTGTTTTTATTGGCGGGGTAATTTTTACTATTCCTCGACTAAATTTAGATGCATTTCCAGATGTAACCAATGTACAGGTGACGGTTAACACTCAGGCCAATGGTCTGGCAGCCGAAGAAGTCGAACAGTTGATTACCTATCCGCTTGAATCATCAATGTACGCTTTAACGGGAGTGACAGAGGTGCGTTCGTTATCCCGCACTGGTTTGTCGGTGGTAACTGTTGTTTTTGCAGACGGTACTGATATTTATTTTGCCCGCCAGCAAGTATTTGAAAAGCTTAGTGAAGCGCGCGAGATGATTCCTGAACAGCTTGGAATACCTGAAATGGGGCCTAATACGTCCGGCCTTGGTGAGGTATTCCAATACACATTGCGCTCAGATAATCCGGCGTATGATGCGGCTGCTTTACGCACATTGAATGATTTTCTGGTCAAGTTACTGTTGATGCCCGTGGATGGAGTCACTGAAATCTTGTCCTTCGGTGGGCTAGTTCTGCAGTACCAGGTGCAAATTGATCCCGTACGCCTTCTAGAATATGACCTGACTATGGAGCAGGTCTTTAGCACATTGGCCGATAATAACCTGAATGCTGGTGGCTGGTTTATGCCTCAGGGTGATAATCAGTTAGTCGTTCGTGGTGCAGGTATGCTGCCGGCGGGTGATGCTGGGCTGGAGGCTATTCGTCAACTACCAATTATACAGCGTCAGGGAATTCCGGTGCGAATTGGCGATGTCGCATCGGTAGGTTTTGGCCATGAAATCCGAGTGGGTGCAGTCACAATGACTGAAAAAAATGAGTCAGGTGAGACCGAGGCTCTGGGCGAAGTGGTTGCTGGCATTATTTTGCAGCGGACAGGTGCGAATACAAAGGCTGTTATCGATGGTATTGAAGCGCGTTTAGATAGTATCAATAGCGCCCTCCCTGAGGGCGTATACCTTGAAGCGTACTATGATCAGTCGCACTTGATTGAAAGAGCGGTAACTACAATCAGGGATGCTGTTTTTTTTGCGTTTGTGCTGATTGTCTTGGTTTTGCTTGGATTTTTAAGAAACATCCGCGCTTCAGTGTTAGTGCTTTTATCGATCCCGTTGTCAATAGGGGTTGCGCTGCTTTTTATGCATCAGTGGGGAATTTCAGCCAACCTGATGTCGTTGGGCGGATTAGCTATTGCAACAGGCTTGATGATTGATGCGTCGGTCGTGATGGTCGAGCGGATTTTTCAACGACTTACAGCATCGCAAAGTACCCGGCCCATGACAGTGACTGAGCATATTATTGAAGCGGGTCAGGAGGTTGCCCGGCCAGTCATGTTTGCAACGTTGATTATTATGACTGTGTTTGTTCCTTTATTTTTTCTTGAAGGGGTGGAAAGTAAGTTATTTCAGCCTATGGCGGTCAGCGTCATTTTAGGTTTGGCAGGCTCCTTAATAGTTGCGTTAGTTATAGTGCCACCGCTGGCATCGTACTTATTCAAAAAAGCGCCTAAACATGTTGAGCCGAAGATATACCATATTGTTGAACGCGGCTTTATTCGGGGCCTTACCCTGAGTTTGAAAAAGCCGCTATGGGTAGGGGTGGTTACGCTGGCATTTGTCAGCATAGCAGTGCTGCTTGGTCCACGACTGGAAACAGAGTTTGCCCCGGAACTGGAAGAAGGAACAATTAATATGCGGGTTACTCTGGCACCGTCGGCAAATCTGGATACTTCCATTCGTGTAGCACAGCAACTGGAAGGCATGCTGATGGACTTCCCGGAAGTGACCTACGCGTTGTCGCGTATAGGCGCCCCTGAGTTGGGTGGAGATCCTGAGCCTATTAATAATATCGAAATGTACATCGGTTTAACCGATATGGCGGCGTGGCAGACCGCAGCCACCCGCGAAGAACTACAAAGTAAAATGAATGAAGTGCTGGGTGAGCTACCTGGTGTTGTACTCAATTTTTCTCAGCCTATAGCAACACGGGTTGATGAGCTGTTATCCGGGGTTCGGGCGCAATTGGCGATCAAGTTATTTGGCTCTGATTTGGGTGTTCTGGCGGAAAAGGGCGAGGAACTACAACGTTTAGTGGATGCTATCCCCGGAACTACCGACGTGGCGCTGGAGCAAATTAGTGGTGAAGAGCAATTAACTATTCGCCCTGATTATACCGCAATGTCCCGTTACGGATTTGATGTTGCAGACTTGATGGCCTGGGTACGTTTAGGTGTGGGTGGAGAAAATGCGGGGCAGATTCTGGATGGTAATGCCCGTCATGATATAAATGTACGACTTCATTCTGACTTTCGTGCCTCACCAGAGTCCATTGCGCGCATTCCGCTAAAAACAGCCAGCGGAGCAATTGTTTTATTGGGAGATATAACTGAAATCACGCGTGAATCGGCAGCTCCGATGATTCGCCGCGAAAACGCCCAGCGCCGAATTGTCATTGAGTCTAATATCAGTGGCCGGGCTATGGGTAGTGTGGTTGCTGATATTCAATCGGCAATCCAGCAGTTTGACTTACCTGCCGGCTATACGATTGAAATAGGCGGACAGTTTGAGAATCAGCAGCGAGCGCAGCAACGGTTAATGGTAGTGGTACCGGTTTCTCTGCTGATTATTACGCTATTTCTGTACCTGGCTTTTCGCTCCATTAAACAGGTGGCTTTGGTAGTAACTAATGTGCCTGTGGCCCTTGTCGGCGGGGTTATTGCTCTGTACCTAAGTGGAACATATTTATCAGTGCCGAGCGCTATTGGTTTTATAACTGTTTTTGGTGTAGCAATGCTAAATGGCGTGGTATTACTAGATGCGATTAATGGCTTACGGCAGCGTGGAATGTCAGTGCAGGACGCTGTGCTACAAGGCACAGCAACCCGTTTACAGCCTGTCTTGATTACCGCCATAACCTCAATACTTGCGTTAGTGCCTATTTTATTGTCGCAGGGAATTGGCAGTGAAATTCATAAACCGTTGGCAACTGTAGTTCTGGGAGGACTAATCACTTCAACAGTACTGACCCTGTTTGTTATTCCGACTTTATATACACTGATTTATAAAGAAAAGGGAAACAACAAGGCGTAGCAATTAGTCCGGCCATTAGAAGCGCTGCTTGCAGTGGAGGTATTCAGCATCTTTAAAAAAGGTTTACTTTATAAAAGCTTTTGCAGGTGTCTGTTTTGCATGTCTTTATTGGGTTATCTGATATTATGCTGATGATTACCCGCAGGTGGGTGATTGGCATACATGTACTGCTTGTCAGTTAAGCTTACGACGAGCAGGTTTTGAAGGAGGCCGAGTCGGATAACGACTCGGCCTTCTTTTTGTTGAGCGTGGGTAGCTGCGCTCTCGTCGCTCAGGCAGGACAAATGCGCTTGCCATGTCCATCATGTTTTTAAATATCTTGGGTAAATTCCCCGGTGATATGTGGGCAAACATATGTAGCTGGCCAACGAGATACACCGATGTTTGTTTGAAGCTCATTTGATAGGGTTCAACATCTTTTAAGCTATAGGCCATTTGCGCCATCATGTAGCGCAGCAGATTGTAAGCTAATAGAATCCCCCACAGCTCTTGTGTGACAAGCTCTGGCCGCTTGCTGCGCAGGGCCAGTTCGTTGTTCAACATATACTGCTTCATTTCCCGATATCCCTGCTCAATTTCCCAGCGATGGGTATAGAGCTCAACGATATCTTCTTGCGGATAGCGCGATACATCCACCATTGAGGTCAGAACATCCACTTGCTTTTTGTTTATCTTTTTTGACACTAGTCGAGCTTGAATGCTGCTCGGTGCATCTGACCATTTCTTCCTAGCCTGCAAAGATAGCTTGAGCTCGACGATTTTGTCATCGTCGCTGAAGCTTCGTAATACGCTGTACTGAGTCCCCTTTTTTACAGGAATGAGCCAATGCCTTTCTTCCCCGGTAGACTGCCACGTGTGCAATAGGCCAAGTGAGTAAAAGCCTTTATCAAACAGGGTGAGTGAGTGGTTCGGCGTGTTTTCAATAAGTTGTGCGGCGAGCACCATTTCATTTACATCGACACTGTCGAATGCCGCCCCCATCGTTAGGTGGCTGCTCACTTCCATCTGCGTCACCATCCGTACCTGCGGGTAATCAGAAGGCTTTGACCCATTCACGGTTCGTCCATAATGTTCATCGTTCTCAGGGGTGTCAGGGGTTCGCCACACCGTGCCATCGACCGCGAGCATTGATAGACCATTCCAGTTTGAGGTGGGGAGCTTATCAAACCAAAGTGCATTGGTTCGCTCAAACATCAGTTTCACAACATCAGAGCCTAGCCGTTGCCGCGCCTGCACGACTGCACTTGGCGCTACGTATGGCCGTTGGCCAGGCAACATCAAATCTAAATGTGACACTATCTGACGCATCGGCATATCACGAAACAACGCCATACCAACCACCGTCCAGACCATTAAGTCCATAGGCAAGCGTCGCTTGCGCACTGTGGTAACTCCAGTGTCTTGCAGGCACTGCTCAATGAGTTCGGGCTCTAACAAGTCTGATAGCTTATTAAAGTCATCTGGCTTGAAGTCTTGCAGAGTTTCGAGGGCTTGGCTAAACAACATAAAAAAATCCGTAATCAGATATCTGATTACGGATTTTGAAGGGTCTACAGGATCGGTCAACTGATCCGTTAAATTTTTATCTGCCAATCCTTAACTGATCGGCATTAGACCTTTAGGTCCTTTTTTTATTCCTATAATTTCTCTTAATCGTTTTCCTTCAATTTCCTATGTATGTGTAAAAGAAGCCTACGGAAGAGAACTATGAACTCAGCAAAAAAACTGTTACTCGTTGGCGCGACAGGCGCAGTCGGCAAACAAGTTTTGACACAAGCCTTAAACGATTCACGCGTGGCCAGTGTAGTGGCTCCTGTGCGCCGAGAGTTACCCGCGCATCCTAAGTTATTATCACTGCAGGTTAATTTTGAGCAACTAGAGCAGACGGCTGACTGGTGGCAGGCTGATGCTGTCATTTGTGCGCTGGGCACTACAATGCGCCGCGCAGGTTCGCAAGAAGCATTTCGGCGTGTCGATTATGACTATCCGCTGCATGTTGCAAAGCTGGCCCACGAAGCGGGTACACCAACCTTTGTGTTGAATTCAGCGATGGGTGCCGATGCGCAATCGCGCTTTTTCTATAACCGGGTTAAAGGTGAGCTTGAGCAGTCGTTGCGCACCATAGGTTTTACTTCACTGACTCTGGCGCGGCCTGGATTAATTGGCGGACCACGCGACGAGTTTCGTCTGGGTGAACGTGTTATGTCTGGTGTGCTGAGTGTTACTGGGCCTATATTACCTAAGCGCTGGCGAATCAATCCTGCGGCGCATATTGCTGCCGCCATGCTCGATGCTGCGTTGGCAGCAGAGCCAGGTGAGCATATTATATCGTCTGAGCAAATGATTTAACGTATAAGGCTGGTTATGCAGGTTAAGTCTGACTGGGTAAAAATTTATACGGCGGCAAACTCAATGGAAGCCGAGCTGATTGCAGGGTTATTACGCCAGCAAGGGATCGAAGCAGGTGTCAGCAGTCAGTTGTTAGGTGGTGGAATAGGGGAGTTACCTTTAGATGCCTTGTATACGCCAGTATGGGTTAGCCCTAAGCATGTGGAGACTGCGCGAGAAGCTGTGATTGCTTATGAGAAATCTGCCCAACAAACGTCAGTTTGGCAATGTTCTTACTGTAAAGAGCAGAACCCCGCCGGTTTTGAGCTATGTTGGCAATGCCAAAAACCAGTTGATTAACAGTAATCTGTATTAAAATACCCCGATTTTTCTCCAATTGAAGCCAAAATGCCTGAAAAGTGGTCAGTCAGTACATTTTCATGCAAAAGAGTGTTTGCAGCCTGCATAGATGGTGGCAGAATTGCGTCCAGCACTGGCACCTGCCTAATGCGCATGGCTGGCGGGTTGGCAGAATGGCTATGCAGCGGATTGCAAATCGGTGGATCTCGGTTCGACTCCGGGACCCGCCTCCAAAAGCAAACATTCCACACAAGTGTCGCCCGGGTGGTGAAATTGGTAGACACAAGGGATTTAAAATCCCTCGCTGGTAACAGCGTGCCGGTTCAAGTCCGGCCCCGGGCACCATTTCAAGGGCAGGTTTCACCTGCCAGTCAGTAATACCCAATCGCAAAACTCAAGACGCTCGATTCATTATCCTTTGCATCACCATATATACATATGCACCACCGCACTCAATGCTGCGCGTGATCTGTAGTCCAACTTTACTCAGCCCACTTCATTCGACTAACATGTTGCCATCTTATCTTTAGGAGTCTGCCGCCATGAATAACTAAGCCTATGAATTTTGTTTTCATTTCGGTTAGTGGGTCAAGCTTTAGCTGGCTTTTTCCCGCCCCGTGTTTCCAATCCTTGGTAACCGGAGGCGTCACATGTCTATCAGTGCGCAATCAATCACTCTGCAGTGGGATAACGGCAGCGTGGTCTTTTCCCAATTAAGTTTTCATTCATCTGCTGGATTCCATGCCTTAGTGGGGCGTAATGGAAGTGGCAAGAGTAGCCTGCTGCATGTGTTAAGCGGTGAGCATAGGCAAGGCGGGATACTGGTGAACGATGATATCCACCGTACCGGCCATACTGTATTGGTGGCTCAAAACGCATCTGCCTATGAGCAATCCGTAGCCCAATATCTTGGCATCGAAGCCAAGCTTGCAGCGCTCGAGCGTATTAACGCAGGCAGTGTAGAAGCGGATGATTTTGAGCTCGTGGATGACGATTGGTTATTCAAGCAAGCTATCGAAGCGGATATGAACGCCCTTGGTTTTACCAATGCTGCACAGACATTATCCACGACGATGCGGGCACTCAGCGGTGGCCAACAGATGCGCTTGCGGCTGCTAAAAGCGTTTCAACAAAACCCAGTAAACTTGTTATTGGATGAACCAAGTAATCATCTAGATACTGAAGGGCGGCTTTGGCTGCGAGCGCAATGCAATCAGTTTGTTAAACAACCCAACAAAGTGTTATTGGTCGCCAGCCACGACCGTGCGCTTCTGGGCCTAGCTGACTGGGTGCATGAACTATCGACTTTAGGGTTGCAGACGTACCAAGGTAACTATGCAGACTATCGCCAACAGGCTGAAGCTGAATCTGCGCTTAGTGAGGCTGCCTCAAGGCTTGAATTCATTGATGCTGTAAGTTTACCCCAGCCAACATGGGCGACATCAGGCAATCGTCATCTGCTGCACTGCGATGATGTGCTGCTGCCGTTCGGTGTGCAATCACGTATAACTTTTAGTTTAAAAACTGCCGATAAACTTCGCATTCAGGGTGCGAATGGCGCAGGCAAATCGGTGTTGCTGCGGATCGTTGAGGGGCGCATGTCGCCAAAGCATGGGCAATTGCGTGGAAATTATCATCCCCATGTGTTGGATCAACACTTTTCGTTGCTCTGCGAACACCGTAACCGGTTAGACAACCTGCTTAATTACAACCCAAGATTAACCCTTACCGAGGCAAGGACGCATTTGGCGCAAGTGGGTTTAGGTTCCGATAAAGTCATGTTAAAGGCGGGTGTATTAAGTGGCGGGGAGCGAATGAAACTTGCACTCTTGATGGTCATGTTAGCTGGTGCTGAAAGCACTAAGCCACAGCTGCTGATTCTGGATGAACCGGACAATCACCTTGATTTGCAAGCCAAGCAGCAGTTAGCGGGTGTGTTGCGACAGTATCAAGGGGGGATCTTGTTGGTAACCCATGACGACGCTTTTGCGCTAGATATTGGTGTCACCGATACGTTATGCATCGAGCGAACATAACGCGCGACGCTACGCAGCATTGCGTCGCCCATACCATTGGTAAATAGCGGCGAGTAGCAAACACAGCGTGGCGGGAATATACAGTGCGTTAAAAGCAAGGTCCTGATAGGCGAAGGCACCCAATGTTCCACCCAATAAAAAGCCACTGACAATGAGGAAAAAAAGCAGTGCTTTGCGGGTATCGAAGGCTTCACCACCCAATTTGGCACCGAGCATCAGGCCGAGATCTGTAAATACACCGGTTACATGGGTGGTACGGATAACAGCGCCGCTGTAGGTTGTAACCATGGCGTTTTGTAAACCGCAGGCCGCAGACGCCAAGTAATGTCCGACCAGCATTTGTTGGTTCAAGCATATAACAGCCGTTGCCAGTAACAGTCCTTCGATAAGCAACAGGGCACTGTAGTTGCGGCCAAGTTTAAGCGCACCATCGCGCAAAATAAATCCTGACAGCGCTGCGCCGACAATAAAGGCCATCACAATGAAGATTAAATGCAGAGTGTGGGTGAAGTGGCTGGAGGTTAGTCCGACACCAATGAGCGTGGTAATCCCCGATAAATGCGAAATCGATTGGTGATGAAAGCCGAACAGGCCGACAGCATTAATAAAGCCAGCGATTAGCGCGAGTATAAATGCGCCATACTCTACCCACTTTGGTAATCGAGTTAGCACCTAGTTTGCCTTGAATCAATATGATGATATTGGCAGGTTAACACCCTCAAACGCTTTAGTGAATGCACTATGCGTTACAGCCCCAAGCGTAAAAGTTATGCCAGTTCTTTGCGGCATTTGCAGTTAGCGCATATGTTTAATAGGGCGTTGTACTGACACGCCTTGTTTGCACGCCAATCGCAGGAATAGCAGGGAGTAAAGCATTGCAACAGGCATTGTTAATTGTGAACCCAAATAGCCGAAACGGCGCATCGGATGAGTTGGAGCATGCACTTGATGTGCTGCAGTCAGGTGGCATGAATGTCCAAGTGTGCGAGTCGAAAAGTGCATCGCATATGGCCGAATGTATCGCTGACTTCGACCAACAAGACGGCGTTGTGATTATTGCCGGGGGCGACGGCACTATCAGCTCTGCACTTGCTGCCGCTTACGAGCACCAGCGCACATTAGCTATATTACCGATGGGGACGGCAAACGATTTTGCACGTTCAATTGGGGTGCCGGATGACTTAGAGCAAGCAGCCCAGGTAATCATAGCGGGGCAACGCCAACGAATTAATTTAGCGCAGGTCAATCAACATTATTTTGTCAATGTGGCGCATATTGGCCTAGGCGTTGATGTCACGCATGAGTTAACCCCCGAAAGTAAAAAAATCTTTGGTGTATTTGCTTATTTAGCGGCTTCAATGCAGGCCATTAAGCGTAATCGGCATTTTAAAGTACAGATTAAGTCGGCCAAGTGGCAGCGTTCATTGCGGGGTATTCACTTAGCCATTGGCAATGGACGTTACTATGGTGGCGGTAATATTGTCGATGAGCATTCGACACTGCAGGATGGCAAGCTAAACTTATTTTGCTTACAACCGCAGCCTTGGTGGCGCCTGCTGCTATTAGGCGGGCATTTTCGCCAAGGTAAATTACGCCATGCAGAGCGGGTGGTGTGTCATGCGGCTTCTACATTTACAATTAGTACGTCGAAGCCAAAGCAAATTGAGGCAGACGGCGAGGTGAAAACGAAAACCCCCGCTGAATTCAAGGTAATCCCTGAGGCGCTGGAAGTGATTGTCGGCGACATGCCGCAGCCCGAGGCGCAAGAGAATTCAACCCACGCATCAAAGTGAGAGCTTAACTATGTCAATTATTCGCACCGAACAACAAGCGGATGCAGTAGAAATTCTTAAATTAGTCATGGAAACCCACGATTATTATGCAGACATGTCCGAAGTGGCTAACGACGATATCGGCGCAGTATTGGAGCGTGTTGCTGCTGAGCGCGCAAGCTTTATTCCGCGTGCTAAAGCGATGGTAAAGGCTTTGGGTGAGCTACCTGTGCAACCTGACCCAGATAAAGAGCTATTGCAGAAAGTCGGGGGAGGTATCACTCAACTACTTGCTGGCGATTCGAACGACGCGGTGATTGATAAATGCTTACAGCACGACCAAAAATTGGCCGATTTACTAGCCAATACCGAGCTGCGAGGCGACGCCCATGAGCACCAAGCGCTTATTGAGCAACTTAGCCAGCACTTGCATGCTACACGCAGTAAGCTGTCAGGGTTAAAAGATAGAGGTTAGCTTTGTTGCTGTTGTTTCATATGCTGAAATGATATCTTATCCGTCTGTGAATGAGCCTTCCCCGACGTGGGGCAGGTGTTATCAAAAGGATGCGGTGGTGATGCAAGGATTAGCAATAGTGTATTTTTTAAGAAAGTTCATTCCTTATGGCAATATAAAAACCAAAAACTTAACACCATTATTGCTGTTAGCTCGCTTTCTTTTGATTGTCGGCATCGTCTTGTTGCTATTGGCGCTAGCAGCTGCGGCCGCGATTCCCTTCCTTGGGCCTGAAGTCGTCAGTCGTAACTTCGCAGGGATGACAATGACATCGCGTACACCTGACCGTTCGCTCATTGCGATGACGGTTGCAATTTGGAGTTTTGGGGCTGCCATTGTTACTCTAGTGCTTAGTGGTGTCAGCGCGGCCTTAGTATCTTTTGAAGCGACTTACACAAACCGCCATACACACCTTTAACTGTCCTTAACATTGTGTCTTTTCAATGCGTTGTGATTTTGCGTTATGCTTTCGCAACGCCGATTTAACGCACAAATGATCAAGGACAGACCATGGCCAAGCCGACCAGCAAAGTAACTGCTGACGAGATCAACGCAGCGAGCTTTGCGGACCCAATATTTCTGCATGCCGCACACCCTCTCGCGCGCAAGACCCCGCAATATAGCTACTTTTATAACGGTCACTTGGTGTATTGCTATTTCAAAGGCGCCATCACACCATTGCCTGAAATTGATATTCATAGCGTTAAAACTCGCCCATACGGGATTGCCGATAACCGATATGTGGTCGTGGGGGATTGCGTACACGAGTGCCCAGCCTCTGGTTTTAAGCGGGTAGGCAAGCACGGGCATTTTTATTTTGTACAGGGCGCAGATGTGTTTACGTGGCATCAGGCCGAAGCGCAGCAGGGCAGTTATTTGCAGCCAATACCTGAACTTGATGGAAAGTCGTTACAAGTGGTGGATGAGGACTTTGCGACCGATGCGAATTGGCTGTGGTTCTTTCGCAACCTACCTGGCATTCGTAAGTCAGCGTTGGGTCATTATCAAGTGCGTGACTACGATTGGATGCTGTTGCAATCAGACACCGCAGTCTTCTTGGCTGGTCAAAGGTTAGATATTGAGGTTAACGCCTTGCACTGGGTAGGCAGAGATACGGTGGCTGATATCGGCGCGGTATTTCATGGTCAGGACGACCAAGGCGATATCTATATATTGGCTGAACGGCAATCGAAGCAACCGCCTGGAGTCGAGGTGACTCGTGACAGCGAACGCGTCAAAGTGGCGCAAGCCAACTGGCAAGCACAGCAGGTTGAGCGAACAGCCAAGCTCGAACCTGAACAACGTCAAGCGCGGGACCTAAACTGGCTGCGCGCTCAGGCTCAACAATACGATTTGCTGAATAGCGACCAACAAACTTGGCCGCTGATCACTGCCGAGCGCTTACATGAGGCCGCGCAGTTAATCGGTCACATGCAAGCACACTATTCACTAGATGCTGGATTCTTGGCGCAGGTTGAAAATTCTGCATTAGTGAAGATGATGCAACGTTGCGGGGTGCCATTGTTAAGGTGATTTTTCGACGCTTTTGCTGTATGATTCTGCGCCTTTTGCGTTGCTATGCAGTATTCGGGGCTAATGAGATTCCCCAAACCAGCCGAGATTAAATAAAGTAGATGATTGAAAGCAAAGATTTAACCAATAAGATGCCGCTCAGTAAAGCTCAATGGTTATGTGTTATCGCGTTGGTTGTGATCGCGCTTAATCTGCGCCCAGCGCTCGCAGCGATTGGTCCGTTACTACAAAGTATTCAGCTTGATTTAGGCCTTAATTATGCCATGGCATCACTGCTGACCACCTTGCCAGTGTTGGCAATGGGGTTATTCAGTTTTGTTGGCTTTCAACTTGCCAAACCCTTGGGGCTTGAGCGCTCGATTGCCGCAGCGTTATCGTTACTCGCAGCGGCCACTGCAGCAAGGTTCTGGGCCCCTAGCGGCGGGTTTTTGATTACCACCGCGTTACTTGCAGGTATCGCGATTGCACTGATTCAAACCTTAATGCCAGCGATTATCAAGCAGCGTTTTGGTTTACGGGCGCCCTTGGTGATGGGGTTCTACGTCACCGCGATTATGGGCGGTGCAGCGCTGGCCGCGACTAGCGCGCCGATGTTGGCATCGACTTTAAGCTGGCGCGACAGTTTGGGCCATTGGGTTTGGTTGGCATTGTTTGCCACGTTATTGTGTTTGCTTTGGGTGCGCCCTCAGCGTGTCACGCAACCTAATCACGCACAACCGACGCTAGCCACGCAACGCTTTTGGCGCTCATCGCGTGCTTGGCAACTTGCGGTATTTTTTGCTTTAGGAACAAGTTGCTACGTCAGTGTGTTGGCATGGCTGGCACCTTATGCGCAGGAATTGGGTTACAGCGCCAAACAGGCGGGGCTGCTGCTTGGCTTCTTGACCTTATGCGAAGTGGTTGCGGGTATTGCATTTCCTTGGTGGGCGAGTCGGCGCCATGACAAGCGTCCGGTCATCGCAGTGCTGTGTGCTTTGCAGTTGATAGGCTTTAGCGCGCTGGCGCTGATCCCAGAAACCGGATTACTGCTTTGGGTGGCGATGGTTGGTTTAGGTATTGGCGGTATTTTCCCGCTGTCGATGATTATCACCATGGATCATATTGATAATCCGCTGCAGGCGGGACGTTTGACGGCTTTTGTCCAAGGTATTGGTTATTTAATTGCAGCGGTGGCACCCTTTGCGGCTGGCTACATGCGTGATGCCTTGGAAAGTTTTACCGCGGCATGGCTGGCGCTGGCTGCAACGAGCATTGTGGCACTTATTTTAGCTGCCCGTTTTAGCGTCCAAAGCTACCGCCAGCATTTTCCTGCACCGTCAGTTGAGGCAACGACACGCACGCACTAAGCCGTTTAAGTAGGTACCGGCCAACTGCTGTTGGCCACGTAAAATATCGTCGATAAGGCTGTCTTCAACCGCACAGAATGCGCCACTGGCGTATGGGCCCGCGTACACCAATGCGCCGTCTTGAAAGATGAGCGCGGCTGGTGTTGCGGGTAAATCAAACCCGGTGGCTGCGATGTCATCTGCGCTGGCCCAATGCTGGTTGACGGTGTCTGGAATAGTCGCTGTGTGTGCATCCGCAAGTGGGTTACAACTGCAGTAGGGTGCACGTACGTGTACGATATGCATGCCAGAACCTTGCGGCAATCCCAGATCCGTTATGCGTAGTTCTGAGCTCTGTCCCAGCCATGTTTGTTCGGGGTCGAATTCACCGTAGTTAGCGAAAGTGAAGTAGTACAGCACCCAGGCTGTTGCGATGACCCAGAGCACACAAAATACCACCCAAGCACAGCGGCCTGCGCCTTTTAGCGACATGTTCAACACAGGCCTCAATGCAGTAATACCTCGCTAAAAGCTGCGCTCGGCGCTTGCCAGGTATGCTGCAACTGCCAGCCTGCTGATTCAACCAGCGCAGCCAAGGTGGCAGGCGTGTATTTATAAGAATTCTCAGTGTGGATACTTTCCCCGCGGGCAAAGCGTATTTGCTTATCGCCTAGCGTGACTTGTTGCTCAATATCACTGACAAGATGCATTTCTATCCGACTGTGTTGGCGATTGAATATCGCGCGGTGGCTAAATTGGTCAAGTTTGAAGTTGGTGCTTAGCTCGCGGTTCATGCGCACTAATATGTTTTTATTGAAGCTCGCAGTGACACCCTTCGCATCATTGTAGGCGCGCTCTATGGTGGCGATGTCTTGCTGGGTGTCGACACCGAGCAAAAACATACTATCAGGCCCCAAACTTTGGCGAGCATTGCGTAAAAACTCCCGGGCTTCGTCGGGAGTAAAGTTACCCAAGGTTGAGCCGGGAAAAAAGCCAAGCTTGGGTATGCGTTGGTTGTCTTTTTCTAATTCCAAATGGGGCAGTTGCAAGGTTTGGGTAAAGTCACCCACCGCAGGTTTGACTTCCAGTTGCGCGAATTCTTGCTGCAAGGTGGCACCCGCGTTGTGTAAGTGCTCAGCTGAAATATCGATTGGAATAAAACCACGAATGGCTTGGCTGGTACTTAGCAACGGACGAATTTTATGCAGCGAACCTGCGCCAAACTCGACGATAACGACTTGCTTGGGCAGCCATTGGTCCAGCTCTTCAGCAACCGTCGGCAGTAACGCCATTTCGGTGCGGTAGGGGTAGTACTCGTCTAACTTACAAATTAAATCGAAGTAATGAGAGCCTCGGGCATCGTAAAAGTATTTCGGTGAAAGCCATTTCGGTTGGCTGTTAAGGCCAGTGACTGCATCCTGATAAAACGACATAGTTAACGATCCTGAGCTAAGCGCAAGCCACTGAACTGCCAACGCTGATGCGGGTGAAAAAAGTTACGGTACGTTGCGCGAATATGCGCTTGTGCGCTGGCACATGAGCCACCGCGTAATACCATCTGGTTGATCATGAACTTACCGTTGTACTCACTTAAAGCGCCTGGCGCCGGTTGGAATCCAGGGTAGGGGGCATAACTACTTTGGGTCCATTCCCAAACATCGCCAAACAGTTGCTGCAGTTGGTCACTCTTAGCGGCTTGGGTAGCGATAGCCCGTGGGTGGTACAGCTTGTCCTCTAAAAAATGTCCGGAAACCGATTGCTGACGTGCAGCGTGCTCCCATTCAAATTCAGTGGGTAAACGCGCTCCGGCCCAGCGCGCAAAGGCGTCAGCCTCATACCAGCTAATATGGGTCACCGGCTCATTCAGGTCGATACGACGGTAACCACCCCAAGTCATCAGCTGAATATCGTTTGGATCTGAGCTCTGCAGGTATTGACGCATACACCAGTAGAGTGGGCTTTGCCATTGTTGCTGCTGACTAAGTTCAAATCCTTCGGACATCCAAAAGTCCGGGTTCTGGTAGCCGCCATCGTCAATAAAGCGCAGGAAGTCGGCATTGGTGACAGGCGAGCGTGCCAAAGCAAATGGTTGTAAATAATACTGATGTTCGGGGCTCTCAATGTCATAGCCATAGCCTTGGCTGGTATCATGACCAATCAAGACTAGTCCGCCGTCATAGTCGCGCCAATTATTCAGGCTAGATACCGCTTCATCAAGTGGAGTGGCGGGCCCTGCGGCGATTTGGGTCAGCGCATAGCGGTTCAACCACAGCGCATGTTTGAAATCCGTCACCATTAATTCTTGATGCTGCATTTCGTGGTGCAGGCCGACCTGAACGATATCTTCAATTTTTGTATCGATACTGGGGAGCATACGCAGCATCGCGTCCTCAATGTGGGCGCGATAATCGCGAATACGTTCAAGGGAAGGTCTCGACACCATGCCGCGATGAGCACGCGGGTGACGCTTGCCTGCCGCGTTGTAATACGAATTGTATAAATAATTAAAGGTCGGATCGAACGCTTGGTAATCTGGGTCATGGGCCAATAGCACAAAGGTTTCAAAAAACCAGCTGGTGTGCGCTAAATGCCATTTGAGCGGGCTCGCATCGGGCATCGATTGCAATTGCGTATCTTCGGCGCTCAACCCTTGGATCAAAGTCAAACTGCGTTGACGCACTTGGCGATAAAATTCTGTCAACATTGCATTCACCATAGCTGCTTACGTTAGCAAATTTACTCGATTGTATGGGCGAAACGCTGGGTGCCGCCTGCATCTGCATGAGTGCGTTGGGAAACCTTAACTTCGTGTGTCTTGAAGATAGTCTGGAAAGTGAAACTTGTCGAAGTGGCGGGATAGTTTTGCTTAAGAAATTGAGTGTGTTACAACTGTGTTAACTTATTTATTTGAATCAAATACAGGGAACCTTCAGCATGCGAAACCGCGTCAGCATTCTGCGTACAGCCATGGCTTGGTCAAGCTTAGCGAGCGCCCTTGCGCTTACCTCAGTGGCTGGCGCACATCAACAGCCGCTCAAGATTGGTGCGACTATGTCCAATTCCGGTGCGTATGCCACCCAAGGGCAGGCGGCGGGGCAGGGCTACCAATTGTGCGTGCAACATCTCAATCAGCAAGGCGGAATACTGGGTCGTGAGGTCGTGCTGACCTTACATGATGATGGATCTGATTCGGCGCAAGCCCGCACGCTTTACCGTCAACTGATTGAAGATGAGCATGTTGACCTAATTTTAGGGCCATATGGGTCGACACTGACCGAGGCGATTGCCGACATTACCGAACAGCACCGTATGGTGCAGATAACGCCACTGGCGGCAACCAGCTCAATTTGGCAGCAAGGTCGGCAGTACCTGTTTATGGTGTTGCCACCCGCTGAAATGTTCTTGGCTGGGTTGATAGACTTAGCCGCCGAGCGAGAACTCAGCCGCGTTGCGATTATTCACGAAGACGCGCTATTTCCCGCTGCAGCGGCTCACGGTGCGCAAAATTTGGCAGTCGAGCGCGGACTGGATGTGAGACTCTTTCAGCATTACCCCAGTGGCGAGGGCGACTTTGATGCCATGGCGCAAGCGCTTGCAGCGCAGGATATCGAGGTACTTGCAATGGCCGCGTCTAACCTGACTAACTTTATTGATATGCAGCGTGCGTTAAAGGCTCATAACGTTGAGCTTGCAATGTTCGGCACGTCGGGCGCAGTGCAGCAATTTTCCGATGAGCTAGGCGCCGATGCGGAGGGGGTATTTGGGCTATCTGCTTGGGAACCTGCTGCGCCAAACCCTGGTGCCGCGGAATTTACGGCGGCTTACACCGAAGCCTATGGCCGCGCGCCCGCATTTCACTCTGCGGGTGCCTACGCAAGTTGTCAGTTATTAGCGGCAGCGGTTGAAGAAGTAGGGAGTACGGACCAAGATGCTCTGCGTGAAGCTTTGTTAGCCACGGATACGACCACCGTATTTGGGCGCTTTGCAGTAGACGAGCGCGGCTATCAAACCGCGCATGAGGGTTTATTTATCCAGTGGCAGGACGCTCAGAAAGTGATCGTGTGGCCTGCATCAGTAGCTGAGCGTCCAGTGCGTTGGTAGCCTGTGAAACTGGGTTACTCTTCACGCGCGTAAGTGGCCATAAACCCTGCGCGCGAAATTTCGTGTTGATGGATCATAAACCCAGCCAAGGCAGGGGATGCATCGTCCGGTAAGTCTAACGACTCGACATCTAACGCGTGAACGGTGAACGTGTAGCGGTGTGCGCTCGCACCTGCTGGTGGACACATGCCACCCCAACCTTTATAGCCGTAGTCATTGCGCAGCTGGATACTACCATCTGGCAAGTTAGCGCCGCCCTCAGCACCTGCATTGGCTGGTAGCGATGTGGTATTGGCTGGAATATTCACGACCCGCCAGTGCCACCAGCCTGAACCTGTGGGTGCATCAGGGTCATGCACGCTTATAGCAAAGCTACGCGCGTTGGCGGGCGCGTTTTCCCAGACTAATTGGGGTGAACGGTTCTGGCCTGAGCAGCCAAACCCGTCGAACTCAAATGCCGCGTCGATTTGCCCATCAGATTCGACATCGGGGCTGTGCAAATGAAACCCGTTCTGCGGGTGCTGATTGGTCGCATTGACTGGGTTTAAGGCGGTTAAAGCAAGGGCCACACCAGTGGCTAACACAGCAATTTTCATAGTCTTCACCTTGTATCTGAATTAAAGTTAGTCAAATAGTCACATTCTGTGGGTCTACTCAGTGTAGACCATGCCAATCTGTGGTAATTTTAAAACATCGTAAAAGCTATAAAAATTGATGACTTAAGGAATATATATGCGCACGGAATCTGAGCTGGCATTGCAACTTGCCAGCCTTGATGGACTTAAACTTGATTGGTCGTATCAAAATTTATCAATCGCTGAGTTGGAACAGTTCGCGAGCAAACGTTTACCATCGAATTTTGCCGAACTACGTGAACAGCTGATGAACGGCGAGTTTGAAAACAAAACTGAAGGTCGTAAAGTCGCGCATGTATTGAGCCGTGGTCGTGATTCAGTCGTTAAAGATTTAAAGAACTCAAAGTTTGCCAACTTAGTGCGCAAAGTTCGCAGTGGCAATTGGTTGGGCGCCACCGGAAAGCCGATTACAGATATCGTCAATGTTGGGGTAGGTGGCTCTGATCTAGGCCCATTAATGACCAGCTTCGCATTGGCTGAGTTTGCCAGTGACGTGCAGCAGCATGAGGTTCGAACCCATTTTGTATCCTCCATGGATGGCGGCCAGTTGTATGCAGTACTGCCAGTGGTGAACCCAGAAACCACGCTGTTCATTGTTGCGTCTAAATCGTTTGGCACCATTGATACCTTCGCCAATATTGATACCGTGATTGAATGGATTCAGCCCGCTTTTAATAAAGCCGGTAAGCAAACGCAAGATTGGCTGAATGCCCATGTAGTTGGGTTGTCGGCGAGCCCGCAAGCGATGACCGATTACGGTATCCCAGCTGCGCATCAACTGACGTTTAGTCAGGCAGTGGGTGGGCGCTTTTCCATGTGGTCGTCGATTGGGTTTGCGATAGCGACCACCTGTGGCGTGCGCGTGTTTGAGCGGCTGCTTGCAGGTGCAAAGGCAATGGATGAGCACTTTTTGCATGCGCAGATGCAAGACAATATTCCGCTGATTATGGCACTGACGGGGGTGTATAACCGCGAAATTAGAGGCATTAATAACCTCGCGATTTTGCCCTACGACGGGCGTTTTCGCCACTTACCAAGCTATTTGCAGCAGCTGGATATGGAAAGCAATGGTAAGCAGTGTGACCATGATGGCAAGACGATTGACTACCCTACAGGACCAATTATTTGGGGCGGGTTTGGGCCGAACGGTCAACATGCATTTTTCCAGCATCTGCATCAAGGCTATGACGCTTTCAGCGCCGATTTCGTATTAGTCAAGCGACGCGAAGCTGCCAAATTTACCGAAAGTGTGCAGGACGCGCTGGCTGCGCAGCAAGATTTGTCAGTCGCTAACTGTCTGGCTCATCGTCGCTTGATGGCCTTTGGCTACCAAGGCGATAGCCCGCGCGATTGTTACCCCGGTGGTCACCCTTCCAATTTGTTGGCAATCGACGAACTTACGCCTGAAACCTTTGGCGCCTTAATTGCTGCCTATGAGCATAAAGTGTTTACTCAAGGCGTGATTTGGCAGTTAAATTCATTTGACCAGCCAGGCGTCGAGCGTGGTAAGAAGATTGCCGTTGACGTGTTAAAGCGCATGCGTGGCGAGTCTGATACTCAATTCGATGCCAGCACTGAAGCGGTTTTAGCGAAAGGATAACCTAGTAGATGACTCAAGTCGTGAGCCAATCGCGCCGTCAATTAACCCGCTTGAGCGTGGTGTTAATGAGCTGCTTCGGCCTGAGTAGCTGCTCGCTAACCGCTGAAGATTGGCGCACTATTGCTGATCGCAGCGGCCTGGGCGAACAGGCGAAAGTCATTTTAGAGGAAAAGTTTGAACCCTTTGCGGGCACCGGCATCTTTCGCGATATTGGGAACCTAGATGAGCTGATTGACTTGCTGGGCCGCGTGCTTGAAGGCGTTTGGGGTGAGGATGAAGAGGAAGTAACTTCAGACAAGCGGCTGGTTAAATACAGCAACGACTACCAAGCGCGTGCCATTGTTGATTTTGAGCAAGGTTATTTGCAAGTGGAAACGGTCGCTACTGACGCGCCCCTAGAGCAACTCGAACAAGCATTGGTTATCGCGCTTCTGACGCCGAAAAACCTGACGCTCGAAGACGTCTTCACCGATTCCACCCCGCAATTGGGTGAACAACCGTTTTTATATAACCAAGTGTTAGACCATGACAATCAGGCGATTCGGTATGAGTGGCGAGCACAACGATTTGCTCGCCATTTAATTGATACGGCGCTCCAAACTCGACGCAGTGAAGGACGCACGATTCGTTCGGTAAGAACGGCGTTGGTAGCAGATCATCTGCATTTGCGCAGCTTACAGTTTTCTGATTCCGTACTGCGTTATTCACGTCAATATCAAATTGCGCCGGACTTAATTTATGCGGTGATCGAAGTCGAAAGTTCATTCAACCCCTATGCAGTCAGCCGTGCCAATGCGTTAGGGCTAATGCAAATAGTGCCAAATACCGCAGGCCGCGATGTGTTTGAACGAATTAAACGCATTGAGGGTGAGCCAAGCCGCGATCAATTGTTTGTACCGGACTTTAATATTGACATTGGCAGTGCATATTTACACCTGTTAGATGACGTGTACCTAAGTAGAATTACCAATCCGCAGAGTCGTCAGTTCGCCGCCATTAGCGCCTACAATGGCGGTTCTGGGAATGTGTTTCGCGCTTTTTCCAGTGACCGCGATGCGGCGATTCGACGTATCAATGGCATGACCCCAGAGCAAGTATATCAGCACTTAATTACTGCCCATCCGTTTGCTGAGACCCGTAACTATCTACGTAAGGTGCGCACTGCACGAAGCAACTACCAAAGCTAAAATTATATTAAGTGCAGCGACATGCTTTGATAAGGCCGTTGAGGAAAGTGCCGGCTAAGCGCACATTCTGGTTGACGATATCATCGATCAAGCTGTTGTCAGTGGCACAGAACGGGCCACTGGCAAAGGGCCCTGCGTACACTAACTGCTGGCCGTAAAATACCATCGCCATCGGCGATGCAGGCACTACAAAACCAAGCTGACTGAGCTGTGCAGGAGTATGTTCAACCACATTAACTGACGCATGCTGTTGCAAATGTGCATCCACATAGCTGTTACAACCGCAGCCGCCTTCGCGCACACTCACCAGTGTCACCTGGTTTGCATCAGCGGCTAAATCTAAGCGCTGGCCTATATCAGTGGGTGCTTGCCAACCGAGCCATAACTGCTCGGGGTCGAACTCACCGTAGTCTTTAAAGGTGAGGTAATACAAACCAAGAGCACTGCCAAGCAGCCAGGTTAAAAACAGCAACTCAGCCCAAAGATGACGCTTTTTTTCACCACCAGTGGGCGGCAAGTCGCGCTTAGGCTGCAAATCGATCGGCCTCACGATCCAATAGATCACTGGTTGCTTCAACGGAGCCCGCTCGTGCAACCACCTGCTTACTTTGCTGAATTTGTTCTTTCTCTATCTGGTGCAACGCTTGGGCGCTGTGAGCAACGTCTTTGCTTGCATTCGCTTGCTCTTCAATTGCCCCAGCAATGGTATTGAGGGCTTGGCTTACTTGGGCGTTATGCTCAACAATACGGTTTAATAGTTCATCACTATGGCTGACCGCCGCCAAACTGTCTTCGGCAAAACCCAGACAGTCGTCCACCCGCGCCACCGACGATTGACTGACATTCACCAAGCGCTGGATGCTACTATGAATTTGCTCTGTCGACCCACGCGTTTGTGATGCCAGTTTGCGCACTTCATCGGCGACCACCGCAAAACCACGACCCTGTTCGCCAGCGCGCGCAGCTTCGATTGCAGCATTCAGGGCTAATAAGTTAGTTTGCTCTGCAACCTTGTCGATGACCTCTAAAATGCTTTCAATATCGACCACTGATTTCGCCAAGTCAGCCACGCTAGTTTTCGCGTCACTTAAACCTTGGTTGAGGGCCGTGACACAGTGTTGTGCTTTGGCAACGGCTTGCTGACCTTGTAGTGCAGATTCGGTCGCTCCTTCAGAGCTCACAGTTGCTTGCTGAGCAAGTGCCGATGTGTGCTCGATACTGCCAGACATTTGTTCGGTCGCTGTGGCAATGCGTTCTACTTCATTCATCTTCTGTTCGATACCAGCGTGTAGCGTACGCCCGTCCGTCGACAGTTGATGGGCGTCCGCACGCATATCTGTTACTGCGCTTTCAATTTGTGCTACCGCTTGCTGAATTTTGTCCATTACATGGTTAAATTGGCGGGTGACCTTGGCACCCGTGTCGTTGCAACGTTGGCTAAGATCGATTTTACCATCGCCGCGCAGCATCGATTTGGTCACGTCATAAAATGCTTGGCCGACACTGGCTTCTTTTAAGCTATTGCGGCAAATCAATACCAGTACGGCAGCCTCCACCACAACGTACGCGGCATGAATGGCAACAATACTAAGGGTGGTGTCGCTTTGTGGCACTAAATACACGCCAGCTTGGTTATGTTGCAAGTACATAAATAATAAGTGATGCACAGCAATGACAGCGGCTGCGGTCAGAATCACTATGTAGTCGCGAAATGCAATCAGAATTGCCAGCAGTACGAAAATACCGAAGTGAATTTCGGTCATACCCATACTTTGATGAATATGCAGCGCTGAGAACAACATAAAGCTGACACCAAATGCTGCGCGCGCCAGCACATGATCGCCTAACAGGCGTTGTAATACGATGGGCATCATCAGCGCAGGGACACCAACCAGTAAGGCTGCCCACCAAGTTTGGTGCCATGCAGCCAATGCGAGCGCCATAAAAAACAGCAAAGCGTTGACCGAATGCGCAATTTTGTAGGCCATCGGGCGGAAGTTATAGTCGTACATTGATAAACCTTATATGCTTTTGCCAGAGTAAGTGGCAACAATACAAACAAACTGCAAGCATCCTAGCTATGGTTTGAAACTGGTATATGGATTAAAATCGAAAAATTAATGACACGTCATTATTCGTTTGAAAACAACATACATTCGAATACAACGCTCGCTCGTAAACAATAATCTCGCTTATTAGAACGAATAGTACGCAGAGGTGGTGTTTTTAGTTCAGCTATAGTAATTAAATCTAATATTAAGAGTCGAGATAATAGCGAACCATCCTTCATTCGCTGCGACTTATTAGCCCCAGAGAGGCCCAGATGGTAGAACAGCATTTATTGGATAGCGCTCGCCGCTTGTCCGACCGTTTAGTTCAGTTGCAAGCGCCAATTCGAGTGCTGGATGCGATTAACTGGGACCGCAGTGTGCGCGAAGAATTTTTTCGCAATAAAGCGCAGAAATTGCCGCAAATCGATGCGCAAACCTATCAGGCTAAAGCGCTAGGTTTTGACCCCAAAGAACTACGTCAGGCGCTGTCGCAATTACAACGTGATATCGTGCGTGAACTTGGGCAGTTGAGCCCAATTACTGTGCTGATGAGTCGTGCATGTCGTGAGTATCGCGACGTGGTGCGCATGATAGAAAGTCGCGGGACGCCGGAATTTCATGAGCTGTCGGTTGAGCTATATGGTCACCCGGATGATGTTTTTCATGCCGGTGAGCCGAGCTTAACGGAACTTGCACGTATGTTGCGGCAGCCATTATCCGGGCTACTTAGCACGGATGCGCTACCTGAAGAAGCAAAAGACATCGACGCCAGCGATGCTGTGGCACAGTTACAGCGTCAACTTGATGCCAGCATGTCGGAGTTACAGGTACAAGTGATGTTGTCAGATGGCATTGTCAGTGACGCCAGTGCGGGAAGCGACCGCATCAAGCTCAACCAAGGGGTGAAATTCTCACAGCGTGAATTAGACATTCTGGAAGTGCACGAGGGCTGGATTCACGTAGGGACCACCCAAAATGGGCTTAAGCAACCGTACTTAACCTGTTTAAGTAAAGGTATTCCAAGCGCTACCATCACCCAAGAAGGGCTCGCGGTATTGACGGAAATTATCACCATGCGCTCGACGCCGCGGCGGCTGGATAAGCTTGTGCGCCGTATTGATGCGGTCGCGATGGCGGCACAGGGCGCTGACTTTATTGAAGTGTATCGTCAGAACTTGGCGCACGGCATGAATCAGGATGAAGCGTTTACTCTGACCCAGCGTGTGTTCCGTGGCAGCACGCCAGATGGTCTACCGTTCACTAAAGACTTAGCCTATATCAAGGGCTTTGTGCTGGTGTACAACTTGATACAAGTCGCTATTCAGCGCGGTAAAATTGACCGTTTGCCGTTGTTGCTGTGCGGTAAAATTGCGATTGACGACTTCGCGACTTTGAGTGAATTACATGACATTGGGGTGGTTGCTGACCCCACCTACGTGCCACCGCATTTCAAAGATTTGCGTGGCCTTGCAACCTGGTTGAGTCTCAATCGCTTCCTCGGCGGCTTCTCATTCGACCAATTAGAGCACGACTACCGTGGCCTTATTTCTTAACCTTACTTGGAAGGTACCTAAATGGGTTTCAAACTTTTTGGTTTTCGCCGTGTTGGCCTGCTGGCGACGTGCGTTATGTTAACCGCGGCCTGCAGTAGCGCCCAGCCTGAGGCGGACGCTTCCCAAGTTGCGCTGCGCTTGGCCACATTTAATGTCAGCATGGAAGCGGATAACTACCTGGCTGAAGGAGAGCGGGGCGATCAACAGGTTCTCATTGAGCGCTTGGCGACAGGCGACGAACCGCAAATTCGCCATATTGCAGAAATTATTCAGCGCACACGCCCTGATATTATTTTGCTCACTGAATTTGACTATATTGACGACCCGGCACAGGGCGTTGAAGCATTTATTCGCAATTATTTGCAACAGCCCCAAGGCGGTCAAGCAACAATAGATTATCCGCACTATTATTATGCGCCAGTCAATACTGGCCAGCCCAGCCCGTTCGATTTAGATCGTAGCGGTGAAGCGACGGGGACAGGCGCTGATGCTTGGGGCTTTGGTAAATACCCAGGGCAATACGGTATGCTGCTGTTGTCAAAGTACCCAATTGATATTCCCAATATTCGTACCTTCCAGCATTTTCTATGGCGCGATATGCCTGGCTATTCGGTGACTCGCACTGCGGATGGCGATTTATGGTATAGCCCAGAGGCGTGGGCACAATTTCCACTCAGTTCTAAATCCCACTGGGATGTGCCGGTATGGGTCGGTACACAGCGTGTGCATGTGTTGGCTAGCCACCCAACCCCGCCGGTGTTTGATGGCCCAGAGAACCGCAACGGTCATCGTAATTTTGACGAGATTCGTTTTTGGCTCGACTATATTCAAGGCGCGGACTACATGTATGACGATGTCGGTGTGCACGGCGGTTTAGCCCCAGCGACGCGCTTTGTGATTATGGGCGATTTGAACGCATCACCAGATGAGGGTGACGCACGGCGTGACGGTATTGCGAATTTACTTGCCAGTGACTACGTGCAAGGCGATATAACGCCCACTAGCGAGGGGGCGGTCGCCCATTCCCAGGACCTAGTTCAGCGCGGTGAGCGTGAACTGGCGCATGTTGCCGCTCACACCGCGAGCTGGCGTATGCGCGCAGATTATGTGATTCCGTCACGCTGTGGTTTAGAGGTCATTGACGCAGGTGTGTTCTGGCCACCTAAGGGTGCGCCTGGTTATGCCTTAGTGGCAAGTCGTGGTGCCAGCTCTGATCATCGTCTGGTTTGGGTCGATACGCAAATCAGCGCTGGGTGCGAGTAATCCCACTATTTTTGCGGCATTGACCATAATTTTGCGCTTTTACACTGGTATTTCAGCATACCTTTGCGTATTGTGCCGCTTTTGTATGCCACCGCTGGTGTAACAGCGGTTATGTTATACCCCTAAGCAGTAACAAGGAACGATCACCCATGTCAGACAATTATACAGCTGAAAACGAACAACAAACCGAAACAATGCACAGCAGTGCCGCCAGCGAGTCATCGAATCAAGACAATATGCCGGAAAATATGATCAACGAGTTAGAGCATGCCGTAACGCGCTTGATTGAACAAAATCGCGAATTGAAGGCTGAAGTATTAGAGTTGCGTGAGCAATATGAGAACTTGCAGCTAGAGCAATTAGAAAAAGAAGATACCTACGCCCAACAGCGCTCTCGCATCCAGCAGTTATTGGGTCAGTTAAACGACCTGTAATGCTTGGGCTTGCTCTAGCACAGGGTTAGAGCAAGCCTTTCAAATGCGCGACCACGCTGCGCCCTAACGCACTTAAGCTATAGCCACCCTCTAATATCGACACAATGCGTCCACTCGCATGGGTATCTGCAATCCGTTTCAGCTTTTCACTTATCCAAAAGTAATCATCTTCGACCAAGAAAAACTGCGCTAATTCTTCTTCACTATGACCGTCAAAGCCTGCGGAAACGAGTATCAGCTCGGGTTTAAACTCATTCAGCGCTGGCAACCAGCTGTGATACACCGCTTCACGCCAGGCTAAGCTTTTGCTGCCAGCGGGTAGGGCGGTTTTGATAATTCCTTTGCGATGACTATGCTCGTCGCTAAACGGATACAGTTGCGATTGAAAAGATGAGCAAAACAGAACCCTCTCGTCATGCTGGAATATATCTTCGGTGCCATTACCGTGATGGACGTCGAAGTCGATAATAGCGATGCGTTGTAGATCAAACTGATGCAGCGCATGCGTGGCTGCGATAGCAACATTATTAAGCAAGCAAAAACCCATGGCTTGGTCGTAGGTGGCGTGATGTCCTGGCGGCCGCACCGCGCAGAAAGCTTGGCGATCATCACTTTGCATGACACCGTTGACCGCTGCAATACCAGCGCCAGCAGCGGCAAGTGCTGCGCGCATACTCGCTGCGGTCATCGGCGTATCAGGGTCGAGCCAGATATGTCCCTCTGATGGCGTTTTAGCAATTAATTCATCCACATATATGCGGCTGTGGGCCCGATACACGGCCTCCAGCGAGGCTGGGTCTGCGACTTGCTGACGCAGCACATAATCAAGCCCGGAACGAATCAACTGGTCGGTAATGGCAGCAATGCGTGCTGGGCACTCAGGGTGCTCAGGATCAGGGTTGTGTAAATCACAGTCGGGGTGGGTGAATAACCTAATCGCCAAACTAAGGCTCCTTCTTTGCACCGGATGCGGTTAAATCGAGGCGTAAATACACTTCGCCCGGCTCATCTGCGGGTTGACGCACAAAACCGGCGCGCTCGAACACGTTCAACATTGCGCTGTTGTCGTTGCGAACCACCGCTTGCATGCTATTTAAGCCGCGTAAACCTGCGATGCGGATCATTTCAGCCAGTAAGGTAGTCGCCATGCCATACCCTTGTACCACTTCACGGGTTACAAAGGCCACCTCGCAGCTATTATGTTGTGGAATAAGGTAATAACGACCCACCGCTTGAATCTGTGCGGCACTGCCTTTCTGGCGCACGATACACAGCGCTAAGTCTTTGGATTGATCGACACTGACCAAAGTACAGGATTTCTCCCGACTCATTTGGGTGGGCACTGCGTTATAGCGTAATTGCAGGGTTTCTTTGGTGTGGGAATAAAAGAACTCCTGTAAACGCCGCTCGTCCGATGGATACAGTGGCCGCAAATCATATTCATGGCCTTGGATCGTTAGCTCTTTGAAGCCTACATCACCAAGCTCAGGCACATCGACTGGGGTTTGCTGTTGGTAATGGGGCACCCAGTAATGTTTGCGTACATCTTTCAGTAGGCCTTCACGGAATTTTGGATGGGCCACGCGGATAAGTTCCAATGCGCGCTCGCGCACACTTTTGCCGCGTAAAGACGCGACGCCAAATTCTGTGACCACGTAGTGCACATGACCGCGTGTAGTGATCACGCCAGCACCTTCACGGATAAAGGGGACAATTCTTGAAATGGTGCCGTCTTTGGCAGTGGAGGGCATTGCAATAATTGGTTTACCGCCATGGCTCATGCTGGCACCGCGCGAGAAATCGACTTGGCCGCCAATACCGCTATAAAATTGCGAACCGATGGAGTCAGACACCACTTGTCCGGTCAGGTCGACCTCGATAGCGCTGTTGATACTGATCATGTGGTCGTTACGTGCAATATTCGCCGGAGAATTAACATATTCGCTGGGGTAGAAGCCGATATGAGGATTATGCGCGACAAAATCATAGAGTGCTTGGGACCCGACACAGAAACTGGTGACAATTTTGTTGGGGTGAAAGGTCTTTTTGCGGTTGTTGATGACCCCATCCAGCATCAATTGCATAATATCGTCCGTGATCATTTCGCTGTGCACGCCTAAATCACGGTGATTCTTCAAATAGCGCAAGGCTGCTGAACTGATTTTGCCACTGCCTATTTGTAGGGTCGCGCCATCGTCTACCAAGAGCGCAATATACTGACCAATCCGCTCAATAATTTTACTGCCCTCGGGCTCTGATGTTACCGCCGTGGGAATAGGGCTTTCATGAGACCACAAGTAATCTAGTTGATTGCGGTGCAAAAATGATTGTCCGTAAGTGACGGGCATCGCGGGGTTAATTTGCGCCACGACAACGCGTGCGGCCTTGGCTGCCGCAGACACAATATCTACGGACACGCCCATTGAGTGATAGCCATATTTATCACCAGGGGCGAGCATGATCAGCGCAACATCAATCGGCAGAATGTCTTGATTAAATAAGTTGGGAATATCTGAAGAAAACGCTGGGGTGTAGTCAGCCCGACCTTCGTTGACGGCATCGCGGATAGTACCACCACTGATATAAAAGGTATTGACCTTAAATAGCTGCTTGTACTCAGGCTTGGCCCAGTAGTTATCGGCTAAAGTAAATACTTGGACGACTTCAATGTCATGCAAGCCTTTTGAATTCGCCACCAAATCGTCGATTAAAGCGATCGGCACCGCGGCATGGCTACCAATAAAAATACGCTGGCCAGATTTTAATATCTTAGACCAATCGAGTTGTTGGGTTTCTACCGGCTGCTTCGCTGGTTGTTTGGGCATAGTCACCTCATCGTGTTGACCCTAGTGTCTCAGTTACGCCTTGTCGTCACCATACGACTTTAGCCGATGAGAATATTTGCGCAAACGCAAGTTGTTGCATAGGTTTAACAAGGCTTATTAAAAAACAGGGGGTTAGCCGTGGTTAAGCATCGCATTCAACACGAGGAAAATACCAACGAGCGCATTATTCATGATCAGTTGCCTGAGCATCATGACGATAAAACCATCAATTTTCTGCATCATGTAATTCGCTGGTCGGTGAAGTTTCTATCGTGCCTGATGGTGCTGGTGATTATCTGGGGGACTATTGATGTAGTCTTTGTGATTATCGAAAAAGTATTTGAAGAGCCACGCTTTTTGATTGGCGTGTCGGACATGTTTAGTTTGTTTAGCTCATTTATGGTGGTGCTGATTGCGATTGAAATATTTATCAATATTCGGCTTTACTTAGGCACTTCCACATTGCCAGTACAATTGGTCGTTGCCACCGCGCTGATGGCGATTGCACGAAAAGTGATAGTGCTGGATGTCGAAGCGGTGGATGCGGCTTATTTAGCGGCGATGGGCTTGGTGATTATTGCATTGGGTGTGACGTATTGGCTGCTGGCACGACGCACACACCATAGCGGCAAGAAATCCGCGCAGGAACCGGCTGATTAGAGTCAGCCGGCGCCGTTGTCAGCTTGCACAAGGTGGGCTAGTGATTTAACCAAAAATAGCCCTCTGCGTCACGTACGGCTATTTCTCCGGTTTTTAACCAACCATCCTGGGTTAAGATATCGTCAGTGGCATCTGGATTTTGCCAATAGCCCAGCATAATGCCTTCACCGGTGATTTGCAGTTCGCCGGGTTGACTAATTTCAGCGAGATCACCTTCGTCATTGACCACACGCACTTCAGTATTGAACATCGCGCGCTTGCCTAATGAGCCAGCTTTCGCTGCATGCTCGTAGGGCAGCAGGATGCAACCACTGGGGCCTGATTCAGTTAAGCCAAATACACCGTACCACTGCCCGGTTTTGAAAGCGGGTTGGAGGGCCTCTAAGTGAGCAGCACTTAGCGATCCCGCGGCGTATATCCAATGCGTTACGCTCTTTAAATCACAGGTTTGAATATCAGGATGCTGGGCGCTCAATGCGTAGGTATCCGCTGAGCCAAAAAAGTGGGTAGCGCGCTCGTTTTCGGCTAAGTCAAACAGCGTGTGAGGGCTAAAGTCGGGAGCGACAATGTGCGTACACCCTACCAGAGTACCTGCGACCAGGTTGTAATGTAACGCGGCCGCGTGACTGTATGGCATCAGGCTTAATAAGCGACTTTGCGGCGTGTAACTCATTTCCATCGCAAACATAGTGCCGACCACTTGCAATGCCGAGTGGTTGAATAATACGCCTCGGGGTTCGCCGTTAGTATCTATGGTATACACCAGCGTGCAGGCATCGTCATTATCTATGGTGATATCGATACTGTCGCTGTCTAAACCGTTTAGCAAATCGTCAATATTGTCTAGCCATATAGCCGACGTATCGTCTTCATACAAAGGCTGCACGGCGGTGCCGGTGGCTTCGCAGGTAATCACTAAGTCCGCCCCACAGTCGTCTAGAATTGTCTGTAACTGCGGTGTGGCTAAGCGTACGCTAATAGGAACCACCACCGCGCCTAAACGTTGCACCGCAAAATAACTGACAATAAACGCGAAGTTATTGGGCAGGAATAGCGCGACGCGATGACCTGCCTCGATGCCATGTTCATCGTGCAAGTAATTCGCCAGTTGATTGACCCGCTGGTCTAGTTGCGCCCATGTGTGACGGGCATTCGGCTCAACAACGGCTTGTTGCTGAGGGTATTTACGTGCATTACGTGCCACATAGCCTGGTATATTCATACAAACTCTCCATGCTTACATTATCGTTCGCTCGATAATATAAGCATAGCTTGTATATCAGTATCTTGTGAGCACTTACCTGACTTTAACTTGGGGCAGAGAAGGGGGTATCTGCTAGTACCTCGTCGAGCCAACGATGAAAGTGCTGGGGCGGCATAGCGCCTTGAGTGCGAGCTATTTCCTGACCGCGATAGAACACCGCCAGGGTTGGCAAGCTACGAATTTGGAAGCTCTGCGCCAGCGTAGGCTGTTGCTCAGTATTAACAGAGCCGAAGCGCGCACGTTCAGCGAACGGTGCAGCGACCATTTCATAGACGCGCGAAAATTGCTGGCACGGTCCGCACCACGCAGCCCAAAAATCAATCACTAATGGCATATCTGCTTGCAGATGGGGGCGGATAGTATCAACGGTTAACTCGAAAGGTAGGCCGCGAATTAGGCGCGCTTTACACGCGCCACAGCTTGGATGTTGACCAATCTTATCCGCTGGAATGCGGTTGCTCTTGTGGCATTCCGGACAGGCAATAACAAGTGGGTCGGTCATTATTGGGTTCCCTTCGGTAATAGGTTTGAGTCAAGATCTATCCAAATCGGATCATGGTCAGATGAACGGTACGGTTCAGGGGCAAACCATGCTTGTTGCTGATGCGCGCTTTTATCCGCAAGCGGATATTCAAATGCCACCGGCTCATCGGCATTAATTGACCAATAATCCGTATACTGCACCGCGGCGAGAAGCGCTGAGTCTGCAAGGGCATGGTCTAAGCTACCGCTATCGCCACGAAACACGTAGGAGTATCCATGAGGTTGAAATTTAGCGGCTAAATTGGTGTAACCAGCGTTTTCAAAGGCACGAATAGGATCTTCCATGCGATAGGCGTTAAAATCGCCCAGTAGGATACGTGGATAAGAATAGTTCTCCGCCCACGAGACCAGTTGCTCGGCACTTTCGGTGCGCAACGCATTCCAACAGCCTTGACCATCACCTTGGTTAGCATTTAACGAATCGTCTTGGGGGCAACTGCCTTTAGATTTAAAGTGGTTGGCGATTAAAGTGAAATGACCATCCGTATTGCGGTTGCGGAAGCTTTGCGCGAACGGGGGGCGACTGCCCCAAGCGAATATAGGGTCGTCACTGTATTGAGCGTCGCCCACCGTGGCTAAGGTGTCGCTACGGTAGATATAGCCTAAAGTAATCGCATCGCCACCCACACGCTCTACGCCTGGGTCAACGAAGCTAAACTGCCCAGCCTTACCAGCTTGGCTATACGCTTGGTTTAGGGCTGCGGTCAACGTCGCAATGGCGCTGTCAGCACCATAGCCGTCATTCTCCATTTCCATTAACGCAAACACGTCGGCATCAAGTGCCAGCATGGTTGCCACCAACTTTGCTTCCTGACGTTCAAATTCCTGTATGTTTTCAGCGCCACGTGGTGTCGGGAAGTCGCCGCCCTGGCCATCACCGTTAAAATAATTCAGTACATTGAATGCGACCACGCGGGTGTCGCCTCGGCGGTCTATATCGTCTGCTCCAGGGCGCGGATTATGGGTATCAATATGAATCGTTTGGGTTGGATGAATATGGTAGTTATCACCCATCTTCACCAAAATGCCGGTAAAAGGTTGCACTTTGTCACCACGGCGTAGCGGGTTTTGCATACTTAACCCAGGGGCTGGGTAGGGCACGTGCTCTGGGTTGCGCGCTAGTGAGCCATCGTCCAAAATAATTTTTGCCAACGCGTTGTGCGCCATCACGTCACGTGCCGCGTCGCCTGGCATAGCAACCTGCGTTGGGCTTGAGGTTAAGCTTGGGGCTAGGGCCAGTTGACCGAAGCGGGCGAGCTGGAAATGCTCTACGATATACAGCGGCTGATTGACTCGCACCGGTTGGTGTATCCAGTTGTCCAGGCTATCGAGGCTAGCAAGGGGGAGTTCAAGATCATAATGCAACAGCGCATTGGCGCTACTGGCAGAATCGCAGGTAATTGCATACTGCGCGCTAAGTTGCCAACCGCCTTGGTACTCACTAAGGAGACCGCTGGCAGCAATCGTATCGCCTAACTGAGCGTCATCCAGCTGACTGTCGTCGAGGGCAATAAACAGCGCCTGCGTATGCGTAGGGTACGCGTCATCGCGAACTTGGCTTTGAATAAATACGCCACCGAGTTGCTGAGGTTGACGAAATACCGCACTGATTTGTCCCACCACGGCCGTCTGCTTTTGTGCCGCGGTTTCGCTATCGACAGACCAAGGTTGCCCAGCGTCACAGCTGAGTTGGGCAAGATACGCATCAGAGTCAGTGCTTTGGAAGGTACAAGCGCTCAGGCTTAAGCTAGCGGCGGCCAGAATGATCAGGTTCTTAGATAAGGAGCGAGCAATCGTGGATGGTTGAGTCATAAGGTTGTCATACACTAAATGAAAGTGTGCTTACTTTACCATTTAGCCAATGGTTCGCCCAGTTGTTACCTGCGCAAATCGCCAAAATGTCTCGTTTTGACGTATTGCAGTCAACATCTTGCGTAAGCTGTGATACATATAACAAGTTCGCCAATATGCGCACCGACGTAAAACAACAACACATGCAACGAGGAAGCTCATGTATAAGCCAGTGATTACCCTAGTCGCGGTCGCGGTGATAGCCGCCTGTTCGCCCGCCAATGATACCCAAACCCAAAGCAGTCAAGTGACATCAGAGTCAACGAGTCAAGGGTCTACTATGTCAGTCGTTAGTTATCCAGAAACCCGTCGCGGTGATACCGTCGATACCTATTTTGACCAACAAGTCGCCGACCCTTTTCGCTGGCTTGAAGATGACCGTAGCGAAGAAACAGCGGCTTGGGTGAGTGCGCAAAACGAGCTTACCTTTGATTACCTTGGTCAAATTGAGTTTCGTGACGACATCCGTGAGCGCATTGCCCAAGCGTGGAACTTTGAGCGCGTCGGCGCGCCTTTTGAAGAAGGCGATTACACCTACTTTTACCGTAATGATGGCTTACAAAACCATTTTATCGTGTACCGCCAGCAGGGCGACGGTGAACCAGAAGTATTTTTAGACCCGAATGAATTTAGTGAAGATGGCACGACCTCGCTCGCAGGACTTAGCTTTTCCCCTGACGGTTCATTAGCTGCGTATGCGACCAGCGCTGGTGGTAGTGACTGGCGTACCATTTATATTATCGACACCGAGACCATGGAATTCGTCGGAGACCCGCTGGTGGATGTGAAGTTCAGCGGTATTAGCTGGCGTGGCAACGAAGGCGTTTACTACTCAAAATACAACACCCCTGATGGTAGCCGCTTGTCCGAACTCACTGACCAGCATATGTTGTATTACCACGCTTTGAATACCCCCCAAGCAGAAGATACCTTGGTATTCGGGGGTAGTGATGAGCAGAAGCATCGTTACGTCAGTGGTCGCGTCACCGATGATGGGCGTTTCTTAGCGATATCCGCGGCCAACACCACCTCAGGCAATAAGCTGTTTATTGTCGATTTAGAGGCAGATGAGTCTGAGCTCGTGACCGTGGTCGATAACGAGGACAGCAACGTGGGGTTATTAACCAACGATGGCAGTACGCTGTTTATCCAGACCAATAAAGACGCGCCGAATAACCGTTTAGTTCAGGTTGATGCCAGTGCGCCAAGCAGTGACAATTGGCAGGACTTAATTGCTGAAACCGACAACGTATTGAATGTGAGTCGTGGCGCAGGCTATATTTTTGCGCGCTACATGGTCGATGCGGTATCAAAAATTGAGCAATATGACTTTGCTGGTAACAAGGTGCGCGACATCGAATTACCCGGCGTAGGCAGTGCCGGTGGCTTCTCTGGTAAAGACGACGCTGATACCTTGTATTTCTCATTCACCAATTACGTCACCCCAGCGAGTACGTTTGCATTTAACCCTGACACTGGTGACACCGAGCTGTACTTCTCGCCCAGCGTTGATTTTGATCCTGACAACTACGTCAGCGAGCAAGTGTTTTATACCTCTCAAGACGGCACGCAAATTCCAATGATTATTAGCTATCGCAATGACATTGAGCGTGATGGCAGCAACCCAACCATTCTATATGGCTACGGCGGTTTTAACGTCAGTTTGACCCCGTCGTTTAGCGTTACCAATGCGGTATGGATGGATTTGGGCGGTATTTACGCGGTGCCAAATATTCGTGGTGGCGGTGAGTATGGCCGTGCGTGGCATGAAGCAGGTATTCAACAGAATAAGCAAAATGTGTTTGACGATTTTATTGCTGCGGCGGAATACCTGATCGACAACAACTACACCTCAAGTGAGAAGCTGGCTTTACGCGGCGGCTCTAACGGTGGGTTGTTAGTTGGGGCGGTCATGACTCAACGTCCAGAGCTGGCGCAGGTTGCAATTCCTGCGGTCGGCGTGTTGGATATGCTGCGTTATCATACCTTTACGGCGGGTGCTGGCTGGGCCCATGATTACGGCACGTCGGCACAAAGCGAAGAGATGTTTGAATATCTGCTCGGTTATTCGCCGTTGCACAATGTCGAAGAGGGTGTGAATTACCCAGCGACCATGATTACCACTGCGGATCATGACGATCGGGTGGTGCCAGCGCACTCGTTTAAGTTTGCGGCAGAACTGCAAGCTAAAGACGGCGGCCAAAATCCGCAACTGATCCGTATTGATGTGAATGCAGGGCACGGCGCGGGTATGCCAACGTCGATGATTATCGACCAAGCGGCTGATGTTTTGAGCTTTACCTTGTTTAATATGGGCGTAGAAAGCCTGGATTAAGGGATTAAACAGTCGTAAAAAGCGAAAGCGCTGCTGGGTTAACCGAGCAGCGCTTTTTTGTAGCTAATCAGTATACGCCTTAAAGTTTATTTATTTTAAGTGCCCCAGGACAGACCTTGATATCCACTGGGCTATAGCCCAAATATTCACCGTCCACCTGCACTGGAATACCGGTGCTTTTAACACGTAGTTGTTCAATTTGACCCGCTTGCACATGCTTGGCATTAAGGTGTTTTTGGACCAGCATTTGCGTCAGGCTGCGCAGCGTCGTGGCGCGGTTATTCTCTTTAATGTGGGTAAAAGCCAGCAGCCCGTCGTTGACGCGAGCGTGGGGGGTAATGGGCAGGCCCGCACCAAAATAACGGCCATTACCGATACTCAACATAAAGGATTTGCGCGCGGTACCCGCATTCACACTTTGGCTCGGGTCATCAAGCACAATCGGCTGGCTACGATATCCGGGGAGTAACTGCAATGCGCGTGACATGTAAGTGAACTTCCGTGGCCAGGTTTTATGCCGTAAACGTTTAATCAACTCAGCATCAAAGCCAATACCAGCATTGTTTAAAAAATACCGTTCGTTGGCTTGGCCTAAATCAATTTGGATGGTCTCGCCGTGCAAAGCGGTTTTAATCACGTCATCGGCGCTTAGCCCCGCTACCCAGATACGTGCAAAGTCATTGCCGCTACCAGCGGGCACCACGCCGAGCACGGTATCGGTATAAGCCACTGCATTGACCGCTAAGTTCAATGTGCCATCGCCGCCAACGGCAATCAGTAGGTCGGCGTTCTGGCAGGCATTTTTCAGTGTTTTTAAGTCACTTGAGTAATCGCCCGTGGTCGCCAGCATATAGACACCCTCGGGCAAGGCTTTTAATAAGCGCTTAAATAGCAAATGGCGGCGCACGTTAGGCGTTGGGTTATGCACCACCACGATACGCTTAGCAACCGCTGTTTTGGCGTTGGTGGTCGCCTCAGATGTTGGCTGGGAGCTAGCCGGCGTAGTCATACGCAAAACCCCATCAATATTTATCTATGCAAGCATAGTTGCATGCTTTAAAGAACCGAGCAAGCGCTCGACGAGTGCCCAGATACACGGATAAATCATTGCTGGGGCTTGAATTTCAGTATAGCTGCCCTTATCTACTTTGGTAGTAGATGGTGTCTAGGCTTTACTCCATGCTGGCTGCCAAGCTGCGTGACCGACTAGGCGAAATAGGGCCTAAATGCTATAATTCGGGCCGTTTTACCACACCGATTTTGAATGCGGGATGGTGCTTGAGACAGGTAGTAGCCATGTTAGCAGCGCCATTGTCATGGTTTTGTACGCAAGTTTGATAAATAGGAATGACTATGTCTGATAAATCAAAGATTATTTATACCGAAACTGATGAAGCGCCGCGCCTGGCGACTTATTCTTTATTGCCAATCATCCAAGCTTTCACCAAAGCTGCGGGCGTTTCGGTAGAAACTCGTGACATTTCACTTGCGGGTCGTATTATCGCGGTATTCCCTGAGTACCTGAAAGAAGAGCAGCGCATTGCCGATGCGTTGGCTGAGCTTGGCGAATTAGCGAAAACGCCTGAAGCCAACATCATCAAATTACCTAACATCAGTGCTTCAATTCCACAGCTGACTGCCACGATTAAAGAGTTGCAGCAGCAAGGCTATGCATTGCCTGATTACCCATTTGAGCCAAAAAATGATGAAGAGCGCGACATCAAAGCGCGCTACGACAAAGTTAAAGGCTCTGCGGTGAACCCGGTCTTACGTGAAGGTAACTCTGATCGTCGCGCACCTGCAGCGGTTAAAAATTACGTCAAAAAGCACCCACACAAAATGGGTGCTTGGAGCAGTGACTCAAAAACCCATGTTGCTCATATGACCGACGGCGACTTTTATGCCAGCGAGCAATCGAAAACCTTTGCTGGAGAAGACGAGCTTAAAATCGTACTTAACCACGGTAACGAGCAAACCGTTTTAAAAGAGTCAGTGAAAGTTAAAGCGGGTGAAGTTGTCGATGCCGCGGTCATGAACAAGCGTCAACTTAAAGCGTTCTTTGAGCAGTCGACTAAGGCGGCGAAAGAAGAAGGCGTGTTGCTGTCATTGCATTTGAAAGCAACCATGATGAAAGTGTCTGACCCGATCATGTTCGGTCATGCGGTTGATGTGTATTATCAAGACGTATTGAACAAATATGCGGATGAAATCAAGCAAATCGGTTTTGACGCTACCAATGGTATCGGCGACTTATACGCGAAGTTAGATAAACTGCCAGCGGATAAAGCGGATGCAATCAAAGCCGACATGCAAGCGGTGTACGAGCAGAATCCGAAGTTGGCGATGGTGAATTCAGATAAAGGCATCACTAACTTACACGTCCCAAGCGACATCATTATCGATGCGTCTATGCCTGCAATGATCCGTGACTCAGGCAAAATGTGGACCCCAGAAAACACCCAAGCGGATACCAAAGCGATGATTCCAGATCGCTGCTATGCGGGTGTTTACCAAGCAACGATTGATTTTTGTAAGCAGCACGGCGCGTTCGACCCGGCCACTATGGGCACGGTGCCAAACGTTGGTTTGATGGCGCAAAAAGCAGAAGAATACGGTTCGCACGATAAAACCTTTGAAATCCAGGCCGATGGCGTGGTGGAAGTGCAAAATCGTGGCGGTGACGTGATTTTCAAACACACGGTTGAGAAAGGCGATATCTGGCGTATGTGTCAGGTAAAAGATGCGCCTATTCGCGATTGGGTGAAATTGGCAGTAAACCGTTCGCGCTTGAGCGGCATGCCAGCGGTATTCTGGTTAGATGAAAACCGTGCCCATGACCGCGAGTTGATCGTTAAGGTGAACGAGTACTTAAAAGACCACGACACCGATGGTTTAGATATTCAAATTATGAACCCTGTCGATGCGACTAAGCATTCTTTACAGCGCTTAAAAGACGGCAAAGACACTATTTCGGTAACGGGTAACGTGTTACGTGACTACCTAACTGACTTGTTCCCGATCTTAGAGCTCAATACGTCAGCAAAAATGCTGTCTATTGTACCTTTGATGAACGGTGGTGGTTTGTTTGAAACCGGCGCGGGTGGTTCAGCACCTAAGCACGTGCAGCAGTTCGTTGAAGAAAACCACTTACGTTGGGACTCGCTTGGTGAGTTCTTAGCCCTAGCCGCGTCGTTGGAGCATTTAAGCCGTGCGGCCAATAACCCACGTGCACAGGTGTTGGCAGATACTTTAGACGCAGCGACTGCGAAGTTCCTCGAGAACAACAAGTCGCCGTCGCGCCGTGCAGGTGAAATTGACAACCGTGGTAGCCATTTCTACTTAGCTATGTACTGGGCAGAAGCGTTAGCGAATCAAAACGATGATGCGGAATTAAAAGCACGCTTTGCGAAATTAGCCGAAGCGTTGACTAGTAATGAGCAGGCAATCATTGATGAGCTTAACCAAGTTCAAGGTAAGGCGGTAGACATTGGTGGTTACTATCAACCAAACGCGGACAAGGTGGCACAGGCCATGCGTCCATGTGCGGTATTGAATGAAGCGCTAGCGTCGCTTTAATCTCAGTGAGGGCAGGCTTTGCCTGCCGTCGCCTCATAAAAAACCCGCCAATCGGCGGGTTTTTTCGTGGTTACGGGACTGGCTTAATTAGCGCGGGCCCGGAGGGGTCCAACGCTCAACCCATTGTTGTACTTGGTTATACCAGTACACAGAGTTGTTTGGCTTAAGGATCCAGTGGTTCTCATCAGGGAAGTAAATCAGCTCTGACTCTACACCGCGCGCTTGCAACGTCCGGAATAGCTCAAAACTTTGCCCAACTGGTACCCGTAAGTCAGTTAAACCGTGGCTTAACAAAGCAGGGGTATTAAAGTTCTCGGCAAAGTAATGGGGGGAAATTTGCTGATAAATATCGTTGTCCCAGTAATGGCCGAAACGCTCTGCGTGCACTGCGAAGTCAGCCGACATTTGCGAATACATGTTGTACACAGGCGCATGGATCAGTAACGCATTAAATGGGTGCTCGCGGCCAAGTAAAATAGTGCTTAGGTAACCTCCATAGCTAGCACCACCAGCGAACAAGCGCTCGTTATCAATGTAGTCTTTGTCTTTAAACCACTGTGCTGCGGCGATAGTGTCGGCATAAGGCGCAGTAATCCAGTCTGGATTAATCGCATCGACAAAGTCTTGACCAAATCCACTTGAACCGTGGAAATTGTGCCACGCAGTGACATAACCCCAGGATGCAAAAGTTTGTGCGTTCCAACGGTAATGGAAGCCGTCAGTAATAGCGCTGTGCGGCCCACCATGAATTAACAAGAACAAAGGGTATTCTTTACTGCTGTCGAAGCCTGGCGGGTAATGCACCCACATTTGGATTTCTTGACCGTCGTGACCGGTGTAAGTCACCGACTCATAGGTGCCAAGCTCAACGTCTGCAAGTAATGCATCGTTAATCGTATCTAAACGCTGCATGTCGCCATTTTCAGGGTTGATACGCACCAGTCGGGCTGGGTAGAGGAAGCTTTCATTGGTTGCCACTAAAGTACCATCGTTCGCGATACTTAAGCCGCCAACGTTGGTTTCTGCAGTGACTGCACGTACATTGCCGTTCGCGGCATTGACGTGGTAAACACGTACGGTGCCAGCATCATCAATACTACCGTAGAAACCGCGACTGTCAGGCGTCCAGACTAAGCCAGAAGCGCTGCGATCCCATGCTTCGGTGATCACGTCTTGCTGGTGGTTGCTTAAATTGTGTAGCACGATGTTGGCGGTATCTGCGTAAAAGCCAACAATCCGCTGTTGAGTGAATGCCAAGGTGCGGCCGTCAGGGCTAAACATTGGGTTGCTGTCACTGCCATCGTTGGCTTCTGTAATATTACGTGCGTTGCTGCCGTCAATGCGGGCTAAGAAAATGTCGTTGATAGCGTTTTCAGAGCCTACTGGCGCAGAGTCTGACATGAACGCAATCCACTCACCGTTAGGCGAAATATCATAGCTGCCAGTACCTTGACTTGAACGTGGTAATTCACGCTCGAAACGTTCAGTAATACGGGTAATATCGCCGCCGTCCTGAGCCACGCTGAAGACGTGTGCCTGACGTTCTTCATCTAAGTAACGGTCAAAGCTTGAATAGGGAAGGCGGGTCCACTTGTGTGCGGATACATGGGTATCACGCTGCTGTTGCAGGCGTTCTTTTTGCTCGTCCCACTCAAGTCCGGGCCAAATGTTACTAATGAAATAGAAACGTTCGCCCACCCACTTAAGGCCGCTGACACCGGTTGGAACATCGGTGATGCGATTTGCTTCGCCAGGGCCGTCCATCGGTAGCACGTAAATTTGACCAGCGCTGTCACTACCACGCTGGCTAATGAATGCTAGTTGGGTGCCGTCACTGTTAAACACTGCGTTGCTGGCACGCTGGCCGTCAGCCGTTAAAGGGCGCTGCACGCTGCCGTCAGCGTTAAATAACCAGAGCCGGGTTTCAGCTTGGTCGGTGTCCATGTTGTAGCGAGTTACAGGTGCCACAATATGGCCACCTTGGGGTGCGATCACAGGCGCACCAATGCGTTCAATTTTCCAAATCAGTTCCTGTGTCAAATACTGGTTATCGTCCGCGAACACTTGGCTCAACGGAAGCAACACAATACTGAGCACCAGCATGAGTTTTCTCATTGTCGTCGTCTCATAGGTTGGGTTAGCTGTTAGAAAGTCACGGCCGCCCGCGGGCGACCGAGTTACAATATAACAAATCTAAGATAAAAGCAGCTATGACGACTCAGTTTCAAAATCCTGACGGAAAATGTCCCATAAAGTGACAAATAAGGCGGTAAGAATTGGGCCGATGACAAAACCGTGCACGCCAAAAATAGCCAAGCCACCGAGAATTGATAGCAGAATTAACCAATCGGGTAGGCGTACATCGCGACCGACCAGAATAGGACGCAAGAAATTGTCTATCAGTCCAATCACGATTGAACCGAACGCCACTAACACCACCGCCTGCCACACGTCGCCGACTGCGAATAAGTAAATGGCAATCGGACCCCAAATTAAAAAGGCACCCACGACTGGAATTAACGACAGAATGCCCATTGCAAAACCCCACATGACCGCACCTGGGACGCCAAGAATAGCCAGAATAATACCGCCTAAGGTTCCCTCAACTGCAGCCACAATGAAGGTGCTCTTCATGGTTGCGCGGGTCACTTTGACGAAGCGTTTGGATAGCTCGTTTTCACGGTTTTCACCTAACGGAATGGCTTTGACGACGATATCGGCAGTGCGGTGACCGTCACGGAAAAAGAAAAAACTTAGATACAGCATCAGTACCATACTAATCATAAAGTGCATGGTGCTGGCACCGATATTCATGGCTTCCTGGGCGATATACTGGGATGACGATGAGATAGCACCAGACAAGCGATCACCGAGATCATCAAAGCTAATATCAAAGCGCTCTAAGTATTGGGGTAATTGCGGGAATCTGTCTTCGATTTCGTCACGCAATACTTTAGCACTTAGGTCACCGTCATCATACGCTTGGTAGATGTCAGTGGCATAATTGACGATATGCCAGGTTAAAATAGCCAGCGGAATCACCACCAATAAAATTGCCACTATGATGGTCAGAATAGAAGATATATTGGGCTTATCTCCCAGCTTTTGGTTGATCCAGTGATACATCGGATAAAACAAAACAGTGAGTGCAATTGCCCAGAATATAGCGCCCCAGAACGGCGCCAAGATAAGCAGAAAGCCTGCCGTGACCACACCTAAAATTAATAGGAAAAACTTATTCTCTACCGACTTGGCCATGCCCAAATTCACCTTATGATATTACTGCGAAATCAATTGACTAACGGCATAAGCATAGCAGGGCATCGCCAATAAGACAGAAAGCTGCTAAGGTCGCTAAAATTTAATCAATTTGTCGATAAAGGCATTCGCACATGGTGTTAGCAAACGCTCGTTATTGGCCGTTACAGGCGTATATGTTGGCGTTCAAAGGTGTCACTGCGTTACTGCCAATGCGCTGGCCTAAGTTGATCAGTGCGCCTAACGCACTCGCGTCGCTTCCCGCTCAGTTACAGTCCGATGGTGTGAGCCGAGTGCTACTTGTTACTGACGCCACTATTGTTCAGCTTGGCTTTGCCAATGACTGGTTAGTGAGTTGTCAACAACAGGGCATTGCCGTGGATGTGTTTGCCGATGTCTGCCCTGACCCCACAGTGTCTGTGATTGAGGCGGGTACTCGGGCCGCGCAACAACACAGTGCCCAAGCGATTGTCGCAATTGGCGGCGGCTCGGTCATTGACGCAGCAAAATTGATCGGTGCTTGTGCGTTGAACCCCGTGGCGGTCACGAAACTAGTCGGTTTATTTAAAGTGCGCCGTGGCATGCTGCCTTTATATGCCGTGCCCACGACGGCAGGCACCGGGTCGGAAGCCACCATTGCCGCCGTGGTAACTGAACCGCTACGTGCACGTAAACTTGCCTGTATCGACCTGCGTTTAATGCCTAAGGTCGCGGTGCTTGACCCGCAATTAAGCTTGAATTTACCGCCTGCGATTACAGCCGCTACAGGTATGGATGCATTAACCCATGCGATAGAAGCCTATGTGTCGCGTAACGCGTTGGCGCGCAGTGACGAAAAAGCGCTACAAGCCGCGCGTTTAATTCATACCTGGTTGCCCAAGGCCTATGCTTGCGATGCCCATGAGCAAGCACGCGTTCAGATGGCACATGCAGCATTCTTGGCGGGACAAGCGTTTACTCAAGCGGGGGTTGGCTATATACATGCCATCGCCCATAGTTTAGGTGCGCGTTACCACATTCCCCATGGGCTAGCGAATGCCATCGTGATGCCGCATGTGTTGCGCTTTAGTATGCCTGCGTGTACCACTCGTATGGCGCAGCTTGCTCGGGTGATGGGTTTGGAACAATATGCTGAAGGCAGCAGCGATACCGCGTTGGCTCAAGCCTTAATTGAACGAATTGACTATTTGAATCAGAAGTTTTCCATTCCTAGCTGTGTGCAACAGCTTGAGCTCGCTGATATTCCAGCCATTGTAACAGCAGCCCGCAATGAAGCGCGTTTTACTTATGCGGTGCCAAGGTACATGAGCCAAGTCGAGGGGGAAGCACTGCTCAAAGGGATGCTGCCACCTCAGTAAATTTGGTTTTACCGTCGAGGTAAAACCATTCACCTTGGCGCTTAATAAATCGCGAACGTTCTTCCAGGCAGTGTTGACGGCCTTCAGTGTCCAGACAAGTGGCCTTAAAATGCACGCTACCTGTATGCTGGCGGGGCGGTGGGTTGACCTGACTGGAAATAACCTTGAGTGCGACCCACTGGGTGTCGCTGTCGCCGGTTAAGTCGGCAGGGCAGGTTTCAGCGGCCCAAGTCCGTTGAATGAAATCCGTGCGCTGGAGCGCAAAAGCGCTATACCGCGCCCGCATCAATACCTCCGGGTTCGCGGCTAATTGTCCCATGTGGTAGGGCTGGCAGCATGCTTGGTAGTGTGTGAGCTGGCGATAGCCGCCGCATGGACATTCGCTGGACGTTACAGGCGTAAGAGTGTGTGACATGGTAGGGCAACTTTTCCGTGGTTATCGTAAACTAGAGACACTTTATGCAAGTGTTCAGTGCAGCGCTCATGATATACTGCCAAATAATTTGTACAAACGTGATTTGAAAAAACGCGATGTTAATAAACGCGAGTAAGGAGCACACCATGCGCGTATGTGGCGTAGAGATAAAGAGTAATGAAGCCATCATTTGCTTGCTAAGTAAAAAAGACGGGCTATTTGATTTGCCGGATTGCCGCCAGGTGCGCTTTCAGTTGGTAAAGGATCAGGACGCAGAGTCAATCCGCCGATTTCAATTTACCATGCAAAAGTTTTTTCAGGACTACAAGGTTGAGCACGTTGTGATTAAAGAGCGTCCGCAAAAAGGTAAATTTGCAGGCGCCGCAGTTGGTTTCAAAATTGAAGCCGCTTTACAGCTGATTGAAAGCGTGGATGTCAGTGTGCTCAGTGGCACTGAGCAAAAAGAAAAGATCAAACGTAATCCGATGCCAGTCGACTTCGCGGATACTGGTTTGAAAAAGTTTCAGGAAACCGCGTTTCATGTGGCATACGCCTACCTAGCTTATCCTTAACGGCTTAACGGCTTAACGGCTTAACGCGCAAAAAAGTAGAGTAAGCGGTTATTGGCTGGCATTTGATAGTCTTGGAGGCAATTAAAGCCAGCCTGATCTGCTAAGCGCTGCACTTTTTCAATATCACGGATGCCCATATGCGCGTTGCGACTGCGCAGCGACTGGTCAAATAGTTCATTACTACCGCTGGTATAGGTACCTGCATAGTTGAACGGACCGTAGATAATAAGTTTGCCGTTGTCCGCAAGTACCTTTCTTAACCCGTTAAATAGTCGCTCAACCGTTGGCCAGCTCATAATATGTAACGTGTTGGCGGTGTACACGAGATCAAATTGGCAACGAGGCAATTGCTGTCGGTTAATGTCCAGTTCAATGGGGTCCGCTAAATTGCTTAATCCAGCTTGTGCAAAGCGGCGCTGCAACCCATCTAAGTGCTCGGCTCGGTCACTGGCTTGCCATTCAATTTCAGGTAACTGAGCGGCAAAGTATTCGGCGTGCTGGCCGGTGCCAGCGCCAATTTCAAGGACTTTTTGACCAGGTTGAAGAATCTCTTTTAGCACCTGTAATATAGGGTCTTTGTTATTTTCGCAGGCGTGAGAATAGGGTAGTGGCATATCAACTCCTCGCAATGATTAAGCTAGCATAGACCTTTTGACGCAAACTTAAAGTGCTACACTGCGTACAGTATGTATAATTAACACATTGTATGACGTCCAATTATCGGACGTCATGGGTACCAATGCGCTACCCGACAAACTTCTAACCACTGGATACACGTGCATGCTCAATTCGTTTTTACGCTCACAAGGACACTCGGTTTACCTTTTTTTTGTTGCATTAAGCCTGCTGCTTTTGAGCGCTATTGTCTCACCAGCGAATGCCCAGACGGAGATTGGCGTAGAGCGCCTGGAAAGCCGCTTAGCGGTGTTACAAGGCGAGTTGGAGCAGTTGGAACAAGAGCGTAGTGATTTGGATGCGCAATATGAGGTGTTGCAAGGCAGCCGAATGCTGCACCTGATTTTGCAAGAGGCACGTGCCAATGTGCAGCAAGTTCGCACCCAGGACTTTGAGGAAGTACTTGCGCAATTGCGCTTGGATTTATTTCACGCTCAACGTCAACTGCGTGATGAAAGCTTAAGTAGCAATCAGCGGGAAAGCTTGCAACAGCAGGTCGACGGGTTAGAGCTGCGCATCAACCTACTGGTTGAATTTATGCAAGTGCAAACCTTGTTGACCCGTGGCATGCAAGAATTCGAAGCCATTTTAGCTGAGTACTTATTCTGGACCCCAAGTAATCGTGCGTTTGACGGCCAGTGGGCAGTCACGTTTCCTAATCAAGCCAGGGATCAAATTCAGCGTATCGTACAGGCCCTTAGCCAACTACGCGGGCAGCTTAGTGTGCAGTTGACCTTTTTAATGGCGGTATGGGTGATTTTGTTGGTCTTGGTGATGCTAAAGCGCAAAGCTATTGATACCCGCCTTGCGCTTTATGATGCGGATGTGCAGTCAAACCGAGCATCGTCACCTTGGTTGATTCCAAGTGCATTGGGTTTACATGCGCTCAAGGCGCTACCCACGTCACTGCTGATATTAATTGCGGCACAGTTTATTAATGCACCGGTAGGACAGGGCATTGACCTTGACCGCGCGCTCAATGCCGTCGCTGGTGCGTTGTTTGTGGTGAGCTTGTTGCTACGAATTTTGCGCCCTGAGGGTTTTGCACAGCTCTATTTCCGTTGGCAGCCGAGTCAATGCAAATCATTGCATACGTTTATATTTTGGCTCGGTATTGTGTTGGTGCCGTTAAGTTTTATTCTCGCAGTCAGTGGTCAGCAGACCACTCAAATTGGCAATGATGTGCTTGGTCAATTATTGTTGGCGCTAGCCAGCTTGTACCTGATTGGGTTGATCATCAGTCTATTTCATAAGCTACCGCCACTATATGGTTCTAAGCTCACCCATCGACTGGTCGGAATTGCCTTGTTGCTGTTGCCTTCGACACTATTGCTCATTGTCATGTCCGGATACTTTTATACGGCACTGATGCTAAGCGGCTACTATCTGGCGACTTTCTATGTCATTACATTATGGATGCTGACTGAATCAGGGGTGCAGCGTGGTCTCGATTTTGCTTATGAGCAAATGCAAGAAGCGCAGCGTGTACGCATTATGAGCACTACAACCACACGGGTGTTGGGCGAAGATGAGGTACAAAGCTCAAGTTCAGAGCAAGGCTTACCATTGACCGACATTGAAGCCGGCGACAGTGCAGCCCAAACCCACGACATCGAACGTCAACTGGCGACAGCGGCGGCAGAAGCAAGCCAGGCGAAAGCGCAATCTCAACGCTTGGCTCGTTTTGGCCTGATGGTGCTGTTCGCGTTTATTCTGTACAGCATTTGGTCAGAAGCAACCACAGCATTGGATTACCTCAATACACGTTTCCTGTGGTCGGCGGCTGATGGAGAGGCTGGGGCATTAAGCCTTGGTGGTATTTTGACCGCAGCAACGATTGCGTTGATCGGCTTCATTTTGGTACGCAACCTGCCTGGGCTGTTGGAGATGACAGTACTGTCGCGCCTCAAGCTCCAGGTAGGTACCGCTTACGCCGTCACGTCACTGGTTAATTATATTCTGATTAGTATTTCGATTATTGCCTTTTTAGCGGCATTAGGTGTGCGCTGGGATCAATTACAGTGGCTGGCCGCGGGTTTAACCGTCGGCCTTGGCTTTGGCTTACAGGAAATCTTTGGTAATTTTATTTCCGGGCTTATTTTGCTGTTCGAACGCCCAGTACGGGTGGGCGATGTGATTACTCTGAACGATCTGTCAGGGCGAGTCTCACAAATACGTATTCGCGCTACGGTCATTACCGACTTTGACAGACGTGACATTTTGGTGCCAAACCGCCAGTTTATTACCGGTCAGTTCGTTAACTGGACGCTGAGTAATACAATTACTCGGATCACCGTTCGAGTTGGCGTTGCCTACGGCTCTGACCTTGAAAAAACCCGCGACATTTTGCTTCAAATCGCCAAAGACGAACCGCGTATTTTAGATGAGCCAGCGCCGATGGCGTTATTCCTCGCTTTTGGTGCATCGACACTGGACCATGAACTTCGTGTACACGTCAATGCGTTGGGTGACAGAAATCCAACCATTGACGCAGTGAACCGCGAAATTGATAAACGCTTTAAGGCCGCAGGCATTGAAATTGCCTTCAATCAGATTGATGTGCACTTTAAAAATGAGCTCGGTATTGAGCGTCATATTGAGCACATCACTGAACAGCGGCCAGCGAATGATAAAGGCTAACTCACATAACTGATGTGTTGGTAGAAACGCACCACTATATCGTCATGGCTAGCGCGTAATTCAAGTGCTTCGGCAATGTCCGTAAGCGCTTGAGTCACGCGATTCATAAAGCGTGCATAACCACGATCAATTTCATCGGCTTCCCCAGCCACCATAATCAAATGAATGTTTTCCGCCAAATGGTCGGCATCAATAAAACACTCACGTTGAATCGCATCGGAAACCGGGTCGAAACTCACTTTTTGCAGCTCGCTATTACTTTGGGTGCTGTCCACATGCTGGTGCCGCACCAAGGGGGTTTTACCGTTCGCGACTATCGCACAGCGCAACACTTGTTGTTGCTCACACGCTGCAAACACGGTGTTTGCAAGTCGGTCATAGAGTGCTTGGTAGTTGTGACCTTGCAACTGCAAGGTACGTTTTAATTGGCGGCTGAGTGGCAATGTCGCTGTCACATAGTTCATTTCACGATAGGGCTGGGGCAGGTGACAGTGGCGACGTTCATAACGTGCACTTAGGGCTCTAAGCTTGTGTGCGAATGTGGCTCTATCCCCTTTATCGCGACTGAACAATAGATAGGATAAGTGCTGATGGTCACGTACTTTCAGATCAATCGGGCTGTCGGGTAACTCGGCCTTAAATTTGGTTAACAGGCGCTGCACGCGCTTATGAAAGTCGGCACTGTTGGCGCGAATACCCTCACCAGCGGCTAAGAATAGCAGTCGAATTTTTTTCGCCGCGTAGTCATGTTTAAAGTAGGCATTCTGAGCCTCATGAAATTGCGGATGATAAAAAATAAGCATTTGACGTTCGGTTTGAAAGCACAGGTATTCACGGTAATAACGCACTACAGGCAATTTATCGTTAGCAATAAAGTACACGTGACTAAGCCCTGCGTCTTCCGCAAGACGAAAGAATAGGCGCTGTAAGGTTTCATAGCAGTTTGAATGACCACCAAATGCCTGATAAAAATCGGAAGTTGGCTTTATTTCAGCAAGAATATACTGGTTGGAATAAGCAGATTGAGGAAGATAAGCTCGTTGGTTGATATTCATACAGCGCTCCGTGGTAACAAATGATGATGTTGACCACGGTAGCGCAAAATAGCATCGCTTTTATTGTTCTAAATTAAGTGTTCTAAATTAAGTGTTCTAAATTAAACGTTCTACCAGCTGCCAGTATTTTCCATGGATTGCCAGGGTTCTTGTGCTGGCAATGCATCACCACGCTGCAATAATTCAATTGAAATGCCGTCCGGGGAGCGCACAAATGCCATATGGCCGTCACGCGGCGGACGGTTAATAGTGACGCCCATTGCGCTAAGATGCTCACAGGTCGCATAAATATCGTCGACACGAAAAGCCAGATGACCAAAATTGCGCCCACCATCATAGGTTTCAGGATCCCAATTATAAGTCAGCTCTAACTCTGCATCCGGACTCTCGGGCGCAGCTAAAAAAACCAAAGTAAAACGGCCCTTTGGTACCTCTTTGCGGCGTACTTCTTGTAAGCCTAAGCCTTGGCAATAAAATTTTAATGATGCGTCCAAGTCGCTGACCCGAACCATAGTGTGAAGGTACTGCATTGAATGTCCTCAGCTGAAAGTGACGTGTTGGAATATAACGACACAGCATACTTGGATTGCGGGCAAAAATAAAAGTGTCGCGACTAATCGCAACTATATGCGGCGACTGACTTCGGGGTGTCATAAAAATCTGCTACAGTAGCGGAGTTTTCAGTTCCGTTAATTTAGGTATTTAGATGTTGAAATCGCCCAAGTTCGCCATGACTTTGAGTGCTCTCGCGGTATTAACCGCGTGCGCCAGCCAGCCTCAACCAAGCGCAGAGCGCGCTATTCTAGTCAGCATTGATTCACTCAACGAGTCCATTTTGCGCCAGCATCTAAATGCGCAGCAAGCACCGGGTTTATTTAGTGTGTTTGACACGGGCGCATGTACTGAATACGCGCAGCCGATGTTTCCATCGGTGACTGCTGCGGGGCATGCCGCGATTTGGACTGGTACGTACGGTAATATCAATAATATTACTGCCAATGCAGTCCATGTATTACCTCGTGATCAGCATACTGCGATGGCGACTATTTCAGGCTTTGACTCTGCCAACCTGAGTGCCGAACCAATTTGGATCACCGCTGGTTACGCTGGCCGTAGCGTGGGTGGCCACCATGCTACTCAAGGGCCTGGACGTGCAGGCTTTCCAGCCACCACAGGTGAGCGCACAGCACAACAGCAGCGCGACTACGAGCGAGTCAACGCGGGTTATGACTTAGCCAATGTTCAGGTGATGAATGGCTACAACGAGCAAATTGAAAATCACTTGGTACTTTCAGCAGACGACGTCACTTGGCAAAGCCTTGATACCTGGCGCGGTCTTGGCGCGTTAGGCGTCACCATGGAGCCACGCGCGTTCACCATTGATACCCGCGCAGGCACCTTGCACGGTTTGATCTTTGGCAGCAGCCGCTACGATCATATCGCGATCGCCACCACCCCAGATATTGAACAAGCGGTTATTGCCAAGCTTCAGGATGCTGAAACAGAGGACTTTGCTGATCGTGAATTGGCCCGCTACTTCTCAGACCCGTTGACCGTCAACACTGACAGTGGGCGTACTTTTGTGCGCGCACGCGTGTTCGAACTTGCGTCAAGTGGTGACGAGTTTATGTTGTACCTAACCCCGATGCATATTATGCAGACCAATCATGCCGACGTGCAGCAGGCGTATGATGATTATGTCCAAGGTTGGTTTGGCAATTCAGCGACCCGTGTATACACCAGCGGAGGCTTTGGCCGTACCCGTATGCAAGGTGGCGACGGTACTGCAGAACTGAGATATTTAGAGACCGCCGAGTTATTAACTCGGGTATTTAATAAAGGCAGTAGCTTTTTTTGGCAACAACAGCAGGTTGATTTACTGGTCGACTATTTCCCACTAGGTGATTCGATAGACCATAGCTTGTTGACTTATTTTGACCCACAGTGGCCCGGCTACAGTGAGAATTTAGCGGCTCAATTGCTCGAATTACGTAACCAAGCTTGGCAATTAGTCGATATTCGAGTGCAGCACTTACAAGCCTTGGCAGGCGAAGCGAATGCGGCGACATTTGTGGCGGGTGACCATGGTATGCGTGGTAGTTGGTTAGAATTCCGCCCGAATATCGTATTACAACAAGCGGGCCTGCAGGTGCTGGATGAAAACGGCATGGTGGACTTAAGCCGCAGTAAAGCAGTCGCGCCAACCGGCCACTGGGTGACGATAAATACCACGGATTGGCGGGGGGGGATTGTCGCCCCTGAAGATAAAGACGCGGTAATTGACGAGGTGATGGCGGCCTTGTCTGCAGCAACCGATGACCAAGGTGAGGCTGTGGTCACGCGGGTGTATCGTGCTGATCAGCACCCTGAATTAGGCATCGGCGGTGCAGCAGGCGGTGACGTGTACTGGGCAGAAGCCTATGGCTATCGTAGCTCGCGCACCACGCGTGGCGACGAAGTCGTAGCAGAAACCAGCCCGCTGGGTTGGCATTCACTGGCGTCTACCGACCCTTATATGCAAACCGTGACCTGCGCCTATGGCGGTGGCTTCGATACGCGCCGAGCGCCGGCATCGAAGTTAATTGACGTTGCGCCGACGGTAGCAGATTACTTAGGTATACCGCACCCAAGCCATACTCAAGGTCGCAGCTTAATTCGCGATTTAAAGTAAGCTTACAGGTGAATTGTCGACAATTTTAAAAAAGAGGTGTTCAAACACCTCTTTTTTTGCTTTATGATGGCGGTATATTTTAAAAGTGTCGACAATTGAAGGGCTGCCATGCTTGCATCTCAACTACTATTACGACCTTCGGTCACAGCGTCTGATCGGCTGTTATTGGCGATTCAAGAAGCCATTGTTGAGGGCGAGATACCCGCAGGAAGCAAAATAAGTGAGCCTGAGTTAGCGCGTCGCTTTGCGGTCAGCCGTGCGCCACTACGTGAAGCGCTGGCACGTCTTGAGCGTTGTCACTTAATTGAGCGCATACCGAATGCCGGTGCGCGAGTGGTCACATTGACGCCGGAAAAGTTGATTTCGCTCTATCAGTTGCGTGAAGAACTTGAAGGCTTGGCATGTCGCTTGGCAGCGCAGTACATGGCGGATGATGAAATTCAGGAGCTGCAGGCGTTGCTTGACGAGCACTTACGCACACAGCGCGTGCGTGAAGGTGAAAGCTATTATCAGGAAGCGGGCGACTTAGATTTTCACTATCGGATTATTTTAGGTAGTAAAAACCCGTATCTGATTAATATTTTGTGCGACGAACTATACTTTTTAGTCCGTATGTACCGCGTTCAATTAGGCATGAATGGCCCACGTGTGTCGCGCGCCTTCGATGAACACAAAGCGATTATTCACGCCATTGCCAATCGCGACGGCGAACTTGCCGACCTATTGATGCGCCGCCATATTGGTGCATCTCGTCAAAATATTGCGCTGCAGTTGCAGCAAACGCGTTAATTCAACCAATTTAAGCTACGTTTTATAAAGAGGTATTACACATGAGTCATGCTAACAGCCCTGGGGCTAAATTCCGCGCTGCGATTAAAAGTGAGAATCCATTGCAAGTCGTTGGCACCATCAATGCGTATACCGCAATGATGGCCGAGCGGGTGGGTCACAAGGCGCTCTATTTATCGGGTGCTGGGGTAGCCAACGCATCGTTTGGTTTACCAGACTTAGGCATGACATCATTAAACGATGTCTGTGAAGATATTCGCCGTATTACCGCCGCCACTGACTTACCTTTATTGGTGGATGCCGATACAGGTTGGGGTGGGGCGTTTAATATTGCGCGTACGGTGAAAGAGATGACCCGTGCTGGCGCGGCAGGTTTTCATATTGAAGATCAAGTTGCGCAAAAGCGTTGTGGACACCGCCCAAATAAAGAGATCGTGTCTCAAGGTGAGATGGTTGATCGGGTCAAAGCAGCCGTGGATGCGCGTATTGACGAACAGTTCTTCATTATGGCGCGTACCGATGCGTTGCAACAAGAAGGCTTAGACGCTGCGATTGCACGCGCGCAGGCGTGTGTTGAAGCAGGTGCTGACGCTATTTTCGCAGAAGCAGTGCATACCCTTGAGCAATACCAGGCATTTACCAATGCATTGAATGTACCTGTGCTTGCCAACATCACTGAGTTTGGCGCAACCCCGTTATTCAATAAACAAGAACTGGCAGACGTGGGTGTCGAGTTGGTACTGTACCCGCTTAGCGCATTTCGTGCGATGAACAAAGCTGCGCTTAACGTGTATCAGAATATTTTAGAGCGAGGCGATCAAAAAGACGTCGTGGAGCAGATGCAAACGCGCGCGGAATTATATGATTTTCTGAACTACCATGCGTTTGAAGAAAAGTTAGACGCACTTTTTAGCAATAAATAGCGAGTAATACCCCCAACGGGTAGCAACGAATTCTAACGTTAAAAAATTTTGAGGAATCAATCATGGCAGAGAAAGCATTAACAGGTGCAGGTCTTCGTGGCCAAGTCGCAGGACAAACCGCTTTATGTACAGTAGGTAAAACAGGCTCAGGATTAACCTACTATGGTTACGACATTAAAGAGTTAGCCGAAAAAGTAAGTTTCGAAGAAGTGGCGTATCTACTGGCCTACGGTGAATTACCCAAAGAGTCGCAGCTCACTGAATACCGCACGCGTTTAAAGTCCATGCGTGGTTTACCACAGCCGCTGAAAGACGTACTTGAGCGAATTCCTGCTGAAGCCCATCCAATGGACGTGCTGCGCACAGGTTGTTCATTCTTGGGTAACCTGGAAACCGAGTCTGATTTCAGCGAAGCCGATCGCAATATTGAGCGCATGCTAGCGGTGTTCCCGAGCATTATTATGTATTGGTATCGCTACAGTCACGACGGTGTGCGCATTGAAACCGAAACCAACGATGACTCAATTGGCGCGCACTTCCTGCACATGTTGCATGACAAAGCGCCGTCAGAGCTGCATGCGGCGGTGATGAACACCTCGTTAATTTTATATGCTGAGCATGAGTTTAATGCGTCGACTTTCACGGCGCGTGTATGTGCGTCAACCTTGTCAGATATCCACTCATGTGTCACTGGTGCAATTGGCTCATTGCGTGGTCCATTGCACGGTGGTGCGAATGAAGCGGCGATGGACTTGATTGAAAATATGGAATCGCCAGAAGACGCTGAGCAAACCTTAATGGGGATGCTGGAGCGTAAAGAGAAAATTATGGGCTTCGGTCACGCTATTTATCGTGAATTCGACCCACGTAACGATATTATCAAAGCATGGTCGAAGAAGTTAGCCGACGAATTTGGTGATAGCCGCTTATATGACGTGTCAGTGCGTTGTGAAGACGTGATGTGGCGGGAAAAGAAATTATTCCCGAACGCAGACTTCTTCCATGCCTCGGCGTATCACTATATGGGTATTCCAACTAAGTTGTTTACCCCAATATTTGTGATGTCACGGGTGACTGGCTGGACTGCGCACGTGAAAGAACAACGTGCCAACAACCGTATTATCCGCCCAAGCGCCGATTATACCGGACCTGAGGCGCGTCCAGTGCCAGCACTGTCTGAGCGCTAATTCACGTTAATGCAAATGGGGTATGCAAAGGCATACCCCTTATTTTGTCGCTTTCTTTTTCGCTTTTTTGCCCAACTCTTCAATTTCAGGTGATTCCCATGAATAGCCAATATCGCACAACTTTACCGGGTACTAACCTATATTATTATGACACCCGTGCCGCGGTAGAAGACATTCAACCCGGTAGTTACGACACGCTACCCTACACGTCGAAAGTGCTGGCGGAGCAGCTGGTGCGCCGCTGCGATCCAGATATGCTGGACGATTGCTTGCGTCAAATCGTACTGCGCAAACGCGATCTTGATTTCCCTTGGTATCCAGCGCGTGTGGTATGCCACGATATTCTGGGCCAAACTGCTCTAGTTGACTTAGCTGGCTTACGTGACGCGATTGCTGAGCAGGGTGGTGACCCTGCCAAAGTTAATCCCGTGGTGCCGACCCAGTTGATTGTCGACCATTCTTTAGCGGTTGAGCATGCGGGTTTTGAAAAGGACGCGTTTGAGAAAAACCGCCAGATAGAAGATCGCCGTAACGACGACCGTTTCCATTTTATCAATTGGACTAAAACTGCATTTAAAAATGTCGATGTGATTCCTCCAGGCAACGGCATTATGCACCAGATTAACTTAGAGAAAATGTCCCCAGTCGTGCAGGTACGCGACGGCGTGGCTTTCCCTGATACCTGTGTGGGTACCGATTCGCATACGCCGATGGTGGATGCTCTAGGGGTTATTTCAGTCGGTGTCGGCGGCTTAGAAGCCGAAAGCGTGATGTTAGGCCGTGCGTCCTACATGCGCCTACCTGATATGGTTGGCGTAGAGCTAACTGGGCGTTTACAGCCAGGCATCACCGGGACTGACTTGGTGCTGGCGATTACCGAATTTTTGCGCCGCGAGCGCGTGGTGGGTGCATACCTTGAATTTTATGGCGAGGGTGCAGATGCGTTAAGTGTGGGCGACCGTGCTACGATTTCAAATATGACCCCAGAATACGGTGCCACCGCAGCTATGTTCTATATCGATGAGCAAACCATCGATTACTTAAAGCTGACCGGCCGCGCCGACGAACAAATTGAGTTAGTAGAGAACTACGCTAAAGCGACTGGGCTGTGGGCGACAGACATGCAAAAGGCTGAATACGAGCGCGTGTTACGTTTTGATTTGTCCTCCGTGCAAAGAAACTTAGCCGGGCCTTCCAACCCCCACGCATTATTACCCGCTTCACAGTTAAGTGAGCGTGGTATCGCTGGGCAGTATCAGCAAGTCGATGGCCAAATGCCTGATGGAGCGGTCATTATCGCGGCAATCACTAGTTGTACCAATACCAGTAACCCACGCAATATGGTGGCTGCAGGTTTGATCGCGCGCAATGCGAACAAGCTAGGTTTGACCCGTAAGCCTTGGGTTAAAAGCTCTTTAGCACCGGGTTCGAAAACGGTGAAAATGTATCTGGAAGATGCAGACCTAATGCACGAATTGGAAGCTTTAGGTTTCGGATTAGTCGGTTTTGCCTGTACCACGTGTAACGGTATGAGCGGGCGGTTAGACCCTGCAATTCAGCAAGAAATTATTGAGCGTGACCTGTATTCAACCGCCGTGTTAAGTGGTAACCGCAACTTTGATGGCCGCATTCATCCATACGCCAAACAAGCTTTCTTGGCGTCGCCGCCTTTGGTTGTGGCCTACGCAATCGCTGGTAGCATTCGTTTTGATATTGAGAAGGATGCTCTTGGGCATATGCCGGATGGGACACCGATTACCCTCAAAGATATTTGGCCAAGTGACGAAGAAATCGATGCGATTGTGAAGCAAGCGGTGAAGCCTGAGCAATTCCGCACTATCTATGAGCCGATGTTTAATTTAAGCGTGGACTATGGCGAGAAAAATGACCCCTTGTATGACTGGCGTCCACAAAGTACCTACATTCGCCGCCCACCATACTGGGAAGGTGCGTTAGCCAGTGCGCCATCCCTTAAAGGCATGCGTCCACTGGCGGTGCTGGGCGACAACATCACCACCGACCACCTGTCTCCGTCGAATGCGATTTTGCTTGATAGTGCCGCAGGTGAGTATCTAGCCAGCATGGGCGTGCCGGAAGAGGATTTTAACTCCTACGCGACCCACCGGGGTGACCACTTAACTGCACAACGCGCAACCTTGGCGAACCCGAAGCTATTTAATGAAATGGTGAAAGACAGCCATGGTAAAACTCAGCAAGGTTCATTAGCTCGTGTTGAGCCAGAAGGCAAAACCGTACGCATGTGGGAAGCGATTGAAACTTACATGCAGCGTAAGCAGCCGCTTATCATTATTGCCGGCGCTGATTATGGTCAAGGTTCGTCGCGCGACTGGGCAGCGAAAGGCGTGCGTTTAGCGGGTGTGGAAGCCATTGTTGCTGAGGGCTTTGAGCGAATTCACCGCACCAATCTGATTGGCATGGGTGTAATGCCACTTGAGTTTAAGCCCGGCACTACGCGCACAACGCTCGCTATTGACGGTACTGAAACCTTTGACGTGGTAGGCGAGACTTCCCCAGGTGCGACCTTAACTTTGCATATTCACCGCAGGAATGGTGAAACGGTTGAAGTCCCTGTGACATGTCGGCTGGATACCCAGGAAGAAGTCAGTATTTATAGTGCAGGGGGTGTATTGCAGCGCTTTGCGAAAGACTTCCTTGAGTCGACCCAGGCATAAGTGCGAATTGAAAAGGGTATTTTGAATGACACATGCAGCACAGATAAAAATTGCCGCCACCTACATGCGTGGTGGCACCAGTAAGGGGGTGTTTTTCCGCCTACAGGACCTACCTGAGGCGGCGCAGCAACCTGGTAGTGCGCGGGATAATTTGTTATTGCGCGTAATTGGTAGCCCAGACCCTTATGCAAAACATACCGATGGTATGGGTGGGGCGACATCAAGCACCAGCAAGACCGTCATTGTAAGCCCGTCCACGCAGGCAGATCACGACGTCGACTACTTGTTCGGTCAAGTGTCGATTGATCGGCCCTTTGTGGATTGGTCGGGCAACTGCGGAAATTTATCGGCAGCCGTTGGACCATTTGCGATTGCGAATGGTCTAGTTGCGGCAGATAAAATTCCCCATGATGGTGTTTGCGAAGTGCGTATTTGGCAAGCGAATATTGGTAAAACCATTATTGCCCGCGTGCCCATGCGTGATGGCGAGGTGCAGGAAACTGGTGATTTCGAGTTGGATGGCGTGACCTTTCCGGCGGCGGAAATCACCGTAGAATTTCTTGACCCCGCAGCAGACGAAGAGGGTGCAGAGGGTTCGATGTTCCCGACTGGCAATTTGATTGATGAGCTTGAGGTGCCCGGCGTTGGGCGCTTGCAAGCGACGATGATTAATGCTGGTATTCCAACCGTGTTTATTCGTGCTGACGCAGTCAATTATAATGGCACCGAGTTGCAGGAGGCGATTAACTCCGACCCGGACGCATTACTGATGTTTGAGCGTATTCGTGCTCACGGAGCCTTGAAGATGGGTTTGATTACACATCTAGATGAAGCTGAAAGCCGTCAGCATACGCCGAAAGTCGCTTTTGTGGCGCCACCACAAAGTTACCTTGCTTCCAGTGGTAAGCAGGTTGAGGCAAGCAGCATTGATGTCTTGGTACGAGCCTTATCGATGGGTAAGTTGCACCACGCGATGATGGGCACAGCCGCCGTCGCTATCGGCACCGCCGCGGCAATTCCAGGAACGCTGGTCAACCAAGCGGCCGGTGGCGAGGCACGTAAGTTTGTCACTTTCGGGCATCCGTCAGGCACGTTAAAAGTGGGCGCTGAGGCGCGATTCGACAACGAACAATGGCAGGTCAGTAAGGCAATTATGAGCCGCAGTGCACGCGTACTAATGGAAGGCTTTGTACGCGTGCCTGGTGATTGCTTTTAGGCGTATAAATCAGGTTTACAACGCTTCAATAGCTTGCTCGATAGGCGTATCGCCCGACACCATATCAAAGGCTTTACCAATGGTGTTGGGCTTATCTATTGCTGTCACAATCACTTTAGCCACGTCTTCGCGGGGAATTTCACCCTCGGTAATTTGGCCGTTTGCGTGAATGTTACCCGTACTCGCATTGTTGGTTAATAAACCCGGTCGAATAATGGTGTAATCCAGGTTTGAGCGTAATAATTCGCGGTCGGCATAATGTTTTGCTGCGTAGTAGGGCACTAAATCAGGGTGCCAGAATTCACGATTGTGGGCTTGCAATGCGCTGACCATGATAAAGCGTTTTGCCCCAGCCAATTCCGCCGCTTCCATGGCTTTCACAGCACCGTCTAAGTCAATCCGCAGTGTCATGTCACCATCGGTGTCGCCACCTGAACCTGCGCTAAATACCACCGCATCAATACCTACCAGTGCTTTCGAGATTTCATCAACTTGCGCACTCAAATCGATTAAGCGTGCGTCGATACCTTGCTTGTTAAGCACCGCAAGCTGCTTTTCTTTACGCACCAAGGCGACGGCTTTGTGCTGCGGGTGTTGCTGCAAAAGCTCAACAACGTGTTGTCCAATTTGCCCGTTTGCACCAAATACTGCGACTTTCATGTCTACTCCTTCTCTCATCTATGCATCATTAAACGTGCATATAAGGCTAGACCCTCGGTGCATGACTGTCAGTGCAGTTTGCCAGGTTTTTCTCGATGGTGGCGATAGCCTTTGCTAATGACGCCTGCCCAGTAACAAGGTTAGGGATACATAACCCGCAACAGACGTGCGCCACAGGCCTGCTCAAACGCTTGTATCGTCGCTGAATCAGCGTTCTGGTAGGCACGACGCAGTGGCTCGGCAAACGGTAGTTGTTCTGGGTTGGCAAACAGGGTATGCACAACCAAACGTTCAAAGTTTGCCTCTAACGGGGCATCATTGAGCAGCGCGGTGGCTTCCATCAAGCTTAACCGAGGGTACGCGGCGGTTTTTCGCGTGCTCTCACTAACCCCGAGCTCAGTCAAATATAGGTTAAACATTTGGCTGACTAAATGTGGCACACTTGGGAAATGATATAAAATGCCACCTTTTGAAATCTTGGCGTACTCGCATAGGCTATCAAGGGTAAAGCTCTCAGGCCCGGAGGTTTTAGCTAACTCAATGGCGCGCTGCAAAATAGCTTGGCGCTGACTCGGGCGGCCACCTCTGGATACTTGCGATGGTGCATGTTGGACGGTCATGGGTCACTCCTTTTCCACAGTTGTGCAGCAGATTGATACGCATAGACAAACAAGGAATGGAATTATAAAGTGCCCAACGTAGAGAAACGTTAAGTTATGCAAAAGCTGTTCTTTTTATTCACTAACGGTGTCAGCATCCGCTCATGACCAAATTATTGCTTGTAGAAGACGACAAAGAACTGGCTGAGTTAGTTAGCGAGTATTTGCGTATAAATCAATTTGACGTCACCTGCTGCACCGACGGGCGGCGGGCGATTCATCTGTTAACCCAGCAAAATTTCGATTTAGTGTTACTGGATATCATGTTGCCAGGTATCGACGGTCTCGAAGTACTGCGTTCATTGCGCAAGCATGCGGCGACGCCGGTGATTATTATTTCCGCGCGCGGCGGCGATCTTGATAAAATAGTCGGCCTTGAATTAGGCGCTGATGACTATCTAGAAAAGCCGTTTAATCACCGCGAGTTGTTGGCGCGCGTGAAAGCGTTATTGCGCCGCTCTCAATTACTTGGCGGAGCACAGCATAAGGTGGACACACAGCACGATGAACTGGCGCATTTGGTGGTTGCTGACTTGAGCTTTAATCTAGCCTCTCGAACCTTATTGCATCAGGACATGCCGGTGTCGCTGACGGGGATGGAATATGCGTTGCTACTCAAGCTTGCGCAGAACCAAGGCGAGGTGGTCAGCAAAGAGCAGCTTTCGATTGAGTGCCTGGGGCGGCGTCTAACCCCCTTTGATCGCAGTATAGATACCCATATGAGTAAAATCCGCAAAAAGATCGCGCAACTGAGCGAACGCGTGCAAATCCGTGCGATTCGCGGCAAAGGGTACTGTTTAACATGCTAGACAAGTTACGCGTTGGAACACTCGGCTTTAAAATCTTGGGCTGGTTCTGGCTTACCTTATTTATTTCTTACTTAGTTGCGTCTGTTGCGGCATACACGTTTCCAGTGGCGCCCGAGCAACGCAGTTTGCCCCGCAAAGACCGCGAGTCGATAGCTGCGGTGGCGAATTTGCTGGTGGAGTATCTGAATACGTCCGATGAATACATCACCAAGTCGCGTGATGACCGCTTTATGGATTGGGCGGTGTATGGCTTAGATGGGGCGCTGATCGCCAGTACCAGCGAGTTGCCCCAAGCTGGTCAAGAGTTCCTAAGTGCCCATGATTGGCAATTAGGCCCAATTGATGTGTTGACTTCGCACCATGTGATTACGGGTCCGCAGTTGGTGACCCAAGCGGATGGCAGTGATGTGTTGGTGTTATTTTGGCGTGAACGTTACCCGCGCTTAATTGACAGGATTCGTAGTTTGCCCGCTTGGTTCCCATTAGGGCTGGCACTGCTTGCGACCCTAACCATGAGTTTACTGTTTTATCGCAGTATCGTTAAACCGCTGCAACGGATTACCGACGGCTTTGCTTCGCTGGCGTGTGGCAAGATGGATTATCGCATTGGCCCGCATTTTCGACATGATGAGTTCGGGACCCTATACGACAACTTTGACCGCATGGCTGACCAGCTTGATTCACTGATTAAAAGCCAGCACCGTTTGAGTGCCGATATCTCCCATGAATTAAAAACCCCCTTAAGCCGCTTGCAAATGGCGCTTGCTTTAGCGCGCTCTGCCGGGCCTGAGCAAATTGATAACTATATCGACCGTGCTGAAAGTGAGGTGGAGAAGTTAGATGAGCTGATCAAGCAGCTATTGCAATTGGCGGAAATCAAGTCGCGTCCATTTGACTATGGGCTCGAGCCGCTAGATGTTCAATCGCTACTCGTTGAGCTTGAAGATGACGCGCGCTTTGAAGCAGACGCGCTGAACTTGACGTATTCACAGCATATTGAGCTGTCTCAGCCCTTGATGCTGAATCGCCGCTTGTGCGTGATGGCACTGGAGAACTTAGTCCGTAATGCATTCAAATATGCCAAGTCAGAAGTCAGCTTACACGTGTATGAGCAACAAGGCATGGCGATATTTGAAGTATGCGATGACGGTCCTGGCGTGGAAGCACAAGATCTGGAGCGTATTTCACAGCCTTTTTATCGTTCTGACCAAGCCCGTGGGCGTGACACGGGGGGTGTTGGTTTAGGCTTGGCGATTGCATCACAGGCTGCGTGTGTCCACCATGGCGTACTCGAACTAAATAACGCACCTGGTTCAGGTTTGTGCGCGCGGCTGCGCATTCCTTTAAGAGCGACGACGAGAGCTACAACGCAAAAACGTTAATTCAATCGCCACATCTGCTACTTTTTAATCCGGTGACTGCTGTATAAACCAGCAAACACGCGGTATCTTTTACATATCTTCTGCCTACTCGTTGCAGCTATGCTAAGCTGCAACGTGTCAAGCGTTCCCTTTGCATTGTTTTTGCAATGTTTTTGCATACTTAAGCTTTTCAAACTGGGCGCGATTGTCCACCATGTTTGTCTGCTTGGCGCACTGCCAAGCATCGTTTGGAGATGATTAAAGCATGAGCAGCCAACCATCGCTCAAAGGAAGCAGTTTTACCCTGTCGGTTCTACAGTTAGACAATCGAGATGCCGAGCAAGCCATTGAATATCTTGCGGCGAAAATTGCTCAGGCACCTAACTTTTTTCGTTACGCGCCTTTGGTCGTTCAATTGGACGGCAGTGAGCATCAAGTCGACTTTGAAACGTTAAAGCGTGGCATTGAAGCCCTTGATATGCGCATTGTTGGGGTCACTGGTTGGCAACATGAGGCGTTAAAAGCTCAAATTCATGGCGCGGGGCTCGCAACCATGCAAGGTGGCGCTGCGACTAGCCAGCCAACACCATCACAAGCACCCAGCAGTCATGCCAATAAGGACGCGCAGACGCCAGCACGTCAAAGTGCTATGGTAGTTAAAACACCCGTGCGTTCAGGCCAGCAAATTTATGCGCGCGACCGCGATTTGATCGTATTGGGCGCGGTAAGTAACGGCGCTGAAGTTATCGCGGATGGCTCGGTGCAAGTCTATGGTGCGTTACGGGGTAGGGCAATAGCGGGTGCTCAGGGCGACACTGAAGCACATATCATTTGTCACAACTTGCAAGCTGAACTATGTTCTATCGCTGGTAGCTATTGGTTAAGTGACCAAATTGAGCCAGACTATTGGCAGCAGCCTGCGTTAATCAGCAGGTCGCAAGACGCGTTACAAATTGAAACCTTACAAATTTAACAATAACAAAATAGGACAACAATCATGGCTCGCATCATAGTGGTGACCTCGGGCAAAGGTGGGGTCGGAAAGACGACGTCAAGTGCGGCGATTGCCTCAGGCTTGGCATTGCAAGGTAAGAAAACAGCGGTTATCGATTTTGATATTGGACTGCGTAATTTAGATTTAATTTTGGGCTGTGAACGCCGTGTGGTGTATGACTTTGTTAATGTATTAAACAAAGAGGCCACCTTGAAGCAAGCGCTGATCAAAGACAAGCGCTGTGAGAACTTATATATTTTGCCGGCATCGCAAACCCGCGATAAAGACGCGCTGACCTTTGACGGGGTGGAAGCGGTGTTAACTGAGCTCAAAGAGCAAGGTTTTGAGTACATTATTTGCGATTCACCTGCGGGTATTGAACATGGTGCGTTGATGGCCTTGTACTTTGCTGATGAAGCCATTGTGACCACCAACCCAGAAGTATCGTCGGTGCGAGATTCGGATCGTATCCTGGGCATATTAGACGCCAAGTCACGCCGTGCGGAACAAGGTTTGGAGCCTGTACGCCAACATTTGTTGCTGACCCGATACAACCCACAGCGTGTTGTCGATGGTGAAATGCTGAGTGTCGAGGACGTGCTGGAGATTTTAAGTATTCCTTTATTGGGCGTTATTCCTGAAAGCAGCGCGGTGTTGAATGCTTCGAATAAAGGCGTGCCAGTGGTATTTGATAGCGAGGCCGATGCCGGCTTAGCCTATCAAGATACGATAGCGCGCTTACTTGGTGAAGAACGTCCTCTGCGCTTTGTGCAAGCGGAGAAGAAAGGTTTCTTGAAACGCTTATTCGGGGGGTAGCGCAGTGTCATTATTAGATTTTTTTCGCACCAGTAAGCCGTCCACCGCGTCAACCGCAAAGGAGCGGCTGCAAATTATTGTGGCTGAGCGTCGGCGCCAAGGCGATGCCTTACCTGCTTACCTGCCGCAGCTGAAAAACGATATTTTGCAGGTGTTAGCCAAGTACGTTAATACTGACCCGAGTATGGTGAATATTACCCTGGAGCACACTGACGACAACTTGTCGGTGCTGGAGCTGAATGTCACCTTACCTGATGATGATTAAATCGAGCGCAATAAAAAAGGATGCCAAGGCATCCTTTTTTTATCAACGCCTTGCGGTTAGTCGGCGTCAGAGTACTTAATTGTACAGCCGTATGGACGAGTGACACTGCGCTCAACCTCTTCACCTGCCAATACCGCACGCGCGGCATTCGCAAAGTATGGGTCAGCACGCTCAACGTCGGCATGATTGGCGCTGGCAATTGAGTCGATACCACCAGCATAACGCAACACACCGTCACCATCGATAACATACATGTGCGGCGTTACACGGGCAGAGTACGCACGACCCATATCCCCTTGTTCGTCAAGCAGCACGGCAGTTGGTGCAGCACCGCGGCTGCGCGTCAGCTCGTCTGCTTGCTCTGGGCTAACATGGCCCTGAGTGCCTGGGTAGGACGAAATCACAGTTAACCAAGCAACGTCTTCTGCGGTCATTTCTTGCTGCAGGCTTTGCATATTGTTGGTGGCATAATGCTTAACCACAAAAGGACAGTCGTGATTGGTCCACTCCAGCACCACAGTTTGACCAGAAAAGTCGCTCAATGTGTGGTAATTACCAGCGGTATCCACCACACGAAAATCAGGGGCTGCTTGACCGATTTCAGCCGCCTGAGCGGTCAACGTGAACGCGCAGGCAGCCAATACAGCAGCAACGACTGGGCGTTTGATTAATTTACGTGTGAACATACAAGTTCTCCTTAAACGGGATCTGCGAGTAACTGGATGCGTTCGCGCACCAAGTTGTTAGTTAAAATCTGCGGTAGCACTTGGGGGTCTTCGCCGGGCCAGTAGATTACATACAGCGGCACACCGTTGCGTCCATATTGTGCTAAATACTCGGTGATGGCTGGGTCTTGTAAGGTCCAGTCACCTTTTAAGTAGGTTATATTGTAGTCGTTAAAAAGGGTTCGTGTGCTGTCAGTGTTCAATGCCACTCGCTCATTTGCCAGGCAAGTGATACACCAGTCTGCTGTCATGTTAACAAACACAGGGCCTTGTTCGCGTGCCGAGTGTAGGCTATCTGGTGACCAAGCTTGCCAATGCTGGTTTTGTGCTTGCGCTGCTGACGTGCCTGATGTGGTTTGTAATGCGATTGCCGCATAGCCACTTGCAGCGGTTAGTAATAACATGACCAGTAATACGATGCGGTTGATAACGGCCTTTCCCGACCCCATTTGTTGACGTCCATACAGCCATAGGCTGGCAGCCATCAGTACCAGCGCAACTAACAGCATAGCCTGCGCGTTCGCCCCAGCTTGACGGGTAAATACCCAAAGCAACCAAACCACGGTCAAATACATGGGAATTGCCATCCACTGCTTAAAGCTGTCCATCCAAGCGCCAGGCTTAGGTAGAATGCGCGCTGCCCCTGGAATGACACCAAGCAGCAAGAAAGGGAAGGCTAGGCCAAGCCCCAGCACCGCGAATACCAGCAGCGCGATTGGCGCTGGTTGCACAATTGCGAAGCCCAGGGCAACGCCCATGAAGGGCGCAGTGCAGGGGCTGGCAATCACCACCGCCAAAACCCCAGTGGCAAAGCTTTGACGAGCGCCTGATTGAGCCGAACCGGATGCCATATTACCGAGACGGCTGACACTTGTAGCCATTTGATAAAGCCCACTTAAATTTAAGCCGATCGCCGTAAATAATAATGCGAGGAGGGCTATCAACCAAGGGCTTTGCAACTGGAATCCCCAGCCTAACGCAGCACCGCTTGCGCGCAACGCAAGGAGTAGGGCAGCAATCGCAACAAAGGTAGCAATGACACCTAGGCTATACCATAAGCTGTCAGCAAGGCGGCGTTCAGCATGGTTCGCGACCGCAAGTGCTTTGAGTGACAGTACGGGAAACACGCATGGCATCAGGTTTAAAATTAAACCACCCAGAAACGCAAAGGTTAATACCAAGGCTAAGCGCGGCGAGCCAGTGCTGCTTTGACGGCTATCGCTTGGCATGCCACTTTCGGCCACCGGGCGCGCGCGTAATTCAACCGCGCGCTCCGAATTCACCAACTGAACCGGGAAATCACCATCGACGCCGTAGTAATAGGCGTTGCGCGTGCGTTGTACAATTAGGGTGTTATCGGATATCTCAACCTGGCCCTGCTCTGCGTGCTCGACGAGTTCACCGGCGCCAGCGAACAGATAGAAATCGCCGTCATTTGCCATCGCCACTGCGTCGGCATGCTCCACCATAAAGGTGACTGTGTTGCCGTCAACGTCATAAAAAATCGGCCATTCAACGGGCTCCGGCAGATTGTTACGGGCTTGGGCAAAGCTATCTTGATTGTCGGTAGCGACCACAGATTCGTTAGCCAGCGGCAGCTGAAGGCTTAACTCGGCATGGCCCGGAATACAGTATTCTTCGCACACCAGCCAATCGACTCGATTGGATAGCTCAAGACTGTCGTGGCTATAGTCAGCAGCAATGTGGATGCGTTGTAATAGATAAGTTGGGCCTTCAAAGCCATAGTTTGCCAACGGCCCAATGCGGTACTTTTCCGCCGTGGGCCAAACGATAGGCCCCACTTCAACGCCATCAGGCAGTTGCCATTCAATTTGCGTGGCGAGCCCAGAATCACCGGGGTTTATCCAGTAGGTATGCCAGCCTTGCTCAGGCACCAGTTTAACCGAGACCCAAAACGACTCGCCTGCGGCCACAGTGCTATGCTCAGTCAGCAATTGGGCGTCCAGGTGGGGCTGTTCCACAACTGGACTGCGGGTTGGTGAATTCACCTCCGCTGCTGTTGCCGAGGTAATCAGAATAGCCAACCCGAGCCATAAGACTGTGCTAACACGCATAAAGAAACGGATGGGGTGCTGCTTGGCCCGCATAGGACATTCACTCGTTAATAAAAAGTAACAGCCTCAAGCATATGGATAGCAAAGTAAATGTCCAGTTTTGGGTGATTTTTTTCGATTTCTTAAATAAAAAAGCCCGACCAGAGGTCGAGCTTTTCGGCGCACACTTGCTTCAGCTAGCGCTTAATCTTCGTCAATACGCATGGCTTTTAAACGCTTGCCAGCAGCGGATTCATTGACGTTCATGATATGGTCGCCGATACGCTCCAGACGGTTTAACATGTCCATGAAAGTCACACCCGCGCGTGCAGGGTAGTTGCCGCTTTCCAGACGCGCATAATGGTTGTCTCTAAACGCATCACGGGTGCGGTCGATGGCATTTTCACACTCAATTGCACGATCCAGCTTAACGCGCTCAGGTGATAATGCGGTGTTATGCTTCATCGTCATAATCGCATCATGCACAACCTTCAGCATTTGCTCCATCTCTCCGGCCGCATCTTCAGGCCAGCTAGCGCGTGACTCGGTCATTTTCTCCGCTAACTTGGAAATTTGATAGTAAATGTCAGCAATGCGCTCGAGATCATTGATCATCGTTTGCATGAAGCGGATACGCTCCGTCATTGAATGTTCGAGGTTGGTGTGCTCGCTGACACGCACCAGATAATCGGAAATTTCCATTTCCAGTTCGTCAGTTGCTTCCTCAGCTTTGGCTATTTTTTCGAGTAGCTTATCGCTCTTGGCTTCAGGGTCGAAGAGCAGTTCATTGACCGACTCATGCATTTTTTCAACCACGCCAACGAAGTGCTGAATTTCTTTGTTGGCTTGCTCGACAGAAAAGCCAGGCGACGTCATTGGGCCCGCACTGATGTGGCGCAGGTGATATTCGTCGTCTTCGCCACCACGGTCGGGCTGAATGCGTTCGACAAAGCGCACCAGGTAAGGCACAAAGGCGAACAATAAAACCACGTTCAACAGGTTAAAGGTGGTGTGGAATAAGGAAATCGCTAAGGTAGCGTTAGAGCGGCTATTGTCCGGGTCTTCCATCACCGATACTGGACTGTTAGTGAAGTATTGAATCGCGAAGTCCATAGCGTGCAGGAACGGATAGATTAGTACCAGCATCCAAATCACGCCAATCACATTGAAGAAAAAGTGGAAACGGGCTGCGCGTTTGGCATGCACGTTACCCACGAGCGCCGCAATATTCGCGGTCACCGTGGTACCAATGTTTTCACCTAAAATCATCGCCGCCGCAATCGGGAATGAAATCCATCCTTCAAACAGCATGACTAAGGTAATCGCGGTGGCTGCTGAGGATGACTGGGTCAGCAGTGTTAATACGGTGCCGACCAGCACAAACAATAGTAGTGACAGATAACCAAAATCCGTAAAGCTGTCTAAAAACGCAAACATTTCCGGATTGGTGTTGATATCAGGTACCGCACCTTTAATGAATTCAAGGCCGATAAAGATGATCCCGAAACCGACCATTGCTTCGGCAATGTTGCGCAGGCGCGTATTTTTGGAAAATAGAAACGCAAAGAAAATACCAATCACGGCAAGTGCAATCGGGGTAATTTGGAATTTAAACCCAAAAATGGACACCATCCACGCGGTGATGGTGGTACCAATATTGGCCCCCATGATAACCCCAGTCGACTGCACAAAGGTCAGTAAGCCGGCGTTGACAAAGCTAACTGCCATCACCGTGGTTGTGGTCGAGGACTGAGTGATGGCGGTGGTGGCAAATCCGGTGACTACGCCGGTTAAGCGGTTGCGAGTCATGCCGCTTAAAATGCCTTTTAAACGGCTTCCTGCCATTTTTTGGAGGCCTTCACTGAATATTTTCATCCCGAAAATGAAAATACCCAATGAGCCGATTAATTGGAGGAAATCAAAAAAAGAGTATGTCATGCGCTATGCCTTTACCATTTGACCAAGCTTAAGTATTTGAATGTAGGGCACTTAAGCTTATAAGGTCTATTTCATGGAGTGCTTTGGTGGGCGCATTATAACTGTCATAAGCCGTGTTTTAAATAACTTAAGTGCTCGCTCATGGCCCATTCGTCCGGTTCGCCTAAATCTTCAACAAGATCGCCGTCTTCAAAACGCTCGGCGTGCACAGGTTCGCCATACATAAAATACATCCGCACGCCATGCATCATGCCGTGCTTATATTCAGTCAGTAGTTGGATGGCGCCAGTGTCTTGAAAATCAATTTGGCGACCGTGCGGACGGCTCTGGTCATCAAATTGGTTGATGTGCACCACATGACCATGCCGATTCAAAGTTCGCCATACGCCGACACGACGGTTATCTTTAAATTCACCCATTTCAATCCGTTCACGTGAATTGAACTGGGAAAATATCCATTCGCCTTGGCGCTGGCCTTGTTCATAATGACCTTGATTGACTATAGTATCGCCTTGGTAGCGCACGTACTCGCCATGCAATTCGCCATTGGCATAGGTTTCACGGGTAATTAGGTTGCCTTCAGGCGAATGCACTTCGCGCACGCCATGTAACTCACCTTCGGCGTTATATTCGCTGGTCACGGTCTGGCGGGTATCGCGCTCTGTCCAAGCACCTACCTTCTTGCCGTGTTCGTATTGTCCTTCAGTCAGGCGTTCACCGGAGCTATTCTCGCTATAGAATTCACCATGTAACTCGCCGTTTTCATAGTGACCATACTGCATTTCTCCGCCCCAGCTCGAACGCACAAAAGCGCCTTGCGTACGATTATTTTTGCGCTCTAAACGCTCAATCAATTCGCCTTCGTCGTTGTAACGTTGGCGCAGGTTCCAGTTCACTTCGTTACTTTCTAAGGTATGGCGGGTCAACTGCCCATCGGCATTAAATTCTTTAATTTCTTTACCAGCCCCGTGTGGGGTATCAACTGGCTGCATTTGATAAGTAATAGCGCCGTCTTGATTGAAGCGTGTTTCTTGTGTCACCTTACCGTTGTCGCCATAGATGCGCTCTTGGCGCAGTTGGCCTGGTGCATGGTAATCCCGCTCATTACTAACGGGCACGCCATCCTCATAACGTGCGCTAAAGCTAACTTCACCGCGGTACTGGGGTTCGCTGAAATAACGTGTTTCGGCACCATGGCGTTTACCATGTTGGTAATGCGAGTGGAGAAGAACATCGCCGTCTTCATTCCAGTGTTTGACTTCGCCGTGGCGCGAACCTTGATAAAATTCAATCTTTCGCTGTGTCTCGCCATTAGCAAAGAAATCACGGCTAACACCATGGCGGCGCCCAGCTTGTACGCTCTGCTCACGCACCAGCACGCCGTCGACATAGGTTGAATAAATGCCTTCTACTTGATTATCTTGATAGGGAATACGGCGTTGTAGTTGACCATTGGTGTCATACACAGTCACCCAACCTTGGCGTCGGCTTTGCTCGTCAAACTCGCCTTGCTCAAGCACTTGCTGATCACGTCGAAAACTGCGATACGCGCCAAAGAATTCAGGCGTACATAAGTCTAAGCTACGTGCTTGTGCGTGCAAACGCGGTGTTTGGGTGTCGGCGTAATGCACGATAACGCCATAGCCACCCTCGATGGCTTGATACGCCGCAAGGTAATATTCAGCATCTGATTCGTCTACTTCGCAATACTGGGCATTCAGCCACCGTATAGATTCATCGTCTTGTTCGCCATTGCTGGTCGCTAAAGCCGATACACTGAATAAGGATATGGTCAGCAAAGCCAAGGGTAGGTAACGCTTTTGCAGGTTATTCATTACTCTGCCTCCTTGGCTTGGCGAGCGGCTTCAAAGGTAGTGTCTAAATCGGGTAGGGGCGGAAATTCATGGCTGATTGCCACCGTTGTGTAATCACCCTCTGCAACCAGCTGCATGATAGTAGCCACGTTTCCAGCCACACGCAGGTATTCACCTTCATACAAATAATCAGCTACCTGAGCGCTTAAGTACGGATGTCGATATTGGGGCAGGGCGTCAGGATTCGGGGGCACTATACCCAAACTCAGCGCTCGGATGGTTTCGCCGGAACTGTCATCGGGTGTTGCAGACAAAAATGCAAACCGGCGCAGTAACTCACGTACCGGCATCTCAGCTGACACCCCTGGTAGTTGGCTCAGGCTTACCAGCCATGGCTGCTCTTCAGGTTGCCAGGTAAGTGCTTCCCACGTCCATTGAGTAGGGCACTCAAGGGTTATCTCGAGTGTCTCAGAGTAAAAATATTCCCGCGTTGTGTCCTCAGTACGCGCTTGTAAAATCACAGGATCGTTAAGTCGACCAGGTGACAAACTTAAGCCGGGCGGGTTAGTAACCTCTTGCAGTTGAATGTCATCGTGCGATTGCTGTAACTCACATAACCCGGCTTGCTCAGGGCTTAAGGTTAAGAATGCCCGCGCTTGACTAAAGGGTTCAAATGCAAGTTCATCCGGTGCTCGCGGGGTATACTCAAAGCTGTCCATATTCAGCTGCGTATATTGTCGCATCTGGGCTTCTTCCGCGGACGCGTATAATGATTGGCGCTGTGGTGCGGCCGCACGTGGGTTTTGTTGTACCGCGTCGGGGTGATAAAAACGCAGAGTTACGGGCTCGTCAGACGGTGATGCTTCAGCGGTAAGTGCCAGTAGCTCAATTGAGCGCGGCTTATTTTCACGCAAATCTACATAGTAATAGGTCGGGTAGCTGCCATGCTCCACAATGCTAAGCACACGCTGCTCAGCAACTTCCAGCCATTCGGGACCGTCTTTGTAGGCTAAATAGCTGAAAAATACCGGCGCTTCAGTGGCTATGGAATAATCAAAGTGGGTACGTTCACCTTGTAGCAAGGTCAACGCATAGATACCTTCCTCGTCGGTGGGGGCCAGGCTTGCCCGCGCATCGCCGTAAGTGACTTCGGTTTCATGGTCACGCACCGCGATACTGACAATGTTGTCCTGATACGCATAGCGCTCCGCGCTGACTTCAATATATGCCAATTGCTCAAGTTTTTCATGCACGGCATGCCAGCCTAACGGGAGCACACGGGCCATACTCATAGATTTGTCATTGTCATATTCGTAGGTGCCTACCAAACCAAGTTGAAGGTCTAAATCGAGGGCTTCACCATCAACGGTGTATGCCTTGGCATCGTTAAATTGGATGCGTCCAACATCGTTAACCTCTACACCTGCGTGTTCGTAAGCTAAAAAAGTAAACTCATCAAACTCTTCAATGTACCCATCGGTGGACGGAAATACTTTGCTGCCATCCATACCAGAGTTGGGTCGGCGGAAGCCCTCAAAAGCGGGCAATTCGCCAGACTCGTAGTCACTAAGGTGATCCATGTTAATGTCAAAAGACCAATCTGCGCTGAGCATGGTCATGACAGCGCGAACGCTTGCATTTTGGTTGCCTTCAACGGCTCGGATGTCACTAATGACCACTGCACGGTCAACCCAGCCCGAGGCTTTATCCAGCACGAGTAAACCAAATGCGCGGATATCGTCTGATTCGCCTTGCATCGTGACATAGGCTTGGGTGTCGGTAATTCTGGTGACTCTCAAGGTTATGTCTGGCATTTCGTCATTGCCCGCAACGGTTAATTCAGATCCTTGCTCCAACATTAAGCCATGACTAATACCCGGGCGCACAAATTCGTCTTTAAATAAGTCGAGTAGTTGGTCAATTTGGCGGCTGTCGCGCAAATTATCGTCGCCCTCAACGTCGTAATTAATCTCAAATTGTTTCACTTGACGTTCAGCGTCCAACTCAAGGGTAAAGCCTTGGCTAATCACTTCGCGAATCGCTTCACTGCCGTAATCAGGTTCATCGCTACTTGAGAAGCTGCCTTGGCGATAATCAAGGTGCATAAAACGGGGAATAATACTGAGTTGTAGTGGATCTAGTGTGTCGCCCACATGGTAGTCGGTGAGCATCATGCTGCGAATGCGCTCAGAGCTGGTGCTGCGCCCAGATTGCATGCTAAACAAAACGTCGGATTCGACCCGATATGTACGGGTCTCATTGGGCTCAGGCTCAAAACTTATTGGTTCAGGTTGTTTCGAGCATGCAGTAATAACCAAGATTGCGCTACATGACAGCACCCAACGATTTAATTTCAACACAACAACTCCTTGTCTGGATAATTGGCGAGCAACCTGAGTGACTTAGGCCATAGTGTATCGCGCTTCATCAGCCTGCACTACCCGTGGCACGCCGAGGTACGTTCAAAGTTAAACGTAAAGAACGAATAGTAATTTCGAGGGTACGATTAAAAGCCCTTATAAAGCAATCAACTATGTCGCACTGGAGCACCGGTTTTACATAAAATTTAAACGTTTAGGTGCCTGAGGTTAAGTTGCGCTAGGTCAGTGTTTTGCGAACGCCATTTCAGTTACACTCAGGTGACAGCATGCTTGGTTTAGATGCAGGATATTTAACACGTTTAGATCCATCGACATGACGGGAGAATGTATGGCACGGGTTCAATTTGACTGGCAAGACCCACTGGGGTTGCATGCACAGCTAACCGATGAAGAGGCGATGATTGCAAAGACGACTGCGCAGTATTGCCAATCAAAATTGATGCCACGAATTCTGCATGCAAACCGTAATGAGGTGTTTGACCGCGAGATTATGCGTGAGTTAGGCGCGCTCGGTTTACTCGGCGCCACGTTACCCGAAACGTATGGTTGTGCTGGGGTTAATGCGGTGAGCTATGGTCTGATTGCGCGTGAAATTGAGCGCGTTGACAGTGGTTATCGCAGCGCCATGAGCGTGCAATCTAGCCTAGTGATGTACCCGATTTATCAATTTGGCAGTGAGCAGCAGCGTCAACGCTACTTGCCCAAGCTTGCCAGCGGCGAATGGGTAGGTTGCTTTGGCTTAACTGAGCCTGATGCGGGCTCTGACCCGGCTGCTATGCGTACCAGCGCAAAGCGCACTGATACTGGTTTCGTCCTGAACGGCAGCAAAACCTGGATAACGAACTCGCCCATTGCCGATGTATTTGTAGTGTGGGCAAAACTTGATGGCGAGATTCGTGGCTTCATACTTGAACGTGGTATGCCTGGCCTGACGGCGCCGAAAATCGAGGGGAAGTTTGCGCTGCGTGCGTCAATCACCGGGCAAATTATGCTGCAAGACGTGGCCGTCACAGAAGACGCCTTGTTACCGAATGTGAGCGGTTTAAAAGGCCCGTTTAGTTGTCTAAATAAAGCCCGCTACGGGATTGCCTGGGGCGCCTTGGGCGCGGCTGAATTTTGTTGGCACGCGGCGCGTCAATATACCTTGGATCGTAAGCAATTTAATCGCCCATTAGCTGCCACGCAATTGGTACAGCGCAAGCTGGCGGATATGCAGACAGAGATTAGTTTAGGTTTACAGGCGTGCCTGCGAGCTGGGCGATTGATGGACGCAGATCAGCTCCCAGTTGAAACTGTGTCGATGATCAAGCGTAACTCATGTGGTAAAGCACTCGACATTGCGCGTCAAGCGCGTGACATGCATGGCGGTAACGGTATCAGTGACGAGTATCATGTGATTCGCCATGTGATGAACCTAGAGGCGGTGAATACCTATGAAGGCACTCATGATGTGCACGCATTAATTTTAGGACGTGCTCAGACTGGTATCTCGGCTTTTGGTGAGTAAATTTAACTTTAATTATCAGTACTTGCCGAAGGTTAAAAATAGGTTATGCTAGGTTAAAATTTACTGTTCAAACTGGATTTAAGCCGTTGGAGCCTAAGCATGGCCGCTAACAGCGTTACGGCAAATCGGATGCAATTGACTAGCGCTCAAAAGGTTATTTGCGTCGGTGTGCTGAGCTTCCTTTCCTGGCTTGGTAGCTATTTCGCGTTGCCGCTGTTTTTCGGCGTAGACTTTGTCTTTTCTTCGGTGTTTGCGCTGCTTGCAGGGTTACTTTTCAGCCCTATCATTGCCCTCGTAGTCGGTGTCATTGGTGCTAGCTACACCTTATGGCTGTGGGGGCACCCATACGCTTGGCTAATTTTTTCGTTGGAAGCTTGGTTAGTCAGCCTTTTGGTTTGGCGACTACGCACCAACTTAGTGCTTGCTGCAGGCTTATACTGGCTTGTAATTGGCGCACCATTGGTGGTGCTGACTTATGCCTTTGGTCTTGGCATGGAAAGCGGCAGTGTACTCTTTGTCGCTATCAAACAGGCACTCAATGGCATTGGAAATGCGTTGCTTGCCGGGGCATTGTTGCTTTGCTTTGCGGCATCCTCGCGACTGCGAACTGGTTTTGGTTTGGGTTTAATCAAACTCAAGCATGTGCTTTTTTTCACCTTTATGATCATTTGATCCGTACCACTAAAAGTGGACACTTTGCTAAGCACTATTTTTTAATTCAAAGTTCTCTGGGCTGAGATAGCCAATAGCACTATGCCTTCTTGTCTTGTTGTAATCAACTTCGATGTACTCAAAG
>NZ_PIPK01000012.1 GCF_003987335.1 Aliidiomarina maris | reverse complement strand
TTTGTTGTATTCAGACCAGTTTTTAACTCGGTATTTTGCTTTGCTCATTGCGGTGTCTAGTATCAGCGTGGTTTGGCGATCTGATCAACGCTAACTGAGAAAGTTCCACTATTTGTTCAACAAGGCCGTCTACTGCTATTAATTCTGGTTATCTACGCGATTGTAAAAACCGTTCAAAGCGGTGCCTCGACGGGAACCAAGGTATTGTGGATTATTATCCTGCTGTTAATTCCATTTATTGGCTTTATTTTATGGCTGCTGCTGGGGCCAAAAGGTGGCGCGAATACACTTTAACTATGGTTAACCAGCAAAAAAGGGAGCAGATGCTCCCTTTTTTGTTGCCGAATACACAGTATCAAACCGCGCGAATTAACACGCCTGGCAAAACCCATGGTAATGCACTTGGGCGACGTTCGGGTGTGAACGCAGACGGCCTTTAAGAACATTCTCACCAACCTGATAAAACATTGGGTTATTCGGGTCGGCACTGGGGCCTAGTGCTTGTGCTTTTAACTGTGCAGGGAGCTGCAACAGCGGTACCTCGCTATTTAGTTTAGCCGCCATAAAGAACGCGCAAGAATATCGCTCTAACTCGCCAGCAGGGCTGGTGACGCGATGGTAGGTGGCACGTAAATAGCCATCGGAGGCGAGTTCAAGTAACTCGCCAATGTTGACCACCACAGCACCTTCAATCGGCGGGGCACTGACCCAGCCACGGTCGTCAGTCAGCACTTCTAAGCCAGATTGCTGATCTTGAGTGACTATAGTGAGATAACCAGGGTCTTTGTGCGCACCCACGCCTTGCTGCTGAGCCTTATCATGACTACCAGGGTAGCGGATGAGCTTCATATGGGTGTAAGGCGGCGTTATTCCATCATCAAAAATATCTGCCGGTTGTTCTAACACGTCCGCAAAAGCGCGCAGCAGAGTGACAGTTAACTGAGTCAATTCTGCTTGGTAGGCACTTATCACCGCTTTAAACTGCGGAAGTTGAGTAGGCCATTGGTTTGGCCCTATCAGTTTCCACCACTGTGGTTCGCCATCGGCAAGAACAGTTGCTGTTTCTTCATTCATTAGGTCGAACTGCTCGCGTAGATCAGGTTTGCCTTGGGTTAACTCACCTTGCAACTGGGTGTAGCCGCGAAAATGAGGGCTATTAACCATATCCAGACGTTGCTTATCCGCCTCTGGTAAGGCAAAAAATGCGCGTGTCTGCTGCATCACAGCTTGCTGTAATTGCCCAAGCTGATGGCCTGTCACGTAAAAGAAACCAACTGTCCGCGCAGCCTCTGCGAGCTGGGTTAAAAATGCTTGCTTCTGCTCGCCACCAGCCGCTAACTGCTGGAGGTCAAGTACTGGTAATGCGGGTGCTTGCATGTCAAATCCTCAAAGGATACCGATATGCGTGAGTATAAGCTGGGTATTTGATGAAACGAAAAATCGAATTGCTATGTGATATAGCTAAACAGAATAGCGCCGCTAAGCTTGTTCGTTAGCGGCGTTTTCAATGGTAGTGACGGCTTGACCGAAACGCGGATGGTCGGGGGCAAGTTCTTGCGCATGCTGAGCCGCCTGATGGGCCGACTCATGTTTACCTTGGCGAAGAAGCGCCCAAGCTAGGTTATAAAACACCGGCGCATAGGTAGGCGCTAGTTCAGACGCTTGATAATAGTAGAGTTCAGCATCCGCGAAGCGCTGCTGCTGATAGGCAATATTACCAAGCCCAATCAAAGGGGTTGCTTCATCTGGCCAGCGTTCAGTAGCGGCTTGATATGCCAAAGATGCAGCTTCAAAGCGCTGCTGCTGTTCTAACGGCGCCACAGCTTCGAAATAGCGTAGCGGATCGGCACTGGCTGGAATTTCACCCAACTGGGTTACGACTATGCCCCAGTAGTTGGCCATCTGCCAGGTGCGTTCAAAGCGTCGCATGGTCATTACTTCACGTTCGGTGGTGCCAGAACGTAGAATAACCTCATCCTGTTCTGGGTTAACGCCGATCACGACGGCATAATGCCACACTGGCCAGCGAGGTAGCCCAAGGTTTTGCAGCACCAAGACTGGATTATCCGCATGCAGCTCTTGGAGTAGGGCCTCAAAATTGGGTGCCATGACATACGGTACACGGTCAGCGCGACGCGTCGCGCCAAGTAGCTCCATCTGCAAACTGCCGCGACGCTCAGGTAGATATATTTGCCCAGCTAGGACGTCAGGGTCAGCGTCGCTCACACCACTGGTTTGCAGAACTGTAGCAAGGGCTGCGGGGCCACACTGGAAATCTTCCTGGGGGAAAAATGGGGTTTGCTCAAGCTCAATCTGATGCTGATAAGGCGAGTTGGAATCAAATAGTGCCTCGTGCTGCAAGGGTGCACTTGCACAGGCCGTTAGGAAAACGGCCCCAAGTACCGCAATCACAACTCTTGGGGCTAGTTTGTGTAACCAATCGATCATTAGCGAATTAAAATCCAGATGATGAATAACAATAAAATGACCACGACCGCGTTGGCACCGGCTGGCAACTCATCAATATTGGCTGTCAGTTCCATCACTTCTTCGTCGGTCATGGCGTTGATGCGCTCGATTGCCTCATCCGGGTTTACCCCATAACGCACCAACTGTTCCTGCACGTCAGCACGTTGTAATTGCTCAGTTAGTTGGGCTTTATTAACACCTGCACGTTGCTCAGTGACGATGTCTTGAGTGCTGACGATATCAGCATACGCAGGTGAGATGACTGCTGGGTTCATCACCAGCGAGCCAAACATAAACGCCGTGCCATACACTAAAGATTTCTTCATGGTACATATCTCCTCGTTGATAGATAGTTATAAACGTAGACTAGTATCGAAAATTTTGCATAGCTGAATTTGCCAGAAAGGTTTGAATAGCGCACTGATTTAACAGTAAAATCTTCGCAAACATTAGCTAAGCCGCATGCCTTGCGCGGGGTTGGGTCACTGCAAGGCGCCGCTCCTGCAAGGAATATGGTAATCTGAGGCAGCTAGTTATTAGTCATGTCTATGTGAAAGAGGTTTTATGCAAGCGGTTATTGAGCTCGAAAAAACGCGTGAGTCGTTGGTCAAGAGTATGGCGATGACGATTATCGTGTTAGCTATACTAAGTTTTTTCATGTTATCTGATTACCAGCAAACCGGTGAGTTGGCTGGTTTTGGTTGGCTTGGGATTGCTGCGCTCGTAGCGGGTGTTATCGCAGTGGCTCAGCAAGTGTATTACTTTAGCCGCGAGCCCCAACGCCTACATCTAGATTTAGAGCAAGGGCAGGTTATCAATGCGGATAATCAACAGACGTTAGCAACATTCGATGAACTGACGTTCTTTGCCTTAAGCCCAAATAAAATGCATGCACTTATTGAGTGTAGCAAGCAGGGTAAAATGGTGATGCGGCTGAAGCGTCATTATCAATTGAATTTGAAAGTATCTGATATTTTAGCCAAGTACAGTAAGCAGGATTTGGTAAAGCTTAAATTCATTGGCCTTACCAAATAAAACTACGCTAAATTTTGCTGAGTCGAAGTGTTTAGTGCCAGCTAAGCCTACGTGACTAACAGCCACGCGCTGATGCCGGTCACAGCACTAAGGAGTAGCGCCATGGGTAAGGTATAGCGCATAACTTGCCCCTCTTGTCCCTGGATATTCACGGTGGCACCGGCGGCGATAATATTGTGCGGGCAAACCATATTACCAATCGCTGCACCAAAATTCTGCGCCCCTATCAGCGGTATCGCCGGCACTTGCGCATGAGTGGCAGCTTGGTGTTGAAACTCAGTAAATAGAATATTTGAGGACGTGGCAGAGCCAGTGATAAAGGTGCCGAGTACGCCAACAAATACCGCCCAAAATGCCCATCCGATACCGGTCAGTAGAACTATTTGCGCACCAAGTTCTGCAATGGCACCGCTATGCACTAATAAGCGCGATAGCCATAGCATCACAAGCAGTGCCGGCACGACTGCGCTAATTCGAAGTGTCGCAAGGCGGACCGCTTGACCCCACGCTGTGACAGGCTGCCGTTGTATGAAGCCACCGAATAAAAAGCCAAACCATAACAGCGTGCCCGGGTGATAGAGCGGCGCGATACTAAACTCGTAGATGTGCCATGTGACATTCAAGGTATAACCAAGCAACCAAGTCTTCAGGCTCGGTATTAAACGCGTCAGCAACACTAAAAACACAAGCACGATATAGGGGGCGAGGGCACGCCAAATCGTCATTTTTTGTGACATCTCAGGCTGATTCACTGATGGTATTAGTGACGCTTGCTTGGCTATTAAGCGTGGCACTAAAGCGACAAAAATAACCGCACCAACAATAGCGCCGAGTAAGGTGGGTAACTCAGGGCCTAGTGCATACGCTATCAACATCGCGGGCAACACAAAACTTAGACCGGCTAGGGCACCTGTGCTAAGAACTTGTAGTTTGCTAAGTGATTTTACTCGAACCTGATCTGTTTGGGTTCCATCTTGTCGGTTGTCTCCGTAAAAACGCTGGATCGCAGCCATCAAAGCAATGCTTAGCACCAAAGCGGGTAGGCCTAAGTAAGGTAAAGTCGCGTGGCTCAGGATAAGGTCGGGTACCTGAAGTAAAGCTGATTGGGCCATAATGGGTGTACCTACCGCACCATACGCAACGCCCAAGCTATGCCCCCATAGTGCCAATACCACGGCAATCACCGGGCGGTAACCTGCAGCAACCAAGAATGGTGCAGTCAGAGCTGCGGAGGTGCCAAAGCCAGCGGCACCCTCCATAAATAATGAAAAGAACCATGCTATCAATAATGCGCTCACCCGCGGGTCGGGGTGAAGTTTTGCCAAATAGCGCTGAATAACCTCCAGGGCACCACTTTGATGCTGGGCATAGTAGATGCAGAGCGCCGCCAGAATAATCCATATAATTGAGAACGTGGTGCCCATGGCTTCAAAAATGGTACCCGGTATCAAGCTAGTAACTGTCGGTTGCCAGCCGATAGAAAAATGCCAAGGTAGGATAACAAGACAAAGTAACAACGCGATGGAGCCGGCTTTGAAAGCGCTCCAGCGTAACCCCACCATGGCAATTAAAATCACCAGAAAAGGCAGGGTTAATAGTAAAAATGTGGTGGAACTAAATGTGTCCTGTATCACTTCAAGCTTAACTCGCGATTACTTTGTCTGGCACCACATCAAAACATTCCCCTTCGCCGCTGCTATGGGCCGTCACGTTGTTTAACGTGGTCTCAGCAATATTTGCAAGAGCTTCGCGGGTAAAGAAACCTTGATGACCTGTTATCAGTACATTCGGAAAAGTCAGTAGCCGCATAAAGGTATCGTCTTGAATCACTTGGTTAGATAAGTCAGCGAAGAACAAATCGCCTTCTTCTTCATAGACATCTAAACCCAGCGCACCTAGTTGGCCATTTTTTAGTGCTTCAATAGCGGCTTTGGTGTCAACAATCTTACCGCGGCTGGTATTAATGAGCATCATGCCAGGCTTGCAGCGTTGTAATACACTTCGGCTGATCAAGTGATGGGTTTGTGGGGTAAGAGGGCAGTGTAGCGAGAGAATATCAGCGCGCTCGACCAGCGTATCAAAGCTGACCAGCTCGTAGTGCTTGGCGATATCAGCAGAAGCGTAAGGGTCATGAATGATGACATCACAGCCTAATGCTTGCATGACTTTGGCAAAGATCTCTCCAATTTTACCGGCGCCGACTAACCCGACGGTTTTACCAATCAAATCAAAGCCCATTAGCCCGTCAAGGGCAAAATTGCCTTCTCGCACACGGTTATATGCGCGATGGGTTTTCCGGTTGAGGGTTAAAATCAGCGCCAGGGCGTGTTCTGCAACTGCATTCGGTGAATACGCGGGCACGCGCGCAACACGAATGCCGAGGGCTTGGGCGGCGGTTAAGTCTACGTTATTAAAGCCTGCACAACGCAACACAATGAGCTCACAACCTGAGCGTTTTAAAATTTCCAGTACGCCTTTGTCAGCATGGTCATTCACGAAGATACACACAGCTTCGAAACCACTTGCAAGTGCTGCGGTATGCTGATTCAGCGGTGCCTCAATGTAGCTAATGTGGTGGCCGTGAACCGCGTTGGCATTGTTAAAAGAGACCTGGTCGTAAGGTTTGGTGCTAAACATTGCAAGCTTCACTTTAAGCTCCCGTTCAAGTTACCTAAATTTAACTTAGCATAGTAGCGAAATACCGTGGCTGAAAAGATGCGCTGGCGCAAGGAAGCGCAAACTTACTTGTGAAAGGGCATGGTTCGGTGGTTGCACATGGTTTGGTGGCTACACATGGAGGCAAAGCAGGGCAGGAACATAGCGTCAGGCAATAAAAAACCCGCCGTAGCGGGTTTTCTAAAATAAATGGTGCCCAGAGGCGGAATCGAACCACCGACACGGGGATTTTCAATCCCCTGCTCTACCGACTGAGCTATCTGGGCAAACCGGGTTTTACGGCGCAAATACTGCGGCCTTAAAACGAGGGCGTATTAAACGGCTTTTCGCCCTCGCTGTCAAGGCTTGGTCGCATATATGCGTTCAACTGCTTAAACCGTAAGCAGTTTAGTCGCGAATTTGGCCAGTGCCAGTGACCACGAACTTCTCAGTGGTTAAGGACTGTAAGCCCATCGGGCCATAGGCGTGCAACTTAGATGTCGAGATACCAATTTCAGCACCTAAGCCAAGCTGACCGCCGTCAGAGAAGCGCGAAGACGTGTTCCACATGGTCACCGCAGAATCTACAACCTGAATAAAACGCTTTGCAGTCGCTTCATTCTCGGTACAGATTACATCCGTGTGCCCGCTTGAGAAGTCCTGAATATGCTCAATCGCATGGTCAAAGTCATCGACTTGGCGCACGGCAATTTCAAGGGCTAAATACTCTTCACCGAAGTCTGTGTCGGCAATTGGCTCAGCACCGTCGAAGTGCTGAATCGATGCTTTACACGCATGCACCTTCACTTGCTTGTCTGCTAGTGCCGCAGCCGCTTTAGGTAAGAAGGTAGCCGCTACGTCCGCATGGACTAGCAAGCCTTCCAGTGCATTACACACACCGGTACGCTGGGTTTTACCATTTAGCAGTAGCGCCAGGGCTTTGTCTAAATCCGCATCTTTGTCGACATATAAATGACAGACGCCTTTATAATGCTGAATGACTGGAATCTTCGAATTATCGCTAACATAGTGAATCAAACCTTCACCACCGCGAGGGATTACCAAGTCGATATAGTCGCTTTGCTTAAGCAAATCCGCCATTAACTCACGATCTGGTGTCGGTACTACAGTAATCACGTCTTCAGGTAAGCCCGAATCACGCAGCGCTTTGTGCATTGCCGCAGCAATTACTTTAGAGCTACCAATGGCTTCGCGGCCACAGCGTAAAATGACCGCATTGCCTGATTTGAAGCATAAGGCGCCGGCATCCGCAGTTACATTGGGGCGCGCCTCATAAATCATACAAATGACACCTAAAGGAATCCGCATTTTATCCACCCGCATCCCATTTGGGCGTTCTTCCAGTAGGTAGCTTTCACCCACTGGATCAGGTAATTCGATCAGCTCTTCAAGGGCCTTGGCCATGTCTTCGATGCGGTCGTCATCTAGAGCAAGGCGGTCCATCATTGACTCTGCCAGCTGCTTTTCACGCCCGGCTTTCAGGTCATCTGCATTGGCCGCTAAAATCGCTTGTTTGTCACTACGAATTGCATCTGCCATGCGTTGTAAAACTTGATTCTTTTCATCCGTTGTCAGGGTAGCAACGGCACGTGCAGCCTTGGCGGCACGTTTAGCAATATCTTGTGCTGAAATGTTACTCATTCGGCTTCTCCATCAACATTAAATCGTCTCGGTGAATGACTTCGCTAATCGGGCTGTAGCCATACTGCTCAGCAATTTCTGAGTCGGTCTGGCCTTTAATGTGCATCAACTCGTGAGAGCTGTAGCGACAAATACCCTTTGCGACAGTGTCGGTACTTTCAGCGCTGCGCACCAGTACAGCGTCACCGCGGTCAAAGTTGCCTTGAATATCGACGATGTCTGAGCTCAACAGCGAAGCACCGCTTTCACGTAAGTTGTCAACTGCCGTTGAGTCGATTAATAACTCGCCTTGGGCAACTAGAGTGTGGCGCAACCAGTGTTTTTTATTTGAAAGCGGATTTTCTTTTGCTTTCAACAAGGTGCCGGGGTTTTCATTGCGCAGCAAGGTTTCAAATGTGCTGCCTTTTCGCCCGTTTACAATGTAAGTATCTATACCATGGGTAGTGGCTTTCTCGGCGGCTTCGATCTTCGTTCGCATGCCGCCGGTACCTACTGCACTGGCTGAACCGCCAGCCAAGGCATAGATACTTTCATCAATTTCTTCGATAACAGGAATAAGCGTTGCGTCTTTATGCTTATTCGGATCTTTATCGTACACACCGTTGATGTCAGAGCAGATAAAGTAGGCGTCTGCATCGACAACGGTTGCTACCATCGCAGCAAGGTTGTCATTGTCACCGACTTTAAGGTCGTCAGTGGCCAACGCGTCATTCTCGTTCGCAATCGGCAAAATGCCATGCTCTAGCAATGTGTTAATCGTGTTCCTAACGCTCACGTAACGCTCACGGTCACGTAGGTCGTCGTGAGTCATTAAAACTTGGGCACACGGGAAATCAAAAAAACGTGACCAACTTTCCATGACATGATTTTGACCAACCGCAGCCATTGCTTTTTTTACAATGACGGGTAGAGGCTTTTGGTCGATATTGAAATGATGTCGGCCTGCGGCGACTGAGCCAGAGGATACTAATACGACTTCTTGTCCACGTTCACGCGCTTCAATAATAAACCGCGCAATTGCTAACAAGTATTTAGAACTACAGCCATTGCCATCTGGCGCAATTAGAGCACTACCGACTTTGATGACTGCTCTTCGCCAGCTTGGGATTTTCATAGACACTCCCTAATGATTGAAGGTGGTGCAATGCTATCACACTTAGCCCTTGCTGGCCACCTTTGGCTCATGAAACTGATGGCTTGTCAATATTTTTTCGACGAATTTGAATGTAAATTTGTCGGTTTTTTCACCTATTCAGAGGGCGGTGTGTAGCCCTCAATATCGACCTCTTTACCTTCAAATAAGTACGCTTCCATTTCTTTGGCAAGATAAGCACGCGCCTCTCCATCCATCATGTTTAAACGCTTTTCGTTAATTAACATGGTTTGCTTTTTCTGCCAGTCGGCCCACGCCTGTTTAGATATATGCTGAAATATTCTGGCACCCAGTTCACCTGGGTAGAGTTGAAAGTCCAGTCCTTCAGCTTCTTGTTGTAATCGTTGGCAAAAAACAGTTCGGGTCACGTTGCCTCCAAGGGTCTTTATGAGTAAAAAGTATAGTTCAGGGGTTTAATAAATCGCCAGCGTTGGCGGAATGAAATTAAGGTATTGTTTAAGTATGCCGCTTCAGCGCGATGCGATCTTGAATAAACTGCTTGATTGGCGTTGGTAAACCAGTCTGGTCAAGTTGATTTAAATCGAACAATTGAGTGGCCAAATAGCCAACTGAATTATCATCTTTAACACTCAAGTGCTGCGGCGTTGATGCCCGCCATACCTTGGCGTGCAAGGTGTAATGAGTAAATTGATGAATAAATTCACCTGCTAGCTCAGCATCTTTGGGGGCGTCAGGCAGCTCAGGCAGGCACCACAGACCACCCCAAATACCTGGGCTCGAGCGTTTCACCAGATGAATGTGCTGATTCGGCTGGTGCCAACTAAAATGCCCGACGCGAAAGGGCTTCTCGCGCTTTTTCTTCGGGTTTGGAAGTTGTTCGATACGCCCGGTTGCGTGTGCAACGCATTCGGATTGCACAGGGCATTCGCTGCACTTAGGCTGTGACTTGGTACAAACAGTCGCGCCTAAATCAAGCACGCCCTGGCTATATATGTGGCTTGCGTTATGTGGGGTGAGTTGCTCGGCAAGCTGCCACAAGGTGCGATTGAACGCGCTTGAGTTTGGCTCACCATCAATACCAAACAGGCGTGCGTACAACCGCTTTACATTACCGTCGACAATTGGGCCATACTGCTGTAACGCAAATGAACGTATTGCGCCGGCGGTGTAGCGCCCGACACCAGGAATAGCCTGCAATGCTTGTAAGCAGTCGGGATATTCACCACCATGTTCTGCTATTACGTGCGCCGCAGCTTTGCGGAGGTTGCGCGCACGGGAGTAGTAACCTAGACCTTGCCATTGGGCCATGACGTCGTCCTCACTGGCGGATGCCAAAGCGTCCAGGCTTGGAAAGCGCTGCATCCAACGCTCGAAGTAAGGAATCACAGTGGATACTTGGGTTTGCTGAAGCATGATTTCGCTCACATGCACGGAATACGCGCTGGGGGATTGCTGCCATGGTAAATCATGGCGCCCATGCTGTGTTTGCCACTGCATGATGGTGTGGCGAAGGTGTTGAATTTGTTTTGCTGATAAAGTGCTTGGTGCGTGCATCTTCACTTGTTTTTCCCGTGCTAAACCGCATAATGACGAGCTTTTGCACAGTGTAACAGGTTTGAATGGGTCATGAGTGAGCAAACAGAGAAATTTACCCGTCGTATTCGCAGCTTTGTGAAGCGTGAAGGCCGCCTGACAAAAGGCCAGGCAGCTGCACTTGAGCGCCAGTGGCCAGTGATGGGGCTGCAACACCAAAAGGCGTTGTTAGACTTCAACCAGAGCTTTGGGCGCGAAGCACCATTAGTGCTCGAAATTGGTTTTGGCATGGGGCGTTCGCTAGTCGCTATGGCACAAGCAGATCCTGACGCAAATTATGTAGGAATTGAGGTTCATGGCCCTGGCATTGGCGCATGCTTAATGGAAGCGGAAGCTCAACAGGTCACCAATTTACGCGTCATTCAGCATGATGCGGTGGAAGTACTGGAAGACTGCGTGGCTGATGCGAGTCTCGATAAAGTACAAATTTTCTTTCCAGACCCTTGGCATAAAAAGCGCCACCATAAGCGACGCCTTATCCAATCAGGCTTTGTCCAATTGCTGCAGCGCAAACTAAAGCAGGGCGGCGTACTGCATATGGCGACGGATTGGGAAAACTACGCCGAGCATATGCTTGAAGTGATGCAAGCGGAAAACGGTTGGCAGAACCTATCAGCAACCAACGACTTTATACCGCGTCCAGACTCGCGCCCGCTGACCAAATTTGAGCAGCGCGGCCACCGTTTAGGACATGGTGTATGGGACTTGCAGTTCATTAACCAGTAAATCAGCACAGTAAATCAGCGCAGTAAATCAGCGAAACCTGATACATAGGCGTAACCATTCACGGTTACGCCTGCTCTAAAAGCTCGCCTAATATCGCATTTAAATATAAACGCCCTTGGGCGCTTGTCTGCCAATACTCACCTTGGTCAATTACAAGACCACGCTGAATTGAATTGGCTAATGCACGTTCAGCGGTCTCGAGTGCTAAACCTGTCAGTGCAACAAAGCGCTGCTTAGGCACAGGTTCAAGTAAGCGTAACTGGTTCATAAAGAATTCAAAGACCCGCTCTGACGGGGCTACGTCCCAACTCCGATGAACAAACGAACGGCTCAAATCCAAATAGCCACGCGGATGCTTCACTTTTTCTGTGCGCAGAATACGTGCCTCGTTTGGCAGGGTTATTTTGCCGTGGGCGCCACAGCCAATACCCAGATAATCGCCAAAACGCCAGTAATTGATGTTGTGCTGCCCGCGATGGTTTACTTGCCCATACGCACTGACTTCGTATTGCTGGTAGCCAGCGGCGTCAAGGCGCTGATGACCTTGCTCATAGATGTCCCACAGCGTGTCATCATCGGGCAACGTCGGCGGTTTGCTGGCAAATAAGGTGTTGGGTTCAATGGTTAACTGATACCAGGAAATATGCGGTGGCTGCAGCGCAATGGCTTGGGCTAGATCGTCTAATGCTTCCGCTTCAGTTTGGTCGGGAAGGCCATGCATAATATCTAGATTGAAGCTCTGCAGTTTCCCTTGGCTGACTAGCTCGGCGGCTAATTGCGCCGCTTGCTTGGCTTGGGCGGCATCGTGAATCCGGCCTAAACGCTTTAAATGCTGTGCGTTAAAGCTCTGCACCCCAATCGATAGGCGGTTCACGCCCGCATCACAAAATCCGCGAAAACGGGCCGCTTCAAACGTACCAGGGTTTGCCTCGAGTGTAATCTCGATATCAGGCGCAAACCCAATCAAGCTTTCTACGCCGTTGAGCAGCCGCGCGATGCCTTCGGCACTAAATAAGCTTGGTGTACCGCCACCAATGAAAATGGACTGCAATTGGCGACCTTGCACATAGGCTAAGTCGGCACGCAAATCGTCTAGCAAACAATTAATATACGCTTGTTCGGGAATGACCTCAGGTTGTGCGTGGGAGTTAAAATCACAGTAAGGGCACTTCTGTACGCACCAAGGAATATGGATATATAAGCTGAGAGTTGGCAATGCGAGCATTACAGCAATCGCCGTAACTGCGCCAACGCTTTACCACGGTGACTTAGCATTTGTTTATCTTCGGCGCTCAGTTCAGCGGCACTGCATTGCTTCTCTGGGCTGAAAAATACGGGGTCATAGCCAAAGCCACCATTGCCCTGTGGCGCGGTTAGTATCTGTCCTTCCCATTGACCTTGGCAAATAATCGGGGTGGGGTCATTGGCATGTTGCATAAACACCAGGGCGCAAATAAAGCGCGCGCTGCGTGCGTGCTCAGGTACCTCGGCCATTGCCTCTAATAGCTTAGCAATATTGTCACTGTCGCTGGCCTGAGCGCCGGCATAACGTGCTGAGTAGATACCGGGCGCCCCTTGAAGTGCGTCGACGGCTAAGCCTGAGTCATCGGCTAAGGCAGGCAGACCCGTTTGCGCACAGGCATGGCGCGCTTTGATAATCGCGTTTTCGACAAAGCTTAAGCCAGTCTCTTCTGCTTCAACAAAATCCCACTCGCTTTGCGCTCTGACATGCCAGCCCATAGGTGCTAATAGGGCGTCCAATTCTTTTATCTTTCCTTTGTTACCGCTCGCAAGTACGATGGACTTGGCTGTCATCTGCTGTTCTCCGTTTGGGGTAAGCGCTGTTATCGCTAGAGTAGGCCTGCTTAGTCAGCGCGCAAGGCTGTCACAAATTACCCCTAGTATACCTGCCGCTTAGCCTTGGTTAAATGCTTAGCAGCCGCGCACCCATCGATAGATGACAAAATTGAACGCCACAGATGATTTTTTTATGCTAAAGTGGTATATAAAAGTATTTTATTAGATTAAAGAAGCTCTATGGATGTCGTTAACTTAATCATATTTGCTGCTGGCGCCATGCTGGTGGTAAGTATTTTAGCTAGTATTGTGTCGGCTCGTTCCGGTGCACCTTTGCTATTGGTGTTTTTAGTTATCGGTATGCTCGCCGGCGAGCAGGGCATTATTGGCGTTGAGTTCGATAGCCCAGATGTGGCACTCCTGATTGGTTCGGTAGCGCTCGCGATTATTTTGTTTGATGGCGGCTTGCGTACCCACCCTGAACGCTTTCGCGTCGCCTTAGCGCCGGCCGCCATGCTGGCATCAGTCGGCGTCGTAATCACCTGTATATTGACCGGTTTGACTGCCGCGTACTTATTTGGATTAAGTTGGGTTGAAGGCCTGCTATTGGGAGCAATTTTAAGCTCTACTGATGCCGCCGCTGTGTTTTCCATCTTCCAATCACAAGGTTTACGGATAAAAGACCGGGTTGCCTCTACGCTGGAAATTGAATCCGGTAGTAATGACCCCATGGCAGTTATTTTAACGGTGACCTTGGTATCAGTGCTTGCATCGAGTGAATCCAGTATCAATGCGATGGTTGCTGTGCACGTGTTACAGCAAGCGATTGTCGGGGCGGCGATGGGCTATTTTAGCGGCCGTTTGTTTGTTGTCGCCTGTCGTAAATTACCACTAAGCTTTGCCTTCTTTCCGCTGCTCGCGGTCGGCGCTAGCATTATGGTATACGCGTTGACGGCGAAACTTGGGGGTAGTGGCTTCCTGGCCGTATACCTCATGGGTTATCTAATTGGCAACGCCAAACTGCCGCAAGTGATGCATATTTTGCGCGTGCATGATGGTTTGGCATGGCTCAGTCAAATTGTGATGTTCTTGATGTTGGGTATTTTAATGACACCCTCATCAATTTTCGAAATTGGCGTGCCCGCACTGTTGTTGGCCGCGGTGTTAATCTTTATTGCTCGACCACTTGCGGTATTCATCAGCTTGCTGCCGTTTCGCTTCCCTTGGCGTGACCAAGTGTTTATCAGTTGGGTTGGTTTGCGTGGTGCGGTACCTATTGTGTTGGCGCTGTTTCCTTGGATGGCTGGACTTGAGAACCAGCAGTTGTATTTTGAAGTAGCTTTCTTTGTGGTATTGGTGTCATTGATTGTGCAGGGCTGGAGTATATTGCCTGTCGCACGTTGGCTTAAGCTTGAAGTGCCACCAGAACCCGAACCTGATTACCGCATGCCGTTAGATATGGTCCCTGGGCGCGAAGTCTTGGAAGTCGCAGCATTCAAAATCGCCGATGATACCCCTGCGTGTGACCACCATTGGGACGAGATTTCGATATCAGTGCCAGTGGAGTTTGTTGGTTTAATTCGTGATGACGCTTGGGTGCGACGGGTATCTAACCCACTACTTAGCGCCGGTGATACGGTTTTAGTCATGGCGAATCAACGGGACTTACGTAAAATTTCAGATGTATTAGCCTCAAGCGGCAGTGGTGATACAGGCAAACGAGTTAATAAGGCATCATTCTTCGGCGACTTTGTGTTGAATGCAGACGTAAAACTGCAGGACTTGACCGTGTTTTATGCGTTGCCAGATGATTTGGCCGAAGATCTTGAGCAAAGTATTGACGATGTCATTCGCAAACGCTTCAGACGTCGTGTCGTGGTCGGGGATAACGTCACCTTAGGCAACCTTATCTTGACCGTACGGGACGTGGCAGACAATGGCGACATTGTTAAAGTAGGGGTGAAAACTGCCGCTAGTTAGCAGCCTCCACAATAAAAAAAACCAGCGTAATTGACGCTGGTTTTTTTTATTTAGCACGCGTAGTTATGCTGCCAGGATGCGTCAGTCGCGATAGAACGTATGCTGGAAACGCAGTTGTTGGGCATCAGTGCCGTCTCTGACATCGATGAAGAAACGTAACGTTTCTTCGCGGCCATGGGGCACTTGGGTGATGTAGTAGATGGCTTCGCCATCGACATGGCGCCGAAAGGTTAAATCACGGCGTTGGCCTAACTCATTTAGTGCATAGCCAGAGACATTTACGCGCAGAGCGGGGCGCTCGTCACTGGTTGCATCCAGCACTGAGATATTGATAATACCTCGCGCATTACTGCGGGTTATATTGTATAAACCTGCAACTTCGGGTAACACAAAGGTGCTGGGAAACGCACTGTAGTGCACTTCCCAGTTACCTAAACGCTCGAAGGTTTGCCCATCGTCATTTGCCAGCGCACTGGTCATCAGCAGGCTTGGCAGCCACACCCCTAGTGCAATCACCAATTTCAAGAGCAAGTTGTTAGTCGCGTTCATCGTGTTTCTCTTTTACCAAGGTTTATCGCCCACCGGTAGATTACATTCCCACAAGAATGCGTAAGAACTGGATACCGATAATGACAAATAGTACGGACAAATCTAGCCCGCCGATCGCCGGAATAAAGCGACGCACTGGGCGCAATAATGGCTCAGTCAGCTGGTGCAAGACGTACTCCAGAGGGTTACCACCGCGGCTAAACCAGCTCAGGATGGCACGAATAATCAGCATCCAGAACACAACTTGCAGGACGATACTGATAAAGTAACGCACGCCAATTATCAGCAACGCCAGTACGTCAGGGTTAGCGCCAACTAGTAACACGCGGACGTAAATAGCCACCACACTGACCGCTATACCCAACACCACGGCCGCAAGGTTGAGGCGCCCCCGCGATGGAATGACTTTTTCCAGTGGGCGCAAGGGAGGGTTAGTCACCTTGGCGATAAACTGACTCAGTGGATTAAAAAAGTCGGCGCGAGCAAGCTGCAACCAGATGCGTAATACAATCGCCATAATGTACAAACTAAATAAAGTTTGTACTAAAAACAGCATGCCTTCATTCATGAGCGTAAACCTTCTAGGTTAAACTGTGATACTTAAAATAATTTTGCCATTTCTTGATTGCGAGCAACAGCCGCTTTGACCGCGCGGGCAGAGATATCGTCAAGCCCAGCTGCCTGATAGGCTTCGATACCTTTCGCAGTCGACCCGCCTTTGCTGGTCACTTGTTTGCGCAGCTCAACCAAGCTTAGGTCGCTTTGGCTTGCCATTTGCGCTGCACCTAATGCGGTTTGTTGAACCATTGCCCGTGCATCTTCGCTACTAAAACCAAGTTCTTCAGCGACCTGCTGTAAGCCTGCCATGAATTCGAAAAAGTAAGCGGGGCCACTACCTGCTACAGCGCCTAATACATCAATCCCGTCTTCGTCTTTCACCCAGATAGTTTTGCCGACGTAATCAAATACTTCGGTCACGAAATCTTTATCATCTTGGGTGACTTGAGGGTCGGCGGCTAGACCCGAAACGCCTTCGCCCACCAAGGAAGGCGTATTTGGCATCACGCGCACTATACGTACATTGTCACCTAGGTATTGGTGATATTTTTCAATTCGAATACCTGCGGCAATGGTTATGACCAGCTTGTCGGCTAAATCGCTGACGTGCTCACGCAGGTGTGCGCAGACATCGGCCATCAGCTGTGGTTTGACCGAAAGTACAATCACATCAGCCTGCTTAACCACTTCTAAGTTGTCCTGACTGGTGTGGATACCATGCTTTTGCGCTAAGGTGTCAAGTTTAGGGCGGCTTGGGTTGCTCGCATATATGGCCGATGCGGGATAGCCACCACGGACCATACCACCAATAATGCTTTGCGGCATATTGCCCGCGCCAATAAATGCGATATTTCGCGTGTTCGCCATAATCATTCCTTATGCGTGTCGTTGACCAAAAATAGCGGTGCCAATGCGTACCATGGTTGAGCCATGCTCAATCGCGGCTGCAAGGTCACTGCTCATACCTAAAGATAGCGTATCTACGCTAGAGTAGCTGTGTTGCAATTGTTTAAAAGCATCAGCTAAACGAGTAAAACTTTGTGCTTGTTGTTCAGCGCTGGCGCCAGCTTGCGGAATCGCCATCAAACCGCGTAAACACAAGCGGTCGAGTTGCTGAATTTGCTGTGCCAAGGGAGCAATCTCGCTGAGACTAACACCTGCTTTACTTGCTTCATCGTCAATATTAACCTGAATTAATATTTGCAGGGGCGCCTCATCTAGCGGTCTCTGCTGGTGCAAGCGTTGGGCGATTTTTAAGCGCTCCACGCTGTGCATCCAGTCAAAATGCGTGGCAACGTCCTTAGTTTTATTGGACTGCAAAGGACCAATAAAATGCCAGCTGATACCAGCTAAATGCGCCAGTTGGGTAATTTTTTCAACCCCTTCCTGCACATAATTTTCGCCAAAATGACGCTGCCCAGCTTGGTAGGCGGCCGCAATGTCGCTTGCAGGTTTGGTTTTACTGACCGCAAGTAAGCACACACTACTGGCGTCGCGACCAACTGCGCTGCATGCCTTTTGAATGTCTGCATGGACACCCTCAATAGCACGCTGTAATTGCTGTTGTCGTGACGCTTGGGCGTCATCATTTTCCGAGATTGTCATCTTAGTTTCTCTTCGCGATTCTGCTGCTTTCCTATAGGATGATAACATTTACCAAGCAAAGGACACAGTCTATGGATATTCAGCAACTGCTCGAACGCAGTGTTTTAGCCAAAGCCTCCGACCTGCATATCTCTGCCGGTTCACCACCGCTGATGCGCGTAGATGGCGAAGTCATCAAAGCAGCAAACGACATTTTGTCCGCAGACGACGTCAAACAAATGCTGCTAGGTATTATGCTAGAGCACCAGCAGTCTGAATTTACCGAGTCCCTTGAAACTGACTTTGCGTATGAAGTTCAAGGCTTAGCGCGTTTTCGGGTGAACGCTTTTCATCAGCAGCGCGGGCCTGCTGCGGCATTTCGAACCATTCCAGATCGCGTATTAACCCTGGAAGAACTCGATGCGCCTGAGGTGTTAAAAGACCTGAGTGAGTTGCACCGCGGCTTAGTCTTAGTCACAGGGCCCACGGGTTCTGGTAAGTCGACGACATTAGCGGCGATGGTGAACCACATCAATGAGCGTCGCCAGCAACATATTTTGACTATCGAAGATCCGATTGAATTTGTGCACCACAACAAGCGCAGTTTAGTGAACCAGCGCGAAGTGCATCGCGATACGTTGAGTTTTAATGCTGCGCTGCGCTCTGCATTGCGTGAAGACCCAGACGTAATTCTGGTGGGTGAATTGCGCGATTTAGAAACCATTCGTTTGGCGATGACCGCGGCAGAAACCGGACACTTGGTGTTTGCTACTTTGCACACTACCTCAGCACCTAAAACCATTGACCGAATTATTGATGTCTTTCCAGGCGATGAAAAATCGATGGTGCGCTCAATGTTGTCTGAGTCTTTGCGGGCGGTGGTGTCACAGTTGTTACTCAAGCGCCCAGGAGGCGGTCGCGTCGCAGCCCATGAAATCATGATTGCGACGCCTGCAATTAAGAATTTAGTGCGCGAAGACAAGGTTGCGCAAATGTACTCAGCAATTCAAACCGGTGCAGCTCATGGTATGCAAACCATGGAACAAGCGTTAATGCGTTTGCGTCAGCGTAATTTAGTCGACGAGGAAGCGGTTCAAAGAATTCTGGGTAAGCAAACGCAACACGGGATGTAAAATCGTCGCTGTTCAGGTTAAAATACGCGCCCTTTAAGCTTTAAGTAGTGAACCAATATGCGTGTACTTGGAATTGAAACCTCATGTGATGAAACTGGTATCGCCGTGTATGACACCGAGCTAGGCTTGTTGTCACATGAGTTGTACAGCCAAGTAAAGTTGCATGCAGATTATGGTGGGGTAGTCCCTGAATTAGCGTCACGCGATCATGTGCGCAAAACCTTACCCTTGATCCAGCGCGCGTTGGCTAATGCGGGTTCAACGGCAGCGGATATTGACGGCGTTGCGTATACCTCCGGGCCTGGTTTAGTGGGTGCCTTGATGGTTGGTGCTTGTATTGGCCGCAGCTTAGCATTCGGCTGGCAAGTGCCGGCACTCGGAGTGCACCACATGGAAGGCCATTTATTGGCACCCATGCTGGAAGACGAGCGCCCGGCATTTCCGTTTGTCGCCTTGTTAGTGTCTGGTGGTCACACCATGCTAGTTCGCGTTGACGGTATTGGCCAGTATCAAATGCTCGGTGAGTCGATTGACGACGCGGCTGGAGAGGCCTTTGATAAAACCGCCAAGCTGATGGGCCTTGATTATCCAGGTGGCCCGCGATTAGCCAAATTGGCAGAGCAAGGGCAGGCGCTGCCAGAACTTAGTTTCCCGCGCCCAATGACCGACCGTCCAGGTTTGGACTTTTCCTTTAGTGGTTTAAAAACGGCTGCTTCACAGGCCATTGCGAAACAGCCTACGACCGGGCATAGCGACGCTGATATTGCTTATGCGTTCCAGCAAGCGGTAGTCGATACTTTGGCGATTAAATGCCAGCGCGCATTGCAGCAGACGGGCCTAAAGCGGTTAGTGATCGCAGGTGGTGTCAGTGCGAACGTCGAATTGCGGCGTCAACTGGAAGTATTGACCGCTAAGCTCGGTGGCCAAGTTTTTTATCCGCGGAATGAGTTTTGTACCGACAATGGTGCAATGATAGCGTTTGCTGGCGCCCAACGACTGCAAGCGGGTCAGTCTGAAGATCTTGCTGTGATTACCAAGCCCCGTTGGCCATTAGACACTTTGCCTGCGGTGTCTTTGCCTGCGGTGTCTTTTCCTGCGGTGTAAGGTGCAGCTTTAGCGCTTGGGTTTGCGAAATCCGACTTCATCGCCGCGCCAAAGACGCATAATATTGCCGCGATGACGCCATACGATCAAGAGTGCCAGCATAATAGCAGGCACTGTGTATTGGGGTTTAATCATATAAGCGTAAATCGGGGCTAACGACACTGTAATCAGCGCAGCTAGTGACGATACCCGAGTGACGGTGAACACGAGTAGCCAAGTGGCAATCAGTAGCAATGCCATTTCCCAAGCGACTGGGAACATAGCACCCAATGCTGTGGCGACGGCTTTGCCACCCTTAAACTCGAAATAAAGCGGGTAAATATGGCCAAGGCAGGTTGCCATCGCAACAACCGCGAGTACCAGTGGGTCAAGGCCTAGGTAATAGGAGCCCCAAACTGGCAGCATTCCTTTCAGCACGTCCATCACTAAGACTAACAGTGCCGGTGTCCAGCCACCAAGGCGATACACATTGGTCGTGCCTGGGTTGCCTGAACCACGTAAACGCGGGTCATCCAGACCAAACAGCTTACAGATGATCACCGCACTACTGATAGAACCTATCAAATAAGCGGTCAGGATCATAAGCAGCGCAAGTGCGGACATGGTTGGGCTTTCACTCTAAGTTAAGGTAGTATTTGTGCGCCTTGCCAACGCTAAATGCTGGTAAAGACGCTGTGTAGGATATTAGGTTTGTTAGCAAAATGCTATCCGACCAGCGCCATTTACATTGGCTAAACTATTACAATGTATGTATGCCAAATATGAGGTTGCATGTCTGATATCGTCATTATTCAAGGCCTGAAAGTGGATGCTGTTATCGGCATTTATGATTGGGAAAAAAATACCCGCCAGCCGTTATTATTCGATTTAGAAATGGCTTGGGATAATCGCTTGCCTGCGCAAACCGACGACATTCGTTTTGCCTTAGACTATGAGGCCGTGAGCAACGAAATTGTGGCGCTGGTTAAGCGCAAGCCGTATGAGCTGATCGAACGAGTCGCCGAAGAAGTCGCGGCTATGGTGATGCAGACATTCAAGGTGACTTGGTTAAAATTACGCGTCGATAAGCCAACGGCCTTGCCACACGCGCAATCGGTAGCGGTACAAATAGAGCGGGGTAGCCGTGGCTAAAGTGGTTTTTAGCTTGGGCAGTAACATTCGGCCGGCTGAGCATATTCGTGCGGCACTGAATGCACTGAGCGACACTTATGGGCTTGTCAGTATTTCGCCGGTGTATGAGAGTAAATCCGTAGGTTTCAAGGGCGATAACTTCCTTAACCTCGTCGCTGAAGTCAACACAGACACTGACGTGGCGACTGTGCAGCGCTGGTGTAAAGCTTATGAGTTAGCGAACGGCCGCGATATGAATGCAGTCAAATGCTCCGCGCGTACTATAGATATTGACATTCTATTGTATGACGATATGCAGTGTGAGGTTGATGCAACTAATGACTTGCCGCAATTGCCGCGCCCTGAAATTACCCACAACGCATTTGTTCTGAAACCACTAGCAGACTTACGCCCGCATTGGTTACACCCTGAGCTACAGCTAAGTTACGCCGAATTGTGGCAGCAATTCGAGCAGCAAAGTCACGCCGATGAGCAGCAAATATGGCCAGTGGCGTTTACCCTCTTGCCTGCATAATTTAGCTAAGATACTTAGTTAACTAGTTTTCCGAATTAAGCGCTTGGCGAATCGCAAGTAAACGAGCTTGGGTCAGCGCTTTGCCTATTTCGGCACCGCTTAAACCTTGTTGGATAAACTCAGCCGCATCGACGTTGCAGTAGGCTGTTGCCGCGACCGTGAGGATTGATGGCGGACATGCGAGAGGCTGCACCTGTTGTAGGCGCAAACAAGCGCTTAAGGCGGTCTGCCAGCGCTGCGGCCGTCGAATCGGGTCGGCCCGCTTCAGTAGCTGAAGTAACGTGTTTGCATGGGTTGCAACGTCACTGTGCTGCAAATCGTGCTGCGTCGCGCGCATACTTTGGGTCAACTGCGCACACTCGGCACAGTTGTTCGGCACCTTTAATGCTTGGCTTATCGCACGGCTGGTTAAGGCTTGTGCAAAGGCGTCGACAAACAGTGCATAACGGCATTCGAGTTGCTCACATGGATCTTGCTGAAGTCCCTCGAACGCTTGAAAATCAGCCTCGAAGCTGGGGCTCACTGGTAACAGATGTGGCCAAGCGTGCAATGCTTGCAAGGTGTTTAAAAATACTTCAGGGTTTGGCCCACAAAGTGCTTGGCTCAGCTCTTGCCAAACCCGTTCACGCACTAATGCGCTAAGCTCGCCGCTTGCAACCATTGCAGAGGCTAATTGCCATGTTTCAGGCGCAATGGTAAAACCAAATCTCGCCAAGCGAGCTGCAAAACGCGCTAAACGCAATACGCGCAGTGGGTCTTCGCTGAAAGCCGGCGAGACGTGGCGAAGTTGCTTATGCTTAATATCATCAATGCCGCCGTAGGGGTCAATCAGCTCGCCAGTTTGGCTCTTGGCGATAGCATTAATGGTTAAATCCCGGCGCGCTAAATCCTGCTCTAAGGTGACATCTGGCGCTGCATAGCACGTAAAGCCGGTGTAACCTTGCCCAGCTTTACGCTCAGTGCGCGCCAGTGCATATTCTGCTTTCGTTTCGGGGTGCAAAAAGACAGGAAAGTCTTTGCCGACTTGGGTAAAACCTTTGGCAACAAGTTCAGCTGGCTCTGCGCCTACAACGACATAATCAAGGTCCTTGGTAGCAACACCAAGCAATTCATCGCGCACTGCGCCGCCAACTAAGTATATTTCCAAAGTTTCCTCATCGAACGGTTTAACAAATTGAATACCAATACCTTAGCACGCAAGGCGGTTTAATAGTTGCAAAATTTGCAGTTGCAAGCGCTCTCAGGCTTTGCAATGATACGCACATATTAAACGCGTGTTTGAAACTTTGTTTGCACGCCGATGTCGATGAATTATTAACCAATTCAGTTACCCTAGGAGGTCGTTGTGAGCGACTATAAAGCGTCATTACAAGACATGAATTTCGTGTTACATGAAGTATTCAATATTGCCGATGACTGGGCGCGCATGCCTGAGTTGCAAGAGATGATGGATGCCGACACAGCGACTGCTATTTTACAGGAAGCGGCCAAGGTAACTGAGGGCTTAATTGCGCCGAATGCGCGTCAAGCTGACGAGCAAGGCGTCAGCTATGCGGATGCAAAAGTCACCACACCAGATGGCTATAAAGAGGCATTTCGTCAATTGGCAGAAGGTGGCTGGGTCGGTGTGACCGCAAGTCCAGAGCTTGGCGGCATGGGTTTACCAAAAATTATTTCTGCACAATACGAAGAAATGATGTGTGCTGCGGATATTTCATTTTCATTGTACCCAGGACTGACTGCTGGCGCCATTATCGCGCTGGATTCTCATGCGAGCGATGAGCTGAAGCAACAGTATATTCCGCGTATGGCATCAGGTGAATGGACCGGCACCATGTGCTTAACCGAGCCGCATGCAGGTACCGATTTAGGTATCATTCGTACCAAAGCAGAGCCTCAGGCGGATGGCAGCTTTGCCATTACCGGCACCAAAATTTTTATCACTGGCGGCGAACATGACCTTACCGACAACATTATCCATTTAGTGCTGGCCAAGCTTCCCGATGCACCTGCTGGCAGCAAGGGTATTTCATTATTCCTGGTGCCTAAAGTGTTAGTGAATGACGATGGGTCATTGGGTCAGCGCAACGCAGTGAGCGCTGGATCGGTAGAGCATAAAATGGGTATTCATGGTTCAGCAACCTGTGTAATGAACTTTGATGGCGCGCAAGGTTGGTTAGTTGGTGAGCCGAATCGCGGTCTTGCAGCCATGTTCACAATGATGAACTACGAGCGTCTAGGTGTGGGTATTCAAGGCTTGGGTGCTGCTGCGCGCTCTTACAGCACGGCATTAGCGTATGCTAAGGATCGTCGCCAGGGTCGTGGCGCGAAAGCAACTCAAGACCCAAATGCGAGTGCCGATCCGCTTATCGTGCATGGCGACATTCGCCGCATGCTGCTGACGATGAAAGCCTTTATTGAAGGCGGCCGAGCGTTTTCCAGCTACGTAGGTCAGCAACTGGACCGTGCGAAATACGCTCAAGATGCGAGTGAACGCGAAGCGGCCGATACCTTAGTGGCATTGTTAACCCCGATTGCTAAAGCCTTTATGACCGATACTGGCTTAGAAAGCACCATTCACGGCCAGCAAATATTAGGTGGCCACGGTTATGTGCGCGAGTGGGGTCAAGAGCAATGGGTACGCGATTGCCGCATTGCACAAATTTACGAAGGCACCAATGGCATTCAGGCACTTGATTTATTGGGGCGTAAAGTCGCAGGTTCACGCGGAGCAATGTTGCAGCCATTGCTTAATGATATTCAAGCCACGTTGCAGCAAGCCGGCCCTGCTTGGTCTGCAGAAAGTGAACAACTTGGCCAAGCGGTCGAGTTGGTGCAACAACTGACAGCGAAGATTCTGAGCCGTGTCGGTGATGATGAAAATATTATCAATAGCCTTGCGGTGGAATACCTGCACTTACTTGGTTATGTCATTTATGCGTACCTTTGGTTACGCATGGCATTGGTTGCCGAAGCAAGTGGCAGCACGGACACGTTCTACGCCGCCAAGGTGAAAACCGCGCGTTTCTACTTTGCTAAAATCTTGCCGCGCATCCACGGTTTGGCTGGTGCAATAGCGGCTGGGTCCGAGAGTTTGTATGCACACGATGAAGGTGACTTCTAGACCTTAAGCCTAAATATACTTTATGATACAAGGCCACCTTCGGGTGGCCTTGCTTTTTTTACTGGCTTAATAGAGGCAGTTCAAACCATGTCAGACAGTATCACAATGTATCAGGTCGATGCGTTCACTCAGCAAGTCTTTGGCGGCAACCCCGCGGCGGTGATGATTTTCGATAAGTGGCCGCAAGAAAGCTTAATGCGTGCCATGGCGATGGAAAATAACTTGTCTGAAACCGCCTATCTGCGCCCAGCCAAAGCCCATGAATTAAACTCGTTCGACTATGAGTTGCGCTGGTTCACCCCAGCCGCTGAAGTTGATTTATGTGGCCACGCGACGCTTGCTAGCGGGCATGTTTTATTCCAACACGTGGGGGTCAGCCAGCAAACAATCCGTTTTAAAACCCGTAGTGGCATGCTAACGGTCACGCAACTGGCGTCTGGGATGTTAGAACTTGATTTCCCAGCCACTGAACTGACATCTGTCAGCGTACCAACCGCTTTGATTGGGGGATTAGGTGTTGAGCCCCAGGAAGTTTGGCTAGGTTTTGATTATATCGCTGTGATGGCGAATGAAGATGAAGTAAGACGCTTAAAGCCAGACATGAAAGCGTTGCGTCAATTGCCAGAGCGAGGAGTGGTGGTCACTGCAAAAGGCACCACCCATGACTTTGTCAGTCGCTGTTTCTTTCCAAAGTTAGAGGTCAATGAAGACCCAGTCACGGGGTCAGCACATTGTCAGTTAGCGCCGTATTGGCAAGCTCAGTTGAACCGCGGTAACGTGCTGACTGGTCAGCAATTATCCACACGGGGAGGGGTGATTGAATGTGAAGTTATCGGTTCAAGGGTTAAGCTGCGCGGCCATGCGGTAACCTATATGACAGCCACCGTGCATTTAGCGTTATAGTGCTAGCGACATCAGCAAGCGGTCTTCTCCGGGGCCAAAGAAGTCTGCCACTATGGTGACTGTGGTAAAGCCAAGTTGCTGATATAAGCCAACTGCAACTTGGTTGTCTGGCGCTACTGTCAATTTGAGCTCGCGCACGCCACGCGCTGAAGCCGATTCGATACACGCTTGGCACAACGCCTTACCAATACCTTTGCCGCGTCCCTCATGTGCAACTAACGCAGCCATAATCCAAGCTTCTTGGGTGTCCTTCCCTGGCCCAATCAACGCATAGCCGAGTAACTGCTGGCCTTCTTTGACCACCCAAAGTGGGGACGGCCACTGGGCTATGGCTTGATAAAACACGCCAGCACTAAATGATTCTTGCGCGTAGTATTCAAATTCAAGGGCTGCAATCGCTGGTATATCGAGCGGGGTGGCTTCGGTCAGTGGGTGCAAAGTGGATAATTTGGGGCTCAAATTTGGTGTGCCTCAACTAACGATCGTAAATAGACAATTCAAATTGATGGCGACCGGCATCCGGGTCTGGCTTGCTTGGTACTGCCTCAATTTTATCAATATATTGCTGGGCAATACCGTGCTCACGCGCGCCTCTGACAACATGCTCTACGTACCAAGTATAGGGTTCGAGTTCATTTTCAGTATCAGTACCTAAATAAGTAAACGCAGTGACCTGGCTGCCGCTTTGGGTGGTAATCCGCACATCTTGTGCGTCATAGCCAAAGCCTTGCCCTTCAATTCTATCAAGGGTGTAACGCTGATCGTCCGGTATGTGATACAATACACCTAAGGTACTGGCGCCATGTTTAGGCACTACAGTGCACTTGGCGGAACCATCATGACTGCGCTTACGAAAACTCATTTCATAGCCGTGTAAGTGAGCGACCCCTAAGCTCCTTGCGCTGGGTACACGGGCCAACAGCCTGCGGCTGGACATATTCGACCCGTAGGCGAAGTAGTACATGGGTAAAGCTCCATATTATTGCATGCTTATGTTCTATTTTAACGAACTATTGTTGCGATTTACAACACACCTTTACACATTACCCTAAATTTTTGCTGCGATTTCAAATGCATATTTTCGAGCTTCATGATCATATGCGTGGCAGGTTAGCATGACTTCGTCCACTGCGGTAGATTCAGCAAACTGCCGGACCTGGCGCTGCACTTGTGCGGCATTACCAACTGCACTGTAACTAAGCGCATGGTTAGCTGCGGCTAAGGCGTAGGGATCACAGTGGGCACGGATATCATCCACAGGCGCTGGCAACAGCCCGGGGTTACCTTGGCGCAAGGCCACAAATTGGAGCTGCATTGAACTCATCATACGGCGCGCATCTTGTTCATGATCCGCAGCAAATACGTTCATCACCGCCATCGCATAAGGCTGTTGCAAGTAACGCGAAGGCTTGAAATTCTGTCGATACTCAGCCAAAGCTTGTTGCAGCATATCTGGGGCAAAGTGCGACGCAAATGCGTAAGGCAAGCCCAAATGCGCTGCGAGTTGCGCACCAAACAGGCTCGAACCTAAAAGCCACACTGGAATCTGCTGTTGATAGCCGGGAATAGCCTTTACTGGGTCTTCTGGTTGCGCTTCGGCAAGGTAACCAAGTAGTTCTTTGACATCGTCAGGGAAGCGCTCTGCATCCGCGGGGTTGCGGCGTAGCGCCCGCAATGTGCGGCCATCGGTGCCCGGCGCCCGACCTAAGCCAATATCAAAGCGGTTCGGGTAGAGTGCGTTGAGTGTCCCGAATTGCTCAGCCACGATATAGGGAGCGTGGTTGGGCAACATGACACCACCCGATCCAAGACGAATATGCTGAGTATGCGCAGCCAAATAACCTAAAGCAACCGTTGTCGCAGCACTGGCGATACCTGGCATGTTGTGATGTTCAGCTAACCAATACCTGTGGTAGCCCAGTGCTTCACAGTGTTGAGCAAGGTCGGCGGAATTTTTAAGTGCTTGAGCCACATCTGTTTGCGCGGTAACCGGCGCTAAGTCTAAAACCGATAGTTTCAAAGTATGCCCTCATTTAGACTTTACCAAACGGTAAAGTTACAACATATCTTTGATATGGCGTCATGCTGCAAAGTTTCAAGGTTCAATAGGTAAAACGCACCGACATATTCGTGAATTCCTAGTCGGGTTGTAACATCAGGCGCTTGACCATTTCTTTGTGCTGCTCAAGCTGTAAGTTCTGCTCAGCAAATAAATAACAGGTTTGTGCACAGCGTATAGCGGCTGCGCGTAACTCGACTGATTCTTGCGCAGCCAAGGCGTGTAAGGCCTTATGCAAACGAATATGCACCTCCAGCGTTTCACCCGCGTCTCTGGCAATGGGAAAAAATTCATCGGCAAGCAAATCATCAATGTTGAGTGGGTGAATCCGTACTTGCGGGCAATGCACTCCTTCATCCGTATAGCTATCAAGGTCTTTCCATGGCGCCAGTACACGCGTATGGCGGGTAATGATGTCAATCGCAGTGCCCGGGTCGTTCACTGCTGGCGACAGCGCGCGTTGCGCCACCTCAGTTAACACGCAGATACCAAAGCGAGGGTCCTGCTCAAACGTGCGTTCGCTCGCGATGGTAATCGCACTGGCTAACGCGCTTTGCTGCTGTTCATCTAAGGCGCACTTAGCCCACTTGCTTGGCATCAATGCGGGTGGTGTAGTCCGCTGGTTCAAAGTGCTCTTCAAAATGGCGTGCGCCTAAGCAAGGGTGCTGACGGCAGAATTGCAATGCCGCACTGGTAGCGTCCTCAACTTTTGCGGAGGTCGAGCCGACACGGCCAAGGACCGTTAGGTGCTCAATCCAGCGAAATATTGCGACCACGATAAACACTATCATTAATAACGTGAACACGAATAATACGAAGCGACCGTTGGCTTGGTAGACCTCAGTTTTGGTGGCGATAAGCCCAACTAAGCTGAACAAAAACGCGCCAATAAAGGTGGCAAGAACGTTCTGGGTGGTAATGTCCTGGCGAATGAGCTTGGTGGCCCGCGGCGTGACATTATTCGTCGCGGCTTGATAGGCGCTGACCATGACGCTTAGCGAGAAGGTAGTGACCATCAGCATGCTCGGCTCCAAAGTGTGGTGGTTAACTGAGCCCAAAGCCACTGCTATTTTGATAACATAGTACATCCCGAATATTTATCTGTGCTGATGAGTATTGCAAATATCAGCAAAAACGCACGCATAACCTGTGCTTTTCCGTGTAACGCTGACGCTGACTGTTGAAGTGAGCGTGTTATCATGGCCTATCTTCTGCCACGCATTCACAGCAGCGGCTTGGTTGCTCATATAGGTGATACATTTATGCGCGTTCTTCATACCTCAGACTGGCATTTAGGCCGGCTTCTTTACGGCCAGAAGCGGCATCACGAATTTGCCGCTTGGCTGCAGTGGTTGCAGCAAACGTTAGTGGCCGAGCAGATTGAGTTACTGCTGATTGCTGGTGATATTTTTGACACCAACACGCCTGGCAACCTTGCGCAGCAGCAGTATTATCAGTTTTTAGCGCGTCTTGTGGACACCAGTTGCCGGCACGTCGTGGTGGTTGGCGGAAATCACGATTCGCCCTCTTTTTTAGATGCCCCAGCAGGGCTGTTAAAAGCCATCAATGTGCATGTGGTTGGCGAAGCGCGGGACAACCCCGCGGACGAAGTGGTCAGCTTGTATCATCAAGGGCAGCTAGAGGCGTTAGTATGCGCGGTGCCCTATTTACGTGAGCGCGACTTGCGTCAAGTCGAGGCGTATGAGCAAGCCGCCGATAAAGACGCCAAAATTCTCCAAGCGATAGCCGCGCATTATCAGGCGACTGCCACTCACGCTGAGCAATTGCGTGGCGAACACGATATTCCAATCATTGGTATGGGCCATCTTTTTGCCACTGGCGGTGCGGTGCAGGAAGGGGACGGTGTGCGTGATTTATATGTTGGCTCCCTTGGGCAGGTGCCAGCGAGCGTATTTCCAGCAGCCTTTGATTACACTGCTTTAGGGCACTTGCACGTCGCGCAGCAAGTGGCGCAGAACCCAACTATTCGCTATTGCGGCGCACCTGTTGCGATGGGGTTTGGCGAAGTGGGTCAGCAAAAGCAGGTACTGCGTATCGACTTTGCTGGCCGCGAACCAAGTATTACGCCAATTGAAGTGCCAGAGTTTCAGGCCAAGGCGCGTATTCGAGGCGACATGCCAAGCATTCTTGCCGAGCTAGATACCCTGGTTCAAGCGCAGCGGTCGGTATGGATTGAAATTGATTATATTGGCGAGGCTGCGGTCAGCGATTTACGCCAGCGTATTGCTGATCACTTAGAGTCGAAAAGTGGTGCTGAGAGCTTAGTGCGTGTGTTGCGGGTGCGTAATCGCCAGTTGCGTCGACAATCGATGCAGCGTGAAATAGGCGAAGACACCTTGGCCCAATTAAGTCTCGAAGATGTTTTCAAACGACGCCTTGCACTCAGTGAGTTAAGCCCAGAGCAGCAGCACCGGATGTGTGAATTGCATCAGGAAGTGGTTCAGCGTCTGCATGAGGAGGATACGCGTGCGGATTCTTAAATTACGCTTATGCAATTTAAACTCGTTAAGTGGCGAGTGGGAGATAGACTTTACCCAACCGGAATACATCAATGAGGGCTTGTTCGCGATCACCGGGCCCACTGGCGCAGGAAAAAGCACTATTTTAGACGCAATTTGTCTCGCTTTATACGGCCAGACACCGCGCCTCGGCCGTATCACCAAAGCGGACAATGACATGATGGCGCGCCATCACGGTGAGTGCTTTGCCGAGGTGTGCTTCGCTACTGACAAAGGCCAGTATCGTGCCTATTGGTATCAACACCGCGCACGTAAATCCGCCGAAGGCAGCTTACAAAATGCGCGCCATGAGCTCTCGGATTTAACCACTGGCGCCATTTTAGAGGAAAAATTAAGCGCGGTGCCGCCAGCGATAGAAGCGCTGAGCGGCCTTGATTTTGGCCGTTTTACGCGCTCCGTTTTACTGGCTCAAGGGCAATTCGCAGCGTTTTTACATGCCGATGATAGCCAGCGCAGCGCACTGCTTGAGCAACTGACGGGTACTGATGTGTATGCGCACATATCAAAGTTAGTATTTGCTACCTACAAACAGCATCAAGAGACTTTGAGTCAGCTTAAGTCGCGGTTAGACGATATTGATCTACTCTCGGCAGAGCAAATTGAACAGGTACGAGCTCAGCAAAGCCGCCAAGAAGCAAGTATCGAAGCGACCGAGCAAGATCTGGCGCGCTGCCAGCAATTACAAGATGCGGTGACTCAGTTGTCGTCGTTACAACACACCCAAGCGCAACTGAACCAACGTGCGCTTGAACTCGAACAGCAACAGCAACAATTTGTGGCTCAACAAACGCTACTGGATGCTGACCGCCAGGTGCGGCCTTATGCTGCTGAATTGCGCCAGTTTGATTATCTACGCCAGCAACAAGACCGAGTTCTCAAGCAGCATGAGCATGCCGCGCAACGGTTAAGCCAGCTTCAACCTGAGCTTGACCAAGCAAAAGTTGCCTATGAGCAGGCGCAGGCCACGCATCAGCAGCAGGTCCACGCGTTCGCTACGATAGAGCCTGAGCTTGATGCTGCGGCAACGCTAGAGCAAAAAATTGATGTTCAAACTCAACGTTTAAACGATTTAGAGCAGCAACGACAAAAACTTGGGCAGTATCAGCAAACCGCCACCCAAACCTTGGCACGTCACCAGCGTATCGAGCAGGACTTAGACACCCAATTGGCCGCTCAGCAGGCTAAATTACAACAAAGTGCTGGCGCTGATTTAGTGGCGCCGTTGGCAGTGCTTGAGCAACATATTGAGCAGCTTACGCAATTGCAAACTCAGCAACGCAAGTTACTCACACAGCAACAACAAAGCAGCCAGCAAGCAGCCGCGATTGCGGCAATGCCGGTCGCAGAAGCACAGCAACAGCAACTTGAAGCGCATCAAAAAGAACTGGGGCGCTTAGGGGAAGCGTTAAACCAGCTAGACAGCCAATGTCAGCGTTTATATGTTGAGCGCAAGTTCGCTGAACAACGTGACGTGCTGGTTAAGGGCGAGCCTTGTCCATTGTGTGGCGCCAATGAGCACCCTCATCTCAAGCATGCCTCTGGGCAACATGCGCAAGACGCAACCAACCAACTCAGCCAGCAGATTAGCCAGCTTGAGCAACAGCGCGCGGCATTAAAACAGCAGCTCAACCAACATCAGCAGAGTCTGCAAGCGCTGAACGTTGAACAAGCCTTGAGCCAATCCGAGCAAGCGCAGCAATTGAACTCAGCACAGCAACGCACAGAAGAACTTGCACAGCAATTGGCAGAGATAAACCACCAAGTAACGAAGCTTGGGGCCTCATGGCAGTCAACAGCAGACCAGTTGGAAGTCGCATTCGAGCCTGCTGCAGACGGCGATGCTGCGGCCATGTTACGCGCACTGCAGCAGTTGCAGCAACTTATGCAACAAGCGCAGCAGGGCTATCAAGCTGCGCATTCGCAATACGAGTGTATCAAGCTGCAGCGTCAAGACAATCAACAACAAATTCAGACGCTAAGCACTCAGCTTTCGACTCAGCAACAGCAAATAACTGAAATAGCTCAGCAAGTGACCGAGTGCCAGCAGGCACTGCAACCACTTAAAGTATTACGCGCCCAATATTTTGACGGTCGCAGTGTCGCCGATGTAAAGGCACAATACCGGGAGCGGTTGCGTGATAGCGAACAAACCCTTGAGCGCGTGCGTCAGGAGTATGAAACAGCGCGCGAACAGCAACGGCAAGTGCAAAGTGAAAGAGATCACCTGCAGCAACGTTTGGCTGAAATTCAACAGGAACTCGACAGCTTAATGCCCGCACTAGAGCAAGCCCAACAGCAGCTTGGTTATAGCAATCACAGTGAAGGCAATTTACACAAGATGCAGTCGGCGCTGCTCGAGCAAGCGCGCTTTGATGCGTTGCAACAGCAAGCTCAGAGCTTGCGCCAACGCGAGATGCATATTCGCGATCAGCAACAACAACTGAGCACGCAGTTACGCGAATGCATGGATAAGCAGCCCAGTGATGCGCAAGGGAATTTGGCGCAACTGCAGCAGCATAAAAGTGAACTAAGTGAGTTGCAGCAAGGCTTGGGGGCTTTGAAACAACGGTTACTACTCGACCAGCAAGCGCGAGAGAAGTCGGCGCACATTGTGGATGAAATCACAGCTCAACAAGCGCTTGTGCAGGATTGGGCTACACTTAATAGCTTGATTGGTTCGCAAGATGGTAAAAATTATCGAAATTTTGCGCAAGGTCTGACGTTTGCCGTTATGATCGCGTATGCCAATGAAAAGCTTGAAAAAATGACTGATCGATACCGATTGATTCACGACCACATGCAAGGTTTGCATGTGAACGTTATGGACGATTATCAGGGTGGTGAAATTCGCACCACGAAGAACTTGTCTGGTGGTGAAAGTTTTTTGGTCAGCCTGGCGTTGGCCCTTGGCATGGCGCAAATGGCCAGCAGTCGGGTACGGGTCGATTCGTTATTTTTAGATGAGGGCTTCGGTACTTTAGATCCAGAAACCTTGGAGGTTGCGCTAGATAGTTTGGCAAGCCTACGTCAAGACGGCAAAATGATTGGCTTAATTTCTCATGTGGGTGCGCTGCAAGAACGCATTCCAACACAATTACAGGTTACACTGGGCTCGGCAGGGCGTTCGCGCTTAAGCGGCCCAGGTGTAAGACAGCTGGCGCGCTGAACCAAAAGCCGACCAGTACAATGGAAACGACACAACAACCACGGAGTCACATTATGTATTTACCCAAGCGGATATTGGGTGTCAGCCTCAGCGCAGCGGCGATTGGCGTGCTGGCAGCGTGTTCGAGCCCTGAGCCTGCACAGACCGTTACCTACCACTGTGGTGCCCAAGCTATTCAGGTCACTCCGGATGGCGATAATATGCGTTTGAGCTATGCAGGTACAACGCATCAGTTACGCCCTATTCAGGCCGCATCAGGCGCACGCTACGTCAACGATGACGAAGAGTTGCAAATAAGCTTTTGGTCCCGTGGTTACGAGGCGCAATTTGAAGTCAATGGTCAAAGCTTCCCCGCGTGCCGACAGGCTGGCGCCGTGATTGAACCATTCAGCGCACAAGGCAATGAACCGTTTTGGTCACTACGCATTGAAGATGGCAGCATGATTTACCATCGCATGGGTGAGGACGAACGTAGTTTTAGCATTGAAGAACAAACGTTAGAGTCCAGCAAAAGCCGGGTGAAGAGTGAGAATGGCGACTTAGTGTTGGAGCTTGACGAGCAACTTTGTCAGGATTCTATGAGTGGCATGTTCTATCCGCAGCAGGCGCAACTTACCTTGCAGGACGGTGAAACCTTGCAAGGTTGCGCTGGTGATACCTTGAGCCTGTTACAAGGTGTCGAATGGCAAGTCACAGGGCTTGATGACAGTGACTATACAGATTACGACGTAACCTTGCGCTTTACCCATGATGAAGAACGCATGCAAGTGGTTGGGCGAGCTGCCTGTAACCGTTATTTTGGCGGTTACGATGTCACTGGCGAGCGCCTTGAAGTCGGTCAGTTAGCCGGCACTAAAATGGCTTGCGAGGGCGATGCCATGCGCGTTGAGTATGAGTTCTTAAATGCGCTAAGCAAGGTGCATGGTTTGCAGCCAGAGCGCAATGAAGACGGCGTATTACAGCTTGAACTACATACCAGCGAAGGTGTGTTGCGTCTTCAGCAGTAGGCCATAGCACGCAGTTTTTATCACGTAAAAGCCCCGAACTTTGCCAGTGCGGGGCTTATTTATTACTGGGCACATTGACTGAGCGCATTTAGCGCGTGCCAAAAATCTTATCACCAGCATCGCCTAAGCCGGGCAGAATATACCCATGTTCATTCAAACACCGGTCTTGGGACGCGGTGTAGATATCGACGTCAGGGCGCGCCTGTTGAACTTTCTCAACCCCCTCAGGGGCCGCAACTAACACCAGCACGCGAATATGCTGACAGCCCTTGGCTTTTAGCATGTCCAACGTCGCAATCATGGAACCACCAGTTGCCAGCATAGGGTCCAGCACAATCGCTAAACGCTCATCCAGGTTGCCGGCAAACTTTTCGAAGTACGACACCGGTTGTAAGCTGGCTTCATCGCGGTATAAGCCCACCACGCTGACTTTCGCGCTTGGGAGCAAACTAAGCACACCGTCTAACATGCCAATACCGGCACGTAAAATAGGCACCACAGTCACTTTCTTGCCCTTAATTTGCTGAATTTCAATCTGCTCATTGTTCCAGCTTTCAATTGTGGTGGGTTCAAGCTCAAAGTCTTTGGTGGCTTCGTAGGTAAGCAAGTTACCCAGCTCGTTGGCGAGTTCACGAAAATGTTTGGTACTAATGTCGGCGCGGCGCATAAGGCCGAGCTTATGCTGCACTAGAGGGTGCTGAATGATATGTAATGCCATAGCGGTGTCCAAGTCATGGTTTGCAGGAAATGGTTTACAAGCAATAAAAAAGGGCAGGAAAACCTGCCCTTAGTTTAGCACGTCTGCGCCTCCTGTGGAGGCGCGCAACAGCGCTTAGTCACCTAATGACAACAAGGTTGCATTACCGCCAACCGCAGTAATGTTGTCAGAGAAGGTTTTCTCCGTCATAAACGCGTACAGGTAGTGTGGTCCGCCAGCTTTCGGGCCAGTGCCTGACAAGCCTTGGCCACCGAATGGCTGCACCCCTACAATCGCACCAATTTGATTGCGGTTGATATATACGTTACCGACATTGATCTTACGTGCGACGTCATAAGCGAAGGTTTCGTTGCGGCTATGAATACCGAAAGTTAAACCAAAGCCTGTGCCGTTAATGTCATCGATGACTTTATCGATGTCTTTGTGCTTGAAGCGAATCACATGCAAGATAGGGCCGAAATTTTCGCGCACTAGCTGGCTGATGCTATCGATTTCAATCGCTGTAGGCGTCACGAACGTACCGCCCTGAGTATACTCAGGCATCGGTGCTTCAGAGATCAATTTACCAGCTTGTTGAATATCAATGATGTGTTGCTCCAACGTGGTCTTGGCAACGCCATCAATCACTGGGCCAACATCTGTTTTGTGGTCGATTGGGTCGCCGACGGTCAGCTCTTTCATCGCCCCTTTAAGCAGTTCAATCACGCGGTCCGCGATGTCATCTTGTACATATAAAACACGCAACGCAGAACAACGTTGACCTGCGCTAGTAAACGCACTGTGGACTACGTCAGTGACAACTTGCTCAGGCAATGCGGTGGAGTCCACCATCATCGCATTTTGACCACCGGTTTCAGCGATCAATGGCACAATTGAGCCACTACGCGCAGCTAGTGCACGGTTAATCGCTTGGGCGGTATTGGTAGAGCCGGTGAAACACACGCCACCAATTTTCTCTTGGCTGACTAAGTAAGCACCGATTTCGCCACCGTTACCCGGTAAGAAGTGCAACACGTCGCCAGGGATACCCGCTTCGTGGGCTAGCTGGATTGCACGGTAGGCAACCAGACCCGTTTGCTCAGCAGGTTTAGCAAGTACACAGTTACCAGTAGCGAGCGCTGCTGTGATCTGGCCTAAGAAAATCGCCAATGGGAAGTTCCACGGGCTAATACATACAAAGGTGCCGCGACCTTGCACAAATAGTTCGTTCTTCTCGCCAGTCGGCCCTGGTAAGGTTTCGCCTTCGCCCATTAATTCGCGGGCTTTAATCGCGTAATAACGACAGAAGTCGACTGCTTCGCGCACTTCATCGATACCATCTTGCAAGCCTTTACCGGCCTCTAGGGTACATAGCGCGATCATTTCATGCAGGTTTTCTTCCAGCAAATCGGCAAGCTTTTCAAGCTTTTGCGCGCGCTCGTCGGCAGACGTGCGGGTCCATGCTGGGAACGCTTTATTCGCAAGCGTCAGCGCTTTTTCAGCCAATTTAGCATCGGCCCAGCCAATGGTGCCCATTTGGTGGGTGGTTTGCTGCGGGCTAGTTACCGCAACCCGATGATCAGCTTCAATCAGTTCGCCGCCCACAATCGGGCCGCCTTGCCAGTGATTATTCTGGAAACTACGAACTTTGGTGAAAAACTCATCACCTTGAGAGTGAATATTCATATTAAGTCCTGAAGAATTTTTGCGTGGTGCCAAAATTTCAAGTGGCAGCGGGATCTTGTCGTTATGCAAGCACGGCTTTTTGCTTAAATTGCTCAGCGGATGCTCAACTAAGTCGTCGACTGGTACGTTCGGGTCAAGTAACTTGTGCACGAATGAACTGTTGGCACCGTTTTCGAGTAACCGACGCACTAAGTAGGGCAGTAAGTCTTTGTGCGCGCCGACTGGCGCATAAATACGCACTGTGCGGCCTGGCTCGTTCTTAAGCACGGTGTTGTACAAGTCTTTACCCATACCATGTAAGCGTTGGAACTCATAGCGACGACCTGCAGCCATATCTTGAATCGCGACAATGGTTTGTGCGTTATGGGTTGCAAACTGCGGGTACAAACGACCTTCGGTTTCGTCGCTTAGCATGTAGCGTGCACAAGCAATGTAGGACACATCGGTGCTCGCTTTACGGGTAAATACCGGGTAGCCGTCTAAGCCCAGCTGCTGTGACAATTTAACTTCACTGTCCCAATAGGCACCTTTGACTAAGCGAATTGGAATTTCATCGCCAACTTCTTTAGCCAACGCGTTCAGCCAAACCAACACTGGTAACGCACGTTTTGAATAGGCTTGGACAACCAAACCGAAACGCGGCCAGTCTTTACACACGCCCGTACGATATACACGTTCAAACAGCTCTAACGACAGTTCAAGGCGGTCCATCTCTTCGGCGTCAATGGTGACACCGACATCGGCTTGCTGAGCTAATTTGATGAGCTCTAACAGGTCAGTGGCCAGCTCATCCATAATACGGTCATGATGTGACGCTTCGTATCTTGGGTGCAACGCTGACAGTTTGATTGAAATGGTGGGGCGCGGCACGTTCTCTTCGTTGTTGAACTTTTCTTTCGCGATCTTGGTAATCGAGTCAACGTATGCCGTGTGGTAGCGCTTCGCATCTTTCATCGTCAGTGCGGCTTCACCCAACATATCATAAGCATGGGTATAGCCAATATCACGGTTCTTACGGCTATTTTTCAGTGCTTCTTCAATGGTGCGGCCTAGCACGAACTGCTTACCCATCAGCTCCATGGCGTGGTAGGTTGCATGGCGCACCACAGGCTCACCCATGCGCTTGATCAAACGACGAAAACGCGACACAGCGCTGTCTTCTTCGCGGCCTTTGGGGTTAATCAGTTCGTTGGTTAAATTCAGCGCCCAAGTGCCTGAGTTCACCAAGATAGATTCACTTTTCTTGAGGTAGTTCTTCCATGCACCACCGGATAACTTGTCGCGGATAAGCGCATCGGCGGTAGCGCCGTCTGGAATACGCAGCAGTGCTTCAGCCAAACACATCAACACAATGCCTTCTTGTGTGTCTAAGCTGTACTGCTGTAAAAACGCGTCAACACTTTCGCCACGGCCAGCGTCTTTACGCACCTGCTTGACCAGCTCCCGCGCATGCTGGGTTTGCTTGTCGATGGTGGCTTGATCGCCTGGAACCAGTTGAATCAGTTCTTTTAGATAGCTTTCTTCGTCCACTATGTAATTAGCGGAAATAGCTTTCCAAAGCTCATCCAGCTGACTCGCTTCGTAGCGTGTCTCTAGCACCTTACTCGCTTTGAACATTACGTCTCCTGTCAAACTCAGCCGAATTGTGTCGGCGCCAATATCGCCGCCAGTATATGTGTATTTTTAATCCGGTAAAGCCCATTGTGGTCTAAGCAGATTAAAAAAGTTGAGGCCACCTTGAATTGCGATAAACAACATCTTTTGGCATCCCGATTGAAAACGGCTTGAGCCTTCGTCTTTCAGGGCATAAGCTTGGCAACAACTTGTCATGCATTACTGATACGGAACTCATATGACCGAACAACTTTCGGCGACTGAAAGCGAACTAAAGTTCACTCTACGCGAAGCTGACGTTGAAGCCCTGCTTAGTTTTTTAGACCAGCACAGCCAACCTCAGCCCACATTGCACCTGAGCAATGCGTATTTTGATACTCCAAGCGGCGACTTACACCGTTTGAAGATAGGCTGTCGTACTCGGCGTTGGCGCGATAGTGACGGTGAGCAGGCTGAGCAAACGATTAAATTAGCTGGCAGCGTGGTCAACGGTTTGCATCAACGCCCTGAATACAATCTCCCTCAAGAAAAGCAGGAAAACCCAGATTTAACAAGGTTTGATAGCCAAATTTGGCCATCCGAGCTTGATGTAACAGCGGTAAATAAAGCCCTCATGCGGATGTTCAAGGTCGATTTTGAGCGCCGGCGCTGGCACTGGCTGTGGTCGAATTCAGAACAGCATAGCAATTTGGAAATTGTGCTTGATCAAGGGTTTATCTTAGCTGGTGGTGAGCAGGAACGGATCTTTGAAGTCGAGATAGAGCTCCTTGATGGCGCTATCGACGGGCTCTTTGCAGTAGCAAAAATACTTTCTACTCAGTTTAACCTGACTGAGTGCAATGAAAGTAAAGCTCAACGTGGCTTTGCACTCGCTGCTCGTACGGCATCACCACGTCACTAATCGTCATTTCATCACGGGAGTCACCATGCTGAAGTTTGCGCCGCGTCATACTGACTACCAACAGCTACCCGAGCCAATGAAACAATTGGCGCAGCAGCGTTGGCAACAATTTATTGAACAGCACGAACCTGCGCCACAACGTCAGCAAACCCTTGCCGCTTGGCTACCTTGGACGATGGCTATCAGTGATTTTGTTTGTAAAGTCGTGATGCGCTATGGCGAACAAGCATTAGAACCTATGTTTCGGCGTCAGCCCGGCAGCCACAAAGCGGCGCTGGCGACGCAACTGGCACCGTGCGGTGACAGCGAAGTCCAAGTTATGCACGCGTTACGCCGCTATCGTCAAATTGAAATGGCACGGTTAGCTACCCAGGATCTCATGGGAGAGCTGACCGTTCCGGATTTTCTCGCTGCAAACTCAAGCCTTGCGGATGCATTGATAGAAGCTGCCGCTGAGTGGGCAGCAAAATCTCAGCAAGCCCGCTACGGGCAGGCTTTCGATAGTCAAGGCGAGGTAATGCCCTTGGTGGTGATAGCCATGGGTAAGCTCGGTGGTGAGGAGCTTAATTTCTCCTCCGATATTGACCTTATTTTTTGTTTTGAACATGGAGGGCAAACCCAAGGTGGGCGGCAGTCGATTGAGCATAGTGTGTTCTTCACGCGGGTCGGCCAAACCCTGATTAAGTTGCTGGGCCAGCAAACCATCGACGGCCAAGTCTTTCGCGTGGACATGCGCTTGCGCCCATTTGGTCAGTCAGGTCCCATGGCGGTGAGTTTTGCGGCACTTGAAGATTACTACCAGGAGCAGGGGCGCAACTGGGAACGTTACGCTATGGTCAAAGCGCGCTATCTGAATGCGACACCTGAGCTCGAGCAGCAGTTATTTAGCATGCTGCGCCCTTTTGTATACCGACGTTATATCGACTACAGCGCAATTGAAGCGCTGCGCAAAATGAAACTCTTGATTAACCAAGAAGCTCGACGCCGCGGTGTCGCCGATAATATCAAGCTCGGCTTAGGCGGTATTCGTGAAATTGAGTTTATCGCGCAAACCTTTCAGTTAATTCGCGGCGGCCGTGAGCGCGACTTACAGACGCGGTCATTGATTAAAGCCTTGCACGTGTGCGAAAAATTGCAGCTGCTGAGTAACGCTGATGTCAGTCGCCTGCATGAAGCCTACATGACCCTTAGAAAAGTCGAGCATGTGCTGCAGCAACTCAATGACGAGCAAACCCAGACCTTACCTCAAGATGAAGACACTCAGTTACGAGTGGCATTAGCCTGTGGCTTTGAGACCTTCGAATTATGCCAGCAGCGCATCGCAGCACATATGCAAGAGGTGCATCGTCAGTTTCTTAATGTGGTGGGCAGTGAGGAAGAGCTCCAAACTGAAAACGACAGCGCATTATCGATTTTATGGCAGGACTTACTCGATGACGCCACAGCCCTCGACGTGCTGAAAGAGGCAGGGGTAGGTGCTGACCACGCCGGCGACTGGTGGCAAGCGATTCAATTATGTCGTCAGCAGGTGCGCAAACGCAGCCCAGGCACTCGAGGACGAGAGTTATTAGCCACATTGGTTCCGCGTATTGTTGAATATGCTGCGCAAGGCGCCGTCGCAGTTGAAAGTTTGCAGCGTGCATTTGCTGTGGTGCAAACCATTGCATCACGGACGGCTTACCTTGATTTACTGGTGAATAATGCCGGTGCGTTACGCCAATTATTAGTGCTGTGCCATGCCAGCCCTTGGATAGCACACCAGATTGAGCGTTACCCACACCTTCTCGATGAGCTGATAGATCCGCAGCAACTTTATAATTTACCGGAATTAACCAGTTACCGTGCACAAGTACAAGAGTTTTTAAATCGTATTCCTCTGGATGAGATGGAAGCGCAAATGGAAGCACTGCGCCAGGTTAAGCAAAGCTTCCAATTAAAAGTAGCGGCAGCCGATGTGGCTGATGGCGTGGCCCTGATGCGAGTCAGCGACCACCTGACCTTCTTGGCGGAGGCGGTCATTGAACAAGTGGTTGCGATGGCGTGGCAGCAACTGACCGACCGTCACGGCGCGCCACCTGGCCGGGATTTACATAATTCAGGCTTTGCGGTGATTGGATATGGCAAGTTAGGCGGCATTGAATTGGGTTACGGCTCCGATCTCGACTTAGTGTTTGTGTGCGATGACATTCAAGACACCCAAACCCAGGGTGAGCGCCCGATTGATAGTCAGCAATTTTATCTGCGCCTTGCGCAGCGCGTGCTGCATTTGTTTACTACGCGCACGTTGAGCGGCGTCTTGTACGACGTGGATATGCGGCTACGCCCATCGGGCAATGCTGGTTTGATGGTGATTCAGTTATCCACCTACGACGACTATTTAGGTCGCGAAGCATGGACCTGGGAACTGCAAGCCTTGGTGCGCGCGCGTATGGTGTTTGGCCACGAGCACATGCATCGTCGCTTTGAACAGATTCGCCGGCGTCATTTGGCCCAGCCTCGCGACCTTGATGCTTTGCGCCACGACATCGTGTCCATGCGTGAAAAAATGCGTCAACACTTACTGAAGCGCAGTGCACAGGGGGTTGATATCAAGCAAATGCCCGGGGGCATGACGGATATTGAATTTCTGACCCAGTATCTGGTGCTTGCCCACGCGGATAAGTACCCACAGCTTTGCACATATACCGATAATGTGCGCATATTGGAGCACGCAGAAAAGGCGGGGTTATTGAATCAAGCTCAGTTGGCTGTGCTGATTGATAACTACAAATTGTTACGCGCTAAGAATCACCGCTTATCGTTAGCTGAACAACAAGGCATTAGTCACGATGACCTAAGTGCAAACGCTGAGCAAGTGCTCAGCGTTTGGCAAGTGTTACTTGGGAGCGCAACGGTCAATAAAGCTGGCGCAGAGGCAGCGAAATAGGGCGCGCAGCGCGACCTTTAGTCTAAATCTGCGTAATAATCAGGCATGTCTTCGCTGGGGCGAGTTTTGTAACGCCGATGCATCCACATATACAGGTCAGGCTGCATAGCAACCGCTTTTTCAACCTCGCGATTAACCCGGCAAGCGTCTTCGTACACGTCCCCGCTTGGGATCGGCGCTTGTGGCGGGTAAAAGTAAATGCAATAGCCTTGATCGTTCGGTAAGCGTTTAAGCACACTGACTAATGTGGTGGCATTCTTGACGTTGGCGAATAAGCTAGTGCCTTGAGTGGTGCACGCATCGGGCACCGCAAACAACGGCGCAAACACCGCACGGTGACGGCCGTAGTCTTGGTCGGGCAGGTAACCTGCCATTTCTCCCTCGCGCAGTGCGCTCACCATAGCGCGCACGTCCTTACGGTCAATCATATATTTGTTCGACCGGCTACGGCCTTTGGTCTGAATGTATTCCATCACGGCGTTATTGTGCGGCCGGTAAAGGCCCACTGAGCTATGGAACATGCCGGCTACGCGAACATGCACTTCCAGATTCAAAAAATGGAATAGCAGCACAAATAAGCCTTTACCCGCTTTTTGATTGGCAATTACATGCTCTTCGCCTTCAATTTTAATTAACCGTTTCAGGCGCCAGTTTGGCCACCACCAAGCGATGCCAGTTTCAAACAGCGCCATGCCAGCATTGGCAAAATTACGCTTCAATAGTGCTTCACGCTCCTTTTCAGGCATGTCTGGGAAGGACAATGTCAACGTGCGACGCGCTACTTTAGTGCGCTTTGGCACAGCTTTCATCAGTAAGCGGCCAATGCCCCGGCCTAACAGCATTTGTAGGCGATAGGGCAGCCACGACAGCAAGTACAAAAAGCCTACCAAAGCCCATGTGGGCCAAAACTTCGGCAATAACATCTGGCGCTGAAATTGAGGTGCGTGTAAAGCACCTTTTTGCTTCGCTGCCGTGGCTTCAGACGTTGATTTCGATTCAGTCATGAACACTCGTTTAGATAAATAACCAAAGTAAAATGATACCAAGAATCACACGATATGCGACAAAGGGTTGCATACCGATTTTGCGAATGAACACTAAGAAGTAGTGAATACACAGGTAAGCACTGACACCAGCCACCACTGCACCAAGCAATATAGCCAGCCAGTCCACTTCGACGTCGGCGCGCACCAAGCCTAATGTTTCATAGCCACCAGCGAGTGCAATCACCGGAATAGACAGTAAGAATGAAAAGCGCGCGGCAGCTTCACGGCTGAGGCCCAGAAATAGCGCGGCGGTAATGGTAATGCCCGAGCGCGACGTGCCAGGAATTAATGCGAGTGCTTGAGCAAGCGCTATCCAAAGTACATCCGTACGCGACATTTGGTATTCGGTTTTGTTGCCGCGATGCTTCCAATCCGCAACGCCGAGCAAGATACCAAAACCAATCAGGCCGAGGGCGACTACAATCGGTGAGCGTAAGGTTTGGCTAATGAAGTCGTTAAATAACACGCCAGCTAAACCAACAGGGATAGTGGCAAGAATCACTGCCCAAGCCAATTTACCGTCTTCGCTTAAACGCCGATGCTTGAGTGAATCTATCCACGCCAGCAACATGCGCGCAATTTCCTGGCGAAAATACAAAATAACCGCGGCTAAACTACCAATATGCAGCGCGACGTCAAAAGCTAACCCTTGATCATCCCATGCAGTGAAAACCGGAATTAAAAGTAGATGAGCTGAGCTCGAAACCGGCAGAAACTCAGTTAAACCTTGAATTAATGCCAATACAATAATTTGAATAAAGTCCATAACGGGGTCCGTGACTGGCTGTCGATACAATTACAAAAAAAGGTGCCCGAAGGCACCTTTTGTCGGCGCTACCTAGCAGGCAGCCTTAGTCCTGCTCAGCAGGTGCTGGGCGCAAAGCGTCATTGATTGCAAACAATGCGTCTTCGCTGATAGTACCAGCCGCTTGCTGCAAATTAAGAATGCCTTGAATGTAAGAATAACGTGCTTCCGATAAATTACGGCGTGCGTTAAACAGGTTACGTGTACTGTCGAGTACGTCGACAATAGTACGTGTCCCAACTTCAAAGCCAGCTTGGGTTGCATTTAATGCGCTCTCAGCTGAGACAACGGCTTGTTCCAGCGCCGCAATAGTAGAGATATTCGCAACTACGTCAAGGTAATTAGAGCGCACGCGACGCTCGACCGCACGACGGTTTTCTTCTAGCGTTTGGCTCACCGCCACATAATCGTTACGTGCTTGTTCAGTGCTAGCGACGGTGCGACCACCACTAAATAAAGGCACCACTAACTGAAGACCAACTTGGCTTTGGTCTAAACCGCTAAAGCTACGATCACCAAAGTCAACGTCACGATTTCCGTAGCTCGCGCTCAAGCTCACTGTTGGGTAGTGTCCACTGCGGGCCAGTTCAATACGCTGATCAGCTATTTCAAGCCCGCTGCGACTAATTAAAAGCTCAAGGTTGCGCTCATAAGCAACATTCACCCACTCACGCGCAGTGCTCGGGTCTGGCGTGACCGGCTCGAACATGTCAGTGTTCAGAACATGAATGTTTTGATGTGACCGTCCGGTTATTTCGCGCAATGCTTCATAGGCAATTTCTACCGCATTTTGTGCCTGAATTTCACGGGCGACTGCTTGGTCAAATTGCGCTTGCGCTTCATGCACGTCGGTCACCGCAGTTAAACCGACAGAAAAGCGCTGGCGTGTTTGGTCAAGCTGGCGCTCAATAGCACGTTTTTCTGCACGGGCAAATTCAAGACTATCCATTGCCAAAAGCACGTTAAAGTAGGCGTCTGTAACACGTAGCATTAATTGTTGGCGAGTTAGCAAGTAGTTGACTTCTTGCTGATAGGCTTGCTTTTCAACAATGCCGGTCGCGCGCCATGTACCTAAATTAAATACTTGTTGGCTCAGGTTAAGCTCGCGGTTCCAGGTTCTGGTGCTGGTGGTGTTACTGGTAATCAAATCGGGGTCGGTTGGAACTGTTGTTGCTGAAGGGGTGCCTTCAGAGCGGTTATAACTATAACCCGTGCGAAAGTCGATTTGCGGAAACCAGTCGGCACGAGATACATCAATAGCCGAGCGAGCGGCGTCGCGTTCAGCGGCGGCACGTAATAATTGCGGATCGTTTTCTAACGCCATACGATAAATATCGGTTAAGTCTGTGGCGTTAGCTGTCAAACTGGAGAAGCCTAAGCTGAAGCCTAGGGCGAGTGACAGAAGTTTGATTTTCATCGATCGTTTCCTTCACAGTATTGGGAGAACTACGTCATTATTATTGCTGTAGAATCTGTGACCCATGTTAGCGCGTTTAACTCTAAAAGCGTATGCTAAAACGCAAATTTTAAGACCGCGCAAGTGTAACAGAATGTTTGGTGAATAATGAGTCAATTCGTTCATATGCAGGTTAACTAAGGTAGTTTGTCCAATGCAGTTAAAATTTTCTTCAAAAGACGTGAAAATCATTAACAAGACCCCGTTGCACCAAGGTTTTTTCAAAACCACCTTGTATCGGCTTCAGCATAAGCTATTTGCTGGCGGCTGGAGTGCTGAGATCGAGCGCGAGGTGATGGACCGTGGTCACGCTGTGGTGGTGTTACCTTACGATGTGGAGCGCGACCAAATTGTCATGTTGGAGCAATTTCGGGTGGGTGCGATTGCCACCAGCGACACGCCATGGTTGATCGAGTTGGTAGCGGGCATGACCGAAGAGGGCGAAGCGGTCGAAGAGGTTGCACGCCGAGAATTAGACGAAGAAGCCGGATTAACCGCGCAGCACCTTGAATTCGCGTTAAGCTATTTGTCGAGCCCAGGCGGCTTAACTGAACGTATTCATATTTATTTAGCCAAAGTCGATGCCAGTTCTGCCAGTGATTTTGGCGGTCTTGCCAGCGAACACGAAGACATACGCGTGCAAGCATTACCTAGAGCAGAGGTGATGGCGCTGCTGGATGATGGTAAAATTGATAATGCGGCGACCGTCATCGCGTTGCAATACTTAGCCTTGCACCGGGATGCTATTATGACGCGATGGCAGCAAGCGACAATCGCACCTTAACAGATCGAATACATGAGACCTTTTTAAGTTCCATGGGGGGTTATGCAGTTTCAGCAACGACGCAAGAAGTACGTGCCTGATTTACGCGAGATGCAAAGCTTGGCTGAGCGCAATTATGCGGCGGCTATTGGTTTGCTGCCCGCGCAATATGAAGTGGGTCAAACACGACAGGTATCGATACACGATAGCTTAACCTTTGAACTGAAGGTGCTAACCGATGCGCCGTATACCACTGATATTCAAGTCGAACAGCAGCAGTCACGTGCATTACTACAAACTCGCTTCGTTATGCGCTTGTACCATGACATGCAGTTGGCGGAGATTATTTCCAGTCAAGGTTTGGAACGTTTTGCTGCGAGTTATGAGCAGCCTAACCCGCATATGCATCAGCGCGATGAGCGTCGGCAAATCAACCATTTTCTTGCCGATTGGCTTAAGCTTTGCTTTCAACGTGGACGCTGGCATGATGTATCTATAGCGACACACCACTCAGGCCTCCAATTTCAGGTAAAAAGATAACAATGACAGACTATAAAGCGGATGCTATTGAGGTTCTAAACGGCCTCGAACCGGTACGTCGACGCCCCGGTATGTACACTGACACGACTCGGCCTAACCATCTTGCCCAAGAGGTCATCGATAACAGTGTCGATGAAGCCTTAGCAGGACACGCTAAGGCCATCAAAGTCATTCTCCATGCGGACCAATCTATTGAGGTTGTCGATGATGGTCGCGGTATGCCGGTTGATATTCACCCCGAAGAAAAATTGCCCGGGGTTGAGTTGATCATGACGAAATTGCATGCGGGCGGTAAGTTTTCCAATAAAAACTATCAGTTTTCCGGTGGCTTACATGGTGTGGGTATCTCTGTAGTTAATGCATTGTCGCTGCGTGTTGAAGTCAGCGTGAAGCGCGACGGCGAAGTTTACCAGATGGCATTTGAACATGGTGACAAAGTCTCGGACCTCGAAGTCACGGGGACTGTAGGCAAGCGCAACACAGGCACCACGATTCGCTTTTGGCCAGACCCCAAGTATTTTGATTCGCCAAAATTTTCAGTGCGTGCGCTCACCTACCAACTACGCGCCAAAGCGGTATTGTGCCCAGGCTTGAGTATCACCTTCGTCGATAAAGCGCAAAATCAAGAGCAAACTTGGTTGTACGAAGGGGGTCTACAGGACTATCTGGTCGAGGCCGTCGATGGTTATGAGCGCTTACCGCATATTCCTTTTATCGGTGACTTTAGTGCCAAAGAAGAAGCGGCAGAATGGGCGGTTACCTGGTTGCCAGAAGGCGGCGAGGGCATTCATGAAAGCTATGTGAACTTGATCCCAACCGCTCAAGGTGGCACCCATGTCAACGGATTGCGCCAAGGTATGTTGGAAGCGTTGCGCGAGTTCTGTGAGTTTCGTAATTTGCTGCCGCGCGGCGTCAAGTTAACCCCTGAAGATATTTGGGAGCGTTGCAGCTTTATTTTATCGATCAAAATGGCAGATCCGCAGTTTTCCGGGCAAACCAAAGAACGCCTGTCGTCACGCCAAACCGCGGCATTCGTCAGTGGCGTGGTAAAAGACGCATTTAGTTTATGGTTGAATGAGCATACCGACCAAGCGGAGCAATTGGCTGAACTATGCATTAGCCACGCGCAAAAGCGTATGCGGGCAAGTAAGAAAGTAGTACGTAAACGCGTGACGCAAGGCCCTGCGTTGCCAGGCAAGTTAACCGATTGCGCCACGTCCGACCCAAGCCGTAGTGAATTATTTCTGGTTGAGGGTGATTCTGCAGGCGGCTCAACTAAGCAAGCTCGCGATCGTGATTTTCAAGCGGTCATGCCGCTGCGCGGTAAAATTCTTAATGCTTGGGAAGTTGAGTCCGACCAGGTTTTAGCGTCACAGGAAATTCATAACATTACGATTGCGTTGGGGGTTGACCCAGGGGCAGCTGATTTATCGCAATTGCGCTACGGTAAAGTCTGCATTCTTGCGGATGCTGATTCTGACGGTCTGCATATCGCCACCTTGCTGTGCGCATTGTTTATGAAGCACTTTAGACCGTTGGTGGAAGCGGGGCATGTGTATGTGGCAATGCCGCCCCTATATCGTATCGATGTCGGCAAAGAGGTGTTCTACGCCTTAGATGAATCGGAAAAGCAAGGTATTCTGGATCGCATCGAGGCGGAAAAGAAGCGCGGCAAAGTGAACGTGCAGCGCTTTAAAGGCTTGGGTGAAATGAACCCTATTCAGTTGCGCGAAACCACGATGGACCCTAACACTCGCCGTTTAGTCCAGCTTACGGTGAACGATATCGAACAAACCGATGCGCTGATGGATATGCTGTTAGCGAAAAAACGTTCAGGTGACCGCAAGACCTGGCTTGAGTCCAAAGGCAACTTGGTGGAGTTAGCATAAATTATGACCACGATGCTTGATAGCAACGAACAAATCGAACTGCATCGATTTACCGAAGACGCATACTTAAATTATTCCATGTACGTCATTATGGACCGCGCATTGCCACATATTGGCGATGGCTTAAAGCCGGTGCAGCGGCGCATTGTGTATGCGATGTCTGAGCTTGGTCTTTCGGCTTTGGCAAAGTATAAGAAATCAGCACGTACGGTTGGTGACGTGTTAGGTAAATTCCACCCCCACGGTGATTCCGCCTGCTACGAAGCGATGGTGCTGATGGCACAGCCGTTTTCGTACCGGTATCCGTTGATAGACGGGCAGGGCAACTGGGGCTCACCGGACGATCCCAAGTCATTTGCAGCAATGCGATACACCGAATCGCGGCTTTCGCGCTTTAGTGAAGTATTGCTCTCGGAGCTTGGCCAGGGAACCTCAGACTGGGTGCCCAACTTTGACGGCACGATGCAAGAGCCGAAGGTGTTACCTGCACGCTTGCCACATATTTTGCTAAATGGCGTGACTGGTATCGCCGTTGGTATGGCGACGGATATTCCGCCGCACAATGCCCGTGAGCTGGCAAACGCCTGTGCATTACTGCTGGACAAGCCGAACGCTGATTTAGCCGACATCATGACATTGGTGCAGGGGCCTGATTACCCCACTGATGCGGAAATTATTAGCCCGCAAAGTGATATTGAACAGATTTACCGCAGCGGTAAAGGCTCAATCAGAATGCGCGCACGTTATGCGGTAGAAGACGGTGAGATCGTAATCGATGCCTTACCACATCAAGCCTCAGGCGCCCGCATTTTAGAGCAAATTGCCCAGCAAATGACGGCGAAAAAGCTGCCTCTAGTGGCGGATTTACGCGATGAGTCAGACCACGAAAACCCAACGCGTCTAGTGGTAGTGCCGCGCTCCAACCGAGTCGATACCACGCAATTGATGGCGCATTTGTTTGCCACCACGGATCTGGAAAAGAGCTATCGCGTTAACTTGAATATGCTTGGCTTGGATGGCCGACCGCAGGTCAAGTCGCTGCTGACTATTTTGAACGAATGGCTGGTGTATCGCTTGCAAACCGTGACCCGGCGTTTGCAGTATCGGTTGGACAAAGTTGAAGCACGGCTGCATATTTTGCAGGGCTTGTTGATTGCGTTTCTGAATATCGATGAAGTGATCGAGATTATTCGCACCGAAGAAAAGCCCAAGCAAGAACTGATGGCGCGCTTTGGTTTAACCGACACCCAAGCTGAAGCTATTCTAGAGTTGAAGTTGCGCCATTTAGCTAAATTGGAAGAGCAAAAGCTGCGTGGCGAGCAAGATGAATTGGCCAAAGAACGTGACCAACTGACAACATTGCTTGGTTCAGAGCGCCGTTTAAAGACTTTAATCAAGAAAGAGCTATTAGCCGACGCTGAAAAATACGGCGACGATCGCCGCTCGCCGTTGGTGGAACGCAAAGAGGCCAAGGCGCTGACTGAACGCGAGTTGACGCCATCTGAAGCCGTTACCGTGGTGGTATCGAAGAAAGGCTGGGTGCGCGCAGCCAAAGGCCATGACGTCGACGGTGCGACATTGTCGTACAAGTCCGGCGATGACTACTTAGCCAGCGCGAGAGGGCGCAGCAATCAGCCTGTGGTGTTTATCGATTCATCGGGGCGCTGTTTTACCTGTGAAGCACATACTTTACCGTCCGCTCGAACCCATGGTGAACCGCTGACCGGACGTTTTTCCTTAGTCAGCGGGGAGGTGATAGAGCAAGTACTAATGGGCCGCGAAGAGCAGCAGTACTTGGTGGCGTCTGATGCAGGCTATGGGTTTGTGACCCGCTTTAGCGACATGCAAAGTAAGGTCAAAAATGGTAAAGCATTACTGACCCTGCCAAGTGCCGCGAAAGTATTAGCGCCTGTGGTGGTCAGCGACATAGAAACTGACCAGGTGGCGGTTGTGTCTAACGAAGGCCGCTTACTGGTATTTGCGTTAAAAGACATGCCGCAACTGAGTAAGGGCAAGGGCAATAAAATGCTCAGTATTCCTGGCACTCGGGCGAAATTGCGCGAAGAGTACGTTAAAGCCATGACGGTTGTGCCTGCTGGAAGTGGCCTGACCATCGTGGCAGGTAAGCGCAAGTTGGTGCTCAAAAGCAGCGACTTAGAGCATTACCAGGGCGAACGCGGACGGCGTGGCAATAAGCTACCACGCGGGCTGCAGCGCGTTGATGCACTACAAGCCCAAGTGCTCAATGACGATCATTTAAGCGCAGATGACGAACAAGAAACCCAAGCATAAGCTTGGGTTTTTTCTAGCGTACACGTGTATACTGTACGCTTTTAAGATTGTCTGAGAGTGTTCATGTTAGCTGTAATCCGACTTATTATTCTTGCGGTATTTTTTGTCGTAGTAGGTGTGTTGGGGTGTTTGTTCTGCATTTTGCGACCGTTCCATCGTAATAACACGCCTTTATTTGCGCATATATTCGGCAGTATGCACCGCCTGTTCGGCCTACGTTTAATTATTCGTAAACCAGAAGACTTTGACCACCAGGGCCCTTACGTTTACATCGCTAACCACCAAAACAGCTATGATATTTTTACCATGAGTCGCTCATTGCCATTAGGCACCGTGACGATTGGTAAAAAGAGCCTCAAATGGATTCCGTTCTTTGGCCAATTGTATTGGCTGGCAGGCAATATTCTGATCGACCGCAAGAACAAAGGGCGCGCCTACGGCACTATTGGCACCGCCGCTGAGGCAATTAAAAAGCGCAAGTTATCAATTTGGATGTTCCCCGAAGGCACCCGCAATTACGGCCGAGGTCTGCTACCGTTCAAAACCGGCGCATTTCATACAGCATTGCAAGCTGAAGTGCCTGTCGTTCCAGTATGTATGTCAACCACGCACAATCAAGTGAGTTTGAATCGCTGGCGCAATGGCACGGTTATTATTGAATTTTTGCCTCCGATTGAGACCGCAGGATTAAAAAAAGAGGGTGCGCGTGAACTTATGCAGTCCGCACATGCGCAAATGAATGCTAAGATAGCGCAAATTGACGCTGAAGTAGCGTCGCTTGATCATGATTTAACGCGTAAAGCATAGGAGACACAGCAATGTCCGAGTCTGAATTCCCGGTACTGGATAGTGAACAAGCATGCCGGGCTTTTACCCGCGAAACCTTAGCGGAGCTGAAAGAGGTCGGCGCGGAGATGGACGAGCCTCATTTAATCGAACATCACCTTTACAGTGATGATTTCGATAATCTAGAGAAGGCTGTCGTTGAGCTTGCCAAGCTAGGTTATGAAGTTGAAGACGCCGATGAAGTAGAAATGGAAGATGGCAGCACCGGTTTTTGTTGCGATATTATGGCGGAAAGCGCGTTAACTCAAGACGAATTGAATGTGCAAACCGACCTAATTATTGCATTGGCGATTAAATACGAGCTTGAGTACGACGGGTGGGGGACTTACTTACCTGAACTCGACGCTGAAGACGATGACGATTACGACAATGAGGGCACGGTGCACTAACTAGCCGCTGCGTCCGCTGCATATAAAAAGGCCGCTTAACGTTACCCGTTAAGCGGCTTTTTTCATGCCTTATATAGTCGATTGCTGACTCTACAATGCCGCAATTTTTGCCCGTTGCTGGGTTAATGTCGTCAGTGCTTCTTCTTGCTCGGCAAGCTTAGCTCGTTCTTTATCAATTACCGCCGCTGGCGCTTTACTGACAAAGCTTTCATTGCTGAGCTTACCCTCTACGCGCTGGATTTCGCCACGTGCTTTGTCTATCGCTTTATCTAAGCGTGCAAGCTCCGCGTCTTTATCAATTAACCCTGCCATCGGAATATGCAGCTCTAACTTACCGACCAATGCAGTCGCTGACGCTGGGCCTTCTTCATCGGCGGCCAAGAACTCGATACTTTCAAGCTTGGCGAGCGCTTTTAAGAAAGTTGCATTATCAGTTAAGCGACGCTCAGCAGTCTCGTCAGCGTGCTTAATGAGTAGTGCTAAGGCTTTGTTTGGCGAAATATCCATTTCACCACGAATGTTGCGAATGCCCACGATGACTTCTTTCAGCCACTCTAAGTCGGCCAGCGCAGTTGGGTACTGTTGTTCTGTCACTAACGGGAATGGCTCCACCATAATGCTCTTACGCACTTGGGTGTCGATACCCGCAACAGGGGCGACACGCTGCCAGATTGCCTCAGTCATGTAAGGTAAAATTGGGTGCAGCATGCGTAATAACTTTTCTAGTGTCTGCACCAAAGTACGGCGTGTACCGCGTTGTTGCGCTGGGCTACCATTGAATAATACCGGCTTAGTCAGTTCAAGATACCAGTCACAGAACTGATTCCAAGTGAACTCATAGGCGATGCTGGCCGCTTGGTCAAAGCGGTATTGCTCAAGTGCTTTGCGAAAATCAGCGACGGCCTGATTGGTGCGCTCAATAATCCAACGGTCCGCTAATGACAGCTCAATTTCCGCGTCAGTATCGAGACCACAATCAAGGGTTTCGGTGTTCATCAGCACATAGCGGCTGGCATTCCATAACTTGTTACAGAAGTTGCGATAACCCTCTAAGCGCTTCATGTCCCAGTTGATGTCGCGGCCCGTTGATGCAAGCGCTGTCAGGGTAAAGCGCAACGCATCCGTTCCGTGAGGGGTAATGCCTTCCGGGAATTCTTTACGGGTGCGTTTAGCAATTTTGTCAGCTAATTTGCCCTGCATCATGTTGGCGGTGCGCTTAGCCACGAGTTCGTCAGCACTGATGCCGTCAATCATATCCAATGGGTCCAGCACGTTACCCTTCGACTTCGACATTTTATTGCCTTCTTCGTCGCGGATAAGACCGGTAACGTAGACTTTCTTGAAGGGCACCTGAGGTGTGCCATCCGGGTCTTTAATAAAGTGCATGGTCATCATGATCATGCGCGCAACCCAGAAGAAAATAATATCGAAACCAGTAACCAACACGTCAGTGGGGTGGAAGGTTTTCAAATCATCGGTGTTTTGCGGCCAGCCAAGGGTTGAGAAAGTCCACAGGGCGGATGAAAACCAGGTATCCAACACATCATCGTCTTGGCGCAATGTAACGCTGTCAGCTAACTGATGCTTGCTGCGTACTTCGGCTTCAGTGCGACCGACATAGACTTTGCCCTCGTCGTCGTACCACGCTGGAATGCGATGTCCCCACCACAATTGGCGCGAAATACACCAGTCCTGAATGTCACGCATCCAGGCAAAGTACATGTTTTCGTATTGCTTTGGCACAAACTCGATGCGGCCGTCTTCAACTGCTGCGGTTGCTTCTTTTGCCATCGGCGCCACACGCACGTACCACTGGTCAGTCAAAAATGGTTCGATGACCACGCCTGAACGGTCACCCATAGGAACTTTGTTGGTGTGGTTCTCGATGGCATGCAGCAAGCCTTTTTCTTCAAACGCCACGACAATTGCCTGGCGTGCGTCGAAACGGTCCATACCTGCGAATTCGCTTGGTAGCTGCGTGTCGGCATTGGCAATCACTTCACCCGTGCTGGTGTACACCTCAGCTTCGGCTAAAATCTGGGCATCGGCATTGAGCACGTTAATCATTGGCATGCCATGCTTTTTACCCACTTCATAGTCATTAAAGTCGTGGGCTGGGGTAATTTTGACGCAACCAGTGCCGAATTCTGGATCTACATAGTCGTCGGCGATAATTGGAATGCGGCGACCCACCAGTGGCAAGGTAATAAACTTACCGTGCAAATCTTTATAGCGCGCATCATCTGGATGCACCGCAACGCAGACGTCACCCAACATGGTTTCAGGGCGGGTGGTGGCGACGATTAAGTAGCCGTTGCCTTCAGCGGTGGTCTGGCCGTCCGCTAGTGGATAACGTAGGTGCCATAACTTGCCCTGAGCGTCGATGTTTTCAACCTCTAGGTCAGAAATCGCCGTTTTAAGCTTAGGGTCCCAGTTAACCAGGCGCTTGCCACGGTAAATCAGGTCGTCTTCAAATAAGCGCACAAAGACTTCTTGCACAGCATCCGACAAGCCGTCGTCCATGGTAAAGCGCTCGCGATCCCAATCTACCGAGTCACCTAAACGGCGCATCTGTTGGGTAATGGTGCCACCGGACTGCTCTTTCCATTGCCAAATTTTATCAATAAAGGCATCGCGACCAAGCTCGTGACGCGTCGGGCCACCTTCATTGGCGAGTTTACGTTCCACTACCATTTGGGTAGCAATACCCGCATGATCAGAACCCACTTGCCAGAGGGCGTTGTAGCCGTCCATGCGCTTGTAGCGGGTTAAAATGTCCATGATAGTGTGTTGAAACGCATGCCCCATATGCAACGAGCCGGTGACATTGGGGGGCGGGATCATGATGCAGTAAGCATCGCCTTGACCGCTCGGTTTAAAATAACCAGCAGTTTCCCATGTCTGATACATTGATTCTTCAATGGCTTGTGGGGAATACGTCTTGTCCATAATGTCCTTCGTTATCTAGTTACGGGTCAATTCGGCATGCGCCGTGTGTGGTTGTAAACCAAATTGACGATATTGCTTAAAACGTTCGCGAGCAGCGGCGCGCTGGGTGGTTTCGACCGGCACTACATCGACCACCCGTTGTGCTCTTGCTGCCACACTGGGCGCTTGCGTGGCCAAGTTAATGACCACTTGGCGCATGGCTGCGTTGGCCTGTTGTGGCCAACTGATTTCAACCGGGCTGCCTTGGCCGCCTTCACCACTTAAGTGATGGGGCACGAATGCATCGACAGGAAGCTGCCACAGCAGCTCGTCCAGCGCCTCAGCTTGTGCTTGATCTTCTGCCATCACCAGCACGCGCTGACCTTGGCGGAAGAAGTGACTTACCTGCTGGCAAATAAACGGTAGCAATTGTGCATCGCCAATATCATCCAGCAGGTAAAACGTCGCTGTTGCCATACTTATTCGCCAGCCACTTCACCAGCGCGGCTCAATAAAAACTGGGTCAACAGTGGCACAGGGCGCCCAGTTGAACCTTTATTTTTACCACCTTGCCAAGCGGTGCCAGCGATGTCCATGTGCGCCCATTGGTACTTCTTGGTAAAGCGCGATAAGAAACATGCGGCAGTAATAGTACCGGCTGGGCGGCCACCTAAGTTGGTCATGTCCGCGAACGGGCTGTCCAGCATGTCTTGGTACTCGTCCCACAGCGGCATACGCCAAGCGCGGTCACTACTTTGCTCACCCGCGTTAATCAATTCATGGGCAAGCGGATTATGCGTACTTAACACCGCACTCGCGTGAGCGCCCAAAGCGATAACACAAGCACCAGTTAAGGTCGCCAGGTCAACCACCACGTCTGGGTTAAAGCGCTCTACATAGGTCAGCGCGTCGCACAGGACTAAACGACCTTCGGCGTCCGTATTCAGCACCTCAACCGTTTGTCCAGACATTGTGGTCAATACATCACCAGGGCGATAGGCTTTACCATCCGGCATGTTTTCACACCCGGCTAGAACACCGATGACGTTGATAGGCAATTGCAGCTCCGCCAGTGACTGCATGGCACCTAGCACACCCGCGGCGCCGCCCATGTCATATTTCATTTCGTCCATCGCTTCTGACGGCTTAATTGAAATACCGCCAGAGTCGAAGGTTAAACCTTTACCGACCAGCACTATTGGTGCTTTGTCATCGCTCGCGCCGCGATAATGCATTAAGGTCATCATCGGTGGGTTGGCTGAGCCCTGTGATACCGCCAAGTAGGCATTCATACCTAACTCGGCCATAGCGTCGCGGTCTACTCGCTCAATATTTAAATTATCGTACTGCTCTGCGATTTGTTCTGCCTGTTCCGCTAACCATACCGGGGTACAAATATTGGGTGGCATGTTGGCTGCATCACGGCACAAGCTGACGCCTTTCGCTACCGCCAGACCATGCTTTACTGCACGCTCGCCTAAATTCAATTCACGGCGGCTTGGCACGTTAAATACCAATTTTCTAAGCGGTCGACGAGGCTCTTCTTTCTTGGTTTTCAGCTGGTTAAAGGTGTATAAACTGCTGTTGGCCGCTTCAACGGCTTGGCGAACCTTCCAATAGGTGTCGCGAGCTTTAACATGTAGCTCACTTAAAAAGCACACCGCTTCCATTGACCCTGTTTCGTTCAAGTTAGCAATGGTCTTGCTAATAATTTGCTTGTACTGGCGCTCGTCAAGCTCACGTTCTTTGCCGCAGCCGACTAAAAGCACGCGCTCGCTTAAAATATTTGGCACGTTGTGCAGCAGTAGCATTTGGCCCGCTTTGCCTTCAAGGTCGCCACGGCGCAGTAAGTTACTAATGTAGCCGTCGCTGACTTGATCAAGTTGTTCGGCAGCGGGAGACAGGCGGCGAGGTTCGAAAACACCGACTACAATACACGCGGAGCGTTGCTTTTCAGGGCTACCGCTTTTGACATTAAATTCCATGGTGACTCCCATTTCTGGTGAATTGCAAGCAAGCATGGCATTATACGCCTGCCCTGAGACAACTAGTTGCACATAAATGCAAAGCGAATCATGCTTAGTTGCTCATTGTATGTATGCTTGCAGGGCTAAATCTTATGAAAACAACAAGTTTACCTAAATATCTGCGTATTTCCAGCAAAACGCAAGGTTAAGAGAACTGATACGTGCGCATTTTTCGTTACTTAATTCGTGAAACATTCAAAGCACAGCTGGCCGTTTTCGTGGTCCTGATGACTATTTTTATCAGCCAGCAATTCGTCTCCGTGCTTACCGAAGCCTCAGAAGGCCAAGTGCCTGCGACTTTAATTTTGCAGGTGCTGGGCTTACAACTGCCCGCGCTCGCCGCGTTAATTTTACCTATCAGCTTGTTCCTCGGCATTTTAATGGCGCATGGGCGTATTTATGCTGACAACGAAATGGCGGTATTACATGCCTGTGGCGTGAGTGAATGGTATGTCACACGCGCCACGCTTGCCTTTGCCACTGTATTGGCGGCTATTACTGCGGTATTAACTATTTGGCTTGGCCCTTGGGCGATGAGCCAAGAGCATCAAATTGCCGAGCGTGCGCGCATGGAAGCGGGTTTAACCGCAGTGCAAACTGGGCGTTTTCAACAAGCCAGCAGCCAAAATGCGGTCATTTTTATTGAGCAACAAGCCGAAGGCGGGCGCCTTGAAGGGGTATTTGTCGCGCAGTTGCCAGAACGCTCAGAAGTCCGCGGTGAGCGCGCAAGTGTGGTTATGGCCCAATACGGTCAGGTTAGCTCCGATGGCAGTGGTGGGCAAACGCTGATTCTGGAAAATGGCCGTCGTTATTCACAGCATGTGACTGAACTTGACCATCAAGTGATGGAGTTTAGTCGCTATCAAATGCAAATTCGCGAACAGGAAATCGACCAAGAACGCCGCCGTTTAGAATCGATTCCAACTCTGGAACTGATGCAGCGCAGCGATTATGAAGCGCAGGCAGAGCTGCAATGGCGAATTGCTATTCCGCTGGCGATGCCGCTGCTGACCCTGATTGCCGTGCCACTGGCACGGGTTAACCCGCGTCAAGGCAAGTTCGCGCGCATGGGCCCAGCGCTGATGATCTACTTAGGCTATTTCTTAGTGTTGATGGCAGCGAAACGGGCTCTGGGCGACGGTGCGATTCCAGTCAGTGTTGGGCTATGGTGGATTCACGTGGCGCTGGCAATCTTTGGCTTTATTTTAGTATTTAAAGGGCGGCCCATGGGGCACAAAGCCCTTGCTAAGCTGCGAGGGCGCGGCTGATGATGTTTAGTATTTTAGACCGCTACATTGGCAAAACCATTCTAACCACCACAGGTTTGAGCCTTGGTGTACTCACTGGTTTGAGTGCGTTAATCCGGTTTGTTGAACAAGTACGCAGTATTGGCCGCGGCACCTATGACATGATGGACGTGCTGACCTTTGTGTTACTCAGCATGCCTCGTGACATCGAGCAGTTCTTCCCGATGGCAACCTTGCTCGGTGGCCTTATCGGCATGGGCATGCTGGCGAGCAACAGTGAACTGGTGGTGATGATGGCCGCAGGGCGCTCGCGCCTTAATATTGTTGCCTCAGTGATGAAGTCAGCAATCCTAATGATGTTACTGATTACCGCACTCGGTGAGTGGGTGGCACCCCAGATGGAAGGGCAAGCCCGTCAATTGCGCGCCCAAGCCATCTCTGGGGGCAGCTTGATTAGTGGCCCGCAAGGCCAGTGGGCCCGTGACGGTAGCCAGTTTATTAATATTGGTGAAGTACAAGACACCGGTTTGCTACTGGATGTCACCATTTACCAGTTTTCGTCTGAGCGTGAGTTAGAGCGAGTGATTCGTGGCGAAAGCGCGCAGTTTGTTGACGATAGCTGGCGTGTGCGTGATGTGCGTTACACCGAAATGGGCACTGAGGCACTACAAAATTATCGTTTAGCGAGCTGGGTGTGGCGCTCAGGCCTGACGCCTGAAAAGCTCGGTGTGTTGACCGTGCGGCCAGAATCACTACCGATTACCGGCTTGCAAAGTTACATCAGTTACTTACGCAGTAATAATCAAGATGCCAGCCGCTACGAGTTGGCGTTATGGCGCAAGATACTGGCACCACTGACGGTCGCTGTCATGCTGTTGGTGGCGTTGTCGTTTATATTTGGGCCACTACGTTCAGTGACGATGGGGGCTCGGATCTTGCTTGGGGTGATTACCGGCTTTGTCTTTCATATGGCGAACCAGGTGTTTGGCCCGATTGCACAGGTATACCATTTACCGCCGGTGGCAGGGGCAATACTACCGAGTATTATTTTTGCAGCCGCCGCAATTTATATGATGCAGCGGCAGAAAACCTAGCCCATTTAGCGCAAATAGGCTGGCTTATTTGCGCTTTTTCCAGGTAATCGAGCGATTCGCTTCAACACTTAACAGCACCACTTCGCACTTTGCGGCGCGGTCTTGCCATGCCAGGTTATCGCGACTGAACAGCACACCAAGGTTGCTAAGCCCAAGTACTGCGGTGAGAAAGCGGATGCTGGCTTGACGCCAGGACAGGGTAGAGCCGTCGTGGTTTTGTACTCTAAGGCGCCAGGCGCGCATCCCCAAGGTTTGACCACCGCGCACCCAAAACCCACCATAAAACCACAGCAAAACCGCAATCAGGTAAATGCGATACAGCCAATTATTCTCAAGTACAGAGGCATGGTCAGCGCCCTCAGCCAAAGTCAGCAATCCGATTGCGTTTAAACCCGCTACCAAAGCTAAGGCGATACCCGCTGCAAACATGAGTACCGCGACGACAACTAACGAGTCGTAGACAATAGCGCCGATGCGGCGAAAAAAGCCTGCACGCGGAAAGTTTGCGAAGTCATAGGGCGCACTGGGCTGGGTGCCAGTGTTAGGTGATGGTGTGGTGGCCATATTCATACTCTTATCAAACCATGATGGAATAGATGCGCATCTTAGCATGGAATTTCCAGCCCAGCGGCGCACACAGTGCCAAAACCAACTAAGTTGCTTAAAGCTTAAGCATACGCACTGAATTTATCATTTTGTGCTTGCTTCAATAAAAGTGAAATGTATAATGCAAACCGCTTGAGGGGCAAAACCTTCAAGTAGCCTCCTAAGTTTCAACCTGAAACATTGCCTGGGTGGCGAAATTGGTAGACGCAGCGGATTCAAAATCCGCCGGGGTTAAACCCGTGACGGTTCGAGTCCGTCCCCAGGCACCATCATCTCAACGACTCTCAACGACTCTCAACGACTCTCAATAAACTTTCTCAAACATTATATTTACGCCTTCGCGCTTGCTCGGCTATTGATGCGATCATGCCATGCTTTCAAGTGGGCATGTCGCGGTTGGATGCGAATATCGACCACTTTGGCAAACTGCACGGTCACGTAGGCGTTGATATCAGCAATTGTGAAACGGTCGGCACAGATAAATTCGTGCTGCTCTAAGTGGTTATCGAGAAAATCAAAAAACGCCCAGACCTTGCTGGCGCAGTCTTTGCCAAAGTCTGGAAAGGTGTTCATATGGGCTTTGAAGTAACCACTGCAATGTTGAAAGCACGCGCCCAGCGGCACCATAAACTCAAAGTCTATCCAGCGTAGCCATTGTTCAACTAGCGCCTTTTCTTGCGCATCGTTGCCCATTAAATTGGGAGCTTGAGTAAAGGTGTCTTCCATGTAGCGGCAAATTGCATTGGTTTCCGCAATACAGCTGCCGTTATCAAGTTCCAGTACAGGCACGCGGTAAAACGGATTCTTTTGAGCAAACTCGGGTGTACGATGTTCACCTTTAGCCAAATCTAATTCGACTCGCGTTACCTTATCAAGCAGGGATTTTTCGGCCAGGAACATGCGCACGCGACGCGGGTTTGGCGCAATCGCCATTTCATACAGCAGCATAAGCCCTCACTAATTGTTAGCCAATCTATTGTATTGAATCATGCTACTAACTATGTCGCTAGGCAAGGTGCAGGCAGCATGTACCATGTTACTATGTGCCAAACTGACACGCGAAAACCCGCAGCGCAACAACTGAACGGCGATTACACCCACTATGATTTATATCACTCACCCGGATTTTTACCTGATTGCTAAGCCATCAGGAACAAATATGCACCAAGAAGGCGAGGCCATTGGGTTGGTCACTCAAGTGGAAGCATTGGTGGGTGAGAAGTTATTTCCTGTGCATCGGTTAGATAAAGACACCAGCGGGTTAGTGATTCTGGCGCGGCACGCTGAGGCGGCGGCTATTTTTGGGCGCTTGTTCGAGCAGCGCGAGATAGACAAGTTCTATGTTGCAGTGGCAGGTAATAAGCCAGCCAAGAAGCAAGGTGCGATTCAAGGCGATATGGAAAAGGCAAGGGGTGGAAGTTGGCGCCTTACGAAGTCACAGCAAGCGCCGGCCAAGACTTGGTTTTTTAGTTTTGGCACCGGGCAGGGCACACGTCTATATGTGCTAAAGCCTCTAACGGGGCGCACCCATCAGATAAGGGTGGCGCTGAAAAGTATTGGTGTGCCAATTCTTGGCGATAGTCGTTACAAAGGAAAGCCTGCGCAGCGGCTGATGTTGCATGCGCTTGCGCTCGGTTTTACCTGGCGAGGGGAAAAGTTAAGCTATTTACTGCTGCCTGACAGTGACTTTTACCCACTCAACGATGAACTAACCGCGAAACTTAACCAGCCATGGGACCTTCCGTGGCCCCAAGCCAGCGTCTAAGTTACCGCGAAGTGTTGTTACTCGTCACGTTGGGCGATTTCTTCGCTATCGTCGTCCGAGCTTGATGTGACTGATGCAATGACTGCATCGACACCGTGCACGTAGCCTTGTGCGGTTTGGATATCCGGCATATTAACGCTGACGTGCTCGACCATGATCGCGCCATACAATGTACGCAAGCTAACAGTCTCGCCATTTAATGTGGTGACTTCCTGTGCGTCATCAGATAACGCATTGGTGTCGTACTCGCCTTCCACAATGTGATAACCGATAAACTCACGGTAGCCTTCTTCATCGTCTCCAGCTTGCCATGCTTCGAGTACATCGCTTGGAACACGCGAGAACGCTTCATCAAAAGGGGCGAACACGGTGTACGACTGCTCTGGGTCAAGCTCCTCTAGCAGCCCTGTTTGCTCAAGAGCCTGATGGAATTGACCGAAATAGGGTTGCTCTGCAAGTGCTTGGGCTAAGGTATAACCAGAGAAATCCGTTGGTTGATTCTCATCCATAGCTTCTTGCGCTTGCTGCTCGGCGAGCTCTTCACGTGACTGTGTCTTTAACCATGGGCAAGTTTTTGATACGCAGCAAGCGTGTTTAGATGAACTTTACCTTCTTTAACAAAATGTGTTTAACGAGATGTGTTTAACAAAATAAATTGAAGGAAATGGAGATAAAGAAAAAGCGATGCCCAAGGCATCGCTTTTGTATCATCAAGACTGATTAAGTGGTTAAGTCACTATTCTGCGGCTTGGCGCCCGGTGCGGCTAGCATCCATTAGCACGGTGTCAATCGCGTGAATATAGCCATTTTCCGTTTCAATGTCTGCGTGGGTCACACTTGCAGTATTCACCGTGAAGCTTCCAAACGCATTGGCGACCCGAAGTTGCTCGCCTTGCATGGACGCATGTTCTTCACGTGCTTCGCCAATATCGTCCACGCTAACGCGCTCTTCTACGATGTGGTAGCTGAGGATTTCGCGTAATTGGTCACGGTTATCATCTTCCATCCACTGCTCCCAAGTGCCTTGTGGTAGGCGCTCGAAAGCTTCATTAGTGGGTGCGAATACCGTGTACGAATCACTATCATTCAATTTGTCTTTCATGTCAGCCTGCTCTAGGGCTTCGCTGAACTTAGAAAAACGGTCTTTTTCATTCAGTACTTCGACAATAGTTTTGTCGTCGTGCTTACTACCTTTTTCATAGCGACGTTGTTCGTCACCGCGCTGCTCACCCATGCGCTCTTGCTGCTGTTGCTGTTGCTGTTGCTGAGTTTGAGTGCGCTGCTCTTGCTGAGCCATCGCCCCAGCTGAGAAAGTTGCTGCGATCAGGGCGGCTAACGTTGTAGTTCCGAAAGTACGTAACATAACTTGTTCCTCCTGTGTCAAATTCACTTAAACCCTAGTCATGGAGGTTTAGCTTGCAGCGTCGTTTACGTATTCTTTACGACTTCACGCCCTAAATTATCAAGTGCCCGTATTAAGCATCGGCAGTACTTACTCGGTTTCGTCCCCCGTGCTTAGAGGCATACAGCGCTTGATCCGCAGCCTCTAACCATTGCGTATGGGTTTTGAATTGTGACGAAAAACTCGCCACCCCTAAACTCACCGTAATGAAAAAATCAATGTCTTCGTGTTGGAAAGGTGCTTTTGCGATGGACTCACGCAAGCGTTCAGCCAACTGACGAGCGTCGTCGAGCTCGGTGTGGGGTAACAAAATGGCAAATTCCTCGCCGCCGTAGCGCCCTGGCAAATCGGTTTCGCGTAAGCTTAACCTCAGAATATCAGCCATCCACTGCAGCACCAGATCACCCACATGGTGCCCGTGGGTGTCATTAATTTTCTTAAAGTAATCAATATCAAGCATTATTAGTGACGCATGCCCGGTGTAGCGTTGCAGGCGTGAAAACTCGGAGGCTAAACACTCTTCCCAGTGACCGCGGTTAAACAAGTCAGTCAAACGGTCAGTTTGGCTAAGCTCCTCAAGGCGGTGGTTGGCGCGCTCTAAGCTCATCCGTGACGTCACGATGTCCGTTACGTCGTACACTAAAATACAGACATGCGACACCTCACCGTCGGTACCGATTAACGGTGTCAGGGTTAAGTTTTGAAACATCCACGGTGCTTGGCTGGTAAGTGGGCGCACACTTTTGAATTTAAAAATATGTGGGCGCTGTTCCCAGGTAGAGTATGCGCGGCTTTTTAATTCGAACACCGCACGAATTTTGCGTTCCAGCCAAGCTTTTGGCAGCTCTGGAAATAATTCAAATAGATTGCGCTGGCGCGCCGTAGCGACACGAACACCACTATGGTTTTCCATAAAGCTATTCCAAAGCTCAATCTTGCCCGCTTTATTTAGCACTATCAGGCCGACTTCAATGGTTTGAAGCATTTGCGCCATCCAGTGCATGCTATGCGATTGGGTAGGGTTCTCAGTAGCCACAAAACATTCCTATAGTAAGCCTGCGCGGCTGCGCAGTTCGTCGATAGAGTCTTCGGTAAATACAATAATCAGATCGCATTCGACGCCATGCTCGGGTATGGCGTAGTTCACTTCAACGGCTAATACCTGCTGTTTATTGGCATTGCCTCTGAGCAAACGCTGTGCGCTTAGTTTGCGCCCAAGCATCACCGGGTGTGAGTAACTAAGCTGCAAATCGAGCTGATTGGCAATATTCTGCAGGCAGGCTCCAGTAATGACTGAGGACAAATCCATCAGCACTTCCAAGTCACTTACCTTGCGTAAGCCTTGATCATATTTAAATAAATTAAATAAGCGCGAGAAGCTTTGTTCGTCGATTAATAAAATCGCTTCGCCGGTAATTTGATTGCCCGTAAACCCTTCCGTGACGCCACTTAACGAGGCATAGCGGTGCGCCGCAATCTGTTGCGGTAGTTGTGCAAATTCAAGGGTGCGAACCTTAGGCACAGGCAATTCTACAAAGGTATCTAGCATGCGACTTAAGCGCGACCCCGCCTCACCCATGGCGATATTCACCACTTCCTGCATCATCTCATGCAATTCCACATGAATGCCATCAAAGCGATGCAGCTCGTCTTCACTTTGCGCAAGCGGGGTTTCGACCACACCGTAACGCTGTAGAATTTCGGAAATTTTTTCAGCATTGGCGGGCTTACGAATAAAATCCATGGCTCCAAGTGCTTTCACGCGTTCATAAGCCGGTTGCTGAATGTCGCCTGACACCACAATCACCATGGTTGGTAAATCGTCGCGGCGAATGGCTTCAAGTACTTCATAGCCGTCCATTTCAGGCATGTTGAGGTCAAGAAATAAAATATCACCTTGACCTGCTTTGACGGCAGCTACCGCTTCAATTCCATTGCTGGCAAAACTAATGGCAACGTCCCAATCGCCAGGCAGCGAGCGAGCCATCTGCTTGCGTGCCATTGCGGAATCATCGCAAATTAAAACAGGTAAAGTCATAGCGCCTCAAATGTCATACAGCTTGCATATAAGAACCCACCGCTGGGATATATTGCCATGCGGTGGGTTTTTAGAACGTGGGTTGGTTAAATAATACTTTGAATCGCTCCAAAGCGTTCAATTGTTTATCCCGCTTGTTGTGTTGCTATCCAGTTGCGCACTTGACGCTCTAAAATTGGTAATGGCATCGCACCGCCACCTAACACGGTGTCATGGAACCCGCGGATATCAAAATTATCGCCTAATGCATCTTCAGCCTCAGCGCGTAGTTCCTGAATTTTAATCATCCCAATTTTGTAAGATGTTGCTTGTCCTGGCATCACCAAATAGCGCTGCACTTCCGAGCGCACCGCGCCCTCAGGAATAGGTGAGTGCTCCTGGAAGAAGGCAACCGCTTGTTCTTCGGTCCAGTCTTTAGCATGTAAACCGGTGTCAACGACTAAGCGAATCGCGCGCCACATTTCGGTCACTAAACGACCAAAGTCACTATAGGGGTCTTCGTAGCCGCCCATTTCTTTCGCTAATAGTTCGGAATACAGCGCCCAGCCTTCACTGTACACGGTAAAGCGTGCTTGAGTGCGAAACTGAGGAACGTCGTCCAGCTCTTGCGCGATTGAAATTTGCATATGATGGCCCGGGTTACCCTCGTGGTAGGCAATCGCTTCCATCTCATTCTTAGCCATTGAACGCATATCGCTTAAGTGGGCGTAATAGACGCCAGGCCGTGAGCCATCTGGCGAACCTGGATAATAATGTTGTGGCGCACCATCTTGTTCACGGAATGGCTCCACTCGGCGTACCACCAGGTCGGCTTTAGGTAAACGGCCGAAGAAGTCAGGGAGGCGGTCAGCGATGGCATCCAAATATTCGCGCGACTGCTCAAGGTACATCTCTGCACCTTCATCATTGTTAGGGAAGAAGAATTGCTCATCCGTACGAATGAATTCGAAAAACGCTTGTAAGTCGCCCTCAAAGCCAACTTGCTGACGAATTTCATTCATCTCCTCAGTGATACGCGCAACTTCGTCTAAGCCTATTTGATGAATTTCAGCGGCGCTAAGGTCCGTCGTGGTAGAGACCTTTAGCATATACTCGTAAAAGTCATTACCGTTTTCGTGCCTGCTTATACCGACAGTATTCTGCTCGGTGTTTTCAAGATCAGATTCCAGCCAGCTGATTAAGCCTTGATATGCTGGTTTAAATGCTTCAACTAGCGCAGCTTCGAGCTCGCTGATTAACTCGTTTTTAGCTTCTTCGTTAATCTCATCATTGTCATACAAGCTTTCAATCTTACTAACCCCGTCTGCATAAATAGGCGATGCATCGCCATCGTCGAACGGTGCTCCGGTGATTAACGCTTGAGACTGCCGCAGCACGTGCTGGTAGGCAAAACGCGGTGGACGGATGTCATTTTCGGCACGTGACTGCGCTTGCTCGGTCAAGGTTTGAATGGCTTGGCCGATACCTCGGATGCGAGAGTTATAGGCTTGCATGTCTGACTCGCTGTCGACACCATGATAGGCAAGAAGTAGCTGGGGCAGGCTCGAGTGCGCGCCACGCATCTGGTCAAACACATAGCCTGCTTGTAAAAAGTCTTGGCCCTCGCGCGCAAGCTCGTATTGGAACATCCAGATGTCGTATGAAATTTGTGCGTCGGCGTCTAATAAATCGTAGTCAAATTCATTTTGTAACTGTTCAACTGTGCTTTCAAGCCACGCAAACTGCTGGCGTTGGGCATCCAGTGATACGTCGTCAATTTCACCGTAACGATCTTTGCGGCCAAGCATGGTCATGCGTAATGGACTGTTTTGCAGCTGCGCTTCAAATTGTTCATCAAACCACTGATTTAGACGCGCAGTTTCAGCAGCTACTTGGTCAGCATGGGCCTGCTCACTCGTATCCTGACTGGAATAGCTCTGACTACTGTCAGCACGTTGGCGTTCTTCGCTAGTTTGGTCGGCTGGCGCGCTTGCGTCCGAACAGGCAGTAGCAGTTAGGCTTAAAAGGCCAGCGATGGTAAGTGCAAGTATACTTTTTTGCATGCAAACTCCGGGTTGTTGGGGCCTCAGTGCACCGTCCTTGCGGGGTACTTAAGCGTCGTGCTTAAGCGCAGCACTTAAACGCAGCAATTAATCGCTGTCGCACTTGAGGCGTATCATTGTTATTTAAGGTTGCGGTCAGTGATTCTTAACAACATAGCATGATGATGCAGCCACTGTTATACTCAACTGTATATAAGATACACAGATAAAAGCCATTGTTTTACAAACATTATAGTAACATTTCACAGCCGTAACAGGCTGGCAAGTAGGAAAAGAATATATATATGACAGATGACCAAGGGTCTTCACCGATTCAATACGAAGTTTCCATTCCGTCACGCGAAGCTTTGTTAGCTGCCGTCGAGGCGCAGAGTAAGCCCTTACCTTACGACGATATCGTGCGCCAGTTTAAACTCGACGACGAACGTCAACAAATCGCCGTTAAACGCCGCTTACGCGCAATGGAGCGCGACGGCCAATTGGTATACACCAAAGCCAATGCCTATGGCTTGCCAGAGCGTATGGACCTGGTAAAAGGCCGCGTAATAGGCCACCGTGACGGCTTTGGGTTTTTGCAAGTTGAAGGCGGCGGCAAAGACTTATTTTTACCCCATCACCAAATGCAGTTAGTTCTGCATGGCGACATTGTGCTGGCCAAAGAAGGCGGCACAGATTTCAAAGGCCGCACCGAAGCACGGATTGTGCGTGTAGTCGAAGCAGGCAATCAGGATATCGTTGGGCGTTTTTTCGTTGAACAAGGCGTCAGTGTCGTGGTGCCGGACGATACCCGTATCACCCAAGATATTTTAATTCCGCCTGAAATGACGCACGGCGCACGACACGGGCAAATGGTGGTGGCCAAAGTAGTTTCACGTCCAAGCCGACGCAGCAGTCCAGTTGGCGAAGTCAGTGAAATCCTTGGCGAGCACATGGCGCCAGGCATGGAAATTCAAATTGCTATTCGTGAACATGGCATCCCATACGAGTGGTCCGCCGAGGTACAAGCCGAGGTTGGAACCATTGCTGAGGAAGTCACTGACAGTGATAAGCAGGGCCGCGTTGATTTAACCGCGATGCCACTGGTGACCATTGACGGCGAAGACGCACGTGATTTTGACGATGCAGTCTATTGTGAACCGGAAGGTAACGGCTTTCGTTTGTGGGTCGCTATCGCTGATGTAAGCCATTATGTGCGTCCTAAATCAGCACTGGATAACGAAGCGCACACACGCGGTACATCGGTTTACTTCCCTGACAATGTCGTGCCGATGTTGCCAGAAAAGCTGTCGAACGGTTTATGCTCACTAAACCCCCATGTCGATCGGTTATGCATGGTGGCGGAAATGAGTATTGATGCGCGTGGGCAACTGCAAAAGTACCGTTTTTACCCAGCGGTGATGAACTCAAAAGCGCGCTTAACCTATACCAAAGTGCATAAAATGCTTAGCGGCGACCCGCAGTTGCGCGAGCAATACGCACAGCAATTGCCGCATATTGAGCATTTAAAGGCGTTATATGACGTACTTAAAAAGGCGCGCGCAAAACGTGGTGCAATAGAGTTCGAAACCACGGAAACGCGATTTGTGTTCAACGCCCAGCGCAAAATTGAGCAAATTGTGCCACTGCATCGCAACGTCGCACATATGATCATCGAAGAATGCATGATTATGGCCAATGTGGCCGCCGCGCGGTATGTGCAAGACAACCAAGGGTTGGCATTGTACCGCGTGCATGAAACGCCGGACGACGAGCGTTTAGAAGGGTTTCGTGCATTCTTGAGTGAACTTGGTTTGAGCTTAGGGGGTGGCGATGAGCCGCAACCCAAAGACTTCACTAAATTGTTGCAGCAGGTAGCTGAACGGCCGGACCACGAGCTAATTCAAACCTTATTACTGCGCTCGTTAAAACAAGCAATCTATACGCCTGACAACGAAGGCCATTTTGGTTTAGCTCTTGATGAATACGCCCATTTCACATCACCAATTCGACGCTATCCGGATTTGCTGTTGCACCGGGAAATTAAGTACCAGCTGAAGCAAAGCAAACAAAAATTAGCTGGGCTGGAAGGTGCGTTTCATTACGGTGAAACCCACATGCAAGAATTGGGTGCGCATTGTTCCAGCACAGAACGTCGGGCGGATGATGCAACCCGACAAGTCGATGAGTGGCTCAAGTGTGAATATATGCAAGACCATGTCGGTGCTGAATTTGACGGTGTCATTTCGACGGTGACAAATTTCGGTTTCTTTGTGCGCTTAAGTGAACTGATGATTGACGGCTTGGTGCATATTTCAGGCTTAGCCAATGAGTATTATCATTTCGATGCGCAACGTCATTTATTAATTGGCGAGCATTCTCGGCGTGTATTCCGCATTGGCGATAACCTGCGCGTTAAGGTCAAAAGTGTCAACTTAGACGAGCGCAAAATTGATTTTGATATCGTTGATATTGAGAACGCGGGGCGCATTGAAGACCGCCGTCAGGCTAAGAAAATCACTGATTCGATTGCGGCTGGCGCGGCGAACAAGCAAGGCTCGCGCTCAGGTCAAGCCAAAGGTAAGGGCAAAGGAGCGCCAAAAGGTGCACCGAGAGCTGATAAAAGCGGGCAGGGCAAAGAGACTGGCAAAAAAAAGCCGAGCGCAAAAGCGAAAGCTAAAGCCAAGGCTAGACCGAGTAAAGGCAATCGTGCGCGTAAAGCGAAGCAAGCAGCAAAAACTAAACGTAAGTGAATTTAAATGAGTAAAAAAGATATTGTGCATGGTATCCATGCGGTGACCTCGATTGTGCAGCATAATCCTGAGCGTTTGATTGAATTGTTCGTGCTGCAAGGGCGTCGCGACCATGCGCTTGATACGATTCTACAGCAAGCCCGTAAAGCTGGAGTGCGAGCCCAAGAATGTCAACGAAAGACCTTAGATCAAAAGGCTCAGGGTGAGAACCACCAAGGTGTGATTGCGATTGTCACGCCGCCAAAGCATTATCAAGAGAATGATTTGCCAGGGCTATATGAAAAGGCAGGGCGCCAAGCGTGCTTTTTGGTGCTTGATAACGTCACTGACCCACATAACCTTGGTGCCTGTCTGCGTACAGCCGATGCGGCTGGTGTGACAGCAGTCATTGTTCCCAAAGACAAGTCAGCTAAAATCAGCAGTGTGGTAAGCAAAGTAGCTTCGGGCGCTGCTGAAACTATGCCACTGGTGGTAGTGACTAATTTGGCGCGCACCTTACGCGAACTTCAACAGTTAGGCGTGTGGGTGATTGGAACCGCGGGTGAAGCCACGCAGACTCTGTACGCGGTTGACCTTAAGGGGCCTGTAGCGCTGGTGATGGGGGCCGAGGGCAGTGGCATGCGCCGTCTAACCCGTGAGCACTGCGACGAACTGATTGCAATTCCTTTGGCGGGTACGGTTAGCAGCTTGAATGTGTCAGTAGCCGCGGGTGTGTGTCTGTTTGAGGTCGTTAGACAGCGGCAAGGCGCCTGACGGTGACGCCTATGCTAAAGCATAATCTGGCGATTCCTATCATTGCGGTTTTAGCTGTGCTAGCGCTACTTACCTTGGCGTGGTTGCCCGCCCAAACGGGCAACGTGCAGCAGCGTCCTTGGGTTGACCTTGAGCTCAGTTTCGATGCCAGCAACAGGCATTTGCAACCCTTGGCAACCGACTTGCGCTATCGTATGAATACGCACCATACATATCGCTTACTCAACGAAAACTCGCAAGTACCACAGGGCCACACGATTCATGTTATACGCATTGAACTCAGTCAACAGGACGACATGCTGTGGCTGCGAGCCAACGCGGCCGGGCAGGCTATTGAGGTCAATGGCCCAATAAGCGCTGCGTCGAGTCTGTCGAGTAAATTGTTCAGTTTAATTAATCAAACCTTAGCGCAAGCCTAATGCTTGCGCTAGCTGCCTAAATCCCGTACAATTCGCCGGCTTAAATCAGCCAACCAACAATTATTTAAGTTCCTTGCCTCTATGTCAGTGTGGCTGATCTGATCGAGGCTTAACATCCATAAGGAGCAGCAATGCGTCATTATGAAATCGTATTTATGGTTCACCCTGACCAGAGTGAACAAGTTCCAGGCATGATCGAGCGTTACACTGACACGATCAAGCAAGGCGGTGGCGCTGTTCACCGTTTAGAAGACTGGGGCCGTCGCCAGTTAGCTTACCCAATCAACAAGCTGCACAAAGCTCACTATGTTCTGATGAACATCGAAGCGACTGCAGAAGTGGTTGAAGAGCTAGAAACTAACTTCCGTTACAACGATGCTGTTCTGCGTAACCTGATTATGCGTCAAGATGAAGGGGTTACTGAGCCTTCACCTTTCGCTAAGCCGAAAGAAGAGCGTCGCGAAAGCCGAGCTGACGCACGCACTGAAGCCACTGAAGACGCTGAATAAGCGTTGTCAGTCGCAATTTTGTGATGAATCGATACTGGGTTCAAGGCAGCGTTGTAAAGCCGCCAAGAATCAGTAAAAGCCCTGCCGGTATCATGCATTTGCACTTGGTCATTGACCATAAGTCGCAACAGCAAGAAGCCGGAATGACCAGACAGTCATTTGTGCGCATCCAAGTTGTCGCTAGCGGCACTTTGGCCAACGGGGAACAGGCACAAGATTTGGCTAATCATTTAACTGTCGGGAGTGCGGTGGAAGTGGAAGGTTTTTTAAACCGCCACGAAACATCTAGCGGAGTCGCTAAATTAGTCCTCCACGCCCAACAACTAAAAAAGATTTAACAGGAGACCACCATGGCTCGTTTTTTCCGTCGTCGCAAGTTCTGCCGTTTTAAAGCAGAAGGCGTTAAAGAAATCGATTACAAAGATATCGCTACGTTGAAAAATTACGTAACTGAAAGCGGCAAGATCGTACCTAGCCGTATTACTGGCACTTCAGCAAAATATCAGCGTCAGCTGGCTCGCGCTATCAAGCGTGCACGCTACCTGAGCCTGTTGCCTTACACTGACTTACACAAGTAAGTGTCGGTTCGTTTTAACTAATTCGAAAGGGGTAACAGACTCATGAATATTATCTTATTAGATAAAGTAGCTAACTTGGGTGGCTTAGGCGACCAGGTAGACGTTAAACCAGGTTACGCACGTAACTTCTTGTTCCCAGCTGGTAAGGCTGTACCTGCAACAAAAGCAAATGTTGAAGCTTTTGAAGCACGTCGCGCTGAGTTGGAAGCTAAGATTGCAAGCGACCTGAAAGCAGCTGAAGAACGCGCTGCCACTGTTAACGCATTAGACGCGGTAGTTATCCAGTCTAAAGCGGGTGACGAAGGTAAGCTATTCGGTTCAATCGGTACTCGTGACATCGCTGACGCAATCACTGCGGCGGGTGTTAAAGTTCAGAAGAGCGAAGTATTAATGCCTCACGGCACTATTCGCGAAACTGGCGAGTACGAAATTGAATTGCAATTGCACGCTGATGTAACTGCAACAGTTAACTTGGTTGTTGAAGCGGCTTAATAAAAAGCACTTGAATACCAGTTTGAAAAAAGCGCCTTAGGGCGCTTTTTTTATCTAAAAGTTTTGATAACCAGCGGACAATATCCCACGTCTGCGGTATCCTTTTCAGCCTGAATCGGTAATTCGTAGTTAGCACAAGGAGCCACGCGTGGCGCAATCTAATACCAAGCCTAAAGACGCCAAAATAGAGGCGATTAAGTCAGCCCCCCATTCGATTGAGGCAGAGCAGTCGGTATTGGGTGGTCTGATGCTTGATAATGAAGCTTGGGACAATGTTGCAGAGCGCGTTATCGGTGACGATTTCTACTTGCGCTCACACCGACTTATTTTCAATTCCATGCATAAGTTGGTGTCACGCGAACAGCCAATTGATTTGGTGACGCTATCTGAACTGCTGGAGAAAACCGACGAGTTACAGCAAGTAGGTGGCTTCGCTTACCTGTTAGAAATTCAAAAGAACACACCAAGTTCAGCCAATATTCTGGCGTATGCGGATATTGTGCGCGAGCGCGCGGTGGTGCGCGAAATGATCGGTATTGCCAACGAAATTGCCGAATCTGGTTATGATACCCAAGGCCGGACCTATCAAGAGCTGCTCGACGAAGCTGAGCGTAAGGTGTTTGCGATTGCAGAGAAGCGCACCAACGCCAACGATGGCCCGCAGGGTATCAGTGAGATTTTAACCAAAACTCTAGACCGGATTGAATTCTTAAGTAGTCAAACCAACCATGATGGTGTCACCGGGGTTTCCACGGGGTATCACGACTTAGACCGCATGACTACAGGCTTACAGCCGTCAGACTTGATTATCGTCGCGGCGCGACCTTCGATGGGTAAGACCACCTTTGCTATGAACTTGGCCGAACACGCGGCAATGAATGAAGACAAGCCAGTGGTCATTTTCAGCCTCGAGATGCCCGCGGAGCAAATTATGATGCGTATGCTGGCTTCGTTGAGCCGAGTCAATCAGACCAAAGTACGCACAGGCGACCTGGACGACGACGATTGGGCGCGAATTAGCTCGACCATGGGCATGCTGAATGAAAAAAACAACATGTACATTGACGATGGGTCAGGGCTCACGCCAACGGAAGTACGCTCACGCTCTCGTCGTATCGCCAAGGAGCATGGCGGTATCAGTATGATCATGATCGATTACCTACAGTTAATGACTGTGCCCGGAATGAGCGAAAACAGAACCTTGGAAATCGCTGAAATTTCACGCTCATTGAAGGCGTTAGCCAAAGAGCTTAAGTGCCCAGTGGTGGCATTGTCTCAGCTTAACCGCTCGTTAGAGCAGCGTGCTGATAAACGCCCTGTGAACTCAGATTTACGTGAATCGGGGTCTATCGAGCAGGACGCCGATTTAATCATGTTTATTTACCGTGATGAAGTGTATCACCCAGAAGGCGAGAAGCAGGGCTTGGCGGAAATTATTATCGGTAAGCAGCGAAACGGCCCCATTGGCTCGATCGAGCTGAAATTCCACGGCGCTTTATCGCGCTTTGATAACTATACTCGCGCCGATTTAGGAGACGATTACTAGTGCGTGCAGCATGGGCAAATATCCATTTAGACGCGCTGGCGCATAATCTTGCCGTGTTAAAGCAGCACGCAGGTGGGGCGCGGATATTAGCCATTTTAAAGGCAAATGCCTACGGCCACGGGTTAGCGCGTATTGCGAGCGAGCTACACGGCGTGGATGCAATTGGTGTTGCACGCTTAAATGAGGCACTGGCTTTGCGTAATGCCGGTATAGTGAAGCCTATCGTGCTGCTTGAAGGTTTTTTCTCAGCCGATGAGTTGCCGATATTTGCTGCCAGCGGTTTGCAACCAGTGATTCACTCGCAGTATCAGCTGGCGCAGTTAGAGCAAGCCCAAGGTTTAGCACAGCCTTTACGGGTGTGGTTGAAAGTAGACACTGGCATGCATCGCCTGGGGGTGGCACCTGATCAAGCCGTTGCGTGTTACCGTCGCCTGCAAGCGTGTGCCAATGTTCAAGGTGAACCCATCTTAATGTCTCATTTTGCCAGTGCGGATGCGCCTGATGCAGCGCAGAATAACAATCAAAATCGTGTACTGGCAGATATTCAACGTCAGCTTGCGGCGCCGGTATCGTTTTCAAACTCTGCTGCACTATTAGCGAAAGTCGCGCAGCATGATGACTGGTTTCGCCCTGGTTTGGCGTTATATGGTGTTTCACCTTTCGCCCAGCATACAGGGGCTGACTACAACTTACGTGCGGTTATGAGCCTGCAGGCGAGTGTGATTTCAGTGCGGGACGTAGCTGCCGGCGAAGGGGTTGGGTATGGCGCGGCTTGGCAAACTGAACGTGACACTAAAGTCGGCATTATTGCGATTGGTTATGGCGATGGCTACCCGCGTTTGGCCCCAGCAGGAACGCCAGTGTGGATTAACGGTCGCTGTTACCCATTAAAAGGCCGTGTGTCGATGGATATGTTAAGTGTCGATTTGGGTGTGGATAGCCAAGTTCAAGTAGGCGACACTGCTCAGTTATGGGGCGAACATTTAGCTGTCGAATTGATTGCAGAAAAAGTAGGAACGATTGCTTACGAATTGTTGTGCAATGTGGCACATCGGGTCGCACTGGAATATAACTGAGTATACTTTCCAGTGCGTTCTTTAGGCTGCTTAGCCAATCTTATCGAAGCAAATCTCGATATGGGCTTTGCCAGCCGGATGGTCGAAAGGCATGATCAAACGTGGACCTTCAGACTTGTGGCGAATGGTGTGATTAAAACCAGACACCACCACCGGTGACGCCATTTCAAATTCAAAGCCTTTCTCACCGAGTGTTCGCTTCGCACCACCAGTGACCATATTGGTAATTTCACCCACCATGTCAGTAATTTCTTCATTGATTTCTGACGGCCGCTCACCGAGCATGTTCTGCATAATTTGCAGTGCTAGCGCTTCATCGAATGTGATTGAAAATGAACCTTTAGTTTGCGCGCCTACCATACCAATCAAACCAGAGACGTCACCACGTGCTATATCGTCTTTTTTTATTTGTGGTTTGCCAGGCTTAAGCTCGATCTGTGCCATCATGGACAGCACGTTTTGAACCGAAGTAAGAAATGGATTAATAAAGTCAGCATTCATAGAAATTTCCGTTTAACTAGCTGTTTTGGGTTCTGCACTGTGCACAAATCCCAAGGGCTTCGACGGTCTGTTGCTCAACCTCGAACCCCTGTGCGTTGGCTTGATTTAAAAATTGTTCGTGTACTCCGTCGGAATGTATTTCCTGTACGTTGCCGCACTGCCGACAAATAAGCATCTGCACTGGGTGCTTTTGCTCAAAGTGGGAACATAGTACGTAACTGTTGGACGACGAAATCTTGTGTACAAAACCCTGCGACTGCAGAAAGTCGAGAGCTCGGTAAATAGTGGGTGGTTTTGCGTTGGGCACGACAGCTTTAAGCTGTTCTAATAAATCATACGCACCAATTGCGCCGTCATGTTTGCTTAAAAGCGCAAATACTTCCTTGCGCGCAGGCGTCATTCTTACACCTCTATGTTGGCATAATTTCTCTGCGCGGTTGAGTAACTGATGTGTTTGTGTCTCGTTCATGAACCTAGCTTAGCATGAGTATGCAGCCCAATGCATGCATTTTAAAGCTGTTGTATAATGCCCGCTGACTGATTGCAACCCATGGAACATTAGCATGCCAAAATATTTCTCCGTCGCCCCGATGATAGATTGGACCGATCGCCATTGCCGGTACTTCCACCGCCAAATGACTCGGCAAGCTATTGTGTATACGGAGATGGTCACCACAGGCGCGATTATCCATGGCAAGAATGACTTTTTAGCCTACGACCAAGCTGAGCACCCGGTTGTGCTGCAGCTGGGCGGTAGTAACCCACAAGACCTTGCCACCTGCACGCGTTTGGCGGTTGAGCGCGGCTATGCCGAGGTCAACCTGAACTTAGGTTGCCCATCAGATCGCGTTCAAAACGGCAGCTTTGGCGCTTGCTTAATGGCTGAGCCTCAATTGGTCGCTGATTGCGTGAAGGCCATGCAGGATGCCGCGCAAGATGTACCTGTCAGCATTAAAACTCGCTTGGGCATTGATGAACATGATAGCTATGAATTTCTGCTTGAATTGCTGCATGCGGTAGAGGCAACTGGCTTGCGTCGTGTCACCTTACATGCGCGCAAAGCTTGGTTAAAAGGTTTAAGCCCGAAACAGAACCGTGAAATTCCACCGCTGGATTACGCGCGTGTGTATCAGGTAAAACAAGACTTACCGCAACTGCAGTTGCATATAAATGGCGGCATTCAAGACCTTGACCAAGCAAAGCAGCACCTTGAGCATGTTGATGGCGTTATGCTCGGCCGTGCCGCTTATCAAAACCCTTGGATGCTGAGCAAGGTGGATGCCGATTTATTCGGTCAGCAAAACCCTGTGCACAGCCCACAGCAAGTTGTTGATTTAATGGCGCCTTATATTGAAAACCACATTCGCCAAGGCGGGCGTTTCTGGCATGTGGCGCGGCATATGCTGGGACTATTTCAAAATTGCCCAGGCGCGCGCCAATGGCGACGTCATTTGAGCGAACAGGGACCGCGTGCAACCTCGGCTGCACCTTTATATGAGGCATTAGCCTTTGTCAGTCAAAGTGACAAATCGGAAGTGGCGAATTTGGCTAAATCAACTAGTTAAAAAGGCTAATTTTTGGTCTGTTCATTTGCTCTTCGAGTAATCGATATGACTTGAATGTTGAATTTGTCCTTTATATTCAATTGCTTATTGAGTTATTAAAAGCTGGCACGCAGATTGTAATTACTTTGGTATGAGGCGCCGCCTCAGTACTTAACCAAATAGAAGGAATACAATCATGCAATCACTAATTTTAGTCGCCAGCCTATTTATTAATCAGCCTATTACGACTCAAACCGACAGCACATGGCTAGAGCTGGCCAGTATCCAAGCTCAGAGTCGTGCGACTGTGTTGGAGGATGTGCGCAATGTGTCAGCGTCGTTGCAGACCAGTCTGCGCGAAAGCATTCAATCGGGTGTGCAGCTTGGCATGTACACGGCCAGTCAAGCACTGACTCAAGCACCAAAGACGCAAGTCGCGAATGCAGCAACGACCCATAGCAGTGCAACGGTTAACGCAGGCCGTGAATGATTTGGTGGGCGAGTGCAGCGTGGTTGGTCTTGCCGGCGTTATCAATCATTAGTATGACAGGTCTGGTGTTGTTATTACGCAGTGCATTCAACATCGCAAAAACTAAAAGTCATCACCCCAAGGCCATGCAATAACAAAGCGAGTGTTTGTGTCGTCACTCGCTTATCTCACCCCCACTATCGCACCTTTCTCAGTGCTGCTGACTGTGCTACATTTTGGTGACTATAAAGCCACCATAATAATAAGGACAAGTCATGCGTAAGTCTTTGCTTGCAGCCTCTATGGCATCCGTTTTAGCTGCCTCTTTATTACCATTCAATGCCAGCGCTACAGAGATCTTTGCCAGTGAGCGCGCTATTCAAATCGCTCAAGACAGCATCATCATTGATACCCATATCGATGTACCTTGGCGCTTAATCAATGATTGGGAAGACTTGACCCAAGCATCTGAGCGCGGCGATTTTGATTATGAGCGGGCGCGGGAAGGCGGCTTGAATGCACCTTTCATGGCAATATACATTCCGAGTTCTTATGAGGACAACGGGGCTTACACGTTAGCAAATCACTTAATCGACTTTGTTGAGTCCATGGTATATCGAGCACCTGATAAGTACGCCATTGCTCACCATAGCGATGACATTCAAGCTCACTTTGAACAAGGTTTGATTTCGCTGCCAATGGGGATGGAAAACGGCGCGCCAATAGAAGGTGACTTTGACAAACTTCAACACTTCTTTGATCGCGGTGTGCGCTACATTACCCTTGCGCATTCAGAAGACAATCATATTAGTGATTCATCGTATGATATCCGCCAGCGCTGGGGCGGCCTTAGCCCGTTTGGCAAAGAACTGATTGTGCGTATGAATGATATGGGCATGATGGTGGATGTCAGTCATATCAGTGACCAAGCTTTTTACGATGTACTGGAAATCACTCAGGTGCCGGTAATTGCCACCCACTCCTCAGCACGGACATTTACCCCAGGCTGGCAGCGTAATATGAGTGATGACATGATCAAAGCCCTGGCTGATAACGGTGGTGTGGTTCAGGTCACCTTTGGTTCGACTTTTGTGACTGTACAGGCCAATCAACATCGTGCGCGGTTACAGCGCCTAACCGACGAAATTAATGCTGAGTTAGGTGAGGGCACGGACGCGGCTGAAGCGGCGATTGCAGATATGCGTGCAGCGAACCCTTATCCGTTTGCCACCTATGAAGATGTACTTAACCATTTCGACCATATCATTGAGCTAGTGGGAATTGATTATGTCGGCATAGGTTCAGATTATGATGGCGTCGGTGACACGTTACCTGAAGGCTTAAAGGACGCACGTACGTTCCCGAACTTAATCCAAGGTTTCTTGGACCGCGGCTACAGCGAAGAAGATATTGATAAAATATTGTACAAAAATACGCTACGGGTTTGGCAGCAGGCAGAAGCCTATGCCAGACAGCGCAACGCGCAATAATGCAGGTTTAGGGTTGCATTTGTTAGTAAACTCAGTATAATCTCGCGCCACGGTAGGTAAGCTTTAGCCAGCTCATTGAGCAAACTTAGCTTATGTACCGTCAACAGTGCCCCCGATTGGGGGGCAAACGTGTAGTTGAAAAGACGTCCTCTCACAGCGGTTTCGCTGTTCTAGAGGCGCGTTTTTTTATGCTCTTTTTTAAATGCTCTTTTTTTATGAGGCTTTGATTATGTCTAGTCAAAGAATTCGAATTCGCTTGAAAGCGTTCGATCACCGTCTGATCGACCAATCTACTGCGGAAATCGTTGATACTGCCAAGCGTACCGGTGCACAGGTTCGTGGTCCAATTCCACTGCCTACGCGCAAGGAACGTTTCACCGTGTTGATTTCTCCTCACGTGAACAAAGATGCTCGTGATCAGTACGAAATCCGCACTCACAAGCGTCTTATCGACATCATTGAACCTACTGAGAAAACAGTAGACGCACTGATGCGTTTGGACTTAGCTGCTGGCGTTGATGTACAAATCAGCCTGGGCTAAGAGCACTAGGATTCTGGATAAGAGGTTTTAACAATGGCTATTGGTCTAGTCGGTCGTAAAGTCGGAATGACTCGCATCTTCCAAGAAGATGGCGCTTCTGTTCCTGTGACTGTGATCGAAGTGCAGGCAAACCGTGTGACTCAGGTAAAAAACCTGGACACTGACGGTTACCGCGCGCTTCAAGTGACCACCGGCAGCAAAAAAGCTAACCGTGTCACCAAGCCTGCAGCGGGTCACTTCGCTAAAGCTGGTGTAGAAGCGGGTCGTGGTCTTTGGGAGTTCCGCCTTGGAGAAGGTGAGGGCGAAGAGATCGCGGTTGGCTCTGAGCTGACAGTGGAAATTTTTAATGAAACTAAAATGGTTGACGTAACCGGTACCTCTAAAGGTAAAGGTTTCGCCGGTACAGTTAAGCGTTGGAACTTTGCAACGCAAGACGCGACGCATGGTAACTCATTGTCGCACCGTGCACCGGGTTCTATTGGTCAGAACCAGTCACCAGGTAAAGTATTCAAAGGTAAGAAAATGGCCGGCCATATGGGTGCTGAGCGTGTAACCGTTCAGTCTCTAGAAGTCGTCCGTGTTGACGCTGAGCGCAACTTAATTTTGGTTAAGGGTGCTGTCCCTGGCGCGACTGGCGGTGACGTCATCGTCAAGCCTGCGGTCAAAGCGTAACGTCTGAGGAGATTAGTGATGGAATTAGCATTAAAAGACGCAAAAGGCGCTCTTGAAGTTTCCGAAGCTACCTTTGGACGTGAGTTTAACGAAGCTCTCGTACATCAGGTCGTAGTCGCCTATGCGGCGGGTTCGCGTCAAGGTACGCGTGCTCAATTGACTCGCTCTGAAGTTTCAGGTGGCGGCAAGAAGCCATGGCGTCAAAAGGGTACAGGCCGCGCTCGCGCTGGTACTATCCGTAGCCCAATTTGGCGTTCTGGTGGGGTGACTTTTGCAGCTAAGCCGCAAGATCACAGCCAGAAAGTAAACAAAAAAATGTACCGCGGTGCGATTAAAAGCATTCTGTCTGAGCTGGTTCGTCAGGAGCGTTTGATTGTTGTTGAAAACTTCAGCGTTGATGCGCCGAAGACCAAACAACTGCAAGCGAAGCTGAAAGAGCTAGAGCTTAAAGACGTGCTTATCGTAACTAAAGAAGTAGACGAAAACTTATTCTTGGCTTCACGCAACTTGTACAAAGTTGACGTACGTGACGTGCAAGGTATCGACCCGGTCAGCTTGATCGCGTTTGATAAAGTTCTTATCACTGCTGAAGCGGTCAAGCAGCTTGAGGAGGCCTTATCATGATTAGCGAAGAACGTATGTTGAAAGTGTTACTAGCTCCTCATATCTCTGAGAAAGCAACTTTGAGTGCTGAAACTAACAACACGTTAGTTTTTAAAGTAGCAAAAGACGCTACTAAAAAAGAAATCAAAGCTGCAGTTGAGAAACTGTTTGAAGTCGAAGTAACTGGCGTTCGCACTCTGAACGTGAAGGGTAAGACCAAGCGCACTGGCGCGCGCATGGGCAAGCGTAGCGATTGGAAAAAAGCTTACGTGACCCTGACCGAAGGTGCTGACATCGACTTCGTCGGCGGCGCTGAATAATTAGGAGGATAGTGAAAATGGCTGTTGTTAAACAGAAGCCTACATCTCCGGGTCGTCGCCACGTCGTTAAAGTCGTAGGCCAAGACCTGTATAAGGGCAAGCCTTACGCCCCGTTGCTGGAAAAAAACAGCAAGTCTGGTGGTCGTAACAACAAAGGTCGTATCACAGTTCGTCACATTGGTGGTGGTCACAAGCATCACTATCGCGTGATTGACTTTAAACGCAATAAAGACGGTATCCCTGCAAAGGTTGAGCGTATTGAATACGATCCTAACCGTTCTGCAAACATTGCGTTGGTTCTGTATGCTGACGGTGAACGCCGTTACATTCTGGCACCAAAAGGTCTGAAAGCTGGCGATAAAGTCGTTTCAGGCGCTGATGCACCAATCAAAGCAGGTAACACTTTACCGATGCGCAATATCCCTGTGGGTAGCACTGTGCACGCGGTAGAAATGAAGCCTGGTAAAGGTGCTCAGTTAGCACGTTCTGCAGGTGCTTATGTACAAATCTTAGCGCGCGACGGCATGTATGTGACGGTTCGTTTGCGTTCAGGTGAAGTACGTAAAGTATTGGCTGAATGTCGTGCTACTATCGGTGAGATTGGTAACGCGGAACACATGCTGAAGCAGCTAGGTAAAGCTGGTGCTGCTCGCTGGCGTGGTGTTCGCCCAACCGTTCGTGGTGTTGCCATGAACCCGGTTGACCACCCACACGGTGGTGGTGAGGGCCGCACTTCAGGTGGTCGTCATCCGGTATCTCCATGGGGTATGCCTACTAAAGGTTATAAGACCCGTAAGAATAAGCGTACTGACAAGTACATCGTGCGTCGTCGCACTAAATAAGGCAAGAGGATTCATTAAATGCCACGTTCTCTTAAAAAAGGTCCATTTATTGACCTTCACCTACTTAAGAAGGTGGAGAAAGCGATGGAAAGCGGGGACAAGAAGCCAATTAAGACTTGGTCTCGTCGTTCAATGATCATTCCAGATATGATTGGATTGACCATCGCTGTTCACAATGGCCGTCAACACGTTCCAGTATTCGTTACTGACGAAATGATCGGTCATAAATTAGGCGAATTTGCTCCGACTCGCACTTACCGCGGCCACGCTGCGGATAAGAAAGCGAAGAAACGTTAAGAGGTAAATACAATGGAAGCTATTGCTAAACATAAATTTGCCCGCGTTTCCCCTCAAAAGGGACGTTTGGTTGCAGACCAGATTCGTGGTCAATCAGTTGCTAAAGCGCTTGATATTCTGGCTTACAGCCCGAAGAAAGCCGCAACTTTGGTCAAGAAAGTTTTAGAGTCTGCTATCGCCAACGCGGAGCATAATGAAGGTGCTGACATCGATGAGCTTAAAGTAGCCGCCATCATGATTGATGAGGGTCCTACTATGAAGCGCATCAAGCCTCGTGCTAAAGGTCGTGCCGATCGTATCTTGAAGCGTACCAGCCACATTACTGTGGTTGTGTCAGATAGCTAGGAGATAAATTATGGGTCAAAAAGTACATCCTAATGGTATTCGCCTAGGTATCACCAAGCCATACAATGCTACCTGGTATGCGGATTCTAAGGATTTCGCCAACAACCTGCACAGCGATCACAAAGTGCGTGAGTTCCTTAAAACCGAACTTAAAAGCGCATCAGTGAGCCGTATTGTTATTGAGCGTCCTGCAAAGAGCGTTCGTGTAACAATCCACACTGCTCGTCCAGGTGTTGTTATTGGTAAGAAAGGTGAAGATGTTGAGAAGCTGCGTCAACAAGTTTCTAAACTGACTGGCGTACCTGCGCAAATCAACATTTCTGAAGTTCGTAAGCCTGAGCTTGATGCACAACTTATCGGCGAGAACATCGCTGGTCAGTTAGAGCGCCGTGTTATGTTCCGTCGTGCGATGAAGCGCGCGGTACAAAACGCTATGCGTTTGGGTGCACAAGGTATCAAGGTTGAAGTTAGCGGCCGTTTAGGCGGTGCTGAAATCGCGCGTACTGAATGGTACCGTGAAGGTCGTGTTCCATTGCACACTCTGCGTGCGGACATCGACTATGCAACAGCTGAAGCTAACACAACCTACGGTATCATCGGCGTGAAGGTTTGGGTATTCCGCGGCGAAGTCCTTGGTGGCATGCCGGTTCAGGAAGAGCAACAGCAACCTAAACCTGCTAAGCGCGGCAAAGGTCGTAAGTAAGGAGAACCGTAATGCTACAACCTAAGCGTACAAAATTCCGTAAGGTACATACAGGCCGCAACCGTGGTCTGGCGCAGACTGGTAACAAAGTTAGCTTCGGTACTTTCGGCCTGAAAGCGACTGAGCGTGGTCGTATGACTGCGCGTCAAATCGAAGCTGCCCGTCGTGCGATGACTCGTCACGTCAAGCGTCAAGGTAAAATCTGGATCCGTGTGTTCCCAGACAAACCAATCACTCAAAAGCCGCTTGAAGTGCGTATGGGTAAAGGTAAAGGTAACGTTGAATACTGGGTTTGCCAAATCCAGCCAGGTCGTGTTTTATACGAAATGGACGGCGTTTCCGAAGAGTTGGCACGTGAAGCGTTCAAATTAGCGGCTGCTAAACTGCCATTCAAAACCACATTTGTTTCTCGGACGGTGATGTAATGAAAGCTAGCGAACTTAATGAAAAAAGCGTTGAACAGCTGAATGAAGAGCTGCTTGGCCTGCTTCGCGAGCAATTCAACTTGCGCATGCAAGCTGCTACCGGCCAGCTGAATCAAACTCATATGTTGAAGCAAGTGCGTCGTGATATCGCACGTGTGAAAACTGTTATCAACCAGAAGGCGGGTGCGTAATGACCGAAGCTAAATCTATCCGTACTCTGCAAGGTCGTGTTGTTAGTGACAAGATGGACAAGTCTATCGTTGTTGCTATCGAGCGTCGGGTTAAACACCCAATCTACGGTAAGTACATCACTCGTACTACCAAGATTAAAGTGCACGACGAGTCTAACCAGTGCAGCCAGGGCGACCTCGTGACTATTCGCGAAACTCGTCCAATCTCGAAAGGGAAAAACTGGACTTTGGTTGACGTTCTTGAGAAAGCGAACTTGGTATAATTAAACCTTTGCGTTTAAATAACCAATAAAAAGCGGCTCCTTGTGGGGCCGCTTTTTTTTATCCTTTTGATTTACTTCAAGTTGTGGGTCAGCGTTTTACCACTATACTTATATGCAATTTTAGTAAAGTTGGAGAACACAATGACCTTAAATCGTCTGTCTATTGCTATTCTGAGCGCAACTACACTCAGTGTAGCAGGGCTTACTCCGGTGAGTGCGCAGCAGAATGATGAAAGTCGGTTACAAGCGTTGGAACAGCGTATGGCTGAACTTGAAGCTGAATTAGCGATTGCGCAACGCAATTTGCGTGCCGCTGAAGAGGAAGCAGAACAAGCATCTGGCGAACAAAGTTCTGAACAAAGCGAAGACGGTATTGAATTTGGTGGCGCGGTGCGCTTTCAGTATGTGCTGGCAGACTACGACGAGGGTCAGAAAAACCGCGGTGGTGATCTGCAGTTCGATATCTTTCGCTTAAACTTTGATGGCCAGATGAACAACGCGATATTGTCCGCAGAGTATCGCTGGTATGAATACATGGATGCGTTGCGCCATGCCTATTTTGGTTACAATTTTACCGAGAAGTGGCAGGGGCAGGTTGGTGTTGTGATTCAACCATGGGGTGTGATGCCCTATAACTCGCACAGCTACTTTTTTAGCTCGAACTTTTATGTTGGCTTCGAGGACAACCCAGGTTCCGGTGTACGTTTCCAGCGTCGTGGCGACGAATGGGACTTAGATTTCGCGTTCATTTTGAACGATGATCTTGGTGGTACGAGCGGCGACGTACGTAGCCGTGCTGATAGCTACAATTACAACGTGACAGGTATTCGCTTGCCAGGCGAGGACCCGTTTGCTGACCCGGAGTTTACCGCCAGCGAAAACAATACTTTGATTACGCGTATTGCACGCAAATGGGACCTTGACGGCGATTTATTCGAGCTAGGTGTTTCGGCGCAATACGGTGATGTTGACGACGGGCTTGGCTCCGTCGGTTCGAAAACGGCGCTTGGTCTGCATTCAGTTTATCATACCGGTCGTTGGGAATTTCATGCCCAATGGACCCACTACGACTATGATTTAGATATCGAGAACGAAGGTATCATTGTTGGTGCATACGCGTATTTCGATACTATCCCAACCCGCTCGGATATCTTTACCGGTAACGTCGCGTATAACTATCCGTTCGAGTGGGGGCCAATCCAAAGTTTGCAGTTTTACAACAACACCAGTTTGATCACGAATAAGCGTGGCTATGATGAAGACACGGTGATGAACGTGATTGGGATGGCGGTGGCTGCAGGCGGTATTTATACCTATATAGATTTAGTCTCGGCTAAGAACCAGCCATTTGCCAATGGCTCAGTGGTGGGTGAAAGTGACCGTTGGAACACACGTTTCAACATAAACTTTGGTTATTATTTCTAGTCTTTGCTATACTCAGCACGTTGAAGATTGGAGGTGCCGCCCGGCATCTCCGTTATTCTTTACTTTTCTTGCTTTACCCCTGTTACCTGACAAATTTATCTGTTACAATTCGCCGCCCTTTTAATATGGGGACGTCTTTATACTGCTCGTAAAAAAGCCTTATGAAGATGTGGGAGAGGGCCAATTTGGCCTGTAATTTAACTCAAGCGGAGCACTGAGATGATCCAAATGCAAACTATGCTGGACGTTGCCGATAACTCCGGCGCGCGAAGCGTACAATGTATTAAGGTTCTAGGTGGTTCGCACCGCCGTTACGCAAACATTGGCGACATCATCAAAGTTACTGTGAAGGAAGCAATTCCACGCGGTAAGGTGAAGAAAGGCGATGTTTACAACGCGGTGGTCGTTCGCACCCGGAAAGGCGTCCGTCGTCAAGACGGCTCTGTTATCCGTTTTGACCGCAATGCAGCTGTGATTTTGAACAACAACTCACAGCCAATTGGCACCCGTATCTTTGGTCCAGTGACTCGTGAATTGCGCGGTGAGCAGTTCATGAAGATTATTTCACTGGCGCCTGAAGTACTATAAGGAGTCGACAATGGCGGCAAAAATTAAACGTGATGACGAAGTGGTAGTCCTGGCCGGTAAAGACAAAGGCAAACGCGGTCGCGTTGTGTCTGTCCAAACCGATAAGGATCGTGTAATCGTTGAAGGTGTAAACCTGGTTAAGAAACATCAGAAGCCTAATCCGGCTTTGAACCAGGCTGGTGGCATTATTGAAAAAGAAGCCTCTATTCACGTTTCAAACGTAGCGATTTTTAACCCAGCGACTGAAAAAGCAGATCGTGTTGGTTTCAAGATTGAAGACGGCAAAAAAGTGCGTGTTTTCAAATCTAACAACGAAATCATTTAACTAAACATTGGAGTATACGATGGCGAAACTGCATGAACATTATAGAGATACTGTAGTTCCTGAGCTGATGAAACAGTTCGGCTACGACAGCGTCATGCAAGTCCCTCGGATTGAAAAAATCACCCTAAATATGGGTGTTGGTGAAGCATTAACCGACAAAAAGATTCTCGATAACGCAGTTGCAGACCTGGAAGCTATTGCTGGCCAGAAAGTAGTTCGCACTGTTGCTCGTAAATCTGTTGCTGGCTTCAAAGTCCGTGAAGGCTTTCCGATTGGCTGTAAAGTAACTCTACGTGGCGAGAGAATGTGGGATTTCCTACAGCGTTTGATTTCAATCGCAATTCCTCGTATTCGTGATTTCCGTGGCTTGAACGCAAAATCGTTCGACGGCCGTGGTAATTACAGCATGGGTGTCCGTGAACAAATCATCTTCCCTGAAATCGACTATGACCAAGTCGACAGAGTTCGTGGTTTGGACATCACTATCACCACTAATGCTGGGAACGATGAAGAAGCTCGCGCACTGCTTGCTGCCTTCAACTTCCCATTCAAGAAGTAAGGTGTAGGGTTATGGCAAAAGTTTCAATGAAAATGCGTGAGCTCAAGCGTGAAAAGCTTGCAGCTAAATACGCAGAGAAGCGCAGCGCATTGAAGGCAGTGATTGCTGATCCTTCATCATCAGACGAGCAACGTTGGGAAGCGGTTTTAGAGTTACAAAAGCTTCCTCGTGATTCCAGTCGTTCACGTCAGCGTAACCGCTGTAATGTGACTGGTCGTCCTCATGGTTTCCTTCGCAAGTTCGGCATGAGCCGTATCAAGGTGCGTGAGAAAGCAATGCGCGGTGAAATCCCTGGCTTGAAAAAAGCTAGCTGGTAAGCCAAGAATCACGGGAGATAGCAATTTATGAGCATGCAAGATCCAATTGCGGATATGTTCACTCGCATTCGCAACGCGCAAAGTGCGAACAAGGTCGCCGTGACCATGCCAGCTTCTAAGCAAAAACAGGCAATTGCCAAAGTATTGCAAGAAGAAGGTTACATCAGCGGCTACGAATTATCAGGCGACGTTAAGCCTGAGTTGACTGTTACTTTAAAGTACTTCGCAGGCAAACCTGTCATCGAGTCAATTCAGCGTGTAAGCCGTCCTGGTCTACGTATTTACAAAAAGCGTAACGAATTACCATCAATTATGGGTGGTTTAGGCGTTGCAGTGGTTTCAACTTCAAAAGGCTTAATGACCGATCGCGCCGCTCGCAAAGCGGGTCTTGGTGGCGAAATCATCGGTTATGTAGCGTAACGAGGAGGTAGGATATGTCACGCGTTGCTAAAGCACCTGTCGCTATTCCTGCTGGCGTAGAAGTTACGTTACAGGGCCAGGAAGTAACCGTTAAAGGTGCTAAAGGGTCATTGACTCGCGTTATCAACGACGCCGTTGAGGTCGCTAACGCTGACCAGCAACTGACTTTCGCTCCACGCGAAGGTTTTGCTGATGGTTGGGCGCAAGCAGGTACCGCACGTGCAGTGTTGAATAACATGGTTCACGGTGTAGCCCAAGGATTTGAGCGTAAGCTTTTACTCCAAGGTGTTGGTTACCGTGCACAAGCACAAGGTCAGAAATTAAACCTAAGTTTAGGCTTCTCACATCCAGTTGAGTACGAAGTTCCACAAGGTATTAGCGTGGAATGCCCGTCTCAAACTGAGATCGTAGTCAAGGGCGCAGACAAGCAGTTAGTTGGCCAAGTTGCCGCTAACATTCGCGCATATCGTAAGCCAGAGCCTTATAAAGGCAAAGGTGTTCGTTATGCTGATGAGCAAGTGCGCCGTAAAGAAGCCAAGAAAAAGTAGGGTAGGACGATGGACAAGAAAACAGCTCGCTTACGTCGCGCTACTCGCGGACGTAAAAAGATCCAAGAGTTGGGTGCAACGCGCCTTGTGGTTCACCGTACCCCACGGCACATTTACGCACAGTTGATTGCACCAAACGGTTCTGAAGTACTTGCGGCTGCCTCTACTACCGAAAAAGCTATCGCGGAAAGCGTTGGCAAAACCGGTGGCGTAGATGCTGCTAAAGCAGTAGGTAAAGCTATTGCTGAGCGTGCAAAAGAGAAAGGCGTTGAGTCTGTATCTTTTGACCGCAGCGGGTTTAAGTACCACGGTCGCATTGCTGCACTGGCAGACGCTGCCCGTGAAGCAGGACTTCAGTTCTAGGAGACGAACATGGCTAATGTAGAAGCTCAAAACGGTGAACTGATGGAAAAATTGATCACTGTTAACCGCGTATCAAAAGTGGTTAAAGGTGGTCGTATTTTCAGTTTCACCGCATTAACTGTGGTTGGTGATGGCAATGGTAAAGTAGGTTTCGGTTACGGCAAGGCACGTGAAGTTCCTGCTGCTATCCAGAAAGCTATGGAAAAAGCACGTCGTAACATGGTTACCGTGCAGCTGAACGGCGGTACCCTTCAGCATCCTGTTAAAGGCCGTCATTCAGGTTCACAGGTATTCATGAAGCCTGCCTCTGAAGGTACTGGTATCATCGCCGGTGGTGCGATGCGTGCAGTATTGGAAGTGGCTGGTGTTCACAACGTATTGTCTAAGGCATACGGCTCAACCAACCCGATCAACGTAGTTCGCGCTACGATCAAAGCCCTGGAAGCTATGCATTCTCCAGAGCAAATCGCAGCGAAACGCGGACTGTCTGTTGACGCAATTGTGGGGTAAGTGAACATGGCTAACAAGACAGTTAAAGTAACCCAAACTAAAAGTGCTATCGGTCGTTTACCGAAGCACAAGGCAACTTTGCGTGGTTTAGGTTTACGTCGCATTAATCACACAGTTGAACTGGAAGATACTCCTTCAGTTCGCGGTATGATTAACCAAGTTTATTACATGGTTAAGGTGGAGGGTTAAGATATGTTTTTGAATTCATTGACTCCTGCACCAGGCGCGAAAACCTCTAAGAAGCGTTTAGGTCGCGGTATTGGTTCTGGCCTGGGTAAAACCGGTGGACGTGGTCACAAAGGGCAAAAGTCTCGCTCTGGTGGCAGCGTTAAGCCTGGTTTCGAGGGCGGCCAAATGCCAATTCAACGTCGTTTGCCAAAGTTTGGTTTTACCTCGCGTAAAGGCATGGTAACTACCGAAGTAACTTTAGCAGAGCTGGCGAAAGTGAATGGTGATGTTGCATCAGTAGCTACGTTGAAAGACGCAGGCTTAATCAAAAAGAACATGCAGTTCGTTAAAGTGGTTAAGTCAGGCGAAATCAATCGCGCTATCACTGTTCAAGGTGTAAAGGTAACTAAAGGCGCTCGCGAAGCAATCGAAGCGGCCGGCGGTAAAATCGAAGGATAAGTGATAAATGGCTAAACCAGGATTGGATAACTCCAGCGCAAAGGGCGGTTTGTCTGAACTCAAATCGCGTTTGCTTTTCGTGCTTGGTGCGATCATCGTATTCCGAGCTGGCTCCTTTGTGCCGATTCCTGGTATAGATGCCGCCGTTCTGGCTGATCTATTTGCCCAGCAACAGGACACCATCGTGGCCATGTTTAACATGTTCTCTGGTGGTGCCCTGGAGCGCGCTTCAATTTTAGCGTTGGGTATTATGCCGTACATCTCGGCTTCGATTATTATGCAGCTGTTAACTGTGGTACATCCAAAGTTGGCAGAGCTTAAGAAAGAAGGTGAGGCGGGACGACGTAAGATTAGTCAGTACACGCGTTGGGGTACATTAGTACTTGCTACGTTCCAATCAATCGGTATTGCTACCGGTTTGCCGAATTTAATGCCGGGCTTGGTGCTTAATCCAGGCTTTGCATTCTATTTCACCGCGGTAGTCTCACTGGTCACCGGTACCATGTTCTTAATGTGGTTAGGTGAGCAAATTACTGAGCGCGGGATTGGAAACGGTATCTCAATTATCATCTTTGCCGGGATTGTCGCTGGCTTGCCGTCTGCCATTGGTCAAACCATTGAGCAGGCACGTCAAGGCGATTTGAACGTCTTACTGCTGTTCTTAATTGCTGTGATTATTCTTGCTATCACATATTTTGTAGTATTTGTAGAGCGCGGACAGCGTCGCATTGTGGTAAACTATGCGAAACGTCAGCAAGGCCGTAAGGTTTTTGCAGCGCAAAGCTCTCACTTACCATTGAAAGTGAACATGGCAGGGGTTATCCCACCAATTTTTGCATCAAGTATTATTTTGTTCCCAGGTACAATTGCGACTTGGTTTGGACAAGGTGACACGGGTATTGCGAATGTTCTTCAGGAAGTAGCTTTAACGCTGTCTCCTGGTCAGCCGCTCTACGTGATGCTATATGCAGCCGCGATTATCTTCTTCTGTTTCTTCTATACCGCGTTGGTATTCAACCCGCGCGATACAGCAGACAACCTGAAGAAGTCTGGTGCGTTTATCCCGGGCATCCGCCCAGGTGAACAAACCTCGCGTTACATTGATAAAGTAATGACTCGTCTGACACTCGCAGGTGCACTGTACATTACCTTTATTTGTTTGGTTCCTGAATTCATGATGATTGCTTGGAACGTTCAGTTCTACTTCGGCGGTACATCGCTGTTGATTATCGTCATCGTCATCATGGACTTCATGGCACAGGTACAAACTCACATGATGTCGCATCAATATGAGTCTGTGCTTAAGAAAGCGAATCTTAAAGGCTATGGCCGTTAAGAACGCACGTTACGGAGAGTAGCAATGAAAGTTCGTGCTTCCGTTAAGAAGATCTGCCGTAACTGTAAGGTTATCCGTCGCAACGGTGTTGTGCGTGTAATCTGCAGTGACCCTAAGCACAAGCAGCGGCAGGGTTAAGAAAGTGAATCGGTCCAGTGCTATTTGGCACTGGACTCGGTTTTTATTTGCAATGAGTCATATGGTTGAGTATCCTAACGGGCTTTTTAACCAATGACCCTTTAACTATAGGAGATGTGTTAGTGGCCCGTATCGCTGGCATTAACGTCCCTGACAACAAGCATGCTGTGATTGCATTGACTTCGATCTACGGTGTAGGCCGTACTCGTTCGAAGGAAATCCTTGCAAAAACTGGCATCGCAGAGACCACTAAGATTGGCTCTTTGTCAGAAGAACAACTAGATCAACTTCGTGAAGTAGTAGCTAGCTACACTGTAGAAGGCGACCTACGTCGTGAAGTTTCTATGAATATCAAACGTTTGATGGACCTCGGATGTTTCCGTGGCCTTCGTCATCGTCGTAGCTTACCTCTGCGTGGACAGCGTACTAAAACAAACGCTCGTACTCGTAAAGGTCCGCGTAAACCAATCCGTAAATAAGGGGGAATTGAGATATGGCTAAGCAACCAACTCGTTCTCGGAAACGCGTTAAAAAGCAAATCGCCGATGGCATGGCTCACATCCATGCTTCTTTCAATAACACCATTATCACTATTACCGATCGTCAGGGTAACGCTCTGTCGTGGGCAACTGCAGGTGGCTCAGGCTTCCGTGGTTCGCGTAAATCTACTCCGTTTGCTGCTCAGGTAGCTGCGGAACGTGCTGGTGAAATGGCGAAGGAATACGGCGTTAAGAACCTAGAAGTGTTCGTGAAAGGCCCAGGTCCAGGTCGTGAATCATCAATTCGCGCTCTGAACGCTGTGGGTTATAAAATCACAAACATTACTGACGTGACACCGATTCCTCACAACGGTTGTCGTCCGCCTAAGAAACGTCGCGTTTAATTGGCGTGAAACGATAGTTGGAGAAAGAAGATGGCTAGATATTTGGGTCCAAAACTCAAACTGAGTCGTCGCGAAGGAACTGATTTGTTCCTTAAAAGCGGCGTTCGCGCAATTGACACCAAGTGTAAGTTAGAAACTGCACCTGGTCAGCATGGTGCCCGTCGTGGTCGCCTGTCTGACTACGGCGTTCAGTTACGCGAGAAGCAAAAAGTACGTCGTATGTTCGGCGTATTGGAAAAGCAGTTCCGTAATTACTACAAGGAAGCTGCACGTCTGAAAGGCAATACAGGTGAGAACCTTCTGCAATTGCTTGAGCAGCGTCTTGACAATGTTGTGTACCGTATGGGCTTTGCATCAACTCGTGCTGAAGCACGTCAGTTGGTCAGCCATAAAGCTGTAGTCGTTAACGGTCAAGTGGTCAACATTCCTTCATTCACAGTGAAGCCAGAAGATGTTGTCAGCATTCGTGAAAAAGCTAAAAAGCAAGCACGAATTGCAGCGGCCCTTGAGTTGGCAGAGCAACGTGAGAAGCCAACTTGGGTTGAAGTAGATAACAAAGCGATGGAAGGAACGTTCAAGCGTCTTCCAGAACGCAGTGACTTATCTGCTGAAATTAACGAACAGTTGATCGTAGAGCTTTACTCTAAGTAAGGCTTAAGCATAAAGAGAGGACACAATGCAGGGTTCTGTAACCGAATTTTTGAAACCAAGGTTAGTAGATATTGAACAAATCAGTGCCAACCACGCCAAGGTAACTCTTGAGCCGTTGGAGCGCGGATTTGGTCACACGCTAGGGAATGCGCTGCGTCGTATTTTGCTCTCTTCGATGCCCGGTTGTGCGGTCACGGAAGTAGAGATCGACGGCGTGCAGCATGAATACAGCACGAAAGAAGGTATTCAGGAAGACATTATCGAAATCCTGCTTAACCTGAAAGGCCTGGCTGTCAAAATGGACGGCAAAAACGAGGCCACGTTGACCTTGAACAAATCCGGCGCAGGTCCTGTAATTGCAGGTGACATTACTTGTGATGGTGATGTCGAAGTATGTAATCCACAGCACGTTATCTGTACTTTAACTGGCGACGCAGAAGTGTCGATGAGAATTAAAGTAGAGAAAGGCCGTGGTTATGTACCTGCGAATGCTCGTCAAAATGACGAGGATGAAGATCGTCCAATCGGCCGCTTGCTGGTTGACGCTTCTTTCAGCCCTGTTGAGCGTATCGCTTACACAGTGGATTCAGCTCGTGTAGAGCAGCGTACAGATTTGGATAAGCTTGTTATCGATATGGAGACCAATGGTACTCTAGATCCAGAAGAAGCTATCCGTCGTGCTGCGACTATTTTGGCTGAACAGTTGGAAGCTTTTGTTGAATTACGTGACATCAGCGAGCCAGAAGAGAAAGAAGAGAAACCGGAATTCGATCCAATCTTGCTGCGTCCAGTCGATGACTTGGAACTGACAGTTCGTTCAGCGAACTGTTTGAAAGCAGAAGCGATTCAATACATTGGTGACTTAGTACAACGCACTGAAGTCGAGCTGTTAAAGACGCCGAATTTAGGTAAGAAGTCATTAACAGAAATTAAAGACGTGCTGGCATCACGTGGTTTGTCTTTAGGCATGCGCCTAGAGAACTGGCCACCAGCTAGCCTGATTGATAACGACTAAGCGCTGTACCAGTTAACCTTGGTATAGAGTTTTATTTAGAAGGGTATAGGTTATGCGCCATCGTAAGAGTGGTCGTCAACTCAACCGCAACAGCAGCCATCGTCAAGCGATGTTTCGCAACATGGCAAGCTCTTTAGTCCGTCACGAAGTGATCAAAACTACGTTGCCTAAGGCTAAAGAACTGCGTCGTGTTATCGAGCCTTTGATCACATTGGCAAAAGAAGACAGCGTTGCAAATCGCCGTTTAGCTTTTGCTCGTACACGTGACAAAGAAGTCGTAGGTAAGCTGTTCAGCGATTTAGGTCCACGCTATTCAGAGCGTCCAGGTGGTTACACTCGTATTTTGAAGTGTGGCTTCCGCGCCGGTGACAACGCGCCAATGGCGTACGTCGAATTAGTAGACCGTGTAGTAGTTGAAGAAGAAGCTGTTGAAGAAGCAGTTGAAGAGTAAGCTTTAGGTTTACTTGTAAAGAACGGGGCCTTTTGGGCCCCGTTTTTGTTTCTAGCTCTTTGAGCCTTCACATCCATGTTAAGCTCTGACGTCCTTGTCGATTTCCATCCCTTATTTTATTGCTTCAAGTCAAAATCATATTGCTTAATGCTAGCTATATACTCATCCTTGACCATTCATATGCTAACGACCTCATCATACTTCCATGTATATAGAACCGCGCTCAATCCCATCCTTGATCTGTAACGTGATTCTTAAGGCTAAGCCACACATCAGCTCGACTTGCTATTTCAATGTGGCACGACAACCTTGCTTTGCAAAGCTAAAAAAGGATGCTTTAGTGTTTTTGCGCAATTGCGTACAAACCTAACACTAATAGTTTAGTTAATAAGTAATACTTACCTCGTAAGCAGGCGGTAAGAGGACTAAATACCTCCATTTCATTGTAAATTGGTACACTTTCTAAACGATCTGCCGGTTATTTGTTCGTTCGCATAGGTTTTTGCAAAAAACTTCAAAAAGGGGGTTGCGCGTTGTCAGAAGATCTCTATAATGCGCCTCCGTTGTCAGGGCAAACGCTGAGACAGTGCCAAGAAGATTCCTTCGTAAGAAGTTGAGTTTTCAAGGCAAGAAGAAGACCTCAAAATTAATTGAAATTAAGGGGTTGACTTCACAAGCGGAACGCGTAGAATTCGCATCCCTGCTTCGGCGAAACGCCAAGCAAAACGTTCTTTAACAATATATCAAAGCCAAGCAATCTGTGTGGGCACTTACATTGATTGAGCAACTTAAAAAGCTACCTCGGTAGCAGATTCGGACGGCAAGCTTGTCTTGCAATAAGAATCAAAATGCTCATGAAATGATGGTGACCAAACAAAGCGGTCTTTAACGACCGAATTGATTTAAGAACCAACGATTCATTGAGCACTTGCATATCAAAATCTTTAATTGAAGAGTTTGATCATGGCTCAGATTGAACGCTGGCGGCAGGCCTAACACATGCAAGTCGAGCGGTAACATTTCTAGCTT
>NZ_PIPK01000011.1 GCF_003987335.1 Aliidiomarina maris | reverse complement strand
GAGCCTCGTTGTTTAAGGGCTTTGTTGTATTCAGACCAGTTTTTAACTCGGTATTTTGCTTTGCTCATTGCGGTGTCTAGTATCAGCGTGGTTTGGCGATCTGATCAACGCTAACTGAGAAAGTTCCGCTATTTATTCAACAAGGCCGTAGTCAACGGTTAAGCGATGTAAATCATAAGCTTGTCGAGTTGTTCTTAGCCAATATCGCGATTGGCTTTGAAAACGTGAATTTATTCGAAGAGTTACGCACCGCTGCCTACAAAGATTCGCTCACAGGTCTCGCCAACCGGTCTGAATTTATTCGTCAGTTGAACGACATATTGAAGCTCGATAGCGAGTTTACAGTCGCGATTACGGATATCAGCCACTTTTCCGATGTGAATGATGCGCTGGGCCAAGATGTGGGTAATAAGCTAATTCAAGCGGTCGGGGCGCGCTTACAACATGTATTTGGTGACCAAGCAGTTGTCGCGCGGTTGAGCGCGGATGTATTTGGCTTGCTTGGCCCCAGTGAGTGTATTAACGCTACACTCATAGATGAATGCGTGTTCCAACCGTTCGACGTGGATGAGCATCGTATACCCGTGATGATGACCACTGGCTTTACACGCCGGCATATGGCCGCAAATGGTTTGGATCTTCTTAAACAAGCCTATATTGCACTCAAGAACGCCAAGAATCATCGCTTAGAAAGCCACGCGAATTACCACCCAAGTATGCAAGCAGAAACAGAGCGCCGACTTGAACTGATTCGTAATTTGCGCCAAGCTTTCGCGCAACAGCAGTTAGAGCTTTGGTATCAACCCCAGGTTGAGCTATCGAGCGGGCGCGTGGTAGGGGCTGAAGCCCTACTGCGTTGGCCACAGAGTGATGGAAGTTTCATTTCCCCTAGCATTTTTATCCCATTGGCAGAGTATTCCGGTCTCATTTTAGAGATCGGCCATTGGGTGCTGGAACAAGCTTGCATGACCATGCGTGCGATAGAAAGTGAGGTAAGCGCTGACTTTCGCATGGCGGTGAATGTATCTGTACCACAATTCCGGCAGAAGAATTTTGCCAACGAAATACTCGGTGTCATGCGTAATCACCAGGTAGACCCGCAGCGACTTGAGATTGAAATCACGGAGTCTATCGTGATGGATGACCCTAACCTGGTGGTGAAAGTATTGAATCAATTGAAATCTTATGGCGTGCGGGTGGCGATTGATGATTTTGGGGTCGGGTTCTCGTCGCTGAGCTATGTGCAGCGCTTACCCTTAGACAAACTCAAAATTGACCGTGAGTTCGTGCGATCTGCACACACCACAAGTGGTGCGGTAGTGATTGAAAGCATAGTGAATATGGGGCACCGGCTTGGTTTACAAACCTTAGCGGAAGGTATCGAAACCGAGCAGCAAGCGAAGTACTTCGATGAACTACGCGTAGGCCAAGCCCAAGGCTACTTGTACGCGAAACCGATGAGCTTAGTGGCGTTCAAAGACTTTATTGAGCAGCGCAAAGGGCTCGCTGTATAAACGAGCCCTGGTCAGCACTTAAAAATAAGAAATAACTTCTGAAGCTTCAATCACATATCCGGTAACGGCAATATCACTTTCACTGCGTGACACGCTGATATCTCCACTCACCCAAACCGCGTCATAAGTGACCGCGTAGGGTACTCCTTCTGGAAATTTAACGTGGATAATTTGATTGGGCGGGGGCGGCGGCACGTGGATACACGCGCCAAAGTAGGGCACTAAGAGAAATTCAGTGACCCGCCGATCATCACCTTCAAGTTGCACCACGTAGCCTGGAATCTTCACGTGTTGGCCATCTAACGCTTCAATCACAGGCGCATCCAGGTTAGTTTGCACTTGGGCCTCAGGGTTGGCTTCATAGTAGGCTTGACTGCGCACAGCCGGCGGGCGCCAACCTTCAGGCATTAAGTCATTCCAGCGCAATGTGCGCGGCTCTTCGGCACTCACACTTGGACTTACTGGCAGCAGTAAGCATGCTGCAAACATTGCCATAGCAACTGAATTTTGGTGTTTCAAGGTATTCTCCTTACCACTGCTGCAGGGGCTAAAACTTCATGCTTAAGCCATCAGCTAAAGAATGTCTGTATGCTCGCCAAGCGGGAATACAACTAATCAAACTACCGGCAATTAATACAATGCCCATGCGCTGCCACTCAACTGCCGAGGGCGCACCAATCGTAATCACCACGCCAAACTGCATTTCTATCCATGGTGCGAGTATCAACATTGCGCTGTATAGCAAGCCAACGCCGACGCCAATACCAATCATGGTCAGCAATAGCGCTTCGCTGACCAGCAAGCCGAAAATCGTCTTCGGACCAGCACCCAACGAACGTAAGACCGCCATTTCCCGTCGTCGTTCCTGCAAACTGGCAAGGAGTGTGGCGAGCATGCCAATTAATCCAGTCAGCAGAACAAAACCGGATACGATGGCGAGTGTGCGTTCAAACATATTCAGGGTGCGCCATAAGTCCTGCAATGTTGCGCCGGGCATAATTGCGGTGAGCGGTTCCTGACCCCAGGTGTTGATCATGCGCTGCATAAAAATGGCGCGCGGCTGGCTGTGTAAACCGACGAAGAACGCACTTAAACTGTCAATTGGGCGATCATGGTGGTCATGAGCACCATGTTCAGTAGATTCAGTGGGTTCAGTAGATTCAGTGGGCTCAGTCGGTATCTGTTGGTCACTAAAGGAAGGCCGCTGTGCAGGTTGCTCGTGCTCATGCCCGTGCGCATCGTCATGCTCATGGTCATGTTCGCCGTGCATACCAGCGAGGGCACGTAAGGGTACGAACACCGCGTTATCCAATGGGGTGCCGGTGGGCGCTAACACACCGACGATACTTAATGGGTCTTCGTCGTGGTGGTGAAAGCTCACACTACCGGTGCCGTGCGCTACTACAAGCTCGTCACCAAGGCCAAGTTGATGTTGGCGGGCGACACGAGCGCCTAGTATGGCTTGCTCAGTGGCATCAAACACAGCGCCTTGTTGAAACTGTATGGCTTGGCGACGGCCATACTGGAAATGAGCGAAAAATGTCTCGTCCGTGGCAATCACAGGGTGGCCACGAAAACTGTCACCCAAAGCAATTGGCACGGCCCACGCAACCTGCTCATGTTGTTGCCAGTGCGCAAAACTGTCCCAGCTCACGTTCGCACTTGGGTTACCAATATGGAATACCGAATACAGGAGCAAATTAGCAGGGCCGCTACGTGCACCGACAATTAAGTCGGTTCCAGAGATGGTATTGGCAAAACCACTTCGTGTCTGCTGACTGACACGTTCAACACCGAGTAGTAGCATGACGCTAATTGCAATCGCAAAAACGGTTAGCAGTGCGTTGGCACGCCGACTCTTGAGACTTGCCCAGGCAAGCTTAACCATGTTCATCGGTTCACCTCACTCAGGTCAACACTGCGGCTAAACAGTGGTGCTAGCGCCTGATCGTGGGACACAAACACCAGGGTCGTGCGTGCGCGCTCACACTCAGCAAAAAGTAAATGTAAAAAGTTTTCCCGGCTATTGGCGTCTAACGCAGACGTTGGTTCATCGGCGATCACCACGGGCGGGCTACCAATCAAAGCGCGTGCAGCGGCGACACGCTGCTGCTGTCCAACACTGAGTTGGCTGGCTTGACGTTGATGTAGGGCTTCGGGAATGCCTAGTTGCTTCAGCAGTCGAGCCGCTTCTGCCGTCGCGCTGGTGCCATGAGTCGCTAAACGTTGACGTCGTGCGGCGGAAAAGTCGCAGGCTAACGTCACGTTATGAATTAAATCCAGGAAGGGTAACAAGTTGAACTGCTGGAAAATATAGCCGATATGGTCGGCGCGAAAGGTGTCACGTTGGCTTTGTGACAAGCGCTCTAATGCTCGGCCTTGCACTTCAATGCTGCCTTGCTGCGGCGTATGTACCCCTGCGAGTAAGGACAGTAGTGTGGATTTTCCGCTACCACTGGGGCCATGCAGAAAAACGCGCTCACCCGATGAAATAGTGAGCGCATCAATAGCAAGCACAGGCTCGGCAGTTGGCTGCCAACTAAAGCGTAAACCTTGAATGGCAATACTTAACGGTGGGTGCTCAACGGCCGGCTGTGATTGCATAGTTCACCTATTTTTGCTGCTGTGCGCGCTCGAATGATGATTTAATTTCGTCTTTCGCGGCGGCGGCATCAGCCCAACCTTCGACTTTGACCCACTTACCTTTCTCTAGCTGTTTATAGCTTTCGAAGAAATGCTGGATTTGTGCTTTCAGTAACGGGTCTAAATCGTCGATGTCTTGCACGTGGTCGTATTGCTTAGTCAGCTTGCTGATTGGCACCGCGATCACTTTCGCGTCTTCACCTGACTCGTCAGTCATTTTCAACACGCCGATTGGGCGACAGGTAATCACGCTACCGTGTTGTAACGGATACGGAGTTGGGACTAAGACGTCAACTGGGTCGCCGTCTAATGATAAGGTATCATTCACATAACCATAGTTGGCTGGGTAAAACATTGGGGTGGCCATGAAGCGGTCAACCCACAAAGCGCCGGTGTCTTTATCGACTTCGTATTTAATTGGCTCAGCATTGGCTGGGATTTCAATGATGACATTCACTTCTTCTGGCATTTTGTCGCCAGCAGGAACATGTTTTAAGCTCATGGTACTTCCTTCAACATAAATTAAAAAATAAAACAGGCGTAGTATAACGCTGGCGGCCCAAGAATTTAAGTTCGACCTTGGTGTATACGCAATGACGCGTGCCTGAATGCTGCATTTACTTTAGGCGTCGAAACGCTGACACGGAATATCTTTATGGTATTGCAAACAAGTGCCGACTTCGTCCGCCGAACCCATCATCACAGCTACGCGTTGGTGAATCTCGGTAGGTTGTAATGACATGATACGCTCGTAGCCTGTGCTGGCGCGGCCGCCGGCTTGTTCAATCAAAAAGCTCATTGGGTTCGCTTCATATAACAAACGCAATTTACATGGTTTGTCGGCCTCGCGGCAATCCGCTGGGTAAGTGAAAATACCTCCGCGACACAACACGCGATGCACATCTGACACCATCGCGGCATTCCAGCGCATATTGAAGCGCTTACCGCGCGGGCCTTCTTCGCCCTGAAGCAAATCTTTTATATATTGCTTCATTGGCGCTGACCAGAATCGGTCATTGGCCATATTAATGGAGAATTCCTGGGTTTGCGCTGGAATCTTGACTTGCTCAACGGTTAGCAGGAACTCGCCCACGGTGTGATCCAGCGTATACATTCGCACGCCTTTGCCTGTAGTCATCACCAGCATGCTTGAAGGGCCATATAAAATGTAACCAGCAGCGACTTGCTCATCGCCGGTTTGCAAAAACATGTCTTTGCCGTGTTTGCAATGGTCAGGCACTTCCATAATCGAGAAAATGGTGCCGACACTGCCATTGACGTCAATGTTTGAGCTACCATCTAGGGGGTCGTAAGCAACTAGGTATTTTGCATCTGGGTTACCCTCGACAATGTCGTCTTCTTCTTCTGACGCCACAGCACGCACTAGATTGGTTTCCAGCAGCATGTTCTTGATCAGTTGGTTCGAGACCACATCGAGTTTCTTTTGGGTTTCGCCTTGAATGTTTTCATCCAAGGTGGAGCCTAAGGTTCCGGCGAGGCTGCCTTGATGAAGGCGATGAGAGATTTCTTTTGCAGCCGTCATCAAGGTATTGATAACGGAGATTAAATGCAGTGGCACGTGGTCATTGTTTAGAACCGGAATTAGACGTTGCATGAGTGTCCTCTGTAATCGGTTGTGACCGGCCGCTGCCCACTAGCGACCGTTTCGGCGCGCGATAGTCTACCGCATTTGACGCCATGATGCTCGTCTAATAGACAATCCAGATGTCCGCAATGCGCAAATTAATCACGATGGCTTTTCATGCTTGCAAGTGAAAGTGTTACAATGCCGACGATTTGTTACCACTGGACTGGCTATGCACATTCATATCTTGGGTATTTGCGGCACCTTTATGGGCGGTATCGCAGCGATTGCAAAACAACTCGGGCACCAGGTGACTGGGTCAGATGACCATGTCTATCCGCCGATGAGCACGATGTTGGGGTCATTAGGTATTCAGATTGGTAGCCTTAGCGATACCAGCCAGCTCGAGCCCGCACCGGATTTAGTGATTATTGGCAACGCGTTGAGTCGCGGTAACCCCCAAGTGGAAATGATCCTTGATCGCGGCATTGCCTACACGTCGGGGCCGCAATGGCTTGGCGATCATGTGCTGCGCCAAAAGTGGGTGATTGCGGTTGCGGGTACGCATGGTAAAACCACCACCACCAGCATGCTGACACATATTCTCGAGTGCTCGGGGTACAACCCTGGATTTTTGGTCGGTGGGGTGCTGGAGAGTTTTGGTGCTTCAGCTCGCTTAACCGACAGTATGTTCTTCGTGATTGAAGCCGATGAATATGACACCGCGTTTTTTGATAAGCGCTCCAAGTTTGTGCATTATCATCCCAATACCTTAGCCTTGAACAATTTAGAGTTCGACCACGCGGATATCTTCCCTGACTTAGCTGCGATTCAGCGCCAAGTGCACCATGCGGTGCGCGTCGTACCAGGGTCTGGAGCCGTGGTGTACCCCGCCGATTGCAATGCTTTAGTTGAGACCTTGAAGCAAGGCTGCTGGAGCGAACAGCGGCGCTTGAATCATCCTCAAGGTTGGCAGGTCAGTGATACGAGCGCGGCAGGGGATGCATTCAATGTCAGCTTCCAAGGCCAGCACCAAGGCCGCGTTGAATGGCAGCTGTTGGGCCCGCACAATGTAGCGAACGGTTTGATGGCCATTGCGTGCGCGCATCATGTTGGTATCGCGCCTGAGCAAGCCATTCGAGCGCTGGCAACATTTCAGGCTCCGAAACGGCGATTAGAGACGGTGTTGCAGCGTGATTCACTGTACTTATATGATGATTTCGCGCATCACCCTACGGCGATGCAACTTACGCTGCAAGGTTTGCGCGCATATGCGGGTGATAAGCCTGTTTGGGCGGTGATTGAACCGCGCTCCAACACCATGAAGCAGGGGGTTCATCGCGATCAGCTGGCGCAAGCACTGAATTTAGCTGACCAAGTGGTAGCGTTCGACAATCAACAACTTGCTTGGTCATTGCATGAGGTCGCTGAGCAAGCCAGTAACCCTTGGTTTATCCATAATCAAATCGACCAGTTAGTGCGTTTTATTGCGACCGAGGCACCTGCTGACACCCACATTGTGATGATGAGCAATGGCGGGTTTGCGGGCTTACGCGAGCAATTGCAACAAGCTTTAGCGACACGCTGAGCGCTTGGTTTGAACACGACCAGAATCCGACAGCTACGCGCGAACATCGCCGTACCAACATCAAAGGGGGGCCCATGCCTGCTGCCTTAACAAGTAATGATAACCGAGTGACCGTCGCGATGACGGGCGCCTCTGGCGCACCTTATGCATTGCGCTTGATTGAGAATTTACTGGCCCAGGGTCAGCAAGTGTTGCTGATGGTATCGAGTGCGGCCAAAGTGGTGTTGGCCACGGAAGAAAATATGCAGTTGCCGGGGAATCCGAAAGCAATGGCCGAATTTCTGCGGCATAAATTCGGTGTCACAGATACCGGGCAACTGCAGGTCTTCGGCAAAGAAGAATGGTTCTCGCCGGTCGCATCTGGCTCGGCGGCACCTAAGCGTATGGTGGTTTGTCCGTGTTCGACCAGTACGTTATCAGCGATAGCTGTTGGCGCGAGCAATAGCTTAATTGAGCGGGCTGCGGACGTGGTGCTTAAAGAACGCGGGCAATTAATTTTAGTACCCAGAGAAAGCCCACTCAGTACTATCCATTTACAAAATATGTTGACCTTGAGTCAGGCGGGCGCTGTGATCATGCCGGCGGCACCTGGCTTTTATCACCAGCCGCAGAGTATTGATGATTTGATTGATTTTATGGTGGCGCGGATTCTTGATCACTTGCAACTTGAGCAAACTTTGGTGCCGCGCTGGGGCTATGGCACGACATCCGTACGAGGAGAAGAATAGATGACCCAAGCATTGGCTATTCATGGCCTGAAAAAAACTTATAAGGGCGGCTTACAAGCCCTCAAGGGCCTCGATTTACAGGTTCAGCAAGGCGATTTTTATGCGCTGCTCGGGCCCAATGGCGCTGGTAAATCGACCACCATTGGGATTATTTCTTCGCTGGTCAATAAAACCGAAGGTAAAGTCGAAGTGTTCGGGTATGACCTCGACACCCAGCTCGCGGATGTAAAGCGCCATATTGGTCTGGTTCCGCAAGAATTTAACTTTAATCAGTTTGAGACCGTGCTGCAAATCGTGGTCAACCAAGCCGGTTACTACGGTGTGCCGCGCGCACTAGCGAAAGAGCGTGCCGAAAAGTATCTGACTCAGCTAGGTCTTTGGGATAAGCGCAACGACCGTGCGCGTACCCTGTCTGGCGGCATGAAGCGCCGTTTGATGATTGCTCGCGCTTTACTTCATGAACCTAAATTACTGATTTTGGATGAGCCAACGGCGGGGGTAGATATCGAACTGCGTCGTTCAATGTGGGATTACCTGACGTTAATTAACCAGCAAGGTATCACCATTATTTTGACCACCCATTATCTGGAGGAAGCCGAAACCTTGTGCCGCAATATCGGTATTATTGATAAAGGCCAAATTATTGAGAACACGAGTATGAAAGCGCTATTGAGTAAGCTCAATATTGAAACTTTTGTGCTCGATCTTGCGCCTCATGAGCATCCAATACAATTACAAGGCTTCACAATGCGAGAGCGTGGCGAATTAACCCTGGAAGTCGACGTGCCAAAAGAACGTGGACTCAATGCGGTATTCGCGCAATTGAGTGAGCAAGGAATAAAAGTATTGTCGATGCGCAACAAGTCGAATCGTTTAGAAGAACTGTTTGTCGACTTGGTCGAGCAAGGTCGCCAGCAAAAGGAGCCTGCACAATGAATTTGACTGCATTACGAACTATTTGGATTAAAGAATGCACGCGCTTTTTGCGTATTTGGGTGCAAACCTTAGTACCACCTGCAATTACCATGACCCTGTACTTTATTATCTTTGGTAACCTGATCGGCCAGCGTATTGGCGAGATGGGTGGCGTTAGCTACATGGAGTTTATTGTGCCAGGGTTGATCATGATGTCGGTGATTACGAATGCATACTCCAACGTAGCGTCTTCGTTTTTCAGCGCTAAGTTTCAGCGCAATATTGAAGAAATGCTGGTATCGCCAGTCTCCACGATGACGATAATTTTGGGTTATGTGGGTGGTGGCGTGGCGCGTGCGCTGATTGTTGCGGTCGTGGTAACCGTTGTGGCGAGCTTCTTTGTACCGCTCAATATCCAACATTACGGGCTGATTGCAATTACCGTCATTTTGACTGCAACATTATTTGCCTTAGGTGGGCTTATCAACGCGGTGTTTGCTAAAACCTTCGATGACATTTCGATTATTCCGACTTTCGTGCTGACCCCGTTAACGTATTTGGGTGGTGTGTTTTATTCCATCACGCTATTGCCGCAATTCTGGCAAACCGTATCGCAAGCGAACCCGATTATTTATATGGTTAACGCGTTCCGTTATGGCTTTATTGGTGTCTCCGACATCAACCCTTGGCTGGCGCTTGGGGTACTGATGTTATTTAACGCGGCTTTTCTGGCCGTAGCTTGGACATTGCTGAATCGCGGTGTCGGTATTCGCAGTTAAGGGGACGGCATGGAATACCAATCTCGCGGCATTGATAGCAACCAGCACGATGTACACCAAGACATCGCCAAAGTGGTGCGACGGCATTTAAACAGCGAATTTTTAAAGCCTATTGCCTCCCATAGCCATGACGTATTCGCGGCAGTGGATGCACGCGTGCAAGCGTGGCAGGGGCCCATTGTGTTGGATTCCTGCTGTGGCGTTGGCGAAAGTACCCTGCAACTTGCTCAGCGCCATCCCGATGCACTGGTAATAGGCGTCGATAAATCTGCCCATCGGTTGGCGAAAACCGCCTCCTATGGCGAGGTCAGTGCACGCTGCGTCTTAGTGCGAGCAGACTTAAATGACTTTTGGCGCCAAGCGTTGACTGCAAAATGGCAGATTAGCCATCATTATATTCTGTACCCAAACCCTTGGCCTAAAGCGAAGCACTTGCAACGGCGCTGGCATGGTGGACCATTATTTCCAGCGATTATTGCGTTGGGCGGCCAGCTTGAACTGCGCAGTAATTGGCGGATTTACTTAGCTGAATTCGCCGCGGCTTTAGAAATAGCCGGTTATGCCAGCGAATTAAATAAATTACCCGCTGAGATTGCGCCAATCACGCCATTTGAACGTAAATACCAAGCGACTGAACAAGTCCTCTGGCAGTTGCAAAGCAACTTATGCTAAAGTCTGCGCCCATTATTTATACTGCCTCAGTAACACGAGGGTATTGCAAGGAGATTGCGCTTGAGCAAACCGCAAACCGCTGATGTCAGTCTGGATGCCTTGTATCGTATTTTCACGATTCCTGAAGCACCAGATTCGACCTTAGGCAAAATTGAGCGTCACCTGTCAGAGAACCTGGCGGGCTTTTTGAACGCGCATATTGTTGCCAAAGAAAAGCCGTTGCATGAAATTGAGCAGGACTTTGCAAAAAGCGCTATCCCTGAACAGCCGACTTTTGTCTCTGATCATACCGATGAACTGCTAAGTAAGTTAGTTGCGCACTCGGTGCATACCTCGTCACCTAAGTTTATTGGGCATATGACCTCGGCATTGCCATATTTCCTACTGCCGTTAGCCAAATTGATGGTGGGCTTGAACCAGAACCTGGTCAAGATTGAAACATCAAAAGCCTTTACGCCGCTGGAGCGTCAGGTGCTGGGTATGATGCATCACTTAGTGTATGGCGAGCCTGCACCGTTTTACCAAACCTGGATGCACAGTGCGGAGCATTCGCTCGGGGCAATGTGTTCAGGTGGTACTGTGGCTAATATCACGGCACTGTGGGTGGCACGCAACAAACTATTTAAGGCCGACGGCGACTTTAATGGGATTGCTCAGGAAGGCTTAGCCGCGGGGCTGGCGCATTATGGCTACCGTAAGGCCTGTGTATTAGTGTCCGAGCGAGGACATTATTCTTTAGGCAAAGCCGCGGACATATTGGGTATTGGACGTCGCAACCTGGTCGCAATTGCCACCGACGATAACAACCGAATTCAAATCGATGCGTTGCGAGAAACGTGCGCGCGCATAGCCGCCGAGGGTGGAAAGGTGATGGCCATAGTCGGCATAGCCGGCACCACGGAAACCGGTCATATCGACCCCCTCGATGCAATCGCGGATGTCGCCCAGGAAGTGGGCGCACACTTTCATGTCGACGCAGCCTGGGGTGGGGCGACGTTGTTATCAAATACCCACCGTCACTTGTTGGCGGGCATTGAGCGTGCAGACAGCGTAACGATTGATGCACATAAGCAAATGTATGTGCCGATGGGTGCGGGTATGGTGCTATTTAAAGACCCGTCATTGGTGCATGCGATTGAACACCATGCCGAATACGTGATTCGTCGCGGCTCAAAAGATTTAGGCAGCCACACCATGGAAGGCTCACGCCCGGGGATGGCAATGCTGGTGTATTCTGCGCTGCATGTGATGGGGCGCGAAGGCTACCAGCTACTGATTGATCAAAGCATCGAAAAAGCACAAGCCTTTGCCGACTTGATTGCGTCGCAAGATGACTTCGAGTTAGTCACCGCACCCGAACTTTGCTTGCTGACATATCGTTATGTTCCAGCGCCAATTAAGGCCGCGCTGGCACATGCCAGTGATAGCCAAAAACAGCAAATCACGCCGTTGTTGAATCAAATGACCAAGCATATTCAAAAGAGTCAGCGCGAAACAGGGCAGTCCTTTGTGTCACGTACCAAGTTGACCCCGCAGCGCTATGCGTCCCAGCCAACGACGGTGTTTCGTACGGTATTGGCAAACCCGTTGACTACGGTGGATATGCTGGCTGAAATCCTGCAAGAGCAGCGCCAAATTGCGGAGCGCGCCGTGCTGACTCAAGGCGCGCTATTTGCTGAGGCCTATGATTGCGGGTTGCTGGCTAAAGAACCCCGTTAATCGGTGTCAGCTGCGACTTCTAAGTTATCAATTAAACGCGTAGTGCCGAGCTTGGCGGCTGCGAGAATAACCAGCTCTGCCGCGGCATCTTCTGCTTGGGCAGGGCTTAAGTCAGCTTGCCGACGCACCTGCCAGTACTCAGGTTGCAAGCCAGCCTCTTGAATGGCCTGCTCGGCGCTATGCGCTAACTGCGCGAAGTCGCGTTCGCCTTTTAAAATGGCATCAGCGCACTGGCGCAACTGCGCGTAAATCACGGCGGCTTGCTCGCGCTGTTGTGGCGTGAGGTAGCCGTTACGCGAGCTCTTCGCTAAACCATTTGCTTCACGCTCGGTATCGACGCCTTCAATTTGAATGTGCATGGATAAATCGGCCACCATGTTACGAATCACTTGCAACTGTTGGTAGTCTTTTTTCCCAAACACCGCCACGTCTGGCTGCACCATATTAAACAGCTTTGTCACCACCGTGGCGACGCCTTTAAAATGGCCTGGGCGGCTGGCGCCACATAAAATCGATGAGAGCGCAGGCACTTCAACACTGGTTTGCATGTCCAGACCGCGCGGGTACATCTCCGAGGTGCGCGGCGTGAACACAGCGCTGACACCGAGCTCAGACAACGCCTGCATATCAGCTTCCAGCGTACGTGGGTATGCGTCTAAATCTTCATGCGCACCGAACTGCATCGGATTGACGTAAATACTGACGATCACGATATCAGCCATTTGTTTGGCCCGGCGCACTAACTTTAAGTGCCCACTATGTAAGTTACCCATAGTGGGGACAAACGCGACTTGCTGATTTTGACTGCGCCAGCGTGCTCGTAGCGCACGTAACTGCTCAACCTTACTGATATGTAACATATTAAGACTCGAAACTATGTTCAGGGCCTGGAAAAGAACCGTTTTGCACGTCAGTCACATAGGCTTTGACGGCGCCTTCAATGCTGCCATGGTCAGCCAAAAAGTTCTTCACAAACTTGGGTAGGTAATCACTGTTAAGACCCAGCATGTCGTGCATCACCAAAATTTGACCATCGGTTGCGGGGCCCGCTCCGATGCCAATCACTGGCATGCTCACTGCCTCAGCAACACGTTTGCCAAGGGCGGTGGGAATGCACTCAACGACCAGTAACTGCGCACCGGCTTGCTGTAACTGCTGGGCCTCCTGAATTAACAGATCCGCAGCGGCAGCGTCGCGGCCTTGAACTTTATAGCCGCCCAGCACATTGACGGACTGCGGTAACAAGCCTAAATGTGCGCATACGGGGATACCGTTGGCAGTCAATGCCTGCACCGTATCGACTAAGCGCGCGCCGCCTTCGAGCTTGACCATGTTCGCGCCAGCACGCATAAGCTCAGCGGCATAGTCGCAGGCTTGCTGTGGGCTGGCATAGGTCATAAACGGCATATCGGCAATCACAAAAGCGGTAGGCGCGCCACGCCGCACACAGGCGGTATGGTAGGCAATATCTGCGTTGGTAACGGGGACTGTGCTGCCATGTCCTTGCACAACATTGCCCAGTGAATCGCCCACCAGCATCAGGTCGACGCCACATTCAACAAATAGGCGCGCGAATGTCGCATCGTAAGCAGTCAGAGCGGTAATTTTTTCTTGGTTCTGCTTTTTCTTGAACAATTGCGCGATAGAGGTTTTAGCCATAAAGCGACCTTTACTGAACGAGGTTAAGGCTGCATTGTAACGGCTGGCGCAATTATATCTAGTCCGTTGCGTTCAATCTGTGCAGCAAGGGTCCAGATCTGCTTACCATTGGGTAACTGCAGGTCAGGGGCGATTTCAGCTAAAGGAATCAGCACGAATTCGCGGGTTTCGATACCTGGGTGCGGTAGGGTCAGGCAAGGCGTATCCATGACGACATCGCCATACAGTAAAATATCAATATCTAAGGTGCGTTCACCCCAATGCCGCAAACGCACGCGTCCAGCCTCTTGCTCGAAACCTTGTAAAATATCAAGTAGTGCATCGGCGGGTAGCTGGGTATCCAAGCCCACCACCGCATTGACATAATCAGGCTGATCTTGTGGACCCATGGGTTTGCTAGCGTACAACGACGAACAAGCGCGCACGTTCAGTGCTGGATGCTTTTGTAGGTGCAGGAAGCCAGCATGAATTTGTGCTAGAGGGTTCGCTAAGTTTGCACCTAGTCCCAAATATACCCGTGCCATTGTCACTATCGCTCCTATTTCTTCGGGCTGGCGCTGTCACCAGCAGCCTTGCGTGGCTTACGCCGGCGCCGACGTTTAGGCTTGCTCGTGGTGTCTGCGTCCGGTGCTTGTGCATATGGGCCACGGCGGGGCGCTCGCCCTGAAACAGGACGGCCACTGGCAGGATGCTCTGGCGAGCCGCCGCCAACTTCCTTGCCCTGCTGAAATTGGGTCCAAAACTCTCCGAGTTGGCGTAGCGCCGGGTCGTTCTCAATGCGTGCGCGTAACAACAAAAAGTCGTAGCCAGCACGAAACTTTGGATGGCTAAGTAAACGCTCGGCTTTACGCGGCTGAGTTTGCTGCAGTCGCATTTGTAAGGTCCAAATATCGCGCGCTGGCAAGCTGAAACGTTTCGGGATAGCAATGCTGCGTGATTGCTTAGCCAGCACATCCGCTGCGGCAATTTGCATGGCGTCATATTCAGGCAAACCACCTTCGGTCATCAGCTGCTCAGCACGCGCTACCACGGGATACCATAATGTGGCTGCAAATAAGTAGGCGGGGGTGACGCGTTTGCCACTGTTGATACGCGTGTCTGTATCAACACACAGCTGATACTGCATGGCGTACTCAACGCTTTGGCTATTTTTTAGTGCGACTTTAATTTGCGGGAATAAGTGCCCAAACAGGCCGAAGTCCTGGAGTGCCAGAAAGTTTGCTTCTGCTTTACCATGCATAAAGAGTTTCAAGTACTCTTCAAATAGCCGTGCCGCTGGAATGCTTTCTAGTAAATGGGCTAAGTCGACGATTGGCTTGCGCGCACTGTCGTCAATACGTAAGCCTAATTTGGTGGCAAAACGCACAGCGCGCAACATGCGCACTGGGTCTTCGCGGTAGCGGGTCGCAGGGTCGCCGATTAAACGCAGTACGCCAGCTTCCAGATCGCGGGCGCCGTTGGCAAAGTCGTAAATCGCGAAATCGGCAATCGAGTAGTACATGGCGTTGACGGTGAAGTCGCGGCGCTCGGCGTCTTCTTCAATGCTGCCATACACGTTATCACGTAGCAGTAAGCCGTCTTTACTCTGTTTACTGGTGTGCTTCTGGCTTGCTTCGCCTTCCTCGTGGTGACCGCGGAAAGTGGCCACTTCAATCACGTCACGACCAAACACCACATGGGCTAAGCGAAAGCGGCGGCCGATTAGGCGGCAGTTAGAAAATAACGCTTTGATCTGTTCTGGGCTGGCGTTGGTGGCGACATCGAAATCTTTTGGTTCGAGGCCCAGCAGTAAGTCGCGCACGCAGCCGCCGACTAAGTAGGCGTCATAACCGCTTTTATGTAAGCGATACAGCACCTTCAATGCATTGTCAGAAATATTCGCGCGTGAAATATTGTGCTGATCACGCGTAATCACGATCGGGTTCGTGAACGTCGAAGGCGTGTTTTGGGGTGATTGAGACGGCAGTACCTGACGAGCAAACTGCACAAAACGCTTAATAATGGTCGAACTCCTGCTAAGGTCAGCCCACAGCTGGGGCGATTGACTTAAAAATTGGCGCTGATCATATACCAACTTGGGCCGAATGAGAATCAAACGGTGAAATTATCGACATGACCCGGTTCACTTGCTCGTTGCTGCTGTCGCCACGCATCTATCGCCCATGCCAATTGCTCAGTAACAGGCGTTTGGGTTAATTCAGGTGGCAGCTTCAAACCAAGTGCCTGCAATGCTATCGATATATTGTGTGCCGCATGGCTTGCGTGAATCGCGGGCGCATGATTTTGCTTACTTAGTTTGCGCCCCTCGGGCCCGACAATCAGTGGCAAGTGGCGTAGTTGAGGTAAGGCGACTGCAGCGTCAAATTGGCACTGGTTTAGTGTCTGCCATAGCGTTAACTGCCATAGACTGGCGGTCAATAGGTCGCTACCTCGTACGATGTGCGTGATACCCTCGGCGCGGTCGTCACTGACTACCGCGAGTTGATACGCCCATAGTCCGTCACGGCGTTTAAGAATAAAGTCTTCGCTGCTCCAGCCTGTGTCGGCTGTAACCTCGCCGTGGGCAAGGTCATAAAAATGCGTGACAGGTTGCTGGTTGACCAAGCGCAGCGCTTTATCCGCCCAGTCTAAACCGCGTTGGCGGCAAAAACCGGTGTAATGCGGTCCGCGTGCTTTAATCGTTTTACGTGAGCAATCGCAGGCATACACCAAGCCCTGTCGGTTTAGTTCAGTGATGTGCTGCTGATAACGTGCATAGTGTTGGCTTTGATACTGTTCAGTCTCGTCCCAGCATAAGCCATGCGCCTCGAGCTGTCGCAAAATAACGCTGCTAGCACCCGGGACTTCACGAGGGGGATCAATATCTTCGATGCGCAGCAACCAAGTACCATGGTTGGCACGAGCGTCAAGGTAGCTACCTAGGGCTGCAACTAACGAACCAAGGTGAAGAGGGCCGGAGGGCGAGGGGGCGAAGCGCCCCCGGTAAGGAGCGGGCTGATTAAGCACCGCGCATTTGTTTCTCACGAATTTCTGCCAGGCTCTTACAGTCGATACATAAGTCAGCAGTTGGACGTGCTTCTAAGCGTTGGATACCGATTTCGATACCACATGAGTCGCAGTAGCCGAAGTCGTCACGCTCAATCGCTTCTAGTGTCTTTTCAATCTTCTTAATTAACTTACGCTCACGGTCACGGGTGCGTAATTCAATCGCAAATTCTTCTTCTTGGGCAGCACGGTCAACAGGGTCTGCATGGTTGTTCGCTTCTTCTTTTAGGTGACCTACTGTGCGGTCAACTTCTTCGCGTAACTGGTTACGCCAAGTTTCTAAAATCTTACGAAAATGCTCACGCTGTGCCTCGTTCATATACTCTTCGCCAGCGGCTGGCTGGTAAGGCTCTAGACCCGCTTGCGCTAAGATACCGTGCGCTTTTCTTTCCTTTGTTGCGGCCATGTGGCTCTCCTCTTTGAGGCAATGCACTATGTGCTTAAAAAATGACGGCTATGTATAGCAGAATACGTTTGGTGGTGCAATGCGCACTCGCGCAGCCCTATATCGGGGCAAAAGTTAGCATTTCAACCCACGTCGACAGGTAATAATAGCCCAGCTGTCAAGTCGCTGGCGCTGACCTCAATACCTAAGGCATAAAACTCAACGCCTTTTTGCTTGGCTAAAATACATAATTCCGCGTATTGCGGATCAATATGGGCGGCTGGTTTTACACTCTGAATGCCGCTGTGCCCGACCACAAACAGCAGTGCGGCGCGTAAGCCAAGTTCGCGCATTGCAATAAGTTCGCGCAGATGTTTTTGCCCGCGCAAGGTAACCGCGTCGGGAAAGTAGCCTTGGCCGTCGGTTTCTAAGGTGACACTTTTCACTTCGATATAGCAGTCGGGTTGCTCGCCATGACCGCTAAGCAGCAAGTCGATGCGGCTATTTTCACTACCGTATTTGACTTCGCGTTGGCAGTTAAGGTAGCCGGCTAAGGCTTTAATCTTGCCGTCGCCGAGCGCTTCCTGAGCCAACTGATTGGCGCGTTGGGTATTAATCACAATCCAATTTTGATTGGGTGTGTAAGCAAGCTCCCAAGTATGTGGGTACTTACGTTTGGCATTTGTGGATGTGCTATACCACACTGTATAGCCAGGTTCAGCGCAACCTGTCATCGCCCCCGTATTTGGGCAATGAATGGTTAACAGTTCGCCATCAGCGGTTTGCACATCGGCAAGGAAACGTTTGTAACGGCGAATTAAAGTTGCGGATTCTAATGGGGGCTGAAATTGCATTTTTAGTCGCTTTGTAGTGTAGTGTGTCGCGATATGAACAATAGGTGATGCATGCACCACGCTTGCTTGACCGTGCTCTGGTGTTAACCCAGAGGCAAGCAACATACTTGGAGATAAATAAGATGTCTAGTGCAGTACAAGTACGCTTAACTACAGACACCGTGCCAGCGGCGTTTAAAAGTGCTGGTGGTAGTTTTTTCAATGGCGAGGGGTTTCACATCGTTGCGCGTGACGACGAGAGCTTGTTTTTACGTGCCATTCAGCAAGCAGGCCGACGCTTGGACGCCTCTGGTGCAGCGACGATTGAAGCCGTTGGGCCAGGCTGGACCCTCGAGCGCCAGTGGGCGTTAGCGCAAGGCTTCAGTGACGCCAAAAAGCGCAACAAAATACTTTGGTGCAGTGACGACTTAGGCGTTGCTGATCAATTGCAAGGGATGTACGAAACTTTCGCTTGGGCGCGTGAGTTAGTCAACTTACCACCACAAGCTATCTATCCCGAATCTTTGTGTACCCAAGTGGTTGATAAGATTAAAGCCTTAGGTGGCGACGCGGTCAGTTTCCGCATTTTGCGCGAACAAGATTTGCTTAATGAAGGCTGGATGGGCATCCATACGGTAGGCCGCGCCAGTATGCACAAACCAACCATGTTGCAGCTTGACTATAACCCAACCGGCGATGTCGACGCTGAGGTTGATTATGCCCTGATTGGTAAAGGCATCACCTATGACAGCGGTGGTTACAGCATTAAAAGCAGCGAAGGCATGATTGCGATGAAATGCGATATGGGCGGTGCTGCGACCGTTGCAGGTGCCTTAGCCCTGGCAATTCAACGCGGCTTAAACAAGCGTGTGAAACTGATTCTATGTTGCGCTGAGAACTTAATTGACGGTACTGCCTATAAGCTAGGCGACATTATCACGTACAAGAATGGCGTCACGGTGGAAATTTTTAACACCGATGCAGAAGGGCGTTTGGTCCTTGCTGATGGGTTGCTTGCTGCAGCGGAGTGCAATGCTAAGCATATTATTGATGCTGCCACCCTCACGGGTGCCGCGCAAGTCGCTGTTGGTCAGGAATATAACGCGCTGTTTAGTGTCGATGATGCCTATGCTGCCAAAGCGTTGCAGGCCGCTCAGAGCGAATCAGAGCCATTGTGGCGTCTACCTTTGGCATCTTGGCATCAGGACCAATGCCCGTCGCACTTTGCTGATACGGCGAATAGTCGCCCTGTAAAAGGTGGCGGAGCAGGCGGGGCTAGCAACGCAGCTGGTTTCTTGTTGCGTTTTGCACCGAATCAAGGCGCCAACTGGCTGCATTTCGATTTAGCCGCTGCCTATCGCAAAGACCCAGACAAATGGTTTAATGCCGGCGCGACTGGCTTGGGTATCCGAACCATTGCGCGTACAATGCTTGATAATTAACTAGCTTTGCAAAAAGTTTAACTAAGAGGCCATGGGCAGTGACTGTTCCATGGCCTTTTTTATGGCAAAATATCAACATGCAGCAAACCGCCTTACCCATTCAACCTATTCTTGCGCCTTTGCAACAGGCATTGGCGCATTCTGCCGTGGTTTTGCAAGCCCCACCTGGAGCTGGTAAATCGACCGCGTTGCCCTTGTATTTGCTGCAGCATAACCCCGATACACGCTGGATTATGGTGCAGCCACGGCGTCTTGCCGCGTTGTCCATCGCGCAATATTTGTCTGCCCAGTTAGAGCAATCGGTCGGCCAAACTGTGGGCTATCAAGTGCGTCAGCAACGTCAGCGCAGTGCTGCGACCCGCTTATTGATTGTGACTGAGGGAATGTTAACCCGCATGTTACAGTCCGACCCCACCCTAAGTGACTTTGACGGGGTTATTTTTGATGAGTTTCACGAGCGTAATTTACACAGCGATTTAGGCTTAGCGCTGGTCTTAGAAAGTCGCCAAATCCGCGACGACTTAAAGCTGTTAGTGATGTCAGCAACTTTACCTGCAGCGGATTTGGCGACATGGCTGCAAGGGCAAGGCACCCGCTGTGAGGTGTTGCACAGTGACGGGCGCGCCTACTCAGTGGACATTCAATACGAGCCGCCGACAGCAACCCAGACTTATCTGGAAAAATGCGCCCAAGTGATTCGGCGGTTACTTACGCAGCCAGACGGCCCCCAAGGCATGCTGGTGTTTGTGCCGGGGCAAAGTGAGATTGCCTGGTTGCAACGCGAGTTAACGAGCTTGGTTCAACAACACGCTGATCTCGATTGTTTCGGGCTGCATGCTGGGCTATCGCTGTCCGATCAGCAGCAAGTGTTGCAAGCGCCCGCGCGCGGAAAACGGCGAATCATTATCAGCACCAATATTGCCGAAACGAGCTTAACCATCGCCGGTATTGATTATGTCATTGATAGTGGTCGCGAGCGTCAGGCGCTGTATCGGCCGAAGTACCATACGACAGAGTTAATCACGCGGCGCGTGGCGAAGGCGGCGGCAACCCAACGTGCAGGGCGGGCTGGGCGCACAGGTCCTGGTGGGTGCACGCGTGTATATGCCCAGAGCGACTGGCATGGCATGGCCGACTATCGGCCCGCCGATATCGAACAGCAAGAGTTGACAGACTTAAGTCTGCAAGTGGCCTGTTGGGGCGCGCAAATGCAGGATATGGCGTGGTTTACGCCGCCCAATCCAAGTCATGTTGCGGCGGCGCATGAATGGCTACGTGCCATTGGTGCCTTGAATGCGCAGGCTCAAGCGACACCCTATGGGCAAAGTCTTGCAAATGCCGCCGCCGATGTAGGTGCTGCCCATGCCATCGCACAGGTTCAGCAGGACGATGCGCTATCGCAACGTCAGCGTGACGCGACCATGCTGGCTATCGCGTATTGGCTCAGCCTCGAAGAAGGGCGAGAAAGCCAGCAAGTGAATGGCTTAGACGCTATCGAGCAACTGCAGCAACAACCGGCAACGATGCCGCGCACGCGTCAGCGTCTCAAGTATTGGTTACATCAATTCGAGCTCACCGATAGCCACACACTGGATAGTGATAGCGTAATCCAAGCGGCGATACGCTTGTATCCACTCGGGCTGGCACGCTTACGTGGAGGGTCTGCAAACTTTACTCTCGCGACCGGAGCTGGCGTAAGTTGGCCGTCAGGGCATGGGCAAAGTTTAGCCTTGAGCAAGTCGCTAAGCCAAGCGGCATGGCTGATAGTCACTCAGATCAGTATGCATGAGCAGCATAGCCAAGGTGTGATCCGGCAAGCGCTTGCGTTAACCAAGGCACAGGCAGAAGCTCTGTTTGCTGGGGTGCTTGCTGCGCAGTTGCAGCAGCAAGTTGAGCATGTGTGGCGCTCTGCCAATGGCGGTCTAGAGCAGGTCGAACGCACTATGTACCGAAACTTGGTAATTCAACAGCGCGCCAGTCAGCAATTGCCCGACCGCGCAGCAATGAGCGATGCTATGGTCGCTTACGTGCAACAACATGGCATTGCGACACTCGGCTGGACGCCGCACTGTGTGCAATATTTGCGGCGTCTGCAGCGCTTTCAGCAAGCGCACCCTGAACTTGGTCTGCGGTTGTCTGACAGTGAACTTTTAAGCACGCTGGCGCAGTGGGCCGCGCCATTTTGGGCGCATTTGACGACCCTGGCGCAGCTACGCCAATGGGCGCCGCAACCAGCATTGGCGCAGTTACTTGATTATGCACAGCAACAACAGCTAGAGCAGTTGCTTCCCGCCCGCTGGGTCGCACCCAGTGGCCGTGCACACCGGATTGAATATCAGGCGGACGGTTCGGCATTCGTGGGCTTAAAGCTGCAAGAGGTATTTGGCACCGCGCAAACGCCTAAGCTGTTGAATGGTCAGCTACCATTGACCTTTGAATTATTGTCCCCCGCTGGTCGGCCATTACAGCGTACCAGCGACTTAGCCAACTTTTGGCAGGGTGCCTATGTCAATGTGAAGAAAGAAATGCGTGGGCGCTACCCTAAACACCCATGGCCCGATGACCCAACGACTGCACCCGCGACTCATTTAACTAAGAAGGCACTGCATGGCCAAAGCAAGTAAGACGAAGTCATCTAAACCCACTGGCAAGAAAGCACAGGCGCCGGTTAAAGGCCGTCGCCGCCGTTGGTTGCTGGCTTTAGCTGCCAAACTGATGTTGGTGGTCGCAGTGCTGGGCGCCTTCTATACCATTTATTTAGATGCTCAGGTGCGCGATCGCTTTGAAGCCAATCGTTATCAGGCGCCTGCCTTGCTCTACAGCCGTGCGCTTTGGTTATCGCCACACGCGAACGTGAGTTACGCACGGGTCAAAGCAGAGCTTGAAGCACTCGCTTATTCGCCCTCGGCGGTGGCACGCCAGCAGGGTGAATATAACGAACAACGACAAAGTGATGGGCGTACCATTTTACTGCACCGGCGGGCGTTCGATTTTGCGGACGGCTTTGAGCCCAGCCAGCGGCTGTTACTGCGCTTTCGTGATGACCGTTTGCATCAGGTGTTGGCGTGGCCATCGCAGCAAGTACTCACTGAAGCACGCCTTGAACCGCAATTGATTGGCCGTTTTGCCGCCGACAGCGGCGAAGACAGGTTGTTGGTCAGTTTAGAGCAAGTACCTCAGCTGATGCGCGACACCTTGTTGCTAATAGAGGATCAAGATTTTTATCAGCACCACGGCGTGAAGCCAACCGCGATTGCGCGAGCCGCTTTAGTCAACTTGCGTGCGGGTCGAACGGTACAAGGCGGTAGTACCCTGACTCAGCAGTTGGTCAAAAATATGTACCTCACCCACGATCAGAATCTATGGCGTAAGGCCAATGAAGCGATTATGGCACTGAGCTTAGATTTTCATTTTGATAAAGACGAAATCCTCGAAGCATATTTTAACGAGGTGTACTTCGGTCAAGACCGCGGTCACGCCATTCATGGGGTGGGTCTTGCGTCACAGTATTTTTTCGGACGCTCGGTTGAAGACTTAAGTGTTGCCGAAATTGCGTTGTTGGTCGGTATGGTTAAAGGACCGAGCTTGTATGATCCAAGACGGCGCCCCGAGAATGCCGAGCGACGCCGAGAGTTAGTACTCAAACTCATGTACGAGCACAACTTAATTACCCAAGTGCAGTATTTATCGGCGCTCGAAGACACCCTGGTACGTCGCCAAAGCACGCGTCTGGTGCTGGGCGAGCGGCCTGACTATGTTGACCTGGTGCAACGTGAATTACGTCAGTTGGTACCGGGGCGAGAATGGCAACAAACAGGCTTGCGGGTATTTACTTACTATGACCCGTATATCCAGCAACAAGCTGAGCTTGCGATGACCACCCGCGGCGGCCGCGTCGACAGCCCGGATATTCAGGGCGCTATGGTGGTGAGTGACTATCAGCAAGGCGTGGTTCGTGCGCTTGTGGGAAATATTGGACAGCAACGCGGCGGGTTCAACCGTGCACTTGACGCGCGGCGCCCAATAGGCTCGCTGGTGAAACCTTTTACCTTTGCGCTGGCGCTGGAAAATAGCAGCCAGTACCGCCTTGAAAGTATGCTGGATGACAGCCCGATCACATTGATTGATGAGCGTCAACGCGAGTGGAGCCCGCGCAACTTTGACGGTGAGTTCAAAGGTCCGGTAACGCTCTATCAAAGTTTTATTGAGTCGCGCAATTTACCCGCTGTGCGCCTCGGTTTGGACGTTGGGGTTGAGCGTGTGCGCGAGCGTTTATATGCGGCTGGTTTTGATGAAAGCACGCACGCGTATCCGTCGCTGACATTAGGGGCGGTAGATATGAGCCCACTGCAGGTGAGCCAAATATACAGTGCGCTCGCCAATCGTGGCATTCAGCAACGTTTAACCAGTATTGAAGCGGTATACACCCATTGGAACCAACCGCTGTATCAACAGCAGCGCCGAGCCCAAGAGGTTTTCTCAACCCAGAGCGCGTACTTGACCGACTATGCGTTGCAAGGTGTTATGCGCGAGGGCACGGGGCGCAGCATACGCCAGTATGTCAGCCCAGCGGGTCTGGCTGGCAAGACGGGTTCCACCAATGAGTTACGTGACAGTTGGTTTGTGTCCTATGATAACCAGCATGTAGTCACTGTTTGGTTAGGTGGGGACGACAATCAAAGTATTGGCTTGAGTGGCGCTACCGGGGCATTGCCGGTTGCAGGCGATTTCTGGCAGCGTTTGCAACCGCAGGCTATTACCCGCGAGCGGCCTTACGGGCTGCAAAGTGGCGCGTTTGATAGGTTGACTGGAATAGCCGTGAGCTTGGAATGTGAAACCGCGTACCATCTACCAAGTGCCGTGTACCAAGCACCGACGCGGCGCCGTTGTAGCCCGATGGATTCGCAGCAGGAACAAAGTGAAGAGCAGGAAGAATCGCGTAGTTGGTTCCAGCGCGTATTTGGGCGGCGCGGCAATTAAGCCGCCCCGCCTGTCGCTTAGCAAGAAATAAAGACGCTAGATACTGACCCGCTTGTATTGACGGTACTGCGGGCGCCAAAATAAGTGGTCGATCCGTTGTTGCAGCACCTCGTCACTCACTTCGAGAGCGTGTCCTTGTTGTTGCGCGACTTTACCCACCGCAAACGCAATGCGCTTGCTTAAGTCTGCAATTTCAGTGATTGGGGGAAGCAGGTCACTACCGCTACCGGTCACAGCAGGCGACGAGTCCGCCAATGTTTGACTGGCGGCCATTAACATTTCGTTGGTGATTCGGTTCGATTTGACTGCTAAAACTCCTAAGCCAATACCAGGGAAAATATAGCTATTGTTACACTGCGCAATCGGATAGACCGTACCGTTATACTGAACGGGCGCAAATGGGCTGCCGGTTGCGACAATCGCTTGGCCTTGCGTCCACTCAATGACTTGCTCAGGCGTGGCCTCGACATTGCGCGACGGGTTTGACAATGGGAAGATAATCGGGCGTTCGCAGCCTTGCTGCATGGCTTTAATCACTTGCTCAGTAAATAAACCACGCTGGCCAGAAACGCCTATTAGCACCGTCGGCTGAGCACAATACATTACGTCCAGCAACGATGGATAGTCGCCGCTAAATTGCCACTCACTCAAGAGTTTTGAGTCTTGCGCTAAGGCTTGTTGGAAATCACGTAAGTCCGCCATACCGTCAACTAATAAGCCATAACGGTCGACCATGAAGATTTGCTTGCGCGCCTGCGTGTCACTAAGCCCCTCGGCTACCATCTGGTCAATGATTTGCTCGGCTATGCCGCAGCCGGCAGAACCTGCACCGACAAAGGCGATGCGTTGCTCACTGAGCTTCTGCTGATTGGCCTGGCAGGCGGCCAACAAGGTGCCTACGGTGACTGCCGCGGTGCCTTGAATATCATCATTAAAACAACAAATTTCGTCGCGGTAACGGTTTAAAATAGGCATCGCATTGGGCTGCGCGAAATCTTCAAATTGAATCATCGCTTGTGGCCAGCGGCGCTGTACGGCACGAATAAAGGTTTCAATAAAGTCGTCATACTCTTGGCCACGGATACGTTTGTGGCGAGCGCCCATGTACATTGGGTCGTTGAGTAGCTTCTCGTTATCTGTACCAACGTCCAGCATCATGGGTAAGGTGTAGGCTGGGCTAATGCCACCACACGCGGTGTAGAGCGATAACTTACCAATTGGAATGCCCATGCCGCCGATGCCTTGATCGCCAAGGCCGAGAATGCGCTCGCCGTCGGTGACAACAATCACTTTGACGTTGCGTTTGGTCGCGTTGCGCAGAATATCGTCCATTTGGTCGCGCTCGGCATAGGATAAGAACAAGCCTCTTGAGCTGCGGTAAATGTCAGAGAACTGCTCGCAGGCATCACCGACAGTGGGGGTGTAGATAATGGGCATCATTTCCTCAAGGTGGTCGGAGAGGAGACGATAAAAAACGGTTTCATTGTTATCTTGAATGGCACGCAAATAGATGTGCTTGTTCATTGGCGTGTCAAAGCTGGAATACTGCATATACGCGCGGCGAACCTGCTCTTCAATGGTTTCATAGCGTGGCGGTAACAAACCAGTGAGGTTGAATGCAATCCGCTCTTCGCGAGTGAATGCACTGCCTTTGTTAAGCAAAGGGGTTTCTAGTAGCGATGGACCAGAATGCGGAATATACAGAGGTTGCTGGGGTTTTTTATCAGCCATGACATACCTTACGACAATAGGATTACAAGCAAGAAGATGCATGTGGATGATAGGCTTAGCTAGGCGCTGACGCAAGCTGACCAGTGATTTGGGTAGACCAACATTCATAATTTCGCAATCATACAGGGCTAAATTAAGAGATATAACCGCATAATTGGTGGTCGTTTTTAGGTGTGGGGGAACACAGTTTGAATTCTTGGGAATCGATGTCTATTCGTACCAAGCTATTGATTAGCTTAGTGGTATGCGCTTTTGTACCGACGTTACTGGTAGCTGGGGTGGGGTTAAATCAAGCCAGCTCAACCTATCAAAATCGAGTCGAACACAGCGATGTGCCAAACTTATTGAACAGTATTCGGCATGCACTGAATGCTGAAATTGGCGAAATGATGACCGTCGCCAATATGATTGCGCATAATCCAAGTTATTTAGCTGTGGCTGAGCAACGTGGCACGCAAGCGCCTGAGTTGGTCGCTGAACTCGGTCAAATCGCGCAGCGCTTTAATTTAAGTAACGCCTCGTTTGCCGACCGCAATACCGCGCGGTACTGGAATCAAGAAGGCTTCTTGCGCCAGTTAGACCCCGACAGCCAAGGCGATAGCTGGTTCTTTGCGTATCGGGATAGCCAAATCGAGCAGTCAGCAGAAGTATACGTCGACCCAGACACGGGCGCCGCCGACTTGTTCGTTAACTCGCAGCAACCCAATGGACGCGGCCTATCAGGTGTGTCGCGTTCGTTTCGTGCGATGCAAGATTACCTGGCCAATTTTGAATTAGAGCAGACTGGCTTTGTCTATTTAGTGGATGCCAGCGGCTTGGTGCGGGTGCACCCTGATATGGGATTGCTCAACAGCGCGACGCTGAATGATTTATACCCCAATCAACAAGGCGCATTGTTACAACAAGACGGGGCACAAATCCGTTGGCATGGCGCAGCCGATGATTATTTGATTGCAACCCAACGTATAGACCGCATGGGCTGGTATGTGGTGGCGCAAATTCCCTATGCGGAATTAATGGCGCCGCTAAGTCAAACTCGCAATCGCATGCTGTGGATCTCTCTCGTGGCGATGGCTTTAGTGGCTGCGGTCGCACTGGCATTGACCTTAAGCATTACCGCGCCGATTCAACGCCTAGCCCAGCGAGTGCAGCGTTTAGGTGCGCAAGGCGGCGATTTACGCGTACACTTGGACGAGGAAGGTAGCCAGGAGTTACGCGCGGTGACTTCCGGGGTCAACGCGTTTATCACCCAAGTTCGTACTATCGTACAAGGGGTTGAACAGAATGCAGAAGAGGTCCGCCGGCGCGCCAGTGACGAAGCTAGCGCGGCGGCTGATAGTGAACAAGCCAACCAGCAGTTGGCAGAACACACGGTTGACCTTGCCACCGCTTTGCATGAAATCAGTGAAACTGTGAAAGAGGTCGCTTTCAATGCCCAGCAAGCGTCAGAAGGTATGGAGCACACTGATGAGCGCACGCGTCAAAGCTTAAACTTACTCAACGAAACGCAGCTAGTTATCGAAGAATTAGCCCAGCAGGTGAGTAATGTGGCTGAGGTAGTGAGTGGGCTTGCAGATAAGAGCCAGGACATCGGCCGCGTGTTAGATGTGATTGGCGGCGTGTCTGAGCAAACTAATTTGCTTGCACTGAATGCCGCGATTGAGGCCGCCAGAGCGGGTGAGCAGGGCCGTGGTTTTGCGGTAGTAGCAGACGAAGTACGCCAGCTGGCTCAGCGCAGTCATGCAGCGACGGATGAAATTCAGCAGATGATCAGCGCGTTACAAAGCCAAGCTCAACAAGCTCAGTCGGTGGCTGATAAAAGCCAGGATATTGCCGCCCAAGGTCGCGATTCAACGCAGCGTGGGGTGACTTATTTACGCGAAGTGCAGAGTAACATGCAAACCCAACTAGAACGCAACCATCAGGTTGCCCATGCATCCGAGCAGCAAACGCAGGTGTTAGAGGATGTCAGCCGTAAGGTGACCGATATTCAACACATGAGTGAGCAGGGTGCGCAGCAAGCTAAGCAGAGTGCTGAGCAAAGCCGCAACATGCAGGAACTTGCCCAACAGCTTAGCCAAGGGATTCGTCAATTCAAGGTGTAAGTTGACTCGCACATTGAGCATAGGTAGTAAAAAAGGCAGCGTGGCGTTCCCCAGCTGCCTTTTTAATACCTGCAATAGTGTCTGCAATTGATCGCGGTGGATTAGATATTGGCAACCGCTGCAAATGCTTGTCTTGCTGCCTGAATGGTTTCCTCGATATCCGCTTGACTATGCACCATTGACATAAAGCCAGCTTCGAACGCGCTTGGTGCTAGGTAAATACCCCGTTGCAGCATTTCATGATAAAACCCTTTGAACTGCGCCATGTTGCACTCGGTCGCTTGGGCAAAGCTGGTGACTTCTTTGGCCTCGGTAAAGAAGAAGCCGAACATACCGCCGACGTAGTTGACGCATAATGGCACGCCTGCTTCAGCCGCAGCCTGCTGGAAGCCTTGCATCAGTTGGCTAACGCGCGCTTCCATCACGGTATATAAGCTGTGGTCTTGTAAGGTGGTGAGTGCAGCGAGTCCTGCAGCCATCGCAACAGGGTTACCCGATAATGTACCGGCTTGGTAGACAGGGCCTGTTGGCGCAATATGGTCCATAATCTCACGCTTGCCGCCAAATGCGCCGACAGGCATACCGCCGCCAATCACCTTACCTAGGCAGGTCAGGTCAGGGGTAATGCCGTAATGTTGCTGGGCCCCGCCTGGTGCAATCCGAAAGCCAGTCATAACTTCATCGAAGATCAGCACCGCACCGTGGTCGTCACATACTTGGCGTAAACCCTCTAAAAACCCTGGTTGTGGTGGAATACAGTTCATATTACCGGCAACAGGTTCGACGATAATACAGGCGATCTCATCGCCATACTGACTGAACACTTGCTCGACTTCAGCTAAATCATTGAAGCTCACAGTCAGGGTATGCTGAGCTAAATCGGCTGGGATGCCTGGTGAGTTGGGTTGGCCTAGGGTGAGGGCGCCAGAACCTGCTTTCACCAGCAATGAGTCAACATGGCCGTGGTAACAACCCTCGAACTTTAAGATCTTGTCGCGCTTGGTGTAACCGCGAGCAAGTCGGATGGCGCTCATGGTGGCTTCGGTGCCAGAGTTGACCATGCGTACTTTTTCTATCGACGGCACGATGTCGATAATTTTTTCGGCCATCTGAACTTCAATGGCCGTTGGTGTACCAAAACTCAAGCCGCGCTCGGCCGCTTCAATCGCCGCATCACGAATGGCTGGGTGGTTGTGGCCCAGAATCATTGGCCCCCACGAACCGACGTAATCAATATAGCGTTGACCATCGACATCGAACATATAAGCGCCGTTGGCACGTTCAACAAAGATAGGGTCGCCGCCGACACCTGCGAAGGCGCGGACCGGAGAGTTCACACCACCAGGAATTGAGTGCTGTGCTTGTGCAAAAAGTTCACTTGAACGTGACATAAGTACCTCTTAGATATTGGCTTTAGCGCTGTGCCAGACAACGTCAGTGGCATATTTTTCGAGCAAATGGTCGACCCCTAAAGTAAGGGCAAATAACGCCATGCGAATCAACACGCCGTTATCGGCTTGACGAAAAATCGCCAGATTCGGATTTTGGTTCAAGTCGTTATCAAGCTCGTTGGCCTCGGCACGCGAATCGCGTGGTAGAGGGTGCATAATGACGGTATTGGGCTTGTAATGCTTGGTGTAAATTTCATGGTTTAAACGAAACTTACCGCGATATTGATCAGCGTCTTGCAAGTTAGCAAAGCGCTCTTGTTGGATTCGGGTTTGGTAAACAATATCGGCGTCTAACGACCCTTCAATTGCTTCAGTCACAGTGACGCGGTGGCCTGCGGTGTCCAAAATACTCAGAATATCGTCGGGCATGCGCAGTTCACGCGGTGAAATCAGGGTAAAGCGGACGTTCTTATACAAGGCTAATAACTTAGACAGCGAGTGCACAGTACGCCCGTACTTTAAGTCGCCCATCATGCAAATGTGCATACCATCGACCTGAAGCTGATGGTGCAGCAGTTCCTTTTGAATGGTATATAAATCTAATAACGCCTGGGTTGGATGCTCGTTGGCCCCGTCACCGCCATTGATCACGGGGACACGGCTACCTTCGGCAAATTCGGCAACCGAACCCGCTTTAGGGTGACGCATCGCAATGATGTCACTATAACTGGACAGCACGCGTGCGGTGTCATACAAGGATTCCCCCTTGGCAATTGCAGAACTTTCCATGCCAGTGGTTTCACGAACCTCGCCACCGAGTAAATTAAATGCGGTACCGAAACTTACCCGGGTACGCGTGGAAGGCTCAAAAAACAGATTGCCAAGAATGGCGCCGTCGAGAACGCGCGTCCGCTTTTTACGGTGGGCGTAGGGCTGCATTTGGTCAGCAATGCTGAATACTTTTTGAATGGCGTCCAAATCAAATTGGTTAACCGAGAGAATATTTGCGCCGGTAAAGTGCATGGAATGGGCTCCCAACTAGTTAAACGCATGCTGGCGCTGCATGATAGCAGATCACCAAGGCTTGATCACGGCTAATAGCACAATCGCAAACAAGGCAAACACTGGCACTTCATTGAACACTCGATACCACTTTCCGCTGCGGCTGTTAAGCCCGTTGGCAAAGTCTTGCTGCAACTTAAAGCAATAGCCGTGGTAAGCGTAGAGCAAAGCGACCAAAGCGAATTTTACGTGTAGCCACAGGGGGATGCTGCTGACACTGGCAATGGCGTACACCATCGCAAGGCCGAACAGCAGGGTAAACAATGCAAAAGGGGTGACAAAATATAGTAGTCGACGTTGCATAATCGTCAGCTGTGCCCGCACTTCACTGCTGGTACTTTCTGCATGGTAGACAAACAGGCGTGGCAAGTAGAAAATACCCGCAAACCAAGCCACCATAAAAATTACATGCAAGGCTTTTAGCCAAGCATAATGCTGAAGAAAAAATGCGCTCATGCTACACTACACCCGTGTCGAAAACCGCTGACAGCATAGCACAGCTTGGCGTTAAAATAGGACGATAAGATTTGAGTTTTACTGCACTACGTCAACGCTTTGGGCGTTTTAAATTCACCTTGCTGGTATTGGTATCAGCGGGGCTTTGCGTTTGGGTTGGCTATGAAATTGGCAACGCCCGCTTGCAGTTTTTAGAGCAGGAACGAGAGCGCTACCACAACCGGATTGAACGTCTACAAGGGCTGAATGAGCAGTTAGAATATCAGAACAATATATTGCGTGTAGAGCGCGATGTAGATCGGGTCGCGATTCAAAACCTACAACAAGAATTGCGCCAAGCCCACGAAAGTAGTGCTGACGTACGCCGTGAACTTGCGTTTTTTCAACGTGTCATGGCACCTGAGTTAGACGCTGACGGGGTGACTATTGACTCTTTGGCGTTGTGGCCAGCAAACGAGAACAGCTTCCATTTTCGCTTAATTTTATTGCAACTGGAGCGTGCTCAGCAGGGGTTAACTACGGGAACCTATCAAATAACACTGCGTGGACGTTACGGCAGCGAAGTGGCCGAGTACAACTTACTTGAGCTTGCGGACGTTGAACATGACAATGGTGAGCGCAGTTTTGCGATGAATTATTTTAGTCGTTTGGATGGTACGTTTAAGTTACCGGCTGACTTTGCACCCGAATTGATTGAGGTGCAAGTGAGAGTGCGCGGCGGACGCCAAACGACGCAGCAATTTACTTGGGGCGAATTAACTCAAGAGACCGTACAATCCATTGAGCCGGAGTAAATCGGTTCGCAATGTCGGGAGGTAAAGACATGAGTGGTGTAAAACAAGCATTGCCGATAGAGTTTAGTGAAGCAGCGGCCAAGCGGGTAAAAACCTTAATTTCGGAAGAAGAGAATGATGCTCTCAAGTTGCGCGTATTTGTGACTGGCGGCGGGTGCTCAGGTTTTCAATATGGATTTACCTTTGAAGAGCAGACTAACCCTGATGATATGCAAATTGAACGCGAGGGTGTCACCTTGGTCGTTGACCCGATGAGTTTGCAGTATTTAGTCGGCGGCGTGGTCGATTTTGAGGAAGGCCTGCAAGGGTCACGGTTTTTCGTTAACAACCCAAACGCCACCACAACCTGTGGCTGTGGCGCGTCATTCGCGGTCTAAGTTGAATGTCAGACCAGTTAGCTGTTTAGACACCTAACAAATGCAGTACGAGCACAGACCCCAGCCTAGCTGGGGTCTTTTTTTTGCACCGATAAAAGTTAACATTCACTGCACATACAATTACTTAGCAGTTAACATTCTATGTACACGAAAGTGCTTGATCTAGGGGCGGGGACGGGCAAAAATCGGCCAATAGACGTAGTATGCCGATACAGGAGTTCGTAATGAAGAAATTGGCAATCGCAACCATGGCAACCACCCTTGCCGTTGCAAATATTTACACGCCAGTGGCAGCCAATGAAATAGCAGAGGGAATTTGCACCGCTATCAGCGCCGATGACCGTCAACGTCTGCGCACGATTCTAAGCAACCACAATATGCGGGTACGCAACGTATTTACCGGAATTCGTTGCAACGGATACAGTATGCTGCAATTTGCAATCACCGCCGAAGCAGCGCAAGTAGGCGACATGATTACCCGCCAGTTACCTGCTAGCATGATAGCCCAAGACACGGTGAATGGTGTGCCTGTGTTGGAGTGGGCGGAGTCGTCCGGTTATGCCAGTTCAGATGTCGTCGCTGCCGTGCGCACGCGACTTGGCGAGTAGCGTAAGCGTAACCAAGGCACGATCAGGGCACCATGCAGGGTGCCCTTTTTTTTGATACACTGACTGGCAATTGAACTATTAAAGAGGTATGTATGAGTCATTATGCGAACCACGTTGAAACCCTGCAAGCTCGGTTTGATGAAGCGTTGCAGGCGACAGGTTTTGAGTCCGCTTTAATTTATAGCGGCCAGGCTGCCGTCGCATTTCTTGATGACAACCCTTACCCGTTTCGTGTCAACCCGTTGTTCAAATACTGGCTGCCAATTACCGATAGCCCGAAGAGCTTCATTTACTATCGGGCTGGTCAAAAGCCTGTACTGTATTTGTATAAAGCACGTGACTTCTGGCACGCGCCTATCGATATCGATGTCACCCTATGGGGCGACTTTTTCGAGCTTAAAGTGGTTGAAAGCCTTGCACAAGTGCGCAGTGATCTTGGCGATGCGCTGGCTAGTACAGCGCTCATCGGTGAATTGTATGAACCGTTAGATGGTTGGGATACGGCCGCGAAAAATCCGCAGTCGCTGATTGACCACTTGCATTACCAGCGCGCGGTCAAAACTGATTATGAGTTGGAATGTTTGCGTAAAGCGAACACGCTTGCGGCCCGTGCGCACAACGCTGCCCGTGATGCTTTCTATGCCGGTGCAAGTGAGCTGGAAATTCAACATGCATACTTAGCGGCGATTAACTTCCGTGAACAAGAAGTGCCTTATAACTCAATTATTGCACTCAATCAGCACTCAGCTATTTTGCATTATGATGTGTACGATCGTGTTGCGTCGGCAGAATCACGGTCATTCTTAATTGACGCAGGCGCGACCTACAACGGTTATTGCGCTGATATTACGCGCACCTATGCGGCAAAGAAAACAGGCTTTTATCAAGAGCTAGTTGAGGCGGTGGATAAAGCGGAGCAAGCTATTATTAGCGAAATCAGCCCAGGCACCTCTTACTATGATTTGCATGTCAGCATGCACCATAAAATTGCGCAGATTCTGGTCGATTTTAACTTCTTTAAGATTAGCCCAGAAGAGGTCTACGAACGCGGCTACACCAACGCGTTTTTCCCTCATGGCTTAGGTCATTACATTGGCTTGCAAGTGCATGACGTTGGCGGTTTCTTGAAGGCGGCCGATGGCAGTAGCTACGAGCGCAGTGCGCGCCACCCATTCTTGCGTTTATTGCGCGATATCGAGCCTGGCCAAGTATTTACTATTGAACCTGGCTTATATGTGGTTGATCAGCTGTTAGAAGAGTTTGATGGCAATGATGACTTTAACTGGACACGCATTACTGAGCTGCGCCCGTTCGGTGGTGTGCGTATTGAAGACAGCGTTTTAGTCACGGCAAATGGCACGGAAAACTTAACCCGTGATGCGTTCGACGCGCTGAAATAACGGGAAAGTATGAGCCTAGGCGGCTGGGAACAGACCGCCTAGGACCGCATCTCGTGATGCACCAGTAACGCTGGCTAAGCTTGATGGCCGCCGTTGTACGAAACTCCACGCTAACCACGCAAAAGCCAGCGCTTCGACCCAATCTGGTGCGACCCCTAAAACCTCTGTGCTGTGGACCTGGCAACTCGCTTGCGCTATGGCCAGCTCACTTATACGCTGCATTAACGCGGTGTTGTGCACGCCGCCACCGCACACATAACAATGCTGAATACCAAGTCGCTGGATTTCCATGACCACTGTGCGCGCGCTCAATTCGAGCAAGGTGCGCTGCACGTCGGTGTGGCTAAGTGACGCAGGGTGTTGCTGTAACCATGCATCTAACCAAGCTAAATTAAAGTATTCGCGACCCGTGCTCTTCGGGCCTGTGAGGGAAAAAAATGGGTCAGCCAACAGGCTTTCGAGTAACGCGGGAACCACCTCGCCTTGTTGTGCGAATTGGCCGTCGGCATCATATTGTTGCGCCGATTCCGGGTGATGACGCACGAACCAGCTATCCAGCAGACAATTACCGGGCCCGGTATCAAAGCCTAGGGTGCTATCAGCTGCCAACAAGGTTAAGTTGGCAATTCCACCGATATTCAGCACACCTATGGTGTGTTGAGCTTGAGCAAACACAGCACGGTGAAACGCAGGCGCCAAAGGTGCGCCTTGGCCACCCAGGGCGATATCCTTTTGCCGAAAATCGGCGATTACGTCAATACCCGTCAGCGCAGCTAAGGTCGAAGGACAACCAATTTGCACCGTGTAAGGCGTGTCACCAGTGGGCCAATGCCTAATCGTTTGGCCGTGGCTACCAATCGCGGTGATGATACTGTCAGTATGGATTACCCCAGCTTGTTGCTGCGCCCAAATGAATTGATTCACAGCGCTGGCGCTAAATTCAGCAAATTGACGGTCTGCAACGGCTTGAAGATGCACGTTATCATTGGTGACACATTGAGGTTGATTTGAAGCTAGCCGTTGAATTTGGCTTAAGCGCGCAAGTTGTTGGGCTAAATCTTTCGGTAAAGGCGTAGTGGTCGCGGCCAGCAAAGAAGGGACGCCATTCGTATCGAAATCACAGAGGGCGATGTCGAGTCCATCTAAACTGGTACCCGACATCAAGCCAATGTATAGACCCACTTAGTCGTCGCTCATCGCCAGCATGACACGGCGCTGATGCTCGATTTGCGCCAAGCGTTGCTGCACGACTTGGGTAAAGGCAGCCATTTGTCCTGCAGGTAATGACTCTGCGGCAGGTAAGTCGACTGTACGCGGATTGCGATGTACGCCGTCGACTAAGAACTCATAGTGTAAGTGCGGGCCTGTGACACGGCCAGTGGCGCCTACAGTACCAATGCGTTGGCCTTGGCGCACACGCGCGCCTTGCTGCACATCACGGCGATTCAAGTGCAAATACTTGGTCATGTATCGCTCGCCATGCTGGATAAAGATGTAGTTACCATTGAGCTCATTGTAACCACTGCGCACCACACGGCCGTCGCCTGCCGCCATCACTGGGGTACCCGTCGCGGCTGCGTAATCAATCCCGTTGTGCGGGCGAACTTGACCCGTTACAGGGTGAACGCGGCGCGGATTGAAATCTGAGCTGACGCGGTTAAAGGCAACCGGGGCGCGAATAAAGGCCTGGCGCATATTGCTGCCATCTGGCTTATAGTAGCTGCCATTATCGTGGCGGACAGCCTGAAATTTGTCGCCTTGGTTAATAAATTCTGCAGCGACGATACGGCCTGAACCTGCATAATTACCATCAATATAGCGTTGCTCATACAGCACGCTAAAGTTATCGCCTGGGCGAATATCCATCACGAAGTCGATATCCCAGCCAAATAATTCAGCTAAGTTCATAATCTGGCCTTGGGTTAGGCCGGCCTGAACGCCTGCGTTCCAAAAGCTGCTATTAATCGTTGCAGTGGCAAAGCCATAACGAATTTCCACGTCTTTTAATTCGCGGCTGCTAGTAAATGCGCCACTTTCGTCGGCGGTAATCAGTAAGGTTTCCACATCGCTTAGGCTATAGGTTAACTGCGCAAGCTCGCCGGTAGCGTCGAGACCGAAGTTTATGCTGTCACCTGGGTGAATGCGCAATAAAATATTGGCGTCTTCGGCTTGGGTAACTCGGTGTAATTGTTGCGGACTCAAGCCAATACGGTTGAAAATACGCGCCAAGCTGTCACCTGAACGCACTTCATAGCTTTGCCAGCGTAAGGTGTCGGCAGGTTCAGCCTGTTCTGGTGTGGTAGGCGCCTGAGGGCGAGTTGCGGTGCTCATGACAGGTGTGACGTAATTATCTGCGCTGACATCTGCCGCGGTTGGGATGTCCAAGCTATACCTTTTGCCAGGCTTCAGGTGTTCAGCAGTCGTGGTATTGCGTGAAGCACTCGCTTGCTCTGACGGTAATAAGATCAGAAGCAGCAAAGCTCCAAGCACAATTGAAATAACCACTTTGTGCTGACGTGGCAAGCGTTGAATAAATTGTGTCATAAGCTGACCTTGAACTTCTCTGATTAAGCGCACTGCAATAATGGGATTGGACGTCTGACCGCCAAACTCCCATTTCGTTCGTAAATGTCACCTGCAAGGGCGGTGCATTTACTGGTTATGACCACTACTGCGGTAAACCGAGCAGTGGGGACAGGTCTCGCTGCTGTAGCTGCAGAATGAAGCGCATACACCCAGCAAGCCAGTCGATGAATTCTTTAAACTGATACATTATAGCGAACTGTTCGAATAATGAACAGCTTGGGTTTATCCTGTTCAGGATGCTTAAAAGCTGGACAAAAATCAAGTAGAATGCACGCTCTAACTGAATTTATTGGTGAGGATAGTAAATGAATGGTAAGCCTGGAGTAGCCGAGTTTCTGCGCGGCGTAGACGAAGTATTAGTCGCAGACGAGCTCGAGAAGAAGCTCGCGAGTGGAAAACAGCTCGTGGTAAAAGCGGGTTTCGACCCCACAGCACCAGACTTACATCTTGGTCATACCGTATTGATCAATAAATTGAAAATCCTGCAGGACATGGGCCACCAGGTGGTGTTCTTAATTGGCGATTTTACCGGCATGATAGGCGACCCAACCGGTAAGAACGTGACGCGCAAGCCGCTGTCACGCGACGATGTCTTAGCCAATGCGCAAACCTACAAAGAACAAGTATTTAAAATTCTCGACCCAGACAAAACCCAGGTTCGTTTTAATAGTGAATGGATGGGTAAGCTTGGTGCCGATGGCCTGATCAAGCTGGCTGCGAGCCAGACTGTTGCGCGCATGCTTGAGCGCGACGACTTCAAAAAGCGTTATCAAGGTGGCCAGCCAATCGCGATTCACGAATTTTTGTATCCGCTGATTCAAGGCTGGGACTCCGTTGAATTGCGTGCAGATATCGAAATGGGTGGTACTGACCAGCGTTTTAATTTGCTGATGGGCCGTGAATTGCAAAAAGAGCAAGGACAAACCCCGCAAACCGTGGTCACAGTGCCTCTGCTCGAAGGCCTTGATGGCGTTCAAAAAATGTCGAAGTCGCTGGGCAATTATATTGGTATCACGGACGCACCCAACGATATGTTTGGTAAAGTGATGTCGGTGTCAGATGATCTGATGTGGCGTTACTTTGAGTTACTCAGCTTCCGCTCAGAAGAAGAGCTACAAGCGTTGCGTGCACGTGTGGAAGGTGGCGCGAATCCGCGTGACATTAAGATCGAGTTGGCACAAGAGCTGATTACGCGTTTCCACGATAGCGCTGCTGCTGACGCGGCCTTACAAGATTTTATCCAGCGCTTCCAAAAAAATGCCATTCCTGACGACATGCCGGAGTTGACCTTGAATTTAGCGCCGGAGCAACTGGGTATTGCATCGGTACTGAAAGAAGCGGGCTTGGTCGCATCGACTTCCGAAGCCATGCGGATGATCAAGCAAGGCGCAGTGAAGATTGACGGTGATAAAGTGTCTGACGCAAAGCACTTGTGCCAAAGCGGTTCAGAGCATGTCTACCAAGTCGGTAAGCGCAAGTTTGCGCGTATTCAGATAAGCTAAAAACTGTTTGGATAAAAATAAAAAAAGCAGCTCACTTGAGCTGCTTTTTTGTACCTATGTGTGAGTTATAGGCGGAAGCTTTTCACACTATCTTGCATCTCAGCAGAAAGCTTGGCCACCTCATCGCTGGCTTGCGCGGTTTGGCGGGCACCCGCTTCGGCTTGCTCGGCAATAGCGACAATTGCTTCAAGTTTCTCGCTGATGTCTTGTGCCGTTGCGCTTTGCTGTTCAGCCGCGGTGGCAATTGCAGTGCTGCTGTCCGAGGCTTGATGCACAGACTCGGTAATGGCTTGCAGCGCGATAGCCGCTTCGTCTGTCTGTGTCACACAGGTTTCAGCTTGGGTGCGACCACGTTGCATCACACTCACCGCACGGCTTGAATCGGACTGCAGGCGCTCGATCATCGTTTGAATCTCTTCCGTTGACTGCTGCGTGCGGCTTGCCAGTGTACGGACTTCATCAGCAACAACCGCAAAGCCCCGGCCTTGCTCACCAGCACGGGCTGCTTCAATCGCAGCATTCAACGCCAGCAAGTTGGTTTGTTCAGCAATGCCGCGAATGACGTCTAAGATACCGCCAATGTTGGCGCTATTCTCTGACAACTGATTGATGACATCCGAGGCATTTTTGATTTCTTCAGCCAAAGCTTCAATGGTGCGCTTATTCTCGTCTGAAATAATGCGAACGCGTTTGGCTTCTTCATCCGAATGCTGAATTTCATCTAACGCCTTGGCTGCGCCGCTGGCCATTTCTGCCGTGGTGCTGCTCATTTCGGTCGTGGCGGCGGCGACTTGCTCAACTTGAGCACGCTGCTCTTGAATCGAATTGCGTGACTGTGCCGACACGCTGGATGATTCTTCAGCTGCCGTGGCCAACTGAGTAGAGCGATCAGCAATGCCTTCAATCAGGCGGCGTAAATTCTCAATCAGCTTATTAATATTGGTCGCCAAGGTGCCAAACTCGTCTTGTGCGGAGTCGTCCAAGCGGCCAGTCAGATCGCCATTGGCTAGCGTGTTCAGCATTGCATTGACTTCGGCAAGCGGGCGGCTAATTGAGCGCACCGCTAAATAGCCAATACCGATGGCAAAGGCGATAGACAAAATAGTCAGTACTGAGTTCATCCACGCGCTACGCGAAATAGCACCTGAAGCCGTGCCTTGTACATCGTCGGCTAAGCGTTGCACTTGAACTTGTAAGGTTGCCATTTCGGACAAAATATTGTCCATCAGGTCATTGTTTTCACCTAACAGGCGTTCGGCGGCGCTACGAGCTTCAAGTCGCGACAATACTGCGGCTACTAATGAATCACTATTCTCCAGCAAGGCACCAGCGGCGGTGTCTAAATAGTCAGCGACCTCATCCAATGTGGCGCGTGAACTCATTTGTTGCATGTCGGCCAAACGCTCACGGCTCGATTGAACCGCTACTTCAATTTCGCTGCGGATAATGTCTGCACGGCCAGCTTCTTCGACACTCACCATATCGTAGGCCAAGGTGACCAAACTATTCAGGTTATTCTCAAGTAGCCCTGCTTGGTTATATAACTCATCACTCAAGCCTTGGGTATCGGTCAAGTCGAGCAACAACATCGCAGCATCGTCAGCGGCCAGTTCGACTTCATTTAAGCGGTTATCGCGACGACTTGCGAGGCGCAGGAACTCAGCTTGGGACTCAAAAATGGTCGCCACCTGGCGGGTAAATTGAGACACATCGGTGCTGACATTATTGACGGCGCGGCTTTGCGCTTCTGAGGTCAGTAATTGGCGCAGCTGATTAAGCTGTGAATCTACGTTGCTCGAAGCTCGGCTAAAATCGGCTTGTAATTGCTCTACTGTCGCCTGGCGTGAGCTGTAAAATGCTTCGGTTTGGTTATTGGATAATTGCAGAAGTTCAGTTTGAATATTCGCTACGCCAATCAATGACGGTATCGCGACGTCATTCACTTGCTCCGACGAGCGCCCAATGGTTTGTAAACTGAAGAAGGATGAAAGACTAATAACAAGTAATAATCCGGTGATGATGGCAAACCCGCCAATCACACGTGCAGCAACGGTTAACCTCATGGGTTTCTCCTAACCTGAGCCTGATATGTTTGTATTATAATGAAAGCACTATATCCAAAAAATGAGCAATTGAAAATGAGTTTCATCAATGCGTCATAAGGTTATGTTTTACTTATGTAGGGCGGGCTGGAAAACGGTTTCACCTGATTGGCAATTATATAGACTTAAGCCATTACCCCAGACACATCCGGTGTCCAGGCCAATAATATCTGCTCGCTCAGTGGCGCCGTTTAAAGCAGCCCAATGCCCGAATACTAATTGTATCGGCTGGGGTGGTAAAAAGTTAAACCATGGTTTGATGGTTTTTGGCGCTTGGCTTGGGGGGAGTTTACATTGTAAGTCTAAACCAACGCCATCGCCGGTGTCGGCGCTGCAATAACGCATGCGCGTGAAGCTGTTCACGATAAAGCGAAAACGTGCTTCAGGCGGCAAATCTGGGTGCCAATGGCTGGGGTCGTTGTGATACATAGCACGCAAAAAATCGGTGTAGTGGGTGTGTTGCAACACCTCTGCGACTTCATCGGCATACTGCTGCGCTTCGCTAAGTTGCCAGCCGGGGAATAGGCCAGCATGGCTAATGGCTACTGCGCAGTTCGGAATTTGTATGAGTAGCGGCTGATAACGCAACCAGTCGACCCAATCGCCGGCGTTGGTCACAATATCGTCGGTTTTGTCTTTGGGATTGCCAGCCTTGACGCCGGTTAGCACACTTAGCAAATGTAAATCGTGATTACCAAGCACGGTGGCGAAACGGTCACCGAGGCTTTCAACAAAACGCAGCACTGCCAGTGATTCCGGGCCGCGGCCAACTAAATCACCGACACTCCATAATGTATCAGTACGCGGGTCGAAGTGAACGCGTTCCAACACCAATTCAAGCTCGCGAATGCACCCGTGGACATCGCCAACGACAAAATCCGTCATGTTTAATGCAGCGCGTTGGGTAACGCCAGGCGAAAGGCTGGTATCGGCACCTGTGCCTTTTGGCCGTCTTCATCAACCAAGCCGTAGTGGCCCTGCATATTACCAATCGGCGTGTTTAGCACAGTGCCACTGGTGTAGGTAAAGGTGTCACCTGGCTGAATCCAAGGTTGTTGTCCAACCACGCCATCCCCAGCGACATGGGTCGTTTTGCCATCTGCGTCATTGATTAACCATTCACGTGTCATTAAGCGCCAAGGTTTAGCACTATGGTTGGTGATTTCAATGGTGTACGCGAACACAAACTGCTTTTGCTGTGGGTTTGACTGCCCGTCCAAATAGCGAGTTACCACCGATACTTTTACCTCAGCATCATTCACGTGTTGGACTCCTATGCTTGTGAGTGCTCGTATAGCCAGTTAGCAATACGGCAAAAGTCATCAACGCTTAGCGTTTCAGGGCGTGCTGCTGGGTTAATCCCCAGTCCTGCCAAGTCCGCTTCGCTCATCAGTTCTTTAAAGTTATTACGTACTGTTTTACGGCGTTGGTTGAAGCCCGTCAAGCAAGCGTGGTTTAACGACTTGCGATCGTGCACCGCAATCGCGGGCACCGCTTTGGGGCTTAACCGCACCACTGCGGAATCCACTTTCGGGGGCGGGTTGAAAGCACCTGGCGGGACGTCCAGTACATAAGTCACGTCGCACGCTTGTTGGATCATGACCGATAAGCGGCCGAATGCTTTAGAGCCAGGCTCGGCGGCCATGCGCTGCACCACTTCTTTTTGCAGCATGAAATGCATATCACTGATGTGCTCAAGCTGGTCAAGCAAGTGAAAAATTAAGGGCGTCGAAATATTATAAGGTAAGTTACCAAACACGCGCAGCGGTGCACCAAGTTGCTGCGAGAGTGCCGCGAAGTCAAATTTTAATGCATCCGCGCGATGTACTGTCAGTTTACTACTTAAAAAGGGATGCGCTTCTAAGCGATCGGCTAAATCGCGATCCAGCTCAACCACATGCAAATGTTGGCATTGATCAGCCACAGGCTCAGTCAAAGCAGCAAGACCCGGTCCAATTTCAACTAAAGGTTGCCCTGGTTTCGGGTAAATTGCGGCGACGATATTGTCGATCACCCCACCGTCGTGCAGAAAGTTTTGGCCGAAGCGCTTACGGGCTCGGTGCCCTTGATGAACTTTACTCATAATGCCTTTTCTATCTAACTGGCGGAATGGCTGGAGGCCTTTGTCGCCATGTGAATAGCTTGCTCTAATGCAAGCTGAAAACTACCTGGATGCGCCTCGCCTTGTCCGGCAAGATCGAGGGCGGTGCCGTGATCCACAGAGGTGCGGATAAATGGCAAGCCAAGGGTAATATTGACCGCCGCGCCAAAGCCTTTGTATTTTAACACAGGCAGGCCTTGATCATGATACATCGCAAGAACTGCGTCTGCGGCTGCTAAATATTTGGGCTGGAAAATAGTGTCCGCAGGCAATGGACCCTGCAAATTATACCCATGGGACTGGCGCAGTTGCTCCAAAGTGGGATTAATCACTTTTAATTCTTCATCACCCAAGTGCCCATTCTCGCCAGCGTGAGGGTTCAACCCACAGACCAAAATGCGCGGGGCAGGCAAATCAAAACGAGTCACTAAATCACGATGTAGAATGTGGATGATCTGGCTTAAACGTTCAGGCGTGATCGCTTTAGAGACATAGGCAAGGGGAATATGGGTGGTAACTAACGCGACCCGTAGCCCTTCGGTGGCTAACATCATCACGACATCATTACAGCCCGCTTGCTGGGCAAAATACTCGGTGTGGCCACTAAATGAAATACCGGCGTCGTTAATCACCCCTTTGTGCACGGGCCCCGTGACAACGGCTGCGAACTCACCACTAAGATTACCTTCACAGGCACGCCGTAAGGTAGCCACCACATAAGCGCCATTATCGGCATTCAGCTCGCCGGCTATCACTGGGCTGGCACAAGGAATATGCAGCACTGTGATGGTTCCGGGCTGAGTTGGCTGCGCCACCGCCGCTGGATTATAAGGGATACACTCCAGCGCTATACCGAGCTGTGCGGCACGCGCTTCAAGCATTTGTTGGTCGGCACAAACAACAAGCTCAGCAGACCAAGGTTGCTGAGCTAATTGAATCAAAAGATCCGGGCCGATGCCTGCGGGTTCTCCGCAGGTCACCGCTATGCGCAAAGTCATTTAGCGCAATACCTCGACGTAAGCATTGTCGCGGATTTCTTGTAACCAGATATCCAACTCCTCGCGGAATTTACGTGAATACAGCATGTTACCCGCTTGCTCACGCTTGCGTTGGTCTGTCACATCCTGCGTGCGACGGTCCAGGACTTCCACAATGTGCCATCCGTGTGTAGTGCGAAACGGTTCTGAAATATAGCCGACGTCTTGCTCTTCTACGCGCTGTCTAAATTCAGGTACATACATGCTAGGGTCAGCAAAGCCTAACTCACCGTTGTTACGGGCAGACCCTGGGTCAGCCGAATGTTCGCGGGCCAATTCGCCAAAGGTTTTTTCACCGCTTTGGATTTGGCTGCGGAATTCCGCGAGCATGTTGCGCGCACGGTTGTCCGATAGAATCACTGAAGGCTGAATTAAGATATGGCGAGCACTGACTTCTTCTGAGGTAAATACTTCCGCACCGCGCACTTCATTGACGCGCAATACGTGAAAGCCAACGCCTGAACGCAATGGGCCGATAATATCACCCGCAGCAGCACCGCTGACATTTGCAGCAAATAAGGTCGGCATGGTGTTTTCACTCATCCAGCCCATTTCACCACCGTCCAAAGCATTGGCTGCTGACGATGATGTTACCGCCATCTGAGCAAAATCATCGCCTTCGTTCAGGCGATTAACCACGGCATCAACGCGGCGGCGCGCAGCGTCTTCGTCGCTGTCACCTTGCTCATTTTGAAAGCTGATTAAAATATGGCTTAGGTTGTATTCAACCGTCGAATCGCCTTGTTCGTCAATCATGCGCACCAGGTTATTAATTTCTTGCGGGCTGATATACACGCGGCGTTGTACCTGTGCACGCTGCACCTCGTTGGTGATCAGTTGCTCGCGTACCTCTTCACGATATTGACGCCATGACGTACCGTCAGCTTCAACTTGTGCTTGCAATGCTTCAATTGGCATATTGTTGTCAGCGGCAATGCCCGCAATGGTTTGATCCAGCTGCGCATCGCCAATTCGAATCCCCATGCGGTCCGCCATTTGCATTTGCAGCTTTTGCAAAATCAGACGCTCGCTGACCTGTGTGCGCAACACTTGGTCAGATGGCAAACGTCGCCCAGCGGCACTGGCGTCGCGCTTAATTTGACGCATCAAACCGTCAACTTCGCTTTCTAACACCACGGTGTTGTCGACAATCACTGCTACGCTGTCGAGTTTTTGCTGCGCGACCGTAACCGATGTCACGCTGGTTGCAGCCCACATGCTGAGTGCAATAAGACAGGATGTTACTACTTTCATATATGATCCATTAATGACTTAAATAAAACGGACGGCGATAGCCGAAAATACCTTGTTGCAACATACCAGCTAAGCCTGATCTGTCTGCGCTGAGGCCAGCAATCACAAATTGTAGACTGATGCCGGTGTCAAATTCGGCCGGCGACAATGGTAGCCCAGCTTGAATACCTTCAAAATTGCGGTCAATACGACGATATGCGCTAACCCGCACCGCCCAACAGCAACTCTCGTACTGCACCCCAAAGTTTGCATCTAAGGTGGCGCTATTACGTAAATCGCGGTACCAGTGCCCAGCTACGGACCATTGAGGTGATACTTGCCACGCGCCCAAAGCACCAACTTGTTCCACATCAGTCTCTGTACCAGTAAGACCACGCAATTGGCGGAAGTTCAACTGTATCAAATTGTTTTCGTCTTTACGATATTCAAGGGCTGAACGACTTTTCTGCATGGTGTTAAGCTGATTGTCATACTGCACGCTGCTGTTAAAGAACCAACGCGAGCTAATCCGAAAATCAAGCTCAGCAGCGAGCTCTGAGGTGTTGTCTTCGACTTGAGTTGAATCGTCAAACAGCTGGGTTTGGCTGTCACTAAAGTAGAAAATTTGGCCCAGACTCAGGCGTAATAATTCTTCTGCGCTTTGGTTAAACAGGCTACTGGTGGCACCAAGGGTCACTTGGTGGGCGTCGGCAATACGGTCTAAACCTGAGAAGCGGCGCTTGCGAAACAGACCGTTGTAATCATCTTGCAGCGGCACGGAATCGAACACACCAATTTCACGTTGGTCACGGTAGGGTGTGTAGAGGAATTGGGCTTGAGGCTGTAAGGTTTGAATGCCTTGCGTACCCGCAAATTCAAAAGGTCGTTCCAGGTTGAGCTGACCGTGCAAGCGAAACTCTGGCAATGTGCGGGTAATTGAGCGGCGCGTAAGTAAATCACCTTCTAACAGTTCTTGCTCATAATGGGTCATTAATAAGCGGCTTTCGGCGCTCCATTCCCAACCTGGGCGACGCATCATATAGGTAATCCCCGGCTCGCCATGAATACGTGTAGCTTGCTCAGGAGAACCATCCTGACGCTCAAAGCGTGTCAACTCGGAGTCCCAGTCAAATACCCAACCTTGGCGGCGAGGCGTTTCAGTCGCGTATTGGGTATTTAGACGCGGTATAGTGCGAAACGGGTTCTGGTAAGGCCCCAGCAATTGAAAGTCTTCCACTTGCACCTGAGCTTGCCAACGCGCATTGACGTAATTGGCTTGGCCGCGTCGATACAAGTGAGAGTCGGCACGGTTCACAAAGGCACTGCCAAAGTCATTGATGTAATTGACATCACTGACTTGGCTGGCGTCAATGTAGGTGCTCCAGTTCTGGTTGAGCTGCGCTTCATGTTCAAGGCGCCAAAAGTAACGTGCGCTGTTATCTTGTCGACTGGAGTCGTTATGCAAATACTCAAGGTTAACTTGGCCCGCTTGCTCCGTGTCCAGATAACGTACTTCACCCACGCCCATAACGCCACGCTCTGTCATCAGGCGTGGGGCTATTGTCGCGTCATAGTTGGGCGCTAGGTTAAAGTAGTAAGGCACTTCAATTTCAATACCGTTGCGCCCTGAAGAGCGCACAGTGGGGTATAGCAAACCTGACTTGCGCTCGTCAGTGACAGGAAATGAAAAGCGCGGGATATACACGACTGGCACATCAAATAAGCGAATCTGCGCACCGCGCGCGCTGCCCCAGCCCTCGTCCTCATTCATTTGAATTTGGCGTGCACGAATTTCCCAAACCGGGGTGTTGCCAGGGCATGTGGTAAAGCTCGCTTGTTGGAAGCTCAATTGGCGCGCACTGTCTTCATTAGCTGCAATGAAAAGACGGTCGGCAGAGCCGCGCGCAGCAGTGCCACGCAGGTAGTAATCAAGTTGGTTGAGTTCTGCTGTGTCTGCAAGGGTATCGGTGATCACAGACTCGCCGCGTGCGGCTACTTGTGGGTCTTGGTAGACAATCCCACCACTTGCTTCAAAGCGTCCAGTTTGCTGATCGTAGATGGCGCGCTCGGTGCGTAAACTTTGCTGCTGATAATTGAGCGTGACGTTACCTGAATAGGACGTTTGTTGCTGCCACAACACTTCCGCATGGTCTGCTTGAATCGAAAGTGCGGGCACCGCCAAACTTAAAGCAGGCGCGATGTCAGCTGCGCTATAATCGCTCGAATACCAGTCAGGAGGGGCAATGCACTGCGCCGCAAGGCCGATTGGTGGCTCTTGGGCTGCCGCAATGGGTGACAGTGTCAGCAGCGAAACGCTGAAAATTGTGGGAATACGCCCATTCAAATGCACTGGACCAAGCTCCGTGGGTTAAAAGTCGAAATACGTGCCATGATAAAGCAATTTCCTTCGCGCGGCTATTTGATAAGATACCCATTTTATAGCAAACCCTAGGGGAAAATGTGGTGACAGATTCGCGTCAGCAGCAACTAACAGATTGGTTACGCACCACGCACGTGCCGCCAAATGGCAGCGTTGAGATGGTTTCCGGCGACGCGAGCTTTCGGCGTTATTTTCGATTTCTGCATGCAAGTCAGTGGTTTATAGCCGTTGACGCACCGCCGCCACAGGAATCCCTACAGCCATTTATGGCCATCGCACAGGCCTACCGCGAGCAGGGCTTGCATGCGCCAAAAGTGCATGCATACGAGCAGCAATTGGGCTTCATGGTGTTGGATGATTTCGGTGATACCTTATTATTTCAGCGTTTAGTCGACGACGCTGCGGCAGAGCAGGCGTACCAGCAGGCGTTAGGATTGCTTCCTGGACTGATGCGGGTGACTAAGACGACTGAGGGCCCGCTGCCAGCCTATGACATTGCGCTGTTACAGCGTGAACTGAGTTTATTCTCAGATTGGTTGGTGCAGCACCATTTAGGCCTTGAGCTCAACAGTGAACAACATAGTATCTGGCATGCTACCTGCGACAGTTTGATTGATAATGCCTTGCAGCAGCCTCAGGTTGGGGTGCATCGTGACTTTCACTCACGCAACTTGATGTGGCTTGAGTCAGAAGAGCAAATAGCGGTGATTGATTTTCAAGATGCGGTGCAAGGGCCCATTACCTATGACGCGGTGTCGCTGCTGCGTGATTGTTACGTACGCTGGCCAGATGCGCTGGTGGCGCGCCAAGTTGAGCGATTTTTTCAGCGCCTGCAAGCCGAGCAATTATTACCGAGCGACACGACGTTAACTCAGTTCATCCGCTGGTTTGATTTCATGGGTATTCAACGCCATCTAAAAGCTGCAGGTATTTTTGCGCGCTTGTTGCACCGCGACGGTAAAGCAGGCTACATGGCAGACGTCCCCAGAACCTTAGGTTACATTATCGACATCAGTGCTAAGTACCCGGAACTTGCTAGTTTTAGCCAGTGGGTTTCGCAAGTACGCGAGCAGTTTATCGCGCAGCCACCGACCGCCGACATTATCGACCCTGTGAGTGTGACTTAAGCTATGGCGCGATTTACCCATGCAATGATCTTGGCTGCAGGACGCGGCAAGCGTATGCGGCCACTTACCGATACCCTGCCAAAACCTATGTTATCGGTGGGTGGTCAGCCATTAATTGAATATCACTTGCACAAACTTAAAGCGGCGGGCGTCGAAATTGTGGTGATTAACCATGCATGGCTTGGCGCAGCTATGCAGCAGGCCTTGGGTGACGGCTCGCGCTTCGGGGTTAAGATTATATGGTCGGCTGAACCCGAAGGTGGATTAGAAACCGCAGGCGGTATCGTGCGTGCGCTGCCGCATTTGGGGGGCGCTGATTTTATCGTCGTGAACGGCGATGTATGGAGTGATTACGACTACCGCCTGTTGCCGCCCTTGGACGCCAGTCGCGATGGCCACTTGGTGTTAGTCGATAACCCTGAGCATCATCATCAGGGCGACTTTGCGATTGAACAAGAGCGCTTGGTATTTGCGCAAGGTGAACGGGAAAGCCTTACGTTTGCTGGTATCAGTGTCCTGCATACACGCTTATTTCACGGCCTGGATGACAGCTTTCATAAGTTGCGGCCAGTGTTTGAACACGCGATTGCAGCGCAGCGGCTTTACGCTGAGCATTACCAGGGGTATTGGTGTGACGTGGGCACCCCTGAGCGACTTAAGGCGTTGGATGCATGGATAACCGCACGTGAGGCAAACGCCAAGGGGTCACTATGTGGGGACGCATAATAGGCACCTTGCTCGGCCTTGCGGTGGCCAGACTGCCGGGCGCAGTGCTTGGTTTTGCACTCGGGTATTGGTTTGACCGCAGTTACGCACAGCAAATCCGCCAAGGCGGCTTTACCTCATTATTTAAAGACAGCGATTTGAAGCACAGCCAAGCTAGCTTTTTCTTCGCCATGTTTGCGACCTTGGGGCATTTGGCGAAGTCAAAAGGGCGGGTCACCGAGAGCGATATTACACAAGCTCAAACGCTGATGGAAAGCTTGGAGTTGCCAGCTCGCACGATGCAAGAAGCGCAACAGGCATTTAGAGAGGGCAAGGACCCTGCGTTTCCTTTGGAAGCGACACTGAAGCGTTTTCGTCAAGATAGCCGCGGGCGCTACGATTTATTACAGCTGTTCATGGAGCAGTTGATTAGCGCGGCGCTGAATGATGCCAAGCTTGAACGCAACGAATATGACGTGTTGCTGCGCGCAAGTCGCGCTCTAGGGTTCAACAAATTTCAGCTTGATCGTTGGCTGTTGATGGCCGGCGCCCAAGCACGCTTTGGACAGCGCCAAAGCCAGCGCCAAAGTGGTGGTGGCCCGCGAACGAAAAGCAGCCAGTCCCAGCAACGTTCGCAGCAGCATCATTCTCAGAGCCAGAACCAATACCGTGCCCAGCAGCAACGTAGCGAACTGCAGGACGCTTATCAATCGCTGGGCTTAGATGAGCAAGTGAGTGATGATGATTTGAAAAAGGCTTACCGTAAGTTAATGCGTGAGCACCACCCCGACAAACTCAGTGCCCAAGGCTTGCCTGCTGAAATGCTAAAAACAGCGACTAAGCGTAGCCAGGACATCCAAGCGGCTTACGACAAAATTAAGCGCGCGCGAGGGCTGCGTTAGACGAGTTAACTGCGTTTAAAAGTCTTCGCTGCGTAGCCAACCGTATAGCTGGTGGATTAAATAGCGCGGCTGCTCACGCAAGCGTTGATGTTGTAAGGCGCGTTGGCGATACGCGATATGTTGATGGCGTTGGGCTTGTTGCTGGCGCCGTGCAGCGGCATCCGTCACCCAAGTGTTTTGTACACTGGGAATTAAATCAAGAGTCGGAATGTTCAGCCGCGCCGTGGTGGTCGCCAAATCTTGATTAAGCTGCCAATGGGGGAAGTGAGCCCCTAACACCACCAAGGCATCCACGCCCGCCAATTCCCCTTGTTGAATGAGTTCACTGACTAACGCGGCACTGACACCTTCTGCCACAATCACCAACGGGCCAGGGGTTTGCATCACTTCTTCAACGGCTAACGTAATGCGTTCAGCCAGCGCGTCACGTAACGCGTCAATATTTGGCGCAGCGCTATAGCGCTGGGTATCATTGCCGACCCAATCTACATCGAAAAGGCCTTGCGGTGGTGACTGCAGCGCATACGTGTACCAACCATAGGCTGGCATGCCCTGATACCAGTGCCGCATGGGTGCGGATTGCAGCGGGTGCGTACCGATTTCAGAAATAAGTAGTAAGTTGCCACGATCGAAGGCTTGCTGATTTTCGCGGTACAGCATCAGTGCCCGCAATGGCGTGTCGTCGTCTGCCTCGCGAGCTGCTGCGATCTCGTCGTCATTTGCGCCAAGCCAGCGGACTTCGCCTGGGGGAAGGTAATAGGCTAAATCATCGCTGTGGGCGTTGCTCACCATGCTGATACTGCAACCGATAGTCGCCACCAACAGATACGCGCCGACGCCCCGCCAGTTTTTCAGGCGTGGGAATCGTGCGGACACATAGTGGGCGGATAACCTAAGCAGCATGGGGCTCCAATTAAGTCGTATCAATCACTGCAGCAATGCAGAATACGGGCTCTTAATGGAGTATCGGCAGCAGGCGCCAGTTTCTAAAGTAAAATCCCTAAAATGGCGCAGCGCACTCGAACTGGATGCGTGCTTGCGAGTTGGGGTGATACAGGCTAATGCGCAATGCATGGAGTTGCAGGCGAGCTGCTGCTTGTTGGCTGGCTTCGTGGCCATACAGGCGATCACCTAATATGGGGCAGCCGAGGGCTAGCATGTGAACCCGCAACTGGTGCGAGCGCCCCGTGACCGGATGTAATAACACCCGCGAACTATGAGTCTGCGCACAATAGTCAGCAACTTCATAGTGCGTTAGCGATGCCTTGCCTTGCTGGTGACACACCATTTGCTTCGGGCGTCGCGGCCAATCACAGCGCAATGGCAAGTCGACCTCGCCTTGCGGCTCTGGCAGTTGGCCATACACCTCTGCAATATAGGTCTTATTGACGCTACGGGCTTGAAACTGTTTGCTTAAATGGCTCTGCGCGGCTTTATGGCGAGCAAATACAATGACCCCAGAGGTTGCCATATCCAGCCGATGCACGACACGAATGTCGGGCCACACGCGCGCTAAGCGCGTGTACAAACTATCTTGGTGGGCCAGAGCTTTGCCGGGCACGCTGAGTAAGCCACTTGGCTTATTCGCGACCACGATATCTTGGTCGTAGTGCAACAACGTCAGATATGGTGACTGTGGTGGCGCGTAGACAAAATCGTCGGTAGCCCGGGAAGGCGTCGGCGTGATGTCAGGCGTTCTGTCCGGCAATCGTGGCGTCAAGTGAAGGGCTCCTAACTATCTGCGCCCGCATTGATAATCAAGCGCAATGAATCCAGCGACACCTGCGGCGCAGCATAGGCATCATGCCATTGCTGGCGCAACGCCTGCAAGCTATCAATTTCGTCCTGGCGAATGCTTGGATTGCGCATCTTCAGGCTTTGCAAGCGCTGAATATCTTGGTCAATTTGAGTCAGGCGTTTCGTGGCTGCTTGCTGGCAACTTGCCAACAGTAAGGTTTGGGCCTCGTCCATTTGCGATTTAACCACCTGTTGCAAAGGCTGACGCAACGCTTTCACCATTTGCGCACCGGTTTTTTTATTGACGAAGTGCAATTGCTTATTCAGCGTGTCGGCACTGATCTTGGCACTAAGGTTGCGCCCTTGGGCGTCACTCAAAATTCGTAAGGTCGGTGTCGGGTACAGCTTTTCTAAGCCAAGGGTCGGTGCGCTCGGCAGGCTGGCACGCACATTCATTTCAACAAACCAATGTCCGGCAGGCAGAGCCTTATTTTTCAAAATCGCGACTGTGGTGCTACCGTGCTGCTCGGTCATGACCAGCTCAAGGGCGGTCAGCACTTGCGGGTGCTCCCAGGTCAGGAACTGCACATCGTCGTAATGCAGCGCGGTGCGGCGATCGAACGTCACTAAGGACCCTTCTTCGTCCATACCAGGTAAGCCATTGGCAGCAAAGTTTTGGCCGGGCTTAATAATTAAACGCTGATCGTCTTTGTCTTCAACATCGACGCCGAACTGATCCCAAAAGCTAAACATAAATGTCGCCAGCTCTGTGCTTTGATCACTGGCTAACACGGCATCACATAAAGGCTTGGCCACACTTAAACGGCAGCTATTCAGTTCCAGCAAGCGATCGCGGCCCGCGCCCATATGTTCACGAATAGTGGCCACTTGCGCAGCAGTTTGCTCAACCAAGGCTGCGAACTCATCCTCACTGCCTTGCAATCCTTTTTTCAGCTTACGGCCTAAGCTCAGCAACAGCGCATGGCCCGTCGCATTGGCTTGGGTGAATGCCTGCATGCCTTGGTGGTACCAAGTGGCTAAGCGTGCATCTAAGCTGCCTGCCACCATAGGTACGTGAATATCAAAAGTGTCGAGCTGACCGATACGGTCAAGACGACCGATGCGTTGTTCGAGTTTGTCAGGGTGTTCAGGTAAATCCAGCATGATGACATGGCGTGCAAACTGAAAATTACGCCCTTCGCCGCCAATCTCTGAACTTAATAACAATTGGGCGCCGTCCTCTTGGTCGGCAAAAAATGCCGCTGCGCGGTCACGCTCAATCAGTGTCATACCTTCGTGGAACAAGGCGCAATGGCGGCCGAACTTAACCCGCAGGCTGGCAGCGACTTCTTCAACTTGGGTTTGGGTTTGCATCATCACCAGCATTTTATCGCCGCCATGTTGGCGTGCAAAAGCATGTAGCCAAGCGACCTTGACATCGAGCTCTGACTCGCCACTGAGAGCATCATGCTCCAGTTCATGGGGGTGGTATTGGCGCGTCGGGAAACCAGACACATTGGCGCGGGTATTGCGCAGAAGTACGCGGCCGGTGCCGTGCTCGTCTAACAAGGTATTGAGCGCATCACTATCGGCCGCCAAACCTGCAGCTTCAGTCGCCACTTGTTGATACTGCTGTTGCTCGGCACGAAACGCTGCCAAGTCATGAAAGCGTTCAGGGTCGAGCAAATTAAGTTGGGCAAAGTGGGTGTCGGCGCCCCCTTGGTCCGGGGTCGCAGTCAGCAGTAACAGCCCGCATCCTTCAGCCAGGTCACCGATTAAGTCACGCTGCTCAGCACTTAATTGGTGCGCCTCATCAACCACCACCATGTCCCAGTCACAGGCCAGTGCTTGCATTTGTACGTCTTCATCGTCAAGTAATGAGGCAGGGCATAACGCCAACTGGACTTGCTCGAATGGGTTTTGTCCGCTTTCAGCAGCGGCTTCACAAAAGCTCTCATCAATAATGCTAAATGCCAGATTAAAGCGGCGGCGTAATTCAATCATCCATTGGTGCAATAAAGGGTCTGGCACCCGAATAAGCACTCGTTGGGCAAGGGCATTCAATAGTTGGGTCTGTAAAATTAACCCCGCTTCAATGGTTTTACCTAAGCCAACCTCATCGGCCAATAGCACGCGTGGCTTGACGCGCTGACCGACGCTATGCGCTACATACATTTGGTGCGGCAGCACATCGATACGCGCCCCAAGTAACCCGCGTGCAGGGTGATCCAGCCAATGGCGCATTGCATTGCCAGCTTGCTGGCGCAGGTTGTAGTGGTTGACGCGGTCAAGTTGGCCCGCCAGCAAGCGGTTCAAGGGACTACTTAGCTGAACCTGATAGTGCAGTTGGGTCTCAGGAACTTGCACGGCCTCGCCATCACGAGTGCCCGCATAGACAATCAGGCCATCCACATCGTCATGGTCTTGCACACTAAATGTCCAGCCGTCACTGTGGGTGCCAGTGTCCTCTTGGTCGAGACGAAAACGCGTCAGAGGCGCGTTATGGCTGGCATAGGCGCGAATTTCACCATTTGCTGGGAACATGATGGACACTTGGCGACCGTTAATACCGGTTACAACGCCTAAACCCAATTCAATTTCTGTTTCACTAAGCCAACGTTGGCCGATTGCAAATTCGCTCAAAGATATGCCTTCCTACAACTTTTACATACTGCTGAAAATTGACCTTAGTGCGCGCTAACTCAAGCCACACCTTGGGGCGCGCTATGGTATCAAAGGCGCTGTCATGAAAGGGTAAAAAGTTTGTTATTAAATAGCTGTCGGAACAGCTTTGGCTATGCTAAAAGAATAGTGATGGCTAGTAGATAAGAACATAATCGTGCCAACCAAGAGGTGTATTCTATGCCAAAAACGCGCTCGGAGCGAAGCGGTGACACCGCTCTAACAACTGACCAAACCCTTAACCGCAACGTTAAACATTATATCCTCGACACGAATATCCTGCTGCACGAACCGCTTGCATTCCTTAATTTCGACGAACACAACGTCATCATTCCTATGGTGGTGCTGGAGGAGCTGGATAACATTAAAGACCGCCAGAAAGACGTTAGCCGCGACGCACGGGTGGCGATACGAGCCTTAGAAGAAGCACTACACGAGGCATCCCCAGAGCAAATCACCGCGGGCGTGCCGTTAACCCGGGTCAGCGGTGAGCATCAAGCTGAAGGCCATTTATCCATCTTCCCTGACTTTCAGTTGCGTCAGCAAGATGCATCCATGTCATTGACGGAAAATGACCACCGCATTATTCAGACCGCATTAGAGCTTCAAAAGCAAAATAAAGGGCCGGTGATACTGGTCACCAAAGACATCAATATGCGGCTTAAGGCCAAGGGTGCTGGGGTCAAGCGGGTTGAAGATTATCGCACCGATCAGTTGATTGACGATATTAAGTTGTTGTCGAAGGGGTTTTATCAGTTCCCCGGCGACTTTTGGAGCCAAGTAACCGACGTACGCAGTGAACAAGACGGTCGTGACACCTATCATTACATTCCACTGTCAGTGTTTCCTAACCCGTTCCCCAACGAATATATCACGGATGAAACGGAGCATTTCGCAGCGCGGGTTGAAAGCTACGATAGTCACTATGTGAAAATTCAGGACATTGGCCGTGAGCGTTTGATGGGACAACGGGCGTGGGGTATCTCGCCAAAGAATATTTACCAAGCTATGGGCATGAACGCATTGCTCGACCCGACGATTGATTTAGTCATTCTGACTGGCCCTGCCGGGTGTGGTAAAACCTTACTGGCTTTAGCCACCGCGTTAGAGCAGGTGGTGGAAAAGGGCATTTACGAGAAAATCATTGTTACCCGTAGTACCCCAGAAATTGCTGAATCCATCGGCTTTTTACCCGGCACCGAAGAAGAGAAAATGGCGCCGTGGTTGGCAGCTATTACTGACAGTTTAGAAGTGTTGCATAAGTCCGATGAGCATATGGAGTCAAGCTTGGACTACACCATGAAAAAGGCCAACATTCAGTTCAAGTCAATTAACTTTATGCGCGGGCGTAGTATCCAAAATGCGATTGTATTGCTTGATGAAGCGCAAAACCTGACGGCATCGCAATTGAAGACCATTATTACCCGTTGCGGTGCTGGCACCAAAATCATTTGTTCGGGGAACCTGGCTCAAATCGACAGCTATTACTTAACCCCGTTGACCTCTGGCTTAACCTATTTAGTGGAACGATTTAAGAATTACCATGGTAGTGCCACCATGAACTTAAATGGTGTCGTACGTAGCTCGTTGGCGCAATACGCAGAAGAGAACTTATAACGCTCTAACCCTGTGTAATAAACCCGGCGGCGCGGTTATATCGGTTTTAAAGTAACCGCGCCGCTGCGTAAATGACTTTGGTAAGCGCGCGCGGCTTCGCCGACGTTTAGTTGGGCAGGCCCGGTGGGGTCAGCGATGACAAAGGTTGCACGCTCGTCATTGTCAGCGTCTGCCACCCGGTCACGCAGAAATATATCGTCGGGCTCAGGGTCAAGGGCGAGCGCAAACATGGCGTGGCCGGGTAAGTACACGATGCGTCGCTCGACGTCCGCAAATAAGCCAGCCATTAGCGCCGCTAGCAATGTCACTTTCGAATCGCAATCCCCGCGATTATCATGCAAAAGCCTGCCAGGGGTCACAAAACCAGCACCATTGCTTTGCAAACGGTCGCTCAATTCAGCGTAGGGAATTTGCTGAATAAAATGACTGACGTAGGCAAGCGCCTGGCGCGGGGTGTAATCGTCGTAGGTTGCGCTTAGGGTGTGGTCAAGTTGCGCAATTAAAGGGCTTAGCAAGGTGACCGATTCTGCCGCCACGCGCGGATGATCAGGGGTATAGCCGGTGTTACCCGTGTGTAGGCGTAAGCTTTGATAGTAATGCTGGCGCAATATTCCAGCACGCGCGTCGGCTTCTCGTGCCCGCCATGTTGACAACGCATTTTCAGGTGCGCCGATGCGATTGTGCAGTTGGTAGATCAAACGGCCATTATCGAGCTCTACTTGCGCGCCGCGCCAACCTTGTTGACGTGCAAACTCACGTTGCTGCTGTAATAGCGCTCGTTGCAGCCGGGCAGGGCTTAAGGGTCGAAACATCACAGGCTGGCGCAACATATCTTGCTGCGAAAATGTCAGCTGCCATTGCTGGCGTTGACCTTCGATATCCTCAAAACCATAGTGCAAATGCACGCTGCCATCGGCATGGTCACGATTAAATTGAAATGCAGTGCTGGCTTGAGCGCTAGCCATGCTGGCGCTTAGGAGCAAGGCCAGCAGTAGGGCAAAGGCGCCGCTTACACGGCGGCGCGGGGAATGGCGTAACTTAAAACTTAACTTCGCTGATAGGGCTGTCGACATACTTAAGGTCTACTTGGTATTCAACGCCGCCAGCACGAATAAAGAAAAATGTCTTATCACGTTTAAACAGTTCGCTTAACACCACATTTTTAACGTTAGGACGACGTACCGGCTCAAGATCGGTCAGTTCAACACCGTATCGGCTTACCAAAATATTGTCATAGCGACTAGGTGTCACCAACAACAATGACTTGTTGTCATCGGTCAGTGAAATGGTATTGCCAGTCACTGTGTATGGTTCTTCTCTTCCGAACAAGGCGGTGCCCTCTCTTTCAAGCGTCAATAAAGTGCGTTATTGCATGCACCAGCTGTATATTCACTACTGCATGTAAACTAAGGCGTCAATATAACGAAAAGCCCCCGCTGAGCCAAGCAAAGTTTATGCTTTTGCTTGGGGCTCAGACGGTTGGCGAAAATAATCTTCTAAAATTAAACAGGCGGACGCGCTATCAACGGCACCTTTGCCTAAGCTTTTAAAACCACCGCGCTCAAATAAATACTCTTTGGCACTTGCAGTGGTTAACCTCTCGTCCTGTAAATGGATAGCGACACCAAAACGGCCATGCAAGCGATTAGCGAACTTACGCGCGCGCGCAGTCATCGGTTGTTCTGTACCGTCCATGTTAAGGGGCAAGCCAACGACGCATAAACTTGGTTGCCATTGACTGAGTAATTGCGCAATCAGCTCCCAACTTGGGGTGCCGTCTTGCGCCTTAATCGCAGCTAATGGATTAGCTGTACCCGTTATCGCTTGTCCAATCGCGACCCCAATACTGCGTGTACCGAAGTCAAATGCCATCACACTCGACATCAGGCGTGTCCTGCGCCAGGCGCTAACTGCCACAGGTCGATACCCAGCTTTTCAGTGGCCTTTTGCCAGCGCTCATTACTTGGCGTATTAAACAAAATATCAGCATCTGCCGGAATCGTTAACCAGCTATTGCTGGCAAGCTCTTCTTCGAGTTGGCCGGCGTCCCAACCTGCATAACCTAAGGTCAAAAGAAACTTGTCTGGCGCATGAATCGAGCCAAAGCTCTCCAGGATATCCTTTGAGGTCGTAATCATAATATCGTCACTTAACTGCAAGCTACTGCGCCAGCCGTCCTGGGGTTGATGCAACACGAAGCCGCGATCTGTGCCCACGGGGCCACCGGCATAGACATGGGTGCGTTCAAGTGCACTGTCACCCGGAACTTGAATTTCAATTTGTTGCAGCAACTTTTGCAGTGTCATTTCAACAGGCTGATTCACAATTAAGCCCATCGCACCTTCGTCATTGTGCTCACAAATATAGGTCACGGTGCGCTCAAAAAACGAATCTTGCATGTCAGGCATGGCAATTAAAAAATGATTCTGTAAGCTTTTCATAGGCTACTCCACAACGGCACCAGTACTAAATATGGTGGTAAAACGACGATTTATAAAGCGCGTTAGCAACCCTTAGGCTGTTTTTTTCGCCGTTACGTCGTTTTCCAGTTGTTCGAACAAGCTCGCCGCAATATTGATCTCGTAGTGATTTTCAATTTCACGCATGCAGGTTGGGCTGGTCACGTTAATTTCGGTAATACGGTCACCAATCACGTCTAAACCCACCAAATATAAGCCTTTTTCTTTTAAGCTTGGGCCGACGCGACGGGCTAATGCCCAGTCACTGTCGCTCAGCGGTTGTGGCCGTCCACTGCCGCCAGCGGCCAGATTGCCGCGTGTTTCACCTGCAGATGGCACGCGTGCCAAGCAATAAGGCACCGGCTCGCCATTAATAATCAGGATGCGCTTGTCGCCGTCTTTAATCGCCGGTAAATATTCCTGCACCATCGCAAAACGCTGGCCATGGGCGGTCAGTGTTTCAATCACCACGCCTAAATTGTTGCCGTCGTCTTTGACCCGGAAAATCGATGCACCACCCATCCCGTCTAAGGGTTTCAAAATGATGTCTTTATGCTTTTGGTGAAATTCGCGAATACGCTGCGCGTCGCGGGTCACGATAGTCGCACTGATGGTGTCTGGGAACCATGCAGTGAATAGCTTTTCGCTACAATCGCGCAAGCTTTGTGGGCGGTTAGCGACCAAGGCCCCCGCTTGCTGAGCGAGTTCTAAAATGTGGGTGGCATACACAAATTCGGTATCGAAGGGCGGGTCTTTGCGCATTAGGATAATATCGAGTTCGCCCAAGTGAATATCGCAGCCGTCGCCCAAGGTATAAAAGTCTTCTTTTTGGTCGACAACCGACAGTGGGCGCACGAATGCCATGGGATTACCGCCGTCGATAAACAAATCATTCATTTCCATATACAGCAGCTCATGGCCGCGGGCTTGCGCCTCTAATGCTAAACGGAAACTTGTGTCTTTGTAGGTTTTGACCGTCTCAATCGGGTCCATGATAATGCCAACTTTCATGCCAACCTCAGGAATTCAGAAGAATAGAATAAAAAAGTGTACACGAGGCGCTAAACTAAATCACCGTGATTTGCCTGCAACGCCGCCAGTGCAGTTAATGCAGCAGTTTCGGTACGTAAGACGCGAGGCCCTAATCGCACCGCAATACACCCAGCCTGACGGGTGCGTTCAATTTCGGCAGCGGAAAAGCCACCTTCAGGGCCAATTAATAGCGCGAGTTCTTGAGCCACAGGCGCGCTTTTAAGTGAATATTCCGCACTGGGCTCTAGGGTTAAGGTTTGCGGCCGATCTGCGTGGTCTAAATACGTATCTAAAGTCACAGCGGTGTGTACGGTAGGCACCAGGTTACGGCCACTTTGCTCACATGCCGCAATGACTATCTTTTGCCATTGAAGCTGCTTTTTCTCAAGCCGTTCACCTTGCAGTTTGACCCCACAGCGTTCAGTGAACACGGGCGTAATACTGCTGACGCCAAGCTCGACTGCTTTTTGTAAGGTAAAGTCCATCCGATCACCGCGCGAAATGCCTTGCACTAAATGCACCTGTAACGGTGATTCGACGCTGGCAGCTACTTTGGACTCAACCCGAACTTCTACGTGCTTTTTCGATGCGGCGCTAATGCAGGCGCTATAGCTGTGGTTATCGCCACAGAAAAGCTCAATGTTATGCCCTTCTTGTAAGCGCAAAACGCGGCCAACATGGTTGGCCGCGTCTGCTTCAAGCGCTATCACCGTGCCAACCACTAGCGGTTGGCTATGGTAAATGCGAGGTATGCGCATATTAACGTACCGCGTCTTTCAGTGCGGCTGCCTTGTCAGTGCGCTCCCACGGGAATTCTTCGCGTCCAAAGTGGCCGTAAGCCGCGGTAGGCAGATAAATCGGGCGCTCTAAATCAAGCATTTGAATCAGCCCATATGGGCGTAAATCAAAGTGCTCGCGCACAACACGAATTAAGGTCTCTTCGTCGTACTGGCTGGTGCCAAAGGTCTCAAGGCTAATCGAGGTCGGTTCAGCCACACCAATTGCATAGGATACTTGTACTTCACAGCGCTCAGCTAACCCCGCCGCGACAATATTTTTCGCCACATAGCGCGCCGCATAGGCAGCACTGCGGTCAACTTTAGAAGGGTCTTTGCCCGAGAACGCACCACCGCCGTGACGCGCCATGCCGCCGTAGGTATCGACAATAATTTTACGCCCGGTTAAACCGCAGTCGCCCATCGGGCCACCAATCACGAACTTACCAGTCGGGTTGATGTGGAACTTAGTCGTTTTGGTCACCCATTCTGCCGGTAACACTGGCTTGACGATATGTTCCATCACCGCTTCTTGCACATCTTTCAGGCTATAGTTGTCGGCGTGTTGGGTAGATAATACCACCGCATCAATACCCACTGGCTTGCCGTCGTCGTAAACAAAGGTCAGCTGGCTCTTGGCGTCCGGACGTAACCAGGGTAACTCGTTGCGACGCACTTCAGCTTGGCGCTGAACTAATTTGTGTGCATAAGTAATCGGTGCAGGCATGAGCACATCAGTTTCATTTGACGCGTAGCCAAACATTAAGCCTTGGTCGCCGGCGCCTTGCTCTTCTGGCGCACCACGGTCAACCCCTTGGTTGATGTCTGGAGACTGCTTACCGATGGCATTCAATACCGCACAGCTATCCGCATCAAAGCCCATGTCAGAGTGGGTATAACCAATGCGGCGCACGGTATTACGTACTAAGTCTTCCACATCGACCCATGCGTGGGTGTTAATCTCACCACCGACCAAAACCATGCCGGTTTTGACGTAGGTTTCACAGGCAACGCGCGCTTTTGGGTCTTCGCGTAGGATAGCGTCCAGCACCGCATCCGAAATTTGGTCAGCAATTTTATCCGGATGACCTTCAGAGACAGACTCAGAGGTAAATAGGTGTCGTGGCATAGCAATAATTCTCTCATATTTTAAAATCGCCGCTACTCTAGACGTTTTTGGCTGAAAAATCCAGTTTTAGACGTCTATAAGTCTGAACGCAGCGTTAAATTTGCGTGTACGGCGCGAATTGTGGACAATACGCGCGCAGGTCTACAATCGATAGCGTGTAGCATCCGTGTCGTTGATTACGTGGTGGCCGTGGAAAAGTTCAGCGGCGCACCATGACAATGCCTAGCTGCGCCAACCCAGAGCCCATTTTCAGGAGTGATTCATGTCCCAACGTCGTCATCTTGCCAACGCCATTCGCGCCCTTAGTATGGACGCAGTTCAGCAGGCTAATTCTGGTCACCCAGGCGCCCCGATGGGGATGGCCGATATTGCTGAGGTGTTGTGGCGTGATTACTTGCAGCACAACCCAAGCAACCCGGAATGGGCAAATCGCGACCGTTTTGTATTGTCCAACGGCCATGGCTCGATGCTGATTTATTCGTTGTTGCACCTGACAGGCTACGATTTAGATATCAACGAACTCAAGAACTTCCGCCAACTGCATTCAAAAACCCCAGGTCACCCGGAGTATGGCTATGCGCCGGGTATTGAAACGACCACCGGCCCATTAGGCCAAGGCATTAGTAATGCAGTAGGTATGGCAATTGCGGAAAAAGTATTGGCTGCGCAATTTAACCAGCCAGGCCACGATATTATCGATCACTACACCTATACCTTCTTGGGTGACGGCTGCTTAATGGAAGGTATTTCCCACGAAGTATGCTCATTAGCAGGCACATTGGGCTTAGGCAAACTGATTGCGTTTTATGACGACAACGGCATTTCCATTGACGGCGAAGTGGAAGGCTGGTTTACCGACGACACCGTCAAACGTTTTGAAAGCTATGGCTGGCATGTGATTGGTGGCGTTGATGGGCATGACAGCGACGCGATTGTGAACGCGATTGAAGCGGCTCGTGCCACCACCGACAAACCAACCCTAATTTGCTGTAAAACGGTGATTGGTTTTGGTTCGCCGAACAAGCAGGGTAAAGAATCTTGCCATGGCGCGCCATTGGGCAACGACGAAATCGCGTTGGCCCGTAAACAACTGGGCTGGGAATTTGGTCCGTTTGAAGTGCCTCAAGATGTGTATCAAGCATGGGACGCCAACTCGAAAGGCCAGCAGGCTGAGCAGCAATGGCAACAGCAAATGGCGGACTACGCCGCTGCGCACCCAGAATTGGCGGCTGAACTGAAGCGCCGCTTAGCAGGCGAACTGCCAGCTGACTTTAGCCAACAAGCACAAGCCTACATTGAAAAACTACAAGCGAACCCAGAAAAGGTGGCGACGCGTAAAGCATCACAGCAAGCTTTGAATGCCTATGGCCCATTGTTGCCTGAGTTGCTTGGTGGTTCAGCGGATTTAGCTGGCTCTAACCTTACGTTGTGGGACCAGTCGAAGCCACTTACTCATAACGATGCGAGCGGTAACTATATTTACTATGGCGTGCGTGAATTCGGTATGTCGGCGATTATGAATGGTATCGCATTGCATGGCGGTTTCGTGCCTTACGGTGCGACCTTCCTGATGTTTATGGAATATGCCCGTAACGCCGTGCGCATGGCCGCACTGATGAAGCAACCCGCTATTTTCGTATACACTCACGATTCAATTGGCTTGGGTGAAGACGGCCCTACTCACCAACCGGTTGAGCAATTGGCCAGCATGCGTGTAACCCCGAATTTGAACACCTGGCGCCCTTGCGACCAGGTTGAATCAGCAGTGAGCTGGAAAGCTGCGATTGAGCGCAGAGACGGCCCCACAGCTTTGGTGTTTACTCGCCAAGGGGTAGCACCACAGCCACGCACCGCACAGCAATTGGCTGACATTAACCGCGGTGGTTATGTGTTGAAAGACTTCGCCGACGCGCCTGAGTTGATCCTGATTGCTACGGGCTCTGAAGTTGAGCTCGCGATGCAAGCGGCACAGCAACTGAGCGATAGTGGTGAGAAAGTACGTGTGGTGTCGATGCCAAGTACCGATGTTTTCGATGCTCAGAGCAGCGACTACAAAGACAGCGTATTACCGAATTCAGTACGTCGTCGTGTCGCGATTGAAGCAGGTATTGCTGATTACTGGCTTAAATATGTCGGTTTAGATGGCGCGGTCGTGGGCATGACCACCTTTGGTGAGTCGGCGCCTGCCGAGCAACTGTTTGAACACTTTGGCTTCACGGTAGCCAACATCGTTAACACGGCGAAGGCGGTATAAGCTTGAGCGACCAGGTGGTTCGGGTAGCAATTAATGGGTTAGGTCGGATTGGGCGCAGCGTACTGCGCGCCCTGTACGAGTCGGGCTTTCGCGACCAAATTGAAGTGGTTGCAGTGAACGACCCTGCACCGGCTGATTCAATTGCGCATTTACTAAAGTATGATAGTACCCACGGGCGCTTTGCGGTGCCTGTGGATGTGCAAAACCATCACTTGCAAGTCGGTGAAGACCTGATTGCATTGAGCCACCACAGTCGTTTAGCCGATTTGGATTGGGCCACACATCAGGTTGATATCGTGCTTGAGTGCAGCGGTGTGTTTGGTTCGCGAGAAGACGCCGAGGCGCACCTTCACGCTGGTGCGCGCGCCGTGTTGTTTTCCCATCCAGCGGCACCCGATGTCGATATGACGGTGATTCAAGGTATCAATCAGCAAGACTTGGATGCTGCGCACACCATCGTATCGAATGGTTCGTGCACCACCAATTGTATTGTGCCGGTGATCAAAGTGCTGGACGACGCCTTTGGCGTCGATTCTGGCACCATTACGACCATTCACTCGGCGATGAATGATCAGCAAGTGATTGATGCGCACCACGTTAACCCACGATTAGCCCGCGCAGCGTCGCAATCCATTATCCCGGTAGATACGCGTTTAGCCCGCGGTATTGAGCGCATATTACCGCAATTTGCCGGGCGCTTTGAAGCCATCGCAGTGCGGGTGCCAGTGACCAATGTGTCGGTGATGGATTTGAGTGTGACCGTGCGTAAGGCAGTGGATATTGAGGCTGTGAATAGTGCGCTGCAACAGGCTGCCCAGCATGAATTACGTGGCATTTTAGGCTTTACTATGGAGCCATTGGTGTCAATTGACTTTAACCATGACCCGCGCTCAAGTATCGTGGATGGTACGCAAACACGTGTCAGTCATGGTCATCTGGTAAAAGTATTGGCTTGGTGTGATAACGAATGGGGCTTTGCCAACCGCATGTTGGATACCGCCCTGAGCATGCATCAGGTGCATGCACATTAAGGCACATTCGCGCCCGGGCAAACCGAATTAGACTGCAAAAAAGGAAATCGCTATGAGCGTTTTGGCAATGACAGATTTTGATTTACGCGGCAAGCGCGTGTTAGTTCGTGAAGATTTAAACGTGCCGATCAAAGACGGCAAGGTTACTTCTGACGCGCGTTTACGTGCTGCCTTACCCAGCTTGCAGCAAGCGCTGGAGCAGGGTGCTAAAGTGATGGTGATGTCGCATCTTGGCCGCCCTGAAGAGGGCGAGTTCGATGCCGCCTATTCAATGGCCCCCGTCGCTACGTACTTAGCTGAGGCGTTGAATTTCCCTGTGCGTCTGGAAACTAACTACTTAGACGGCGTGGAAGTCGCGGGTGGCGAGTTAGTGGTATTTGAAAACGTGCGTTTTAACGTGGGCGAAAAGAAAAACGACCCTGGGCTAGCGAAAAAGCTGGCTGCGTTATGCGATATTTTCGTGATGGATGCTTTTGGTACGGCACACCGTGCTCAGGCATCGACCTATGGTGTGGCGCAGTACGCACCTATTGCATGTGCTGGGCCGTTGTTGGTGGCTGAACTTGATGCACTGGGTAAAGCGTTGAAAGAGCCGAAGCGTCCGTTGGTAGCGATTGTTGGCGGCTCGAAAGTATCGACCAAGCTAACGGTACTCAACTCGCTCGTGCGCAAAGTTGATCAACTGATTGTCGGTGGTGGCATTGCCAATACATTTATTAAAGCGGCAGGCCATCAAGTCGGTCAGTCATTATGTGAAGACGATTTAGTGGCAGAAGCGTCACGGCTGGCAGCTTCCGCTAAGACCCGCGGTGCAGATATTCCATTACCAAGTGACGTCGTAACCGGCAAGAAGTTTGCTGAAGACGCTGCGGCGGAAGTCAAAGCTGTGAGCGACGTCGCGATTGATGATATGATTTTTGACATTGGGCCTGACACATCGGCTGCTTTAGCGCAGTTACTTGAAAATGCCGGCACCATCGTTTGGAATGGCCCTGTCGGGGTCTTCGAGTTTGAGCAATTTGGCGCAGGCACCCGCGCGATTGCCGATGCGATTGCTAAAAGCTCGGCGTTTTCCATCGCTGGCGGTGGCGATACCTTAGCGGCCATTGATAAATACGGTATGGCTGATCAGGTGTCCTATATTTCTACCGGCGGTGGCGCATTTTTAGAATTTTTAGAGGGCAAAACTTTGCCCGCAGTCGCAATTTTGGAAGCACGTGCCAAAGAAAGCCAGGCATAACAAATACGTTTAAGGAGTTTATTACATGGCACTTATTTCATTACGCCAACTACTCGACCATGCAGCCGAGTACAGTTACGGTGTTCCAGCGTTCAACGTCAATAACGTTGAGCAAATGCGCGCTATCATGATGGCCGCCAATGACACCAACAGCCCTGTGATTGTGCAAGCCTCAGCGGGCGCACGCAAATATGCAGGTGCCCCATTTTTGCGCCACTTAATTTTGGCTGCAGTAGAAGAATGGCCACATATTCCGGTGGTGATGCACCAGGACCACGGCACCTCACCAGCGGTATGCCAACGTTCGATTCAGTTGGGCTTTAGCTCAGTGATGATGGACGGCTCGTTGCGTGACGATGGTAAGACGCCTGCCGATTACGACTACAACGTTGAAGTGACTCGCCGTACGGTTGAAATGGCGCATGCGTGCGGGGTGTCAGTTGAAGGTGAGTTAGGTGTATTAGGTTCACTTGAAACGGGCGAAGCTGGCGAAGAAGACGGCGTCGGTGCAGAAGGTAAGCTGACTCACGATCAGTTACTGACTGACCCGGAAGAAGCAGCAGATTTCGTTAAAGCAACCCAGGTTGATGCCCTTGCGATTGCCTGTGGCACGTCACACGGTGCGTACAAGTTCTCTCGTCCACCGACAGGTGACATTCTGTCAATTGAGCGCATTAAAGAGATTCACGCGCGCATTCCTGACACTCACTTAGTGATGCACGGCTCTTCGTCAGTGCCACAAGATTGGTTGGCAATCATTAATGAGTTTGGTGGTGAAATTCCAGAAACTTACGGTGTGCCAGTGGAGCAAATTCAAGAAGGTATCCGTCACGGTGTGCGTAAAGTCAATATCGACACTGACTTGCGCTTAGCGTCAACGGGTGCGATTCGCCGTCACTTGGCACAGAACCCAAGCAACTTCGACCAGCGCAAATATTTACAAGCGGCCACGGATGCCATGTACGACATCTGTAAAGCGCGCTATGAAGCCTTTGGTACTGCAGGCCACGCCGATAAAATTAAGCCCGTGTCGCTAGAAGACATGTTTAAGCGCTACGAAAGCGGTGCGCTAAAAGCGACTGTAAAATAAAAAGCGACTGTAAAATAAGATAGGAATTCACATGTCAGTATTTACATATTCAGCAACTGCGGCGTCAGTTGCATTGCTACTCGCATCCAGCCATCAAGCTCAAGCGGTCACGCCTGATGACGAGGGCTGGCAGGCTGAGGTGGAAGTTGGTTTATTGATTCGTTCGGGTAACACCGAATCACAATCATGGAAAGGTAAGTTGAATTTGCAGCGTGAGGTCGCATTGTGGCGCCACCAGGGTGAATTCGATTACTATCGCCAAGAGACTGATAACGCGGAAGGTGAAAGCATTGTCGATGCCGACCGTTTTTTCGCATCAGCACAAACCAACCGTAAGTTTGAAGAAGACAGCAACTCATCACTGTTTCTTTATGCCTCGTATGAGGATGACCGCTTTAAAAGTTATGAATACCAATCAACCATAGCGGCGGGTTACGGTAACCGTTATACGTGGCGTGAAGGGCTATTTGCTGACTTCGAAGTGGGTCCTGGTTATTCGTACGACAAGCGTCGTGACACTGGCGAGACCGAAGGTGACTGGATAGTTAGACTGGCTGGCCGTTTGAACTGGGATATTTCGCCTACTTCTCGTTTTACTCAAAGTATTGCAACTGAAGTGGGTGATGACAATGTGCGTACGCGTTCGGTGTCTGCTGTAACGGCGAATCTGAATTCGGCACTTGCCTTGCGTGTGTCGCTCACGATGACCCATAATAGTACTGTTTTTCCACAGCCTTCAGGGCGTATTCCTGAAAAGCTGGACACTGAAACCGCAGTGACCGTTGTGTACTCATTTTAGAGTGTCATATACGCAACCTAGTATGCGGCAATTGAAAGCGTGACTTCGGGTCGCGCTTTTTACTATCTAGTCAAACATCTATGAGTAAGCGTTAGTACAGGACCATTGGTATGCGAGCGATTCAATCCGCCTCAAAACTAAAGTTGCTTGAAATCATGAACCGACTGGATTTCTTTGCTGCATTTAGTAACGACGAACGCCGGTTTCTTCTGGACGATAAACTGCGTCTGTATAGTTGTAAAACTGGGCGCCCAGTATTTCAGGAAGGTGACATGGACACCTCACTTTACCTGCTGCTGTCAGGCACCGTGCGAGTTGAGAAAGGTGGTCAAGAACTAGGTACGGTGCGCAGCGGTGAGATTATCGGTGAGAGCTCGTTCGTAACGCGCAAGGCACGCAGTGCCAGCGTGATCGCTGCTACCGACTGCATTTTGTTTCGCATTGATAACCAAGGTTTACGCTCAATTGGCTCGGCATTACGCGATAAAGTCAAAGACGCGATTATTCGCGGTATGGCCAAGCGTATTGTGCATTTGAATGAACGTTTAGAGTTGCACCGCGTATAACCCAAGTATACCGGGTATGTTGCTCGCTCTGTTGTAAAGGAAATAAGAACTCGATGAAAGTCGCAGACTTTAGCTTTGATCTCCCTGATGAATTAATTGCGCGTTATCCGCAACCCGAGCGCAGTGCCAGTCGTATGTTGCAAGTTGATGCCAGCACTGGCGAACTGACCCACAGCCAGTTTGGCGATATTGTTGCGGCCATCAACCCAGGCGATCTACTTATCTTCAACGACACGCGAGTTATCCCTGCGCGTTTACTGGGCCAGAAGGTGTCAGGCGGTAAAGTTGAAGTGCTTGTGGAACGCGTACTGGATGAACACCATGTATTAGCGCATGTACGTGCCAATCGCGCACCAAAAGCAGGTGTTCGTGTACGTTTAGAAGATGCGTTTGAAGCTGAGGTGATTGGCCGTGAAGGCGCATTATTTAAGCTGCACTTTGACGCGCCGCAAACAGTGCTGGAACTGCTCGAAGCCCATGGGCATATGCCGTTGCCACCTTATATTGATAGACCAGACGAAGACAGTGATCGTGAACGCTATCAAACGGTGTACAACCGCAAGCCAGGTGCGGTAGCTGCACCAACCGCGGGTTTGCACTTCGACCAGAAGATTTTGCAACAATTGCAAGATAAGGGCGTTGAATTTGCGTATGTGACCTTGCACGTAGGGGCGGGTACGTTTCAACCAGTACGGGTAGAGAGCATTGAAGCGCACGTGATGCATAGCGAATATGCGGAAGTAGGGCAAGACACCATAGATGCGATTCAGGCAGCCCGAGCACGTGGCAATCGAGTGATTGCGGTGGGGACGACGTCGGTGCGTTCTTTAGAATCGATGGCGCGCGCGAGTCAGGGTGAAGGCTTACAGCCATTTTTCGCGGAAACGGATATTTTTATTTACCCAGGCTACCAATTCGCGGTAGTGGACGCCATGGTGACCAATTTTCATTTGCCGGAATCGACACTATTGATGCTGGTATCAGCGTTTGCCAGCCGCGATATTATGCTGAATGCCTACGCCAGTGCGGTGCAGCATGAATATCGTTTCTTTAGCTACGGCGATGCCATGTTCTTACATAATCGCGCCGGCTAAGATAGATAGCGAGGCATAAAAAAAGGTCTGCAGTTGGATGCAGACCTTTTTTGTTATGCTGTGCTATGCGCTAAGCACTTGCTGCTGGCGCATCACCCAGTGGTGGCACTGGCAAGCCGCGTTGGGCATAAAACTCGCTAACGAAGTCATCAAAAGTACCGTTGTCGAGGGCGTCACGCATGCCCTGCATCACAATTTGATAAAAGCGCAGGTTGTGAATGGTATTCAAGCGCGCGCCTAAAATTTCATTACAGCGATCCAAGTGGTGTAAGTAAGCGCGCGAATAGTTTTTACAGGTGTAACAGTCGCAGTTCGCGTCTAACGGGCTTGGGTCAGTGCGGTGCTTTGCGTTACGAATCTTCAGCACGCCGTCACTGACGAACAAATGGCCATTTCGCGCATTACGGGTTGGCATCACGCAGTCAAACATATCGACCCCACGACGCACTGCCTCCACCAGATCTTCAGGTTTACCGACACCCATTAAGTAGCGTGGCTTATCAACTGGCATTTGTGGTGCAGTATGATCAAGTACGCGCATCATGTCTTCTTTCGGTTCGCCAACCGACAAACCGCCAATGGCATAGCCATCGAAGCCAATATCAGTTAAGCCATGCAGCGAAACGTCACGTAAATCTTCGTACATACCACCTTGGATAATACCAAATAACGCAGCTGGGTTGCCTTCATGGGCGTCTTTCGAACGTTGTGCCCAACGCAGTGACAGCTCCATCGACACCTGAGCTTGCTCGTAGGTGGCTGGATACGGCGTACACTCATCGAAAATCATCACAATGTCAGAGCCCAATTCACGTTGCACTTGCATGGATTTCTCAGGTGTTAGCAGGATTTTTTCGCCATTAATCGGTGAGCGGAAGGTTGCGCCTTCTTCTGATATTTTGCGCAGTTCACCTAAGCTAAACACCTGGAACCCGCCTGAATCGGTCAAAATAGGGCCGTCCCAGTGCATGAAATCATGCAAGTCACCGTGCTGCTGAATAATTTGAGTACCTGGGCGCAACATCAAGTGAAAGGTATTACCCAAACAAATTTGCGCACCCGTCTCTTTGACTTCTTCAGGGGTCATCCCCTTGACAGTGCCCAAGGTGCCGACCGGCATGAATGCGGGGGTTTCCACCGTACCGCGGGCAAACACCATTCGCCCACGTCGGGCACGGCCACTTGTTGTATCCAGTTCAAACTTCATAGTCACCACGTTGATATTGCATAAACTGGCGCGATTATACACAAATCTTTCGGTGAATGGGCAGCCGCGCGCGCTTTTGTCAGCCTGTGCTATGCTTTTTAGGTTGCCGTCACAGTGAACGGCAAGTTTTATACGCTGCATGAGGAGATGTTATGAGTGAGGCGAATTCCGTATTAATCCGAGCAACCATTGGTGATAACTTGACCTGCTCATTTCCAGAGGGAAACGTGGTGGCCTCGAGCAAAGGGCGTGTGCGTTTTGAAAATTTTACTAAGCTGGAAGCCGAAGTCCGTTTCAAAGGGGTTGCACCGATTCGTGTGACCCATGAAGAAGCGGTATTGTTCGAGCTTAAGCAATTAAGCGGCAGCGGTGAACACCCGTTTACCATTCATGAAGTCAAAGACGGGCAAGCCAGTGACACAATTTATGGCGAGGGCACTGTCATTATCGACGCCTAAGCTGCTGGCGCAGCACACGATACTTGCGTGTGCTGCTCAACTAATGCCCATATTCTTTGTGCTTCTACCAAGAACATATCCCTAATAAAACCTTCTTCCTCAAGTGCAATTCCTTGTGCACAAGTCTGCGAAAGCTGCGCTAACGCTGCCTGTAATTCGCTTTGATGCGCCCCTGTCTGTATGGTCAAGCCCATCACTTTAGCCAGTTTTGCAGCGGTGATATTGGCGGTGTCCGTGACGTTGAACCGACTCAAACTGCTATCGGTTTGCTTTGAAAAGTAGGCATCTGCAGATGATAACCAAGCCTGTTGCTGAGCTGGGTCGTTGGTATGAAGGCTCAGATATAACAGGTTGCGCGCGTAATCGGCGTAAGCGTGTATACCTTCGCCACGGGCTTCGATATCTGGGATTAACACATCAAGTAGCACTCGCTTTAACTCGTTTAAATACTCGGCCTGCTGGGTCGCAAAGTGACGCTGTTGAAGTAGCTCCATGTAACGCACATATGACATGCTGGATTCCTGAGGACTAAAGTTGTCTAAATCGAGAATTTCGATAATTTTCGCAAAGCGCGCCGCTTCGCTTAAAGGCTCAGGCAGTAAATGGTTAAAGAACAAATAAATATCAGCCCAGCGTTGGCGACCTATGTCCAAAAGCGGGGCTAAACTGACCATATGCGCCATGGCTCGATCGGCCTTGTCCATTAAATCAGCGGCCAGCTCTTGGTCACCTAAATTACCCACTAACCCGGCTTGGTCTAAATAGATTGTGCCGTAGTTAAAATTCACCGCCACATTATTCGGTGCTTGTTCAAGCACCGGGCTAATCAGGTCGATGGCCCTCGAGCGCGTGTCGCGAGCCATTGGCTTGGGTAAATATTGCGCCCACGTGTTGAGAATGCGCGCATAGTTCGCCTGAATGCCTAACAGTTCCGGTGATCGGCGTTGGGCTTCGGCATAGGCTTCGTCGGCGGCCTCAAACAAGCTATTACGCGCCTGGTAAGTGTCCGCTTGACGCGCTTGGGAGGCATAGGCGTTGGCTAAGCTCATATAGAAATTGCTACCGCGGTACAACGTAGGCACTTGGTGTAATACGACTTGATAGCGGGCCAGCACTTGAGATGCGTCGCGACCATTGTTGGTCAGATAATTCAAATAGCTTTCATAATGGCGCAGGATACCTTGATATATATTGATACGTTGATCGTCGCTCCAGCCGCGCCGATAGCTTTCGCGCAGGCTTTGTTCGTACAAACGTGCGCCTAACTGCAAATAGTGTGATGGGGTGAGTTCAGCCAAATGAAGACGTACGTGCAAGAGCATGTAATAACGCGCGTGCATCGATAAATATTCAGGGTGATTCGGATCAAGCCGTTGCATCTGTGTATAGAGGCCAGGTAAGTCATCCATCCAGCTTGTCGCATTCGCGCGGTACTGCGGGTGCTCATTCTCGCGCGTCACTTGCAATGCCAGTAATAATGCACTGCGCAGCAGGTAGGCGGGCATATAAGACGGTACACGTTCCGTCAGGCGTTCGAAGGCGCGCTCATTGATACGTACGAGGTCAAGATAATCGCCGTCGGTGTAGCCATCGAGCACATCTTGCGCCAATTCTTCGCTGATTTGCAATTGCAGCTCGTAACCTTGATAAAACCAATGAGGAAACTGAGCATTGCGTAGCACGCGCAAGGCTTGTTCGGGGGCATCATTCAAATATAACTGTAAAGCGCGCAGGTAATCCCGTGGCAAGCTGGTGTTGCGACTTTGCTGCAAAATATCCAGTGCAAGGGCATTATATGTCTGCTGCGCATCGGCGATAGCTTGTTCGCGTTGTGCAGGCGTTGGTAGCGCACGCGCTTGGCGCTTGGCGTCAAATGCGAAGCGGTTTATGGTCAATGCGTAGGTAGTAGCGGTGCGCTCAGAGCGGTCACCGAGCTGCCATGCACGGGACAGGCTCGCAAGGGCGCGTTCGTTATCAAATAGTTGATAATAGATGCGCCCGGCAGCGGCGAAATGGGTCGCTGCTAACCAGTCAGGTTGCTCCGCTGCGTTGGTGTACCAGCGGTCAGCGTCCGCCCGTAACGCCTGCAAACTGGCCCTGACGTTGTGTCGAGGCGCGCGATAAATAGACTCAATTTGGTATTCTCGCTGTACCACTTGAGCGCTCAAATCTAACTGCTCCAACTGGCGTTGGTGTTGCGTTTGCTGGTAGCTGGTAAAGAAGCTAAAGCTCGCCAGAGACACTATCATGACACCAATTGTGGTCGCCCGGAACCAGCGGCTGCGCGACCAAAGGCGCTGGGTGACATACAGTGGTGAGCGGCGCAGAGAAATGGGGCGTTGCTCCAACCAAGCACACAGGTCGGCATGCAACTGCGCTGCGCTGGGGTAACGCTGACTGGGGTCAACGGCTAAGCAGTGTTGAATAATTAAGCGTAAATCCTTGGGCAGCGCTTGCATATCACTACTATGACTGCCCGTGAGAATAAAGCGCAAGGTTGCGCCAAGCGCGTAGATATCAATCGCAGGGCCGGGGGCTACGCTGTCAAGTTCAGAATTTAAGCGCTCAGGCGCCATGTAGCTCTCGGTACCAGCGCCACTGACACCCGTAACGCTATGGTAGCTCGCATGGGCAATCCCAAAATCGACCAAAATGGCATCGACTTGATGCGTGCCTTGGCGTAGCACTATATTGGCAGGCTTAACGTCACAATGCACAATACCTTGTTGATGCGCACTATCAAGGGCATCGGCAATGTCAGCAATAATACGCACCCGTTGCTGCAACGAGAACTGCTCGCGCCATTGGTTCAGGTGAGCACCATCAATGTACGACATCACCAAGTACACGGCTGCGCCCTCTTCGGCGACCTCATACACTTTACAAATGTGAGGGTGTTCAAGCTTCGCAAGTACGCGCGCTTCGGCCAGTAAACGTTGACGCTCAGCAAGCTGGTCCTGATGAATAAACTTAAGTGCGACTTCACGCTGTAACTGGCTGTCAAAGGCTTTATAAACCGCCCCGGACGAGCCTTGGCCTAACAGCCCCAAGCATCGATAACGGCGATTTATCGGGTACGGGAACGTGTGGCGGGCGTACTGTGGTTGCGCATCATGTGAAGCCAGCGTGGGCTCATCGTCGTAGTCAGACGAGCCAAGATGCGATGCGTTAGGTTTATTTGAGTCTGTCATCGAGCATTGCTACTTTATTATTATCATGGGTCTGCGTATCTATCCGTGCAGTGGTCGGCGCTGTCTCCCTGACATCTTCTTTTTTAATTTATTGAGTTACTATACGACTGATGCACTTAATAAACCACAAATAAATAACAAGCATAGTATGTTATTCATAGCGAATTGACGCTTCGGTGCGTCGATTGAGGCGCGCTGCAACGCTCGATACCGAAACGCTGCGCCACTGCGGATGTGCGACTTGCAAGGTACCAGTCACTGACTGGTAGTAAACTGCCCAGATCGCGCTGGCTAAGCTCTGCGCAGACAAGCTCCAAGTCTTCAGTATCTTGTTGTAATAAAGCACTTACAAGCGCCTCCAGTAGCCGCGGTGTAAGGCTGATATCTCGTAACGCGGGCGCATCTGGGATCTGCTGTACCCAAGTTTCAAGGTATTCATCGAACTCAGCGCCCAGCACATCATGGTTTAACAGTACTAAAGCTGTGGATACAGGATAGGCACGCCGATACTGCGCTGTGAAGGTGGTATGAATTAACTCGCGTAAGCGGGTGAGATCCTCGGGTGTTTGACGTAAGCGCCAAAGTTGTTCGTGTGCCACAAGGTTGCGGATGTGGCTCAAACCAGGATTGAGTTGACTACTCTTAGCTATCAGTTTAAGCGCAAATTCAGCTCGTTCAGTATCAGATAGCTGCGCGAGTTCGGGCGGTGGATTATAAAGCACCATATCAGCGGCGAGTTGATTGAAAAAGTCGATGTTCGGGAACTCCGCCATACCCTTTTTGAACAATGCATACACCTCTGAACGCACGCGTTCATAATCAGGGTCGGTATGCGCCATACGCTTTGCCACTCGAAAACTTGTGTACGCATAATTGTAAAAAATAGCGGGATTTTGACCAACTTGCTGCAAGCTGGCTTCAAAATGCTCGATGGCCTCGCGTAATATGGGCAATGCTTGAGTATTTGGTAAAAACACCGCACGGTGACTCAGCTCTAAACCTAAGTTAGCCTGAATAGTTGGTGTATTCGGCGCAATGGCATGGGCGGTGCGTGCTGACTCCACTGCCAACTGCCAATGGTGGTCTCGCTCTGCAGCAATACCTTGCTGCGCTAAATGGCGGTAGCGCCGTGCTTCCCCTAAATGAAATTGCGCACCTTGATGCTCACTGGGTATGCGTTGGCTGATTTCCTGGTAACGTTGCTGTAATGAAGCAGTGCTAAAGCCTAAATTAGCCAGCTCAGTGCTAGCGCTACGGATTGCGTTTAAATATGCTGAATAAATAGCCGTGCGTGTGCGTTCAGGTAAATCACGCTGGCGGGCATACCGAATAGCCAATTCATAATGCCGGGTTGCCCGAGTGATGGTTGTACGCACCTGCTCGCTGGGCTGAGTGCTAAGCTGGCGAATCAGCAGGCCACCCATATTAAGATGATAGTGCGGGTGCTCTGGGTCAAGGGTGGACACCACGGCGAGCAGTGTATCAACGCGCGCTAGATAATCAGAATCCGCGTAAGGAAGTGCACTGGGTTTGGTAATCTTCAACTGGTTGTATACGGAGGCCAGGGTGATGTAATTGGCTGAGGAAGAGGGCGTGAAACTGAGTAGTCGAGCCGATAATTGCTGTAGCTCATCATATAAAGCAACGATGTCACCGTCGGCGCGTCCAAGCAAAACTGCAATCATCTGGCGCTGAAGCAAGCTTAGATGGAAGTCATAGTGTAAATAAAACCAAGCAGGAAAGCTGCCAGAAACCAGAATCCGTCGAGCTTGGGCTTCATCGCCTTCTAGGTAAGCACGCATAGCGCGTAAGTAATCCGCAGGTAACTCAGTGTGATTGACCTGATTCAGGTAGTCGAGCGCTGGTTGGCGAAACTCTTGATGGGCTTGCTCTAACGCCGCTTCGCGTTGGCTGGCAGATGGTAAGTTGAGTGCCTGGGATTGCGCGATAGTAAATAAACTTTGGTGCACTGAAGCGAGTGCCATGGCAGTGGTGTCAGATCGCTCGCCCAGCGCCCAGGCTTCGAGTAACGCCGCATGCGCCTGATTGTGATAGCCCATTCTCGCCAGGATGACGCCTGCGGCCGCATAATGGCGCGCCGCCATCCACTGTGGCACATCTGCACTTTGGTCTATCCAGCGTTTTGCCGCCGCGCGCATGGCCGACAGCTCTGCGGCAGCTGCGTGGGGTGGTGAGCGATAAATGGAATCAATGCGGCCTTCTAAGCGGGTCGCTTCCGTATGCAGTTGAGCCTGCTCATATTGTCGCTGTTGCATCTCTGCGCGGTAAAAGCCAAGCCCGATGACTATCGCTACAGCGGTACTGGCTGCAAAGACGCTGGTAATGCGTAGCCAGCGATGGCGTTGCCACAGGCGTTTGGTTCGATACCCCAAGCCGTGACGCAGCGATATTGGGCGGCACTCAAGGTATGCTCGCAAGTCTGCGGCTAATTCAGCCGCGTCGGTGTAACGTTGTTCGGGGTTGGGGTGTAAGCATTGCTTAATAATGAGGCGTAAATCAGTGGGTAGTTGGGCTAATCTTTGATTATCGTGCTCACCAGTGAGTAATACGCGCATGGTTGCACCCAGTGCGTACATATCAATCGCTCGAGTGGGCTTGCAGTCCGATTCAAAGCGCTCTGGTGCCATGTAGTGCTCGGTGCCAATGCCTGAAGCTGAAGCATAGTGCTGGCTATCGGCAATCCCAAAATCAACCAATACCGCACTTAACGGTGTCACGTCAGGTTGGATAACAATATTGCTCGGCTTAATATCACAATGCAGAATATCTTTGCGATGCGCCTCAGCAATGGCATCGCAAATTTGTACCAAACAGGCAAGCAATTGACGCTGGCTAAAGTGCTCGCGCCAATGGTCCAGGGTTTGCCCTTTGATTAGCGACATCACCATATAGACCGCGTAACCCTCTTCGGCCACTTCGTAAACACGGCAAATATTTGGGTGGCTAAACTGGGCGAGTACACGCCCTTCTGCGAGCAAGCGTTGGCGCTCCAGACGCTGTGAGCGATGGATAAATTTAATCGCGACTTCACGCTTAAGCTGTTGGTCGTAAGCACGGTACACCGCCCCCGACGAACCATGTCCAATAAGTTCAATCGCTTGGTAACGTGGATTAATCGGAAAGGGAAATTGCGAGCTGATGACTGGCGTTGATGGTTCTGTGTCGCTACCTGGTATCATTGTCGCTTGATCGTCGAAAGATGTTGCCATGCTCGCCCTTGCAAATTTAAACCTCTCTACCGCGCGCAATATATTAACAAAATTACGCATTATTTACATATCCAAACGTTAATTGACGTCATTTGGCGCGTTTCTAAGCTTGTTGTAAGTGCTTACTACGGCTTTTGGCCATTTATTTGGCTATGCGTTCTGTGGCGCAACATTTGCAGTCCACCTTGTGTGAGAGGGGCGGCACTATGCATGTTCGGACCTACCAGCCTTTGACGTGCTGCCGCCTCTCTCCACTTCAATCAAGGTGCAGATACAACTGAAAACTAACCAGCTTGCGTTGCAGGCTTTAGCGATTCCCCCTAAAATACATAAACTTTCCTGTTAACTTTGCTAGCACAAGACGGATGCTAGGCAGCTAAAGGCATTGAATGGCAAATTACAGTATCGCGGGTGCCATGCGCTCTATTCCGGTCGACATTGAAATACGCATGGGTACCCATAACCATCGTATTCGGGGCCTTTGGGTTGGCCAGCGCGAAGGCGAATACCTCATCATTGACTTGCCCAAGCGATATAATTGGTTAGACATTCAAAATTGGTTTACCAATTGCACCGCCGTGGTATTGCGGGGCGTGTTGCGTGAAGGCCAAGTGTTTGCCGCGTCCACCCAGTTTATCGGCCTAGTGCCACGCCCTTTTCGCCAATTGATTTTGACAGCCCCAGACTCCATGCAAGAGCGCTCGTTACGCAAAGTACCGCGAGTGGCCGTTGATATTGACGCCAAACTTACCTTTACCCAGGAATTACCACGCCCAAAAGAGGTGCCGGAGCATTTTGATAGCTTAGCCGGACGCGTGACCGATTTGTCGTTAGACGGTATCGCATTTGAGAGCGTCGCCGATTTCGATTTTCCGCGTGAAGCATTTTTGGGGCAACTCGCCGACATGGTGTTTGTTGACCAGCAAGGAAAAACCATTGCGCGAGTTATCGGTGAAATTAAAAGCTGTCGTCAGGCAGGCGATAAATTATTCCAGTTTGGGCTTGCTATCGACACCAAAAACCGCGATTATCGCGCCTCTTTAGGGGCGCTGATCCTGAGCTCGAAGCATATTCAAGCGATGCTTCAGGACAATGACTGATCGAAATCAGATCTTGGGGTTTACACCGCCCATTTATTTGTTTAAAATTCAGCACCAATTTTATTCGAAGTGGTTATTTATTGCGCAATCGCGATGTAACCAGCAGCAAAGCATCTTGAGGTGAGATTTTAATGCCAGTAATTAAAGTGAAAGAAAACGAGCCGTTTGACGTAGCATTGCGTCGCTTTAAGCGTTCGTGTGAGAAAGCAGGTGTCTTGTCAGAAGTTCGCAGCCGCGAGTTCTACGAGAAGCCAACTTCTGAGCGCAAGCGTAAGAAAGCAGCAGCTGTAAAGCGTCACGCTAAAAAGCTAGCGCGCGAAAACGCTCGTCGCGTTCGCTTGTACTAAGGTTTTCTTTCCGGCGTCCTGTTCTGGCGCCGAAAAGGCCAGCCAGGCAGACGTACAATGGCAAAGAAACCGTGCTCAGCAGCACGGTTTTTTTTTGCCTTATAGGTTGGCAAAGTTGGAATAAGTGGCTGGACACATATGGCTGGACTAATACCCAAAGATTTCATCCAAGACTTAATTGCCCGCGCCGACGTGGTCGAGGTGGTTGATTCTCGCGTGCGGTTAAAAAAGGCGGGGCGTAATTACCAAGCCTGTTGTCCATTCCATAATGAAAAATCGCCTTCTTTTACCGTGGCACCGGACAAGCAGTTTTACCACTGTTTTGGTTGTGGTGCGCATGGCAATGCCCTTGATTTCCTCATGGAATATGATGGCTTAGACTTTCCTGATGCAGTGGAAGAACTCGCCGCTATGCTAGGCGTCGACGTGCCACGCGAACAAAGCAGCGGGCGCGGCGGTAAGCCAGTCGATAAGCAACAGCAAGCCGATGACTATGCGCTGATGGACGCTTGCGCGAAGTTTTTTGCCAGCCAGTTACGCCAACACCCAGATAAACAGCGCGTCATCGATTATTTGAAAGGGCGCGGTTTAAGCGGCCAGATCGTCAAAGATTTTGAAATCGGCTATGCCCCAGATGCCTGGGACACGGTGATGAAACAGTTTGGGCGCCACAAGGACGCTCAGAGTCAGTTGCTGGCGCTGAAAATGATCACCGAGAACGATAACGGCCGCCGCTATGACTTCTTTCGCGATCGTATTATGTTTCCCATTCGCGATCGTCGTGGGCGTGTGGTTGGTTTCGGTGGGCGAGTCTTAGACAAAGGCGAGCCAAAGTACCTGAATTCACCAGAAACGCGCATTTTCCATAAAGGCCGGGAACTCTATGGTTTCTGGCAAATGAAGCAAGCCGAGCAGAAAATTGACAGCGCGGTACTTGTTGAAGGCTACATGGATGTCGTGGCGCTGGCACAGCATGGTGTCACCAACGCCGTAGCGTCCCTTGGCACGGCGGCCACCACCGAGCACTTGCAGTTACTATTTCGCCATACACCGTTAGTCATTTGCTGCTTTGACGGCGACCGTGCGGGTCGCGATGCGGCGTGGCGCGCATTAGAGAACGCATTACCGTTATTGAAAGACGGCATCGATATGCGTTTCTTATTCCTGCCTGACGGCGAGGACCCAGATTCCTTGGTGCAGCGAGAAGGCAAGCAAGGCTTTGAAGAGCAGCTTAAGCAAGCGCGGCCATTGACCGATTACTTCTTTGAACATTTGCTCGATACACTGGATATTACCACGGACGCAGGCAAGTCACGTTTAGTGGGCACCGCCAAACCATTGATAGGCCAAGTGGCCAGTGATTTTTATCGTGACTTATTAATGAACCGTTTGGCCCAATTGTTGGGGCGCGACCCGGCACAGCTCGACCAACTGGTCCCAGCACCCGAGAAAGCCAAGGTACAGCGCCCAGCCAGCGGGCCAAAAATGACTCCAATATTGCGCGCGATGGGATTAATGGTGCAATACCCATATTTGGCCAAGACGGTCGCGGTGCACCCCGAGCTTGAGCAGCTAAAGCTTGAGGGCAGTAAAGTATTTGTGGCCTTGCATCGCCAGTGTGCCGAGCGCGATTTAAGCACCGCGCAGCTATTAGAAAGCTGGCGCGACACTCGCTACGCCGATAGTTTGCGCCGTTTGGCCAGTTGGCAGCATGGCGTTATCGAAGAAAACATTGAAAAGGAATTCGCGGAAACCTTTTTGTTTTTAATCGATGCCTATTTAGAGCAGCGTTTACAAACATTGCAAAGTCTCACTGCTAGCCAGTTGGGGCGTGAGCAAATACAAGAAATAGATCGAATTCTTAAGCTGCTGAAACGCCGTTAGATACGCGTCCCTCATGGCTTAGCAAGGATAAAAGATAAACTAAAACTGGCCGCAAAGCGTATCTTTTGGTACACTACTTGGTCATTCCATGAAATTCTCAAGTCATTTTTTGAGGTGAACGTCTGTATGCAGACTCGGCAGTCGCAATTAAAACTCCTTATTGCTAAAGGTAAAGAGCAAGGTTATTTAACCTTTGCAGAAGTTAATGACCACTTACCGCAAGATATCGTTGATTCGGATCAGATCGAAGACATCATCCGCATGATCAATGACATGGGTATTAAGGTGTTCGAAAGTGCGCCCGATGCTGATGACTTGATGATGAGTGAAGACAGTGCAGATGAAGATGCTGCAGAAGCAGCCGCCGCTGCACTGGCAACTGTTGAAAGCGAAATTGGCCGCACCACCGACCCAGTGCGCATGTACATGCGTGAAATGGGTACGGTTGAGCTGTTAACCCGTGAAGGTGAAATTGAAATAGCTAAGCGCATTGAAGAAGGTATCAACCAAGTTCAGTGCTCGGTGGCAGAATACCCAGAAGCGATCAACTTCCTACTCGAGCAGTGGGACGCCTATGAAGCGGAAGAAATTCGCCTGACTGAAATCATCTCTGGCTTTATCGACCCGAACGAAGTTGATGAAGCGCCAGTAAGCGCGACGCACATCGGCTCTGATTTGTCGAACGATCAGCTAGAAGATGAAGACGACGATTCAGATGATGACGATTCAGACGACGATGCGGCAGATACGGGTATTGACCCAGAATTTGCGCGTCAAAAGTTCGCGATGTTGCGCGACCAGTACGAAGTCACTCGCGAAATCATTGGTATGTATGGCCGTGACGACAAGCGTGCTCGGGTTGAAATCGACAAGCTAAGCGAATTATTTAAGCAATTCCGTCTGGTGCCTAAGCAGTTCGATCGCTTAGTGGCAGACATGCGCGAAATGATGAACCGTGTGCGTATTCAAGAGCGCATCATCATGAAACACGCGATTGAACATGCGCAAGTACCAAAGCGTACCTTCGTCCAAGCCTTTGCAGGCAACGAAAATTCAATGGCATGGTTTGACAAGCTCGCAGATTCTGGCAAACCATGGGCTGAAGGCTTAAAGCAGCAGCGTGACGAAGTTGAGCGCTGTGTCGGTAAGTTGGTTGCGATTGAAGAAGAAACCGGTCTTACCATCACTAAGGTCAAAGACATCAACCGTCGCATGTCGATTGGCGAAGCCAAGGCTCGCCGCGCCAAGAAAGAAATGGTTGAGGCGAACTTACGTTTGGTTATTTCAATTGCGAAAAAGTACACCAACCGTGGTTTGCAATTCCTGGATTTAATTCAGGAAGGTAACATTGGTCTGATGAAAGCGGTGGATAAGTTTGAATACCGCCGTGGCTATAAGTTCTCAACCTATGCGACGTGGTGGATCCGTCAGGCAATCACGCGTTCAATTGCTGACCAAGCGCGGACCATTCGTATTCCAGTGCATATGATTGAAACCATCAACAAGCTAAACCGTATTTCTCGCCAAATGCTGCAAGAAATGGGGCGTGAGCCGCTGCCAGAAGAATTGGCTGAGCGCATGATGATGCCGGAAGATAAGATCCGTAAGGTATTAAAAATTGCCAAAGAGCCGATTTCAATGGAAACCCCAATTGGTGACGATGAAGATTCGCATTTAGGCGACTTTATTGAAGACACCACGTTGGATTTACCAGTGGACGCAGCGACATCAGAAAGCTTGATGAATGCAGTGCGCGAAGTATTAGGTGGTTTGACTGCACGCGAAGCCAAGGTGCTGCGCATGCGTTTCGGTATCGATATGAATACTGACCACACGTTGGAAGAAGTCGGCAAACAGTTTGACGTTACGCGTGAGCGTATTCGTCAAATCGAAGCCAAAGCGCTACGCAAGCTGCGCCACCCAAGCCGCAGCGAGCAGCTAAAAAGCTTCCTCGACGAATAACACTAAGAACCCGCCATCCGGCGGGTTTTTTTATATTCTAATCACCAAGCATAAATAAATCATCCACACCGCAACCGAAATGCCGCGCTAGCTTCAACGCTATTTGCACCGATGGCGTGAACTTGCGTCGCTCTATGGTGCTAATGGTTTTACGTGACACCCCAATGGCATCAGCGAGATCTTGTTGCGATAGCCCTGCGTCGCTGCGCCATTGGGCTAGTGTATTGACGACTTCATCACTCATGCATCACCTTAAAACCATTTTAGCTCTGTCCAGACTATGTAGCTAATGCTTATCGCAAACGCACACTTCGCAATCAGGTGGGCGGCTGGCGCATAAGGGTGGCTACCGAACATACTAGCAGTGGCTCTTAACGCCAGTGCACAAGCAGACAATTGAGTTAACACTAGATTGGGTTGCATTATTCGTCCTCCTCTTTCAATTGGCGCATAATGCTGATGCCAAACACTATACCTGAACTTAAAATAAGCAGAGCAATGGAGGCTTGAGTATTTACCAAGCCTAGTAAACGTGGGTATTCGGGCTGCAGTATACTTAAGTAAAACAGCACCAAGCATAGATGAATCACAACTAAAAACGCTTGCGCGCCAGCCTTGCGATACACGCTTAATGCATACTCATCGCGAATAATGACTAGCATCGCCTGCCATCCGCCAGCATTGTGCTTTTTAAGCTGGCGCAAATAGCTCCACATAATCCAGAGACTCAAAACTATCGGCAATAATGGTACGTGTTGAAACCACCCTGGGTCTAACAGAGGTGAGGTGGGTGCATATATATGAAGTGCATTGAGCGCAATGATGTAAGCAAAGTAGAGCGAAAGTGTCAGAGCAAAAAGGCCACTGAAGCGTAAACCCGCCATCTGCGCATTTGGATTCCATACTTTATTCATGTGATTCCCCTTAAATGTAACCCTAAGGTTTCAAATGTATACGATTTATCCACATCGTGGAACCCTAGGGTTACATTTTTATGGGTGAAACACGTCAAGTATTTGATTTATACGGGGTTTTAATTTTAACCCAATTTTAACACTCGTCCGGGTGGAAAATGTAACCAAAACGCCATAACAATGGGTTAACATTCGCACGTTTTAACACGCGCTAGGTTTGTTTCCGGGTTTCGAGGTACGGCAGCCAGCTTGACGCACCTACTATTCAAACACCGGAGATCACTGATGAGAGTTCTACTCACAGTTGCCACTTTGGCGCTCAGCGCACCAGCGCTGGCATCGCAACCTATTGCTTACTGGGCACATAACGACAACGTATTAGCCGACGGTACAAACGGATATACCCCGGATTCATTCCCATTACCGGCTGACGTAGGAAACGGCAGCCTGTATTTAACGGATTTTAACGACAGCGTGCAAAACGGCGCGTATCAGTTTATTCAGAACTTTGCGGGAGCCACCCAAAATGCCTTGCCAGGCTTCCCAAGTGGCGGCGCCTTATCACCTCAGGGCGGCGCGGGTAGTAGCAACAATGGCATGTCGATTGTTATGCAGGTTTCCACCGAAGACCTGCAAGACATTAACGTCAGCTGGACCCAGCGTGGTACCGCAACCGGCTTTAATCGCCGTGAATTTGCATGGTCCGTTGACGGCAGCAACTACACTGTTGTAGACACCGACACCGGCGCGCTTGGCGCTTCATGGTCATTACGCAGTTATGACTTATCGTCAGTGACGGAAATTAACGACCAAGCCAACGTATTCTTCCGTATCACGTTAGACGGTGCCAGTAACCAAAGCGGTAATAATCGTTTTGACAACTTACTGATCAGCGCGACCAACAGCGCGGATGCCGACCGTATTACCGTGTATAACAGTGACTTTAGTAGCGACCCGTTCAACCAAGGTTGGTATGAAGTGAACGTGTCTGGCAATGAGCGTTGGGAATGGGACAGTGGCTTTAGCAACATCACATTCGCACCTTTCGTTGGCGGCCAATGCGAAGTCAACGACAACTGGTTAATTTCACCACGCTTTGATTTCTCACAGCAGCAAGACGAGCGCTTGGCACTTGATATCGCCCGCGGCTTCCCAGGCGACAACCCACTCGAAATCTACTACAGCCAAGATTACGCAGGCGAGGGCAACATTGACCCAAGCCAGTGGCAACCGTTAGGCGTTATTCTTGCGAGCGACTTTGACCGCAATAACGTGCCGCAGCGCTTTGAAGGCTTCGACCAACTTCAAAGCCTTGAAGGCTACGGCTATATTGCCGTACGCAGCAGCTATAGCCAAGGCGAGTGCGGCACATGGCGTGTCAGTGCAATTGAGCTGACGGCAAATGTCGATTTAGACTTTGGCGGTGAGTTCGTGTGTGGTGCGCCAGCGCTGCCGATTCATCGCATCCAAGGCGAAGGCTTCCAAAGCCCAATTCAAAGCGCATTGGTGCAAGTTGAAGGTATCGTGACTGGCTCATTCCAAAGCACCCAAGACGGTGGCCTCGGCGGCTTCTTTATGCAAATGCCAGACGCTATGCACGACAATAACCCGCTAACGTCTGAAGGTATTTTTGTGTACGACAATAACTTTGGCCGCAGTGTCTACCCAGGCGACGTGGTGCGCGTGGAAGGTGTGGTCGCTGAGCAATTTAGCGAAACCCAACTGACCAATGTAAGCCAGGTTGAGTTGTGCGCAAGCAATCACTTGGATCGTGTCAGCCCTGCCTATGTGCAGTTACCGATTAACGATTACGTTGAGCTGGAAGCACTTGAAGGAATGTGGGTTGAAACCGCGCAAGAGTTGGTGGTTACCGATGTATTCAACGCCGTGCGTTTTGGTGAAATCTTTGTGTCTTCGCAGCGCTTGTTCCAACCTTCACAAGTGGTCTTGCCGGGTGAGCCAGCGCGCGCGTTGCAAGCTGCCAACGACAAAGACCGCTTAATTATCGACAACGCACGTAGCGGTTCAAACCGTTTGCCGTTGTTAACCGGTGCTGATGGCGTCCGCGAATTATCGGCGAGCAACCCAATTCGGGCCGGCTTTACTGTGCCAGCAGGCTTTCGCGGCTTTATGGGCTATAGCTTCAGCGAATATCGCCTGCGTGCAGAGCAAGACCCACAATTTAATACCCAAAGCAACCCACGCCCAGCGGTGCCAAATCGTCGTGGCCAACTGCGCGTTGCGAGCTTCAACGTCGAGAACTTGTTCACCACCTTGCAAGGCAGTGGCGCGACTTGTGGCCCGAACAACTTAGGTTGTCGCGGTGCACGCACAGACAGCGAGCTGGAACGTCAACTGGCTAAACTGACCGCCGCCATTGGTAAGATGGATGCCGACGTCGTGGCATTGGTTGAAGTCGAGAACGACGCCAACGACTACACGCTAAGCGTGCTGGTTGACGCACTCAACCGTGCTTACCCGCGTGACAACTGGCAGTACATTGCCAGCGGTTGGTTGGGCACAGATGCGATTAAGAACGCGTTTATCTATCGTCCACGCCGTGCCACACCAGTAGGCGACTTAGCTGTGCTAGACGACAGTGTTGACCCTGATTTTGACACCTCGCGCCAACGTCCTGCGATAGCGCAAACCTTCGAAGTGCTGGGCGGCGGGCGTTTCACTGCAGTGAATGTCCACTTGCGCTCGAAAGCTTCGTGTCCAAGCAGCGGCCCAGACGCTGACCAAAATGACGGGCAAGCCTGTTGGAACCAATGGCGTACACGCTCAAGTGCCGCATTGGCGCGCTGGTTAGCCAGCGACCCAACCCAAGGCGGCACAGTCAACCAGCTGATTTTAGGCGACTTTAACGCCTATGGCATGGAAGACCCAATGACCACGCTGTATGACGCGGGCTACACCAACTTAGCATTCGCTGAAAACAATGGTGAGCCGGATGTGTATAGCTATACGTTCATGGGCCAAGCCGGCAGCTTAGACCACGGTTTAGCCAGCCCAAGCTTAGCCAATCAAGTACTGCGTGCGGTGTACTGGAACGTCAATAGTGATGAAATTCCGGCGTTTAACTACAGTGAAGGTAGCTTGCCTGGCGGGTTCTTAGACAAGCCAGCCAACTTCTACCAAGCCGATGAGTTCCGTTCGTCTGACCACGACCCGCTGTTGATTGACATGACAGTGCGTCGCTGCCCTCCAGGCCAAGTGAACCGTCCAGGACGCCCTGTACCACAGTGCTAATAACGCATTAAGAACGCTAAAGGGCCGCTGTTGCGGCCCTTTTTATTTGGTGCGCCAGGCATGGCGCGTAGCGCCTTGACGGCGCTGTTCCTATGCAGGTGGTGCTGACAGGATGACTGGGAGGTGAGAGTCCTCTGTGAGCCCGGTAAGGGGAATCACTAGCTGAACCGCAAGGGTGTTCACCGCGAGGTGAAATCTGAAGGAAGCGGCAAGCAAACCACTGGCCTGACGAACAGAAACCGCATACGAGGCGTCTATAGTGGGTGAGGTAGCCAATATTGCTAAAGCCCAGTACTTACACGGAAACTATGAACGTAGATGCGGCAGGCATAAGTGGGACAAATTCGTCTGGAACGAATTTGAGCGTAAGCCTGAAAGGAGAGGCACATGGATGTGCCGAACAACGTCACGCGCATTACCCTGGGAGGTCTGTTGCTTTGCTTAAAGCTACTGATGCTGTGAGGTATCAGGATGGAGCAGCAGAAGTCAGCCGAGGCCGTAGTAGGCTGGTTACCGCCAGCTGAAGGGCTGAACATAGGTTACGAATCGGAGCCTGTTGATTCGATGATGTTACATACCACAGCAAGAGGAAAACCTCACCCGACCCAAACCGCAAGGCCAGAAGCCTGCGCGGGATGCTTGGGTTGTGCAGTGCATCACGGCATCAACCAGAACAACTCCGAGCGGGGCTGACATGGATTTAATGTCAGCGATAACCGAACGGTCGAATATGCTGCAAGCCTACCAGCGAGTGTGCCGGAACAAGGGTGCTCCGGGGGTAGACGGTGTGACCACGGACGAGCTGAAAGGCTATCTGCAACAACACTGGCAGCACATCAAACAACAACTGCTGGAGGGTCGCTATCAACCGCAACCGGTGCGCAAGGTAGAGATACCCAAGCCCGGTGGCGGCATGCGGATGCTGGGCATCCCATGCGTGATAGACCGGCTTATCCAGCAGGCAATGCATCAGGTATTGAGTGAACAGTTTGAGCCGATGTTCTCGCCGCACAGCTATGGCTTCAGGCCGGGTAAGAGCGCCGCGCAAGCGGTGCATCAAGCCCGGGATTATATGGAGTCTGGAAAACGCTGGGTGGTCGACATTGATATGGCGAAGTTCTTTGACCGGGTGAACCACGACATTCTCATGTCGCGAATCGCCCGGGTTATCAAAGACAAAACCGTACTCAAACTGATACGCCGATACTTACAGGCAGGCATCATGGAAAATGGCGTTACGACAGCACGAACAGAGGGCACGCCGCAAGGCGGACCGCTTTCGCCGCTGCTGTCGAATATCCTGCTGCATGAACTGGACATGGAGCTGACGAAACGAGGCCATAGCTTCTGTCGCTACGCGGATGACTGCAATATCTATGTGAGCAGTGAGCGCGCCGCGCACAGAGTGCTCGCTTCAACAACGAAGTTCCTTGAACAGCGCCTGAAGCTTCAGGTCAATCGTGGAAAGAGTGCTGCCGACAGGCCTTGGAAGCGCAGCTTCCTTGGCTACACGGAGTGTAGCCGGAACTATAACATCCGGCTCAAAGTTGCCGACAAAAGCGTAAAGCGCTTTAAAAGCAATCTCAAAGCACTGCTTCGCATGGCCAAGGGCTGGAACATCCGCAAAACGGTGAACGAACTCGCGCCTAAACTGCGTGGCTGGATAAACTACTTCCATCACGCGGATGCCAAAGGTATCTTCAATGAATTGGATGGCTGGCTTCGCCGCCATTTAAGGAAGATCCTGTGGCGACAATGGAAACGGGGTTTAACCCGAGCACGGATGTTGATGCGGCTCGGTATTGCCGAGAAACGTGCAGTACTAAGCACCACCAATGGGCGTGGTCCATGGTGGAATGCAGGTGCGTCGCACATGAATCATGCGGTACCGAAGAAGTTGTTTGATAGACTCGGTTTAATATCGCTGATGGACAGTTATCATCAGCTCAAATGTAACGTATGAACCGCCGTGGTACGGAACCGTATGCCCGGTGGTGTGAGAGGACGGAGGCCGTGAGGCCTCCTCCTACTCGATGGTGTTGCGCTGTGTGAGTTGGTTTAAGGGGCAGGGCGATACGCGTTGCTCGATTAATCACCAATTGAACCATGGTGAGCGCCGAAAAGTTGCCAATTTGTGGGCAGTTACTTTATACTCCCACGGCTTGAACAAAGCACCCACCTAAGAAGCTTCAACACAGCTTCGCAGCAATGGCCCCTTAGCTCAGTGGTTAGAGCACCCGACTCATAATCGGTTGGTCCCCAGTTCAAATCTGGGAGGGGCCACCAATCTTTTCAATGACTTGCGTCATTTTCTTGGTTCCTTAAAAACCGCGATTAAACCTTGAGGTCAAGTATGGGGTCTAGTTAGGTTTTTGCGCTTCGAGTAACTTACCTCATGGGGTGAGTTTAGCGTAGATGACCTTGTGGCTCTATAGTCGTTTTCTACATCGGTCAGCGTCCTCATCATTGCTTAGTCGCTGAAATGCTTCAAGCCACTGCTCGTTGATGGTCCCATCGCTGCATATTTATACTTGCCCAGTTAAATTAACTTCTGTAAGGTCAATAGCATAAACAGCGACGCCACGGATATCAGGCAAAGCGTACAAGCTAAACGAGCATGCTCAGTTTGTTTTCCTAGGGAAAGAGCCTCCTCTTTGAAATACCTTTGCCAGATCAAATACATGACTTATTTTTGCTCATTAGCCATGAGCGATAATCCGAGCGTGCGCACTATTCAAATGTTATGTTTCGGCAATCCTTTTCTTGCGAAATCCTAGACTGTAACGTACATTTATAAGTACATTGAGTTGTACATAGGTGATGCCAATGACAAGAGTACGTGTAGACGAAGATATTCGACCTCTATCTGAATTTCGGGCCGGAGTTGCAAAATTTGTGAAGCAAATCCATGAGACGCGGCGTCCGATGGTACTAACACAGCGTGGCCGCGGGGTTGCAGTACTGGTTGATGTTCAAGAATACGAAAAGATGCAAGAGCGCTTGGAAGTGCTCGAAGAGGTTTACCGCGCTGAAGAGCAAATCGCTAATGGTGCCGGAATTTCGCATGAAGATGCGAAATCACGCATTTTGAGTAAGCTAGCTCAATGAAGGTAGTTTGGTCTCCGCTTGCGCTAGAGCGCGTAGAAAGTATCGCTCAATACATTGCCGAAGATAAGCCGAGTGCGGCGTTACACTGGGTTGATGGTTTATTTTCTTGCGTCGATCGCTTAGCTGAATTTCCGGAGAGTGGACGAGTCGTCCCTGAGGTGCGTTTGCAGCGTATTCGAGAAGTGGTGTTTGGCTCTTACCGAGTTATCTATAGCATAACAAATCAGGTGGATATTCTAACGGTTCGTCGCAGCAGTCAGTTATTGAAAGCCTCTGAGTTCGGTGTGGATGAAACATAACAAGTCAATGAACTACGCGCCGTTGGCGCCGGACGTGCTAAAGCACGCCGGTTATTTCGGGCGTTATGTGAACTATTTATCGTATACAGGTTAAGTAATGGCAGAAGAGTTTGAACTAGAAATGAGTCCCTTGTCGCAGCCAATCACAGTGGATGGTAAGGCTATCCAGGTTGATATCTACCGTGGCGATAAGGGTGGCTGGATACTGGAAGTTATCGATGAATCGAATAGCTCGCTGGTCTGGGATGACGAATTTGAGACTGATGTGGCTGCGCTAGATGAAGTGAAACGAACCATTGAAGCTGATGGCATCGACAGCTTAATAGGTTGAGGCGGGTTTATTTGAATCGTTCACATAACCAGTCGCATCAGCACGCGCCTGCGGCGCTGGACACTCACTGCGTTCGTGCCGCTGTGCTCGGGCGTTAAGCGTCTAAGGATAACTATGCTTCTAGCAATTCACAATGGGGAACGCAAAAGAGCAGAACAGGCTACTAGCGGAGCAATTGGGGCTTGCCCTTGGACGCAGCAACCAGTCAAAGCTCATGTTGGACTTCTTAGGCAATATTGGGCTTATATCGGAGGTGCTCCTACCTTTCCTAACGGATATGAGCCTGAGTCTGAGTGGCACTTAACCTGGAAAACACCAGTCCAAGATCAATATTGTGAAGTTATATTTGGTAATAATAATGAGCATAGGGCTGACATATTAGGTTCAAACGAAACTGTAATTGAAATACAAAGAAGCATTATTGATATTAGGGATTCACGTGAACGAGTAGAATTTTATCAGCGTGAAACAGGAAAACGAGTGATTTGGGTTGTAGATATTCAAGAATTTTGGAGGAAAAGGTTTATCTTAGATGGTAAACCAGACCGTGAGGGGAGATACAAGGTCAGTTGGAAACCTAAAAGAACTTGGCTTTGGGACTTGGCAGGTAATACTAGAACTAATTTATTTTTAGAGTTTAACCAATCTAACGACAAATTGTTGCATGTTTGGATTTATGATAAAAAGATGGTGGCTCAATTCATTACAAAAGCTGAGTTTTTTGAGCGATATATGCAGGGAGTAGCCAAGCCTGAATTTTTTGATAGTGAATATGCAGTCACTGTTTTACAAGGCAAGGCTTAACATAGCATTGCACCGGACAAGCCGGTGAATGCGGCGTTAGAACTTCAAGGAGGTAAATGTGCTTTACCCACTTTTTGATAAAGACTGTGACTTAGTTGCTTGGATTGCTCCAAATGATCATATCTTCGATACAGATATGAACTGGGTTGCGTATATCCGTAATGGTCATGCATGGTCTAGTGGTAGCGGCAATTGGCTCGGTCCAGTTAATGGATTGTTGTGCCTAAATCAGGCTGGGCAGCCGGTAGCATGGAATCCGAAGGAATCGGTAGCCGGGACTTCGCGCCCTTCAAGACCTTCACGTGCATCAAGAGCGTCTCGTCCTTCACGTCCTTCAAGACCATCTAGGCCGTCGAGACCTTCTCGCCCATCAACTCCTTCCGGAGGTTGGGCAAATGAGTCCTTCTTCGCTTGGCTTGGGCAGTAATGGTTCTAACAAGGTGCATCAGTTCGCAGCCTACGGGTACCGGACTCGCTTACGCTCGCCGCTGGGCACGGCGTTATAACACTTAGCATCAGGGATCTTAATATGAATACAAGTGAATTGTTGGCTCATATAAAATCAGAGGTAGCTCATGCAGCTCTCTCGAAAAATAAAGATGCAGTTAACATGTATCTTGTAATCAAGTACGCCGATCAGCTTAAACACATTGATCCCGTTGAATTTGCTAGCGCCATTGGGCGTAATGATAGTTACGCAACTGAGTTCAGGAAGGGCCTGAAAGTGGCCCAAATTATCGCAGAGAGGGGTTCTTAGATCGCTGTATGGAATGTGTGATAACAAGTTGCTTAAACATCGTTGCGGCCACAAAAAGCGTGGCCTCCACTGGACTCGCTAACGCTCGCCGTTTAGCAAAGCGTTAGCTTAATTCCAGCGAATGAGTAATCTGCAAATGGATGAAGATAGATTTCATATCGAAGTTTCTAAAGCGCTTTCTAGCTGTCAGTTGGTCGAGGAAGTTTTGAAGCTATATATATCAGAGTCTTATGAACTCGCACGGAAATGCATTGACGGCAAGCTTGTCTTCAAACTTAGCGGTGAGGATGTAGAAGACGCTTCTCTTGAAAGACTGATAACGACATTTAGAAAGCTTACAGATAACGAGAAATTAGTTGCGAAACTGAATAAATTCAAAAGCGAGAGGAATTACTTAAGCCATAAGGCAATCGCGCACTGTTTAGACCCTATGGGCAACCTTGATTGGGGGTATGCAGGCGAGTTAAAAAAGCGTCTAGATAGAATCCAACAGGATTCGCATGACCTGAGACTGGAAATTCACGAAGAAGCAAAAACATTTAGAGCTCATCTCTATTTCTGAAACATGCCAAAATAAAGTGAAAATCAGTTTAGCCGCCCAGGTCCGTTTCAGGATGAGTGGTTTAGCCATTTGCCTATACTAGGGTGTTAGCTTTCATTAAGGAGCAGGTATGGTCGAAATATTCTTCTCTTACGCACACGAAGATGAGCAGCTCATGGATGAAGTTAGACGGCAGATGATCGTCTATGAGCGGGAAGGGCATTTGCTAAAGTGGCACGATCGTATGATTCCACCAGGGGAACAGTGGAAAGAGACAATCGATGACCGTTTGAGAAATGCGAAAATCATTCTACTTTTTCTGAGCCCGCACTTTATTGCGTCAAAATATTGCTATGAAATTGAGGGCCAGGAAGCTTTGAAAAGGAATACGAGTGGCGAAGCATTTGTAATACCAGTTATTCTTCGTCCTTGTGCTTGGCAAGCTTCACCTTATGGCGAATTACAGGCGTTGCCCACAGATGGTAAGCCCATTTCAACATGGGATAATATTGATATTGCTAGCCTCGAAGTGGCTGAGTCCGTCTTTGAAAAAGTTAATCAAATTGGAAGCTAACAAGGTGGTCGACGGCACGCCAACTACGCTGCGCTTCGTTGCCGATCGTCACCACGGCGTTACATTTCACGGCAGGTTTAGGCAGAGTTGTCAAAGGAAGTAGGTAAAAGATGTTAGTCGTTCATATAAAGGAAAAGCCAAGTGATTGAATTCATATCTCAGCAAAATAAAAAGAACTTAATCCTATTTGTTCATGGATTTTGCGGAGGAGAGGCGACCTGGAGGAATGGCGACGCACGCTCTTTCCCTGAATTATTCTCCGATGATTTGAAAATATCAGAAAATTATGACATAGCCCACTTTTCATACTTCACTAAGTTACTAAACCTTTTTGCTAAAGCGAGTAAATTTTCTAAGCTTGTTAAGCGTATGTTCGTAACTTCACATGGAAAACTGGCTAACAATATAAGCATTGAGGAAATCGGAAACTTACTTAGAACTGAAATCCGATTCAAACTACAAGCATATGATAATATTATCGTTGTTGCTCATAGCATGGGCGGATTGGTAACCAAAAGTGCTATTACAAAAGATATTGAAGAAAAGACACCATCAAAGATCAAGCTCTTTATCTCATTGGCTGTACCCCACCAAGGAGCAGAGGCAGCAACTTTTGGAAAATTGATAAGTGAAAACCTTCAGATAGAAGGACTTTCACCACTCAATGATTTTATTCACAAGATAAATGATGAATGGCTAAAGACTAGCTTGAGGCCAGCCACAAAATATTTCTACGGTGTGCATGACTCTGTTGTCAAAAAAACAAGCGCCGTTCCGATAGATAAAGAAAGGTCGGATGGGATATCAGTGGATGAAGATCACACCAGCATTACGAAACCCGAGAACCCCGAAAGCACGATCGTCATGGCCGTCAAACAAATAATATTAGATTTTGAAAAGAACGATCCTGGGATATCGACACTCGAACTAAAAAAGCTTGAAGATGAAACAGAATTTGAAGATGAACTTTTTGTCTTAAAATTAATCTCTGCTGATATACACAACACCACAATAAGAGAGGCCAAGGAAGCCTTTCTAAATGCAGAGTATATAAGGAAAATATTTAGTAGCGCTTCGGATCAAAAGCGACTAGCTGAATTATATGCAAAAATACGCAAGGTTTATCAGAATAGCTACACAAAATATATTCATGACGGCATCCCAAATTCTGGACTATTGTTAGCGGATGTACATGAAACAATCATTAAAGAAGATAACAATTTTTTAGAAACGTTTATTCTTTTTATAAACGCCATCCACAAACAAGGAATGCTCCACCAACTCGCGAATTCAAAAGATGAAAATATTTGGTGGATAAAAGACGGCGCAGCAGACTCACTTACAGATCTCTTGGCGGAGGAGGGTAAAGGTGAATAAACTTCCATTTATCCAGCCAGAACGGGAGCTGCACTATAACTTAGGTATACTTCTCTTGATACTCGGGAGCCTTGCCCAAACCTCCAGAAACAAGAAAGTACTAACAATTGACAAAATTCAATCGTTCTACTTCCTAGTCACTAAGCCATCCTTCTTGAACAAAGTGCTAATGTTGGCTAACAAGCGCCAAATCGCCATCGATGATGTCGACTATTACACCGTGGACACACTTTCTGTAAATCTCGACGAACTCTTTGATCGAGAACGCCTATTGATCATGATAAAAATACTTTCATCTAAAAAATATTTGTCATCTGAATACTCTAGTTCAGAAGGGTTTTTATTTGAGCTGACGGATGCCGGAAAGTATATCGTAAGCAAACTAGAGAGTGGGTACTTCCGAAAGATAAAACTGTTTATTAAACAACTTTCATCGCTTCAATCGCAGAGCCCTAGTAAGCTCAATGGGTATATAAACACAGTATTAAAACAGGGGATGTAATGGATCTCTCTCAAGGTTTACTTTTAAAAAATTTAATACTAATCGGGCATCGAAAAGATTATCGAGTTAAATTTAACCCAGGAATTAATATAATTTACGGTGATGCGGACACAGGAAAGTCAAGCATACTCAGGCTTGTTTACTATCTTCTTGGTGGAAAGCAAATCAAGATAGACGAAGAGATTTCTTCATCAGTAAAGTATGCAGTACTTGAGATAACCGCAAATGGAAAACCCTACTGCATCAGTAGGGATATTTTCAATCCCGACAGAGATATTGACGTATATTCTTGTAAGTACTCTGAAATATCAAACTCATTTCCCGAAAAGTACAAATCTAGTATTGCCAAAGGAGACGATAACAATAAAAGTCTTTCCGAATTTATTCTTGAGGCTCTAGAACTTCCTGTTGTTCGATTAAAGCAGGCCCCAACAAAAGATTCATCACAAACAGCCAGGCTTAGTTTCCTAGACTTGTTTAAGTTTATTTACTTGGATCAAGACGATGTTGGCAGCGCTCACATGCTAAACATTGGGAATCATGTACTTGAAACAAAAAATAGGGAAGTCTTTAAGTACATATTTAATGTTCTTGATTCCGGAATATCCGAGATAGAAGTAGATATAGCAAGAAAAACACAAGAGAAGGCACAGATTGCAAACCAGTACTCCGCTGTAAGTCACTTTTTGTCTCAAACTGGATTTAAATGCGCTGAAGATTTAGATGAAGAAATAAGCAACATAGACAATATAAAAATTGAAGTGAAAGATCAACTTTCAGATTTAAACAAACGAATGACGAGCGACAATGAACTATATGAAGGTCTCAAAGATGCACTAAACACAATCAATTTGAATATTGAGCAGCAAGAAGAAGCAAAGAGTAACGCTATACGAAACATTGAACGATTTAGCCGGCTCCTAAACGATTACCAAAATGACATTGATAGAATTGAATCCAGCCTATCAGCAAAAGAGTTTATAGGTGGAGATTTTCAGGAAAAAACAAATTGCCCTGTTTGCGAAACTATTATCGATGTTGGTGAAATTTCCGAAAAATTTGATATCCCGAGCGACACTCGTTTAAAAAATGAGCTGACATCGATCAAGAGGAGGTCAAAAGATCTTAAACAGTTGATATCTGATAACAGATCAGATTTGGAATCCACCAGCTCCCTCCTTACAGACTTATATCTGGAGAAAAGGAAAGCCAGAGAAATAATGGATGAAGATCTTTCAAACTCTATTTCCCCGTATTTAGCCGAGCGAGACGCAATAGTCAAAGAATTAGCACAGCTTGACGAACGTCGAGAAAAAGCAGTTCACTCTCTGCGAGTAAGGAACAAGCAAACCGCACTCGCTGACCAAATAGGTCGCCTAGAAGGGACGATCGAGAAACTAAAGATTAAATTGGATGAGCTTAAGGAGGACGCCCCGTCACTTGATAATATTTTGAAGTGTCTAGGAACAGATATCAATAAATTTATTCAGCAGGTAAAGATTAAAAACCACCACGGAGTAGGAATAGACGAAAAGACGTTTTTTCCAAAAGTCAGAAATATTGAATACAGGAGAATTAATTCAGGTGGACTTAGAACAATTGTCTCTATCGGATACTTGGCGTCAATTTTGCTACAGAAGTTACGTAAAGAGACAAATATTCCAGGATTATTGATGATCGACACAGTAGGAAAGTTTCTGGGGAAAACTCCTGAAGATTCTGAAGACAGTCAAATTGACAGCGAAAATGATGTCGACGGTGTGGCAGATCCAGAGAAATATAGAAATTTATTCAATGCATTGGTAGCAGTTGCTGAAGAGTTCGATAGCAAAGGCAAGCTCTGTCAGATTATATTGGTTGATAATGACATGCCTCGTGATGTTGTGTACGAAAACAAAGGTTTTGAAATAGCCCACTATAGATCTAACGGTATCAATGGGCTTCCGATAGGTCTCATCGATGACTGGGATTCGGTCCCTAAGAAATGAGAAATGTAATACCTATGAGCCTTCATCCTGTTGATAGACATTAATTTTCTATTGGCCGCCGAGGGGCGGCTAATACCTAATCTTTGAGCCAGTGAGCCTGCTTCGTCTGTCATCGTTGGCTGTTGGTGGCTTGCAGCACACATCTATTGAGGCTCTCTTAGTGTGGTTTAACCACTGCCAAACCGGGTTGCTCCGTGCAGGTTGATCTGGGGCACTAGACAGTCATCGGTTAACCGGTATCTGTCCTTATCAAAATGCGGGTTACAGCCAGTCCCAGTTAGTTTCAGGTTCAGCATCGGTGTATGCGCACTCGTTCAGAGTATTGATGCATGCCAGCAGGATGGATAATCAAAGCGACGGGCTTCGTAGTGGGTGTAGAAATTCGGTTTGAGGGTTGCATACCCAGTCAGCAGACACCGGTTTTCAGCATACTCCGTCATGATCCAGTTAGACGTTGATCATCATCCTGCTGCGTGACTAACTCGTTAAGAAGCGTTTTTCATCAAATATTTTCTCGTTCTTTAACATGAAATAGACGGCACGGCCTAGTTTGTGAGCTAGGGCAGACAAAGCTTTAGCTTTGCTCATGCGCTTTTGAAAGGTAAGCGTTCATTTGAAGGCGTTATTGACGGCGCGCAGGCTTGCCGTATTAGATTTCGCGGATGGAGCGCACTAAACCGGGAGGCAGCTTCCACTGTCGACCGTCTTCTGTGGCGATGACCACCGTT
>NZ_PIPK01000010.1 GCF_003987335.1 Aliidiomarina maris | reverse complement strand
AATAAGTTGTTGCCATTGCTCGCGTGTGCGATGTTTACGTGCCATAAAAGAGCTCCTCTAAAGTTGGGAGCACAACGATAACCTTACACGGTTAGTGAAAACAGAACGCTTTAGAATGAGCGCTTACTTTGAAAGCGTTGCAATAATTGTTGAGCGCCCGAATTACCTCTGAGGTATAAAACCGCCGCTTCAGAGAAGGCCCATTTGAGGTGGGCATTGCCAATTTTATTGCCTTGAGTGCCATAGGTTTTGCCGGCGGACTCGGCTTTGCATTTGATGAGTCGGTAGTAAGCAAATTTTGGACGGACTCGAAGCGTTGAATATCGCCGATTTCATATAAGATGGTTAGCGCGAGTATGCGACCAATGCCCGGGATTGTTTTTAGCAGGTAAAAGTATACGGGTTGGTGCTTTATGGCTTGTTTTTCCAGAAACCATTCCACCTGGCTCAGGTCCCGGTGGTAGCACTCGAGAACCGCCATATCGAGGTTGATATTGCGTTGCACGACAGGATCATGGAAGGTCGTATTGAGTTGCTCTCGCGCACTAACGTTCTTTAGATTTACTTTGTTCGGCGGTAACTTGTACTAGCTGGTGGTGTTAACGACATATGCTTTCATATCAGCACCGTGTCGCACCAGGTTGGTTCTGCGACGCAGCAAGTCACGAGTTGCTCGCATGTTGCGCGGATACACATAGGCCAGAGGGAAGTTTCCACCGCGCATTAAGGCAGCAATTTTAAACGAGTCCACGCGGTCATTTTTGGTTTTACCACCGTCGATAGCCTTCACATATAAGGCGTGGCCGAGAATAAGTTCAATATCATGGTCGTCGCAAAAGTCAGCGATCCAGTACCAACAGTGCATGCACTCAACGCCGAGGACAAGATCATCTAGGTAGGGCGTGATAAGTTAAATCAGCGCATCTGGATTCGCTGGAATCTCCTTGTGCAGCAGAGTTTCACCCTGTTGACTGATGACGCAAACATAAAGGCTGCGGGCGTGCAAATCGATTCCACAATAATGCTGATGGGTCCTATTGTAAAAATTCATTGGGTCTTCTTCTTTTTGGTTTCGTCGCCTTCTAGCTTAGCCAATCTGGCCAGGCTGGGGAGAAGACTCAATGAGTACTAAAGCCGAGTATCGTGATCAGCGTACATCTATGTTGCAGGACTGGGCTGATATGATTGATAAGTGGGTTATTGAGGGGGCTCGATAACTTTTAAAGGCATCTCTTACAAAAAGGTAATCAGGGATGAAAATAGAGAAGATAAAGCTACAGAATTTTCGTTGTTTCGGGCATGAAGTGGTCGAGCTAAATTTCGAGGAAGAACTGACGATACTTGTCGGCGGAAACGGCTCCGGAAAGACGGCAGTGCTGCAAGCTGTGTCCCGGTTGTTTGGTACATCATCAGCGCAGCGGTCAGTACAGCGTCGGGATTTTCACATACCTGTTGACCGGCAGGAGCTGCAGTCTGGCGACAATCTGTTCGTCGAAGCGGTACTCGCCTTTCCTGAACTGGAAGAGCAAGACGCTTCTCCTCTTGATGCCGTTCCGGAGTTCTTCAATCAGATGGCGGCTTCCGGTGAGGGAGAGCCCCTTAAGGCCCGGATACGACTACAAGCAACATGGACGGATGACGGTACGCCGGAAGGAGCAATTGAAGAGGATATTCGCTGGATAAGAGCCCTGGATGATAATTTTGAATGGGATGACTGTTCCAGGGTTCAGGCTGTAGAGCGCTCTTCGATCCAGTTTATTTACTTACCGGCAAATCGTGATGCGACGACTCAGGTGACCGCTCTTCTAAAAGGGCGGTTATGGCAGGCTGCCAAATGGTCGACGGCATTTAGGGATGCAAGCTCTGATAATGCCGGTCAGATCCAGAGCAGTTTCGAGGAAGAGGAGCCGTCGAAGTTTCTGCTGGGGCGTCTTTCGAAGCGTTGGCAACAGGTACATGAAGCCGATATAGACAGTAAACCGCGTTTAAGGCTCATCGAGAACCGTTTTGAGGAGCTTGTTCGTAAAGCCGAATTTACTTTTACGCCTGATGAAGAAGGTCAGGAGCGTCGTTTGTCCGAGCTGAGTGACGGTCAGCGCTCTCTGTTCCATATCGCCCTTACAGCGGCAACGCTCGAAACCGAGCGGGAAGCTTTTTCTTTGCCTGCTGATGACAGCTCATTTGAACAGGATAAGTTACGCCGTATTCACCTGACGATTCTTGCCATCGAAGAACCAGAAAACAGCCTGTCACCGTTCTTTTTGTCTCGCATCATCAAGCAGGCGAGAGAGATCGGCGCACTGCCTTCAGCACAGGTTCTGCTATCTAGCCATTCCCCGGCTATCCTGAGCCGGATAGAGCCGGATGAAGTGAGATATTTTCGTATGGACCGGAGCGCTCGGTGCTCATCGATCCGAGAACTGACCCTGCCTGAAGATGATGTTGAGGCAAGCGTTTATGTCAGGCTGGCTGTAAAGGCATACCCCGAACTTTATTTTGCGCGATTTGTAATCCTGGGTGAGGGAGACTCAGAGCGAGTCGTTATTCCGAAAATTGCGGAAGAGATGGGTGTTTCCCTTGATCCATCATTCGTTCCCGTCGTTCCGCTCGGTGGACGGTTCGTAGCGCATTTCTGGCGGCTGCTGAATGATCTTGAGATTCCACATGCCACATTGCTCGATCTTGATCTGGGGCGCCGACATGGTGGGGCGAATGCCATGAGAAGCTGCCTTCAGAATTTGGCCGATATCGGGAATAATTTTGGGAGCACCAATGGTGCTAATGCTGCTCAGCTTACCGACCAACAGCTTTCTAATGAAGGCCTGCAAGGTCAATGGCTTCAAGCATTCACGAGGGAAGGTGTTTTCTTTTCCTATCCCATTGATCTCGATTTTGCCATGTTGCTCGCCTTTCCAAGCGCTTATCAGGTTGCCAATCCAGGTGGCAATGGACCCCAGAGTAGTGCTGCTGCTATTCAAGCCAAAAAGGTCAGTACGCTGAAAACAGGTGGTAATCCTGCCTTGTATACCGCGCATTATGATGACGCTTTCAAATGGTATCCGTATCTGTTCCTGAGCCGCAGTAAGCCCGAAACTCACCTTGCGGCTTTTTCCCGTATCGCGGACGGCGGTGTTGCTGCGTCCGCTCCTGCAGAGCTCAGGGCGCTCGTTGAGTACGTTACGGATAAGCTCAATCTGTCAGGAGAGAATGAATGACCCGCGTAAGCAGAGACGACTGGGTACCTCAGGGTGTCGATGGTCTGGAAGGCAGAGCGTGGGAGGCTTTACGTGAAACCGATAGCAGCATCCTTGTGACCGCTGGTGCCGGTGCCGGAAAAACAGAGTTCCTGGCACAAAAGGCGACCTATCTTCTTCAGACAGGTATTTTTCCGGCCCCCAAACGCATTCTGGCCATCAGTTTTAAAAAGGATGCCGCCCGAAATCTTGCTGAGAGGGTTGCAAAACGTTGCCCGAGGGATCAAGCGCGTCGCTTTGATTCAATGACTTTTGATGCCTTTACCAAGGGGCTTCTGGACCGATTCCGTTCTGCTTTACCAGAGCCGTTCAATGCGCCCGGCACGTATCAGATCGTTAATCCGTTTCGTAGGGATTATGACGATTTTATTGAGCGTCATGGCTATCACGGAGTGAGTGCTCAACAGCTTGAGAGAGGACTGCTTAAGACAGACCTGCCAATTGACTTGTCAAATGGATCTGAACTAAACCGTGCGTTAGCAGATTACTGGCATGAACAATTTTTCGGAGGAGAGGAAATATCTTTGTCCTTCCCGATGATAAACAGGCTTGTAAAACTGCTGCTGCAGGAAAACTCATATATCCGTCGGGCCTTACAGGCGACATATCCCATCGTTTTTCTTGATGAATACCAAGATACCACCTATGCCCAGTTTGACATGCTGCTAACTGCGTTCGATGGTAGCGATGCTGTTTTCACAGCAGTCGGCGATGATAAGCAGCGCATCATGGGATGGGCGGGAGCTATGGACGATGCGTTCGCTCAGTTTGAAAACGACTTTGATGCCAGGCGCATATCATTGCTCTCAAATTGGCGGTCACATGAGGATCTGGTTCGTATTCAGCACGAGATTGCTCGCCGGATAGATGGTGATGTGGAAGAGGTGCAGGCACAAGGAGTCCGTGAAATAGAAGGGGAGATTTCTGCGATCTGGCAATTCAGGAGCACAGATAGCGAGAACAATTATTTGGCTGAATGGGTGAGCGGTGAGGTTCAGTCAGGGCGTGTCGAACCGCATGATATTGCGATTCTGATCAGGATGCGGGCAGATCAGGTGGAGGGTGAAATAGCCCCTGCTTTCGCAGCAAGAGGTCTTCGGATCAGAAATGCGGCCCGGTCTGTCGGTGACATTCAGATACAGGATCTGCTTGGTGAAGAGCTGACCGGTGTATTCGTTCCTTTGCTTCGCCTGGGAGCGACAGACCGAAGCCCGGAAAACTGGGCGTTGGCCCAGCAGAATTATCTGTTTCTGGAGGCTGCCGATCCGGATAACGATCTCACGCAGGAGCGATTTCTGGTTAAGCTTGAAGCATTTGTCCGCCAATTAAGGGCAGAGTTAGCACGTCGCCAGCCTGATCCTGATTCGGCGGAAGAGATTGCAGAGATGCTTCTTGAATTTGTTGGTTCCCAGACTCTGCGGCAATCCTTTCCCGCCTATCATCGGACAAGGGACTTTGAGAGGGTATGGAGTGGATTTGTCACACTCCTGAAAGAGTGCGCAGAACATAGCAGCAGCTGGATGGAAGCGCTGGATGAGTTCGAAGGTATTGGCCAGGTGGCTCTGATGACAGTTCATAAAAGTAAAGGTCTTGAGTTCCACACGATGATATTTTATGGGCTCGACAATCAGACCTGGTGGAGCCTTACCCCGCAACGGGGTGAAGAGCTAAACACTTTTTTTGTTGCCTTTACCAGAGCAAAACAGCGTGCGTTTTTCTCCCAGTGCGTTGAGCGAGGGCATGCTATTGGCTGGATACAGCAATTATTGGCCCCGGCTGGAGTCGAAACCATAGATGGTGCGACTATATTGGGTGCTGCGTGAGCATGGTTAAGGTAATGCTGATCAAATCGAACCAGTATGGAGCATACCCGATAGTGCTGATCGCGCTAATTTAGCTCTGTTTGATTTAATATAGCGGGTTCGCCATCAGGATTGTTAAGGCAGCGCCTTGTCGTGACATAAGAAATTATTGGAGCAGAAAGCGTCAGTTAATCTTGGTAATCTTGATACATAATAAGATTTCGCTGCTTGCCACCTTGAGTGGCGGACACTATCGTGTTGATGTGGATAGAACAACTGCAAGCGGCGAGAGTATTAAAGGGAAATAAATTTATGTTTTGGATTGAAATGGAAAAGCCAGAGGGCACACGCATGCCAAAGTGGCAAAGGTCTGCTGCAATATCTGATGAAGGTATTGTATTTGTGCCGGCGGCTATAGCTGGTGATGAGCAGGAGGTTTTTTTATGTGCAAATTTCGATGGAACTCCCATAACTAACTACCTTAAACATTTGTTTGTTCCAGCAGAGTGGCTAGCGAAAGAGTTTCCAGAGACAAAAGAAGTATGCGATATAATATCGTCAAAGGTCAAAGAGATACACGCCTCGAGTGGTGAAAGCGATTTGAACTAATGGAGCAATCCTGTCTGCGTCAGTAATAGGTACTTTTCAGGATAGCCGGATTATTGCAGCACGCAGCACTTTCGAGCAGGACTTTTTTAAGCACCTGCTTTTTACTCAAGCATACAGTTTTCAACGCACCTAGGGTGCAGGTAAAACTGACAGAGAGCGACAAGTTCATGTGTTTAGCAAAGTTAACCAGTGAAGCATCGGAGCCGCTCGTTGCGGAGAATTTAATTATTCGCACAGTAGCCAGCTCAACCGCAATCGAAACTGGTCAGTCGGTTCTGGATATTGAGCGAAAGTTGAAAGAGGCAGAGGGTAAGTACCGACTTGAAACTTGGCCGTTGAAAGCTGCTCTTATTGCCGCTGTGGCAGAGCGTCCCTGATGAGCCTTTCCAGGTGTTGAGATTCGCCAGCAACACCCGCTTGAATGGACTTGAAGTAAAACACTTTATTGTCATTCCACAAGGTGTAATCGAGAGGCGTGTATCCTGCCTTGACGGCCATCACGTCCAGTAACAGCCGAGCAATGCGTCCGTTTCCATCTCTGAAGGGGTGTAGCAGAACAAAGTCCACGTGGCACCTTGCCAAGAGTTGAATGAACTCATCTTCTGGGAGACTAGGTAGTAGCGGGAAGGCATTAAGATACTGAGTCTCGAAACGAGGAATTTCTTTGGTAAACGCTTGAGGTGTTGCGAACGGAAAACCGCCTTTACTCATTTGTACATCGCGAAGTTCTCCGGCCCATGTATACAGGGTCGAAAACCACCATTGATGCCAGTTTCGAATATCGCTGAATTGAAGTTTTGAAACAGTGAGTTCAGGCAAGAAAAGATGCTTATACAGCTTATGAAGCAAGAATAATTCAGCGTCGTTGATATCGTCAGGCGCTGTAATACTGAGCTTGTTGTTCAGTACCTGCTCATGTAACGAATCTGCTTGATCTGCGCTCCTAGTCGCTTTTGCCATATTACGCACCTTTGCAATTCGGATAGTAGACCCGATACGCGTATCGGGTACGTGAGAGACACAACGTTGCTTATTTTCGCTTGCGTAAAAATACGATTGGCGCGCCGACAAGTACAATAATCAGCGGAATTATAATCACTAATGCTTCATTCATTGTTTCGTCCCTTGGAACAAAATTCTCATCATAAAAGATTACACGCTCGCAGCCCAAGGTGCATCCCTAAACCCGAAAAAGCCCGGCACCAAAGCCGGGCTAGCATAGAGCAACTAACGTTTAGCTATACTCACTCTCCAGCTTCGCCAGCGCATTCAAAATATCGCGTTGACGACTCAGCGGATAACACTCGGTTGAACCACTAAGCGTAAAGAGCTGCGATGTTTCTTCGCGGTCTAGTTGACCGCCTAGCGCCACGTGTAGCTTTCGCTCAAGTGACTGGGCGAGTCGTCCGGTAGGCAGCTCAACGACGCGTAGAAGCGTTATCTCAGCGTTATCGGGTAGACCGTATCGTATTACCCTCAGGTCAAAGTTTTTGGCCTTGCCGAGCTTTAACAGTGAGATACCATTTAGTTCGATTTTCGCAAGATAGATGGATGCTGGCCACTTTAAATGTGACTCATCACACGAGTGGCACGCGAAGTTATTTCGGCGCACGGCGTCGATGCGGATTTCCTGCTCGTGGCCACAGCTTTTCAGCTGATACATCGCGTACCCTTGGTGCAGGCTGTCAGCAATCAACTCCAGGTTGTTCGCTTCTGCTTCAGCAACGTGCTTCTGCTCTAAGCACCCAGCGCAACGAAAATTGCCTGCTTTAACGTGCGAAGGCCCTGCCTCATCCGAATCACCACAGTAATTGCAGGTATAGGCCCAGGATTTGGGCCGCGTCCCCGGCCCGTTGAGTGTCAGTCCAGCCTGCTTAAAAATATCGGTAAACTGCTCAAGCTGACAGTCCTTGCACTCAAAACCGCCTGTTTTGATATGGCTTGGCCGTAGGTCTAGCGTATGGTTACAGTCGCTTTTAAGATAACTGCGAGTCAGATTGCTGGAGCCTGGTCCAAGCAGAATGAGCCCATAGGCTGCCGCCTCTGACGCGTAGGTTATCTCCTGGCAGGTTTTGCAGGCGTATTGCGGTGGACCTTTTTTCACCGCTTGGTAGGTTATTTCCTGCCTGTGACCACAGTCGTTAAACACATATTCGCCATATTCTTTATTTCTGCCTTTGCCGATTAGGGTCAAATTCGCGTTTTCAGCATATTCAACTCGTCGAGCTTCAATGCAGGCTGCGCATATTGAATCATCAGTACATGCTCAATTATGTCAGTACTAGAGATCCCTCGGTGCGTTGCAATTGACCTTAGAATAAGTATTGCACAACAAGCTTGATGATCAGACAAAAGATCTGGGTACTGTATATATAAACAGTAGTCGAGGTCGTATGTCTGTAGAAATTATCTGTCGCGCTGGGGTGTACCCTAAGCTGCAAATTCCATACTTGCTGGAAGCGGTGCAGGCGGGCTTTCCGTCACCTGCGCAGGATTACGTTGAGCAGCAGTTAGATTTAAATGAGCTGTGCATTAAGCACCCAGCGGCGACTTACTTTGTGCGCGCAACGGGCGATTCTATGGTGGGTGTCGGTATTCATGACAACGATATTTTGGTGGTTGATCGCTCGCTGGCGCCCAAAGCAGGGGACATTATTATTGCGGGTTGGAACGGTGAACTCACGGTGAAAACGCTGCAGTTAAAACCATTCCCCGCACTTGTGTCTCATAACAACAATTATCCGCCCATTGTGATTCCAGATAGTGTCGAACTCGATGTGTTTGGCGTGGTGAGCTATGTGATCCATGGGCTGCGTTAAACCAATTACAGCGGCGCAAAAGCCAGCCAGGTGTTTTGCTCTGATTGACTGCAATAATTTCTACGCGTCTTGTGAGAGGCTGTTTCGACCAGATTTAAAATTCAAACCTCTTATCGTGGCTTCGAACAATGATGGCTGTGCGGTGGCACGCTCGGCGGAAGCTAAGGCCCTTGGTATTAAAATGGGGGCGCCAATTTTTAAAATCCAAGACTTGATTCGCCAGCATGACGTGCAAGTATTTTCATCGAACTATGCATTGTACGCCGATATATCCAACCGGGTGATGACCACTCTCGAAAGCATGGTCCCCCAGCTGGAGGTGTACTCCATTGATGAGGCGTTTGCTGACTTAACCGGTGTGGCCAGTGCGGTATCACTGACTGATTTTGGGCATGAACTGCGTGACAAAGTTGAGCGTTGGGTGGGTATCCGCACCTGTGTCGGCATGGCGCCGACCAAAACGCTGGCCAAACTGGCTAATTATGGCGCCAAAAAATACCCTAAAACTGGTGGCGTGGTGGACTTAACCAGTCAAGCGCGTCAGCGCAAGCTGATGGCGATAACGCCAGTAGATGAGGTGTGGGGTGTGGGTAGAAAACTATCTAAACGACTCAATACGATGGGCATTGAAACCGCGTTGCAGTTAGCCGATGCCGATCTTAAAACCATTCGTAAAGCCTTTTCGGTGGTACTTGAGCGCACCGCACGCGAGCTTCGGGGTGAGTCGTGTTTATCCATGCAAGACGTGACGCCCACTAAGCAGCAAATCGTTGTTTCGCGCAGCTTTGGTAGCCCAGTTGAAGGCTTAGACAGCATTCAGTCGGCAGTGGCGACCTTTATCGTGCGTGCGGCAGAGAAGCTGCGTTATGAAGGTCAGTCAGCGAAACAAGCGACGGTATTTATGCGTACCAATCCATTTAATACCAGCGATGCCCAGTATAGCAATAGCGTGACGTATGAGTTACCAGTACCGACCCAAGACACCCGCGAGCTGCTGACACTCGCTCAAGCATTGTGCGCACGGATTTACCGGCCGGGGTTCAGGTACACCAAAGCGGGCGTTATGTTATCGGACTTTTATCAGCCTGGGGTGTTTCAAACCTCGCTGTTTGATGTGCACGAACCGAAACCAAAAAGCAAAGCGCTGATGGCGGTGCTTGATAACTTAAACAAGACTAAAACTGGTACCTTGTATTTTGCGTCGCAACACGGCAAAACCGACTGGCATATGAAACGCGAGCGTTTGTCGCCCGCTTACACCACGCGTTGGTCGGATATTCCGAAAGCGCGGTAACCAGCCCAGTCGGGCTGATACTTGCCGGGGTAAATCTATAATTTGAGCAGCTTGGGGTAACCATCACGGGGTTTTAAGATACATAAAAGGTATTTGGCTACATAAATAAGTAATAATTATTCAATATCGGCACTTAAGTAACATTTTGGCTTGCAAAATGTCATTTATGTGCAAATATATAGTTATTACGTACTTGAATGTAACTAGAGTGCTTTTTATGAGTCAGCCCATACATACCAACGAGAACGTTCAGCGAGCCTTTGAGCAGTTAGCAACGGCAGTGCAGGAGGCGGTTAAGGAAAGTCGACCGCCTGCGGACACGCCGATTACGCCCATTGAGTCGGTGTCTGAGCTGGTCGAGGCATACCGCAAAGAACATGGCTTGAGTAAAGGTGATTTCACCTTAATGGCGGGTGTCACACCGCATACGATGCGCCGCTTTGAGAATGATCCTACATCAATGCGGGTCGATACCCTGATGAGTATTTTGCAGTCGTTTGGAATGACACTATACGCGGGGCCTATCGATGGATAAGGTGAAGCGCGAGCGAGTTGGGCTGGTGTGGGCCAATGGCCGGCTTGCCGGTACCTTGCGTGAAATAACCGATGGCTTGCGCTTTGAATATCAGTTTCAATACGACAGTGACTACCTAAAACAAGGAAGTCCGATAGGTCATCACTTTGCGCTGCAACAAGCGCCGTTTATTTCTGACGTGTTGCCGCCATTTTTCGAAAACCTGACCAGTGAAGGTTGGGTACGCCGTTATCAAAGTGCCAAAGCTCGAACCGACAAACAAGACTCCTTTGGGTTATTGCTGGCAAACGGGCGCGATTTGATTGGCGCTATCAGCGTTACCCCTCAAACGAAGGAGGCGTGATGGGTATTTGCCTTGGAACACTGAAGTCAACGGCCGACACGCAACTGACCGAAGGTTTTAGTAAGCGATTCGCGAAAACCATGTTTGGGCTGAGATCCATGCCCGCTGGTGGTCTAAGTATCGCAATGACCGCCAGTGAATTTGACCGTGAAGCGGGCCCCTACCTCGAAGGCCAGTCCATCTCTGGGGTGCAGCGCAAGGTGATGGTTCGGCGGGAGGGTAGTAGACTGGTACCAGCTCATGGCGATGGTGACTACATATTGAAGCCAATGCCACCGGGTATTGAACACTTACCTGCCAATGAGCACGCCATTATGAACCTTGCGCGAGCAGTGGGCCTGCACGTGGCCGATTGTGCGGTGATACCGTTTGCGGACAGTGAACTTGGGTACATTACCAAGCGATTTGATAAGCTTGCCGACGGGCAGCGCCTATTTATTGAGGATGCGGCCTCACTTTGTCAGGCGCACTCATCGAACAAGGGCGACCCTAACATGTGGTCTTATGAATTGGCAATTCGCACCATGTATGAGGCTGCGGGTCAGAAGAAACCGATTATCATGAAAGGGCTGCAGCAGGTGCTGTTTGCATACTTAGTCGGTAATAACGATTTGCACCTGAAAAACTTCTCGCTGTACCGCAAGCCGAATGCGACGAGCACCACCATGTTCGACTTTACCCCCATGTATGACGTGTTATCGGTGTTCCCCTACCCAGCATACAATCTTGCCGATTATCTAACTCTATCGCTCACCGAAGCGGAGCGGGAGGGGCAGTTTACCGCAGCCTATGAGCATTTTGGTTATTACACCAAACAGGACTTTATTGGTCTTGGTCAAACTCTGGGGCTAAATGAAAGGGCAGCTACGGCGTTTGTAACATCATTGACGGCTAAGGTTGAGAAGTACGTTAAAGCTATTATTCAAGCCTCATTAATGCCGCCGTCAATGCAGGCAACTATCATCGATGGGGTAGAGGGTAGAATTGCCTGTTTGCGGCGTACATTTTAAACAAAAGGCCACAAATTTGTGGCCTTTAACCATACATATAGCCGAAAATTCGACGTTGAGCCGAATGATTTTTTAAAAGCGCACGCCACAGAACTGGTAAGTGTGCATAACCCGCCGCACATTCTTTGCTTGGCCGACGGCGAGGGGCGCGGCACGGGTGGTCCACCGCAGCAAGATTTAATGGTAAGCTTGGACGAATTGCAGGTGGCCTTTCCTTACTATGACGTGACTTTGGGTCAGGAAATTGTGCGTGATATTCAAGAAGGTGAAGGCCATACGGGGCCGGGCGCTGTGTGCCAGTACTTGGGTTCTAAGCCGCAAGCGCGAGACCGTATTTATCAGGTATCCAGCACGCGCTCGAAAGCCAGCCGCCGCCTGCGTTATGTTGAGAGCTCAGCGCCAGAGGTCGGTGAATGTAAGTTCTGTATAGGGTCGCTGGCGGATAAAGAATAGAGCGGCACGCACAATGCTTGGCGATGTTTAACGAGGGATCGTGATGAAAAAGACGTTAGTGGTAGGCGTTGTGTTGGTCGTGGCGGTTGCAGGCATATTGTGGGGTTTGTCGCCAGACAAGTCGCTAAAGGTGCATCAGCCGCAGCCAGTCCAAGCTGAGGACCACCCACAGCCCTCAACCGCCTCTACCAGCCCACCGCAGCGTCAGCCACGCAATGCAAGGATAGAAATTCCTGATGTTTTGAACTTTAGCAGTTGCGAATCGTTGACCGAAACCTATAGTGATCGCCGCAGTCGCTGGCTGCGAGAGAGGCATGAAGGGTGGGCGGATTACATTGACGATGGGTATTCCCTGGATGCAGTCACTGTTGCGATAGAGCATTTTCTCAACTCAAATTTTGCTGCCAGTTTTCGAGTTGGTTATCTGCGTGCTCGAACCGAGATGGGACAAGAATTGCGGTTCGCGCAAAACGAGCTTGAACGCCAATTTCCTGAAACAAAAGATTTTGGGCTGACCCTGAGGGTGATACCGCCCTCGCAGGCATACAAGGACTTCCTATCCATATCGCCCAGTGAGCGGGAGGCGTTGGTTACTCGTCAGCCGCCGACCATTAACGAAGTTGCTTACTTTACCCGCGACAGCGAGTTAAGCGACGAAGATATCATATTGTTGCTGACTCACGTTGAGGATATGCACACTGAGGTGCATTATCATCGTGAAGAAAGTCTGTCGATTCTTGATCATGTTATTATTTCCGGTCGCTTACCAGTCGTTCAAAAACTCTTGGAACAAGGGGTGAGACCTTCTGAGGATGCATACCTAGGCTCAAGTATGGAGCATGCCTTAGTCATGCTCGATTACGCTCAAGCAATTGAAACGCGAGGTGAACCTGACTGTTGTCCGCGCGAGGCGGACGCCGCTGCTATCGTTGCCTTGATGCAGCAATATGGCTCAGCAGCGCGTTTTACAACCCAAAGTTCAGATCAGGTTGAGGGTGATATTCCCCGCCGCGCTTATCGGTTTGACGCTGATGCTATTACACATTTAAGACAGCAATATGGGCTAGATTTAACCACTATTACGGTGCGTCATGGGCCGAACAAGGCAGACGCGAAGCCATTGATTGACAAAATAGCCGCAGACCTGACTCAGTATCTAGCCAGCAACACGGATGCTCAACAGCTTGAAACCCAGATCGAGCAGTGTCGGGAACTGCTCAGAGACTTCTACCAAGCGTGGCAGCCGATGGATGCGAATCATTTGATCATGCCGATCGTTGAACAGTATGCTGACGATATTCGGCGAATTGAAGCAGAGCTTTCCGCTATCGACCCGGGCTTGGTCGATCATTATCGTCATCACCAGTGGATTAGGGGCTTAGTACGCTTCCGGTACCCATTTGACAGTGAAGCTAAGAGCGCGCTCGAAAATGGCGACCCTGATCCTGCAATTGCATTTATTCTGGCGTTGGATATTGATGCTCAAGATCAAGTGGAATATGCGTTGCATGTGTTGACTTGGAACAACGAATATTTGCAGCCGTTAATGCGATCAGGTCTTCTACCCAGTCGCCCCGACTATTTCTTAATGGACCGTGAAAACCTACTCTATGATATGGGCCGACTTAAGCAGCTTGAAAGCTTGGGGCTGGATTTGCGTGCTGAAGACTCGGTAGGCCAGACTCTACTGCATATAGCGGTAAAAAATGGTAGAGCGGATTTGGTCAGTGAACTAGTGGCTGAGGGTTTTCCATTTGGCGGTAGAGGCCTGAATCAAGACCCGTTGCACGCGGCCCTCAACCCCAGCAACAGACGTTTACCAATTCAAACCATGGAGCCCATCGTACGTGAGCTCATGAGTTTCCAGCCGGAGGTGGATATATTCCACCATCGCCGCCTAGCGGTGATGCAGCTTAAGTATCCCGAAGTTTACCAAGCGCTGGTGGCAGATTTTCCAGAGCTGGAAGTGCCAGAGGGCACAGAATTAATGCCAGTTCGATTGTAACGTCAGTATTTGGTCGTCGCTGCAGGTTAGAAATAGCGCTTATACGAGACCCCGAAGCTTTGGTCACTCGGCGCGTTTTGACAACGTTAGCACCAGTAACAAGGTATATAATGGGAGCCGGAGTTTGATACAAGCCAAGCAGGCCAGATGTGTATGCGCATTGATCGCAATCGGCTTCGGGCTCGTCACCTCGACTGCGCTAGCGTCGCGAGTAGCGCAAGATCGCCCAGCTCAGACTTTGTGTCGTTCTCAGGTGGCATGGCATATCGCTGACATTGACCCACGGTTTAATATAAGTCGCAAAGCGCTCATTGACACCATGACTGCGGCGACTCAGCTATGGAATCAAGCGGCAGAGACACCTTTATTTGTGCACACTCGCGATCAAGGTATTGCGGTTTCGCTGATATTTGATCACCGCCAAGCGCTGTATGACCAACTGCGCGAGATGTTCGATCAAGCCGAGCAATTGAGCAAAGATATTGCACAAGCGGATCAAGACCTTGCGGTATTGAATGCTGAAATTGATGAACTGAACACACGGATTGATAGTGAGAACCAGCAGCTACAAGCGCTACAACAAGACTTTGAGGCTCTGCGCGATCGTCATACCAATCGGCGCGGTCAAGTGCCATCGAGCGTGATGCCTAAATTGCAGACTTTGCAGGCCGCTTCACAAGAGGTTCATGACCAGCTTCAGAACCGTATTCGCGAGGCGGAGCGGGTACGTTATCGATTCAACACCCAGGTTGCTGAACGCAATTTGCTAGCTGAGCAGTACACCGGTCTGGTAAATGACCTGAATCGGCGCTCCGCGGCCCAAGGGGCCGATACCAATGTCGGCGAGCATGGTATTTTTATTCGCCAACGTGGTCGCAATGTTGAAGTCGCTGAAGAGCAAATTCATGTGTTTCGAGTCAGCAGTCAGGAAGCCTTGTTAACCATCCTGGCGCATGAACTTGGTCATGCCATTGGTATCAACCATTTACCTGAGCCTGATGCGATTATGACCGCGCGTTTAGAAAGCCAGTTGGGGCAGTTATTACCGCAGCACTTAAGTAACGCCGACAGACGAGCCCTGCGCGTAGTGTGCCAAAGGGCAGCAGGCCGCTAGCACAAGATTTCTAAGCTTGATACCTTACTCAAGAGCATAGACAATTAGAGGTCATACACGGCGACCAGGAGACGTACGCCATGGCCCTACAGGCAACCCCGTATAAAATAAGTTTAGATATTTCTGATACTGACCGTGGCGTGTACGAAAGCGTCAAGCTGACCGTCGCACGCCACCCATCAGAAACTGAGTTACGTTTAAGCGCCCGAATTCTTGCCTACGCGTTGTTTTACCACTCAGAATTAAAGTTTGGCCGCGGTTTGTCAGACGTCGACGACGCCGCGCTTTGGCAAATCAGCTTAGCGAATGTGATTGAACATTGGATTGACGTTGGCCAGCCTGATCATGAGCGTATTATTAAAGCCAGTCGGCGTGCGCCGGCGATGTCGGTGCTGGTCTACGGCAACAGCAGAGTGTGGGCAGAAAAAACCTTACCCAAAGTGAACCACCTTGGGCATGTCAATATTGTTGCCCTGCCAGAGGCTGCACACCAACAAATCGCCGAGCGTCTTTCGCGCAATACCCATTGGGGCGTCATGATAGCCGACCATGTGGTGTATCTGAGCGACGGTGATATTCAGATTGAATTGCCGTTGGTGGCACTGCAAGCGCCATAACACCATAGTCCATAACAACGCAGGTGCAGTGAATTATCCGACAGCGTCAGCTATCGCTGGTACAATAGTGCGACTATTTAGCACCGAAGGAATTTTAAATGTCAGCGACTGACTTTGCCAGCTTACCGCTTGCGCCTGAACAACTGCAAACCTTAGCTGCCCTCGAGTACCACACCATGACCCCGGTGCAGGCCGAGAGCTTGCCATTAATGCTCGCAGGTCGCGATGTGATTGCACAAGCGCAAACGGGCTCGGGTAAAACCGCTGCGTTTGCACTGACGGTGCTGCATAACCTCAATGTGGCGCAGTATGCGGTGCAAGCATTGGTGTTGTGCCCAACCCGCGAGCTTGCGGAGCAAGTCGCTGAGGAAATTCGACGTCTCGCGCGCAGCCAAGCCAACGTCAAAGTGCTGACGTTGTGTGGTGGTGTGCCAACACGGGATCAAAGCTTATCGTTGCAGCATGGTGCGCATGTCATTGTGGGCACGCCAGGGCGGGTGCTTGACCATGTATCGCAACAACGTTTAGATCTCACGCAATTGCATACCTTGGTGCTCGACGAAGCCGACCGCATGCTCGACATGGGCTTCCAGGCTGAACTTGATGCGATTATTGAAGCGGCACCAGTGAAGCGTCAAACCTTGTTGTTTAGCGCTACATTCCCGCCGCAAATTGCCAGCTTAGCGCAGCACTTAATGCAAGCACCTGCGCACATTGAAGTGGCAGCGATTGAAACCCAAGCCCCAATTACAAAGTTGTTTTATCAACTGAGTGCCAGTCAGCATGGCGCCGAAGCTGTAGCGCACGTGCTACTTGCTCAACAACCGAATCAAGCGATTGTATTTTGTAATACCAAGCGTGAGGCGGATTCGGTGTTTACCTATTTGCATAACGCAGGCTTTAGTGTGCAAGCGCTGCATGGCGATATGGAACAAAAAGATCGCGAAGAGACCTTGCTGCTGTTCAACAACCAAAGTGTGCGCATTCTAGTGGCAACGGATGTCGCTGCGCGCGGGCTCGACATTAAGGCGTTAGACTTGGTGGTAAATTTAGGTCTGGCCCATGATGTCGAAACCCATACCCACCGGATTGGTCGCACGGGTCGTGCTGGTGAAGCAGGGCGCGCTATTAGTTTGCTGACCACCCAGTGCGAGTACAAGTTTCACTTGCTGCAGGACACCGCGCCTGCGCCACTGAGCTTACAAGCATTTCCTGACGCGGCACCAACGGGCAAACCGGCCCCTGCGAGCATGGCGACGATACAAATTCAGGGTGGTAAGAAAGACAAGCTGCGCCCGGGCGATATTGTCGGCGCCCTGACTAAAGACGGCGGTTTGGCATTTGAGCAAGTGGGTAAAATTAAAGTTCAGGCCAAAGTGGCGTATGTTGCGGTGGCACGTGCCAAAGCGAAGCACGCCTTGGCACTACTGACTGAAGACAAGTTAAAAGGGCGCCGCTTCCGCGCGCGCCTGGTTTAATCTGTATAAGGCTGAGTTGCCTTAGTTTGCGATGGCTGCCTGCTGGCGCAGGTAGTCATCGTAAGTACCGGCAAAGTCACGAATGCCGTGCTCGGTAATTTCAATAATCCGGTTCGCCAATGACGATACAAATTCACGGTCATGGCTGACAAACAACAAAGTCCCTTTGTAATCTTCAAGCGCCAAGTTCAATGATTCAATCGATTCCATATCAAGGTGGTTGGTGGGTTCATCCATGACCAGGATATTCGGGGTTTGTAGCATCAGCTTACCAAAAATCATGCGGCCCTTTTCACCACCCGACAGAATCTTCACTGGCTTTTGAATGTCGTCTTGAGAGAACAACATACGGCCCAACACGCCGCGAACATTCTGCTCGTCATGTTGTGGCTGCATCCACTGGCTCATCCACGCGAACACTGTCAGATCGCTGGCAAATAAGTCAGCATGATCTTGCGGGCAGTAACCAATATTGGCGTTTTCTGACCATTTAAACTCACCGCTGTCCGGGGTGTAATTGCCCATTAAGCACTTCAACAAGGTAGTTTTGCCTATCCCGTTGGCGCCTAAAATGGCCACTTTCTCACCCACTTCAATTTGGGTGGATAAGTTTTTCAGAATTTGTGTCTCATCAAACGACTTACTTAAGCCTTCAATTTCCAATGCCTGGCGGTACAGCTTCTTTTGCTGTTCGAAGCGAATGTAGGGGCTCATGCGGCTTGAAGCTTTGACTTCGTCGAGTTTGATTTTATCAATCTGACGCGCGCGTGAGGTCGCTTGCTTGGCTTTTGATGCGTTGGCTGAGAAGCGGCTTACGAAGGCCTGCAACTCGGCGATTTTGTCTTTCTTCTTGGCGTTGTCTTGCAATAACTGCTCACGTGCCTGGGTTGAAGCGAACATGTAGTCGTCGTAGTTGCCTGGGTACACACGCAATTCGCCGTAGTCGATATCGGCCATGTGCGTACATACACTGTTCAAAAAGTGACGGTCGTGGGAAATAATAATCATCGTGCTTTGGCGTTCAGACAGCACCGTTTCTAACCAACGAATGGTGTTGATATCCAAGTTGTTGGTCGGTTCGTCCAGCAACATAATATCGGGGTCAGAAAACAACACCTGTGCCAGTAGCACGCGGATTTTTAAACCTGGCGCTAATACCGACATCGGTTGAAAATGCTGTTTAACAGGAATACCAAGGGCAATTAATAGCTCACCGGCTCTGGCTTCTGCGGTGTAGCCGTCCATTTCACCAAATTCGACCTCTAGGTCAGCTACGCGCATGCCGTCTTCTTCACTCATTTCACTGGCATAAATGCGGTCGCGCTCTTCTTTTACCGCCCATAAGGTTTCATGCCCCATAATCACGGTGTCGACTATGGTAAAGGCTTCATACGCGAACTGGTCTTGACGTAGTTTACCGACGCGCAGGTTCGGACCAACCGAGACATTCCCCGCAGAAGGCTCTTGCTCACCACTCAAAATGCGCATGAAGGTCGATTTACCGCAGCCGTTGGCGCCAATCAGGCCATAACGATTGCCTTGGCCGAATTTGACCGAGATATTTTCAAACAGCGGCTTAGCGCCAAATTGCATGGTGATATTTGCAGCAGAAATCACAGATAGGGTACTCAATTCAGGGGAACAACAAAGCGGGGCAATCTACGCTATTCGCCGCCGTTGTTCAATGTTAAGCGTGCTTTTTTGGTATAAATTTTGAGCGCTGGGGGTGGCTATGAGTTTAAAGCGCGCCCGTAAAACTGCTAGAGGCGCTCAAAAAAGCAACGAATATTAGGTGATTGGCATTTGGCAGGCTATGCTGAGCAAAACCTTCTTGGAGTCTCAGTGATGCCTGCTTTCAAACTCAATCAAACCCTTGCTGCGTTATGTGTTGGCGCAGCGTCTTTATTGTCTTTTAGCGTTCCAGCAGACGCCTGTACGCGCGCGGTGTATGTTGGCGAGAATGGCTTGGTGATCACTGGGCGCTCGATGGATTGGAAGGACCATATTCCAGCTAATATCTGGGTGTTTCCCCAAGGTATGGAGCGCCAGGGCGAAGTGGGGCCAAACTCGGTTACTTGGACATCGAAGTACGGCAGCGTGATCACCAGTTCGTTTGATATTGCGACCACGGACGGTATGAACGAGCGCGGCTTAGTCGCCAATTTATTGTGGCTCGCTGAATCAGAATACCCTGAATATGACGGTAGTGAGCAGGGCTTGTCGGTAGCCGCGTGGGTGCAGTATGTACTGGACAATTTTGCCAGTGTCAGTGAAGCCGTAGACGCATTACAAAGTGAGCCTTTTGTGGTGGTCTCGTCTGAAATCCCTGGCACGGAACGCTTTACCACCGTGCATTTATCCATTTCAGATAACAGCGGTGACAGCGCGATATTCGAGTATATTGACGGTGCATTAGTGGTTCACCACAGCCATGACTATCGGGTCATGACCAATTCGCCAGTCTTCGAGCAGCAACTGGCGCTCAATAGCTATTGGCAACAAATTGGTGGCACCACCATGTTACCTGGCACCAACCGAGCCGCTGATCGATTTGTGCGTGCGGCTTTCTATATTGATGCGATTCCGCGCACTGACGATCAACGCGTAGCGGTCAGCAGTGTCTTTAGCGTGATGCGCAATGTGTCGGTACCCTACGGTATTTCATCGCCAACAGAACCCAATATTTCATCAACCCGCTGGCGCGCAGTGGCTGATCAAATCAATTTGAACTACTACTTTGAAACTGCGCTGACCCCGAGCACCTTTTGGGTCAGTTTAGAGCAGTTCGACTTAAGCCCTGGAGCAGAAGTGAAGCGCTTGGCGGTTGACCATTACCAAACCTATGCGGGCGAAGCGTCGAGCCACTTCGAGACCGCCCAGGCGTTTCAGTTTGCTGGGCTTTAAGCACTAGCCATTCTTATCGGCGTGAGCATTGTCCTTAGGGGAGCGTTCACGCCGTGCGTAGCCTTTACCAATGCCATTCGATGCCTGCACGGGCGTCGTGTTTAGCGATCATGAATTCAGTTTTCAGTAAAACCCCCATCTAATTGAGTCACTCCAATTGATAACGCTAATGATAATGATTACTATTAGCGCGCTAATTTATTCTTACAATAATGTGTGTACTCTCTCTCAATAGGGGCTCAGATGATATTTCGTCGTACCGGTTTAGCTACCTTGATTGGCGCTGCGTGCGCTTTAAACCCTGCATTGGCGGATACCAGCCAAACACCAGAAGACATGGAAGTGATTGTGGTCACAGCGGCGGGCTTTGAACAGCGTTTAGTCGACGCACCTGCCAGCATCAGCGTGATTACCAACGAAGAATTACAGCGTACTCAATACACCAACATTGCCGAAGCATTGACGTCTATTCCTGGTGTCGATGTACGCAATGGCGTCGGTAAAACCGGCGGTTTAAGTATTGAAATGCGTGGCATGCCGTCTAATTACACTTTAATTTTAGTTGACGGTCGGCGTCAAAACACCTCGGGCGACATCGCTCCTAACGGCTTTGGTGAATTTAACACCAGCTTCATGCCTCCGTTGTCAGCGATTGAACGCATTGAGGTGATTCGCGGACCGATGTCGACCTTATATGGCTCTGACGCGATGGGCGGTGTGATTAATATCATTACTAAGCCCGTGCCTGGAGAATGGGGCGGCAATATCACCGCCGATTACTTGCTGCAGGAAGATCGTGACGCGGCGGATGCGGCGACCCTAAATTTAAGTTTAGGCGGACCAATCGCGGACAATGTGGGCCTACAATTACGTGGGCGCTTTTTTGACCGGGGTAGTTCTGAGCGTTTAAACCCTGGCAGCATTGGCCGTGATCCACGTCCTGCCCAAGGTGATAACTACTCCTTTGGTGGTCGACTCACCTATGTCGCCAGTGACGCTCATCGTTTATGGGCCGAAGCGGACACTGCTCGCCAGCGTTACAGCAACGATGACGGTCGACTCGGTAATTTAGACACCTATAACCCAGATGGCACGCCAAATCGAATTTCTGGCTATGAAGATGAACTTCGTTTTTATCGTGACCAATTGGCTGTGGGGCACACGGGCTACTTGAGTTTTGGTACCTGGACCACAAGCTTACGCCGTGTTTATACGGAGCAAGAAGGGCGCACTTTACCGACGGGGTCTGCGCCGGACTTTGGCTATGACGCCGTGGGTGGTGAACCACGTGTACTTGAGAATACTGATTTGGTGTTTGAAAGCCGCGTTGTAGCGCCAATTGGTGCCCATGTATTGACCTTAGGCACGGAGTTCAAAGATAACGAAGTCATTGACGGCGCAGCTGGCATGGGCAATGTCTTTGAGCAGGACTCATGGTCATTATATGCCGAGGACGAGTGGAATGTGTTGCAAGACGTGCGACTAACCTTTGGTGGCCGCTATGAGAACCACAGCGCGTTTGGTGGACATTTTACACCACGTGCGTATTTGGTCTGGAATACAACCGACCGCTGGACGTTAAAAAGTGGCGTCAGCACCGGATATAAAGTACCCACGCCGAATGCCTTACACAGTGGCGTAGTCGGTTTTGGTGGTCAAGGCGCAACGGTGAACTTAGGTTCGCCAGACTTGCAGCCAGAAGAGACCACCAACTACGAGGTCAGCGCGAACTACAACAACCATCAGGGGTTGTTTTTAACTGGTACGCTGTTCTTAAACCAATTTGAGAATAAGTTCGCCAGCGGCGCGAGTATTGCTAACTGCTTGTACACAGACGCGAATACACCGCTGAATCGTCCTGGTTGTATTACGGTGGGTAACTTTAGCCAGCAGGCGGACTTTAGCCAGCAGGTGAACTTAGACGAGGCGGAAACCCGCGGCGTTGAACTAACCGCGCAGTACGAGATTACCCCAGTGTGGGACGTGCGAGCTACGTATACATGGATGGATACCGAATTAACCACCGGCGATAACCAAGGCGATTACCTGGTCAACAACCCGAAACATTCAGCATTCGCGACCACCACATGGCGAGTCACCGAGCGTCTGAATACTTGGTTTGAAGCAGAATATAAAAGTAGCCGCGACCGCTTTATTGACCCACCTACCAGTGGTGAAAACCTGGCAGTTTTCGAAGCGACAGATAACAAGTTACAAGGTTACCAAGTATTTAACCTGGGCGCGGGGTATCAAATTAGTGACAATCTGCGTTTAAATGCGGTGGTGTATAACCTGTTCGATAAAGACTTTGGTGAAACGCGGGCGTATGAGTTCAACGGTGAGACACGCTTTGTCTCGATGTACTCCAATATCGGCCGCTCGATTGAGGGCACGTATATCGATGGTCGCAGACTGTGGGTATCGTTGTCTTACGACTTCTAATCAAAGGTTGAAATAAGAAAAGCGCCAGGTTGGCGCTTTTTTTATTGAAGCTTGAACTGATTAAGCCTCAAGCTCTTCCATATCGTCGGCCAGTGCCTCGCTCAACTCCGCAAGTGACACCGCGTTTTTGTATAATTTGGCACTTTGCTCCGAGGTATCCTCGCACAACGCACTTAAGCCCTGAATGTTATCGCTTAAATGGTTGATGGCGTTGGTTTGCTCCTCGATTGCAGCATTCAATGGCGACATTTCACCGGAAATACTGCGTACTTCACTGAGCACCGAGCCGACTTTACCAATGGTGTCGCTGGAGCGCTCTGATGCTTCGGTGGCTAATTGCAATGCATGTTCGCTCTCTTCCCCCGAACGCTCAATCAGCTTACGCAGGTTGCCTGTCATATCGACGATATCCGCTGTAGATTTACGGGTTTTTTGTGCCAGCGTGCGAACTTCATCCGCGACTACCGCAAAACCTCGGCCATGCTCGCCTGCGCGCGCTGCTTCTATGGTCGCGTTGAGGGCGAGTAGGTTGGTTTGGTCCGCAATGTCATCGATAATTTTGACGAAGCCGTCGATTTGCCCCGCGCTGCCTTCTACTTCACCGAAGTTTTCGTCGAACACGGTAATGGAGTGATGAAGCTTATCAAGCAGTTTTGCCATCGACTGCAATTCACCGTCTGTTTGGTCAGCATTATTACTTGCTGAGCTCGCACTGTCGGTGATGCGCTCAAACGATTCTTGTAAACTGCTCATGGTGCTGGCGACCTGTTCCGTGGTCGATGCCAGCTGGCTGGAGCCATGGTTGAGCTTATCACTGGATTCGTTAGACTGCGCTGCCAGCGATTCACTTTCTTCGGCAAGGGTATTCAAGCGCCCAGTGGCGTGCTCAATCTTGTCTAAGTTAAGGGTTAAGCGCTAAGCGCTTCACCGCACGGTTCATTGAACGTCCAATTTCACCAAACTCATCGTCAGACGTGAACTTTGGGCGGTCGTCAAAGTTACCGGTTGCGATGGCTTTGCTGACTGATGGATTGAGATACGGCGGAACATCTTTTCTCTTCCAATAATTATAATAAATGATATGTGTTCAATTTATGACCTTACCTGTCCTACGGGCATTTAACAAGTCATGTTTCGGTTGAATAAATCAACCGAAACAATGGCATATTCGAATTTTAATGATTATTTTATCGAACGGATTTAGCACGCGCGGCGTGCAGCTTATGGTAGCTTTCCAGTAATCGCTGGTGCCGCTCAAGCCCTTCCAAATTCATACTCGTAGGCTCAAGACCTGCGAAACGCACCCTGCCATCGACTGAACCAATCACTTGCTGCATGCGACTTTCGCCATACATACGATTAAAATTATAGGTGTAGTCATCAAGGGCTAAATCGTCACTTAAGTGAATTTCTAGTACCGCTTGCATGGCCCGATAGAACAGTACACGGTCGACGGTGTTGTCATTGTATTGTAAGAACATTTCGACCAGCTCAAGGGCCTCTTCATGGGCTTGTAACGCCAGGTAGATAAGAATTTTCAGCTCGAGTACGGTCAGTTGTCCCCACACCGTGTTCTCGTCGAACTCAATGCCGATAAAGGTAATAATATCGGTGTAGTTATCAATTTGGCTGTCCTCTAAACGCTCGACCAAGGCACGCAAGGCGTCGTCATCAAGACGATGTAAGTTGAGAATGTCTTCGCGGTACTGCAGTGCAACGTTGGTGTTGTCCCAAATCAGATCTTCGACTGGGTACACCTCAGAATAGCCAGGCACTAAAATGCGCACCGCTGGCGCGCCTAAGTCGGTGTAGCTGGCCATATAAACTTGATGGCCCATGTCAGCCAGCATCGCAATCAGGGTGTCTACTTCTTGCGCGGTGCTGGAGGCAAAGTCCCACGGCACAAAGTCATAATCGCTTTGGCTGGCAAAGAAGCGCCACGATACGACTCCAGTAGAATCAATAAAATGCTCAACAAAGTTATTCGGTTCACTGACTGCCATGCTATTGAATGTTGGCAGTGGGATATCATTCAGGCCCTCAAAACTGCGCCCTTGCAGCAGCTCGGTTAAGCTACGCTCGAGTGCAACCTTGAAGCTTGGGTGAGCGCCAAAGGACGCGAACACGCCACCGGTGCGCGGGTTCATCAAGGTGACACAAGCCACGGGAAAGCGACCGCCTAATGATGCGTCCTTCACTAGCACAGGGAAACCTTGTGCTTCTAAAGCTTGAATGCCTTCAATAATGTCAGGGTATTGTGCAAGCACCTCAGCTGGGATATCGGGTAAGGTAATTTCCTGCTCAATAATTTCCCGCTTCACCGCGCGCTCAAAAATTTCTGACAAACACTGCACTTGGGCTTCTGCCAAGGTGTTGCCGGCACTCATGCCATTACTTAAAAACAAGTTTTCGATTAGGTTTGACGGAAAGTAGACTGTTTCTTGGTCGCTTAAGCGCGTGAATGGCAGTGAAACAATGCCGCGATCGGCACGGCCCGAATTGGTGTCGATTAAATGCGACCCCATGAGCTCGCCATCAGGGTTGTAAATAGCACGTGTGTGCGCATCCAATAAGCCCGCCGGTAAGCTGTCGTTCTCGGTTAACGTAAACCAGCGTTCATTCGGGTAATGGACGAATTCGCGATTGGCAATCTCTGGGCCAAAGAATTGGTCGTTGTAGAAAAAGTTACAGTTTAAGCGCTCAATAAATTCGCCCAAGGCTGAGCACAAAGCGCTTTCCTTGGTGGCGCCTTTGCCATTGGTAAAGCACATCGGTGACGCCGCATCACGCACATGCAACGACCATACGTGAGGCACAATATTACGCCACGATGCGATTTCGATTTTCATGCCAAGATCAGCCAAGATCTTGCTCATATTCGCTATGGTTTGCTCGAGCGGTAAATCTTTGCCCTCAATGCGGGTGCCTTCGCCATCCACGGCGCTAGGGGTGCCCATCAGCAGCGCTTGGGCGTCTTGGTCTAAGTTTTCTACTTCTTCAATGTCGAACTCAGGGCCAGTTTGTACGACTTTCTTTACCGTACAACGGTCGATGGAGCGCAAAATACCTTGGCGGTCTTTATCCGAAATATCATCCGGTAACTCGACCTGAATTTTAAAGATCTGGTTGTAGCGGTTTTCCGGGTCGACAATATTATTTTGTGACAGACGAATATTGTCCGTGGAAATATCGCGGCTGTTGCAATACACCTTGACGAAATAGGCGGCACATAAGGCCGACGACGCTAGAAAGTAATCAAATGGGCTAGGGGCTGAACCATCGCCTTTGTACCGAATAGGCTGGTCTGCAATGACACTAAAGTCATCGAATTTGGCTTCTAAGCGAAGGTTATCGAGAAAATTAACTTTGATTTCCATGGGGCACTACCTAGCAGGGGAATGTAAACCCGCGCATTATCCTTGTTTTGGGTAGTGATGTCTTAGGTTTGCGCCTAAGCGACGAAAAAAAAGCCAAAATGACTTGTCCGTGTAACCTAAAGGTTATAAATTGATACCCTTAAGTATCAGGATGAAAGGATTTCAACGATGCTTAACCAATATGACGAAGCTTTTAACCGTGTCGCGATTGAGCGCAAACTGCGTGGTCTATCGCAGCAAGCGCTTGCAGACGCCATCGGGGTGTCGCGTAAAACCATTAGCACCATAGAGACGCGGCGCTTCACGCCATCGGTCGTGTTAGCCCTTAAGTTGGCTGAATTTTTTCACACCCCGGTTGAGCAGTTGTTCTCCTTGCGCGCTTATGAAGGTGGCCCTGCAGACTCTGAGCGTTGAACTATACTGGTTGCTGAGCCATTTTTTTATCAATTGATCCTAATTAACTGGGGTATTGAATGTCAGCAACAGCGAAAATTTTAAGTGTTTTACTGGGTTTAGCCACGCTTTTCGGTGCTATTTTTCTGATTGTTTATTTTGCCTTGGTTGGGCTGGTATTAGTGCCTGTGCTGCTTGGTGTCGCGTACCTGTTGTTTAAGGGTATTAAAGCCAGTGCCAGTGAAGCAAAGGACGCGGTAACCAGTGATTCGCCGAAGTAGGCGTTTACCTACAGGCGGCTACCGCGAAGCAATGTGATTGCGTCCCGCCTTCTGCCACCACTCGGCGACCGAATTGATGGGTAAGGCTAATAATACTGGTTAAAATGGCTTCGTTGTCGGGGTTGGCAATAAAGTCTTTAACGAATATACGGTCTATTTTCACCTCGTCAATGGGGAGCGCTTTAAAATAGGTGAGCGAACAGTATCCAGTGCCGAAGTCATCCAGAACGATGCGTAATCCAAGATTGCGACAGGCTTGTAGTCGCTCTGTGGCTTGCTCTAGATCACCTAAGGCAACTGATTCAACAATCTCTAAAGTTAAACGGGGAGTTAATTGCGTATGTTCCTGCGCGTGTTCCTGCAAAAACTGTAAAAAGTTCTCACTGGTGAAGAAATGAGCACTTACGTTGACGCTTAAATGGCACTCAAGCCCTTGCTGATCGAAGCTCGCTAAACACTCAAGGGCAAGTTTAAGTATGTATTTGTCGAGCTCAATCATGACCTCGCTGTCCTGAATATGTGGTAAGAATGATGCGGGCGATAATACTTGGTGGCGCTCTTTTTGCCAGCGACACAGCATTTCAAAACCGTCAATTTGTCCGCTTTGTAAGTCGACTTTAGGTTGCAGATACGCCACGATTTCTTTTTTCTCAACGCACAACGAATTTGCTCACGCACCAAGGAGCTGGTTTGCTCATGTTCAGCCAAGCTCGCATCAAATATAACGCAGCGATTCTTACCTAAGCGCTTGGCTTTGTACATCGACTGATCCGCATTGCGAATGAGTTGGTGGGCACTTTTACAGTCGTAAGGGTAAACACTCACGCCCATACTGGCCGATACCTCAATTCGATGCGCCTCGATGGCGTAGGCTTGCTGAATCACATGCAACATATGTTGGTAAAATCGGCTATTTGCATTCTGAGGTTGGATTGCGGATTTAGCTAAGCAATGAGAGATCGCTCCCTTTTGTGCAAATCATGGTTGGAATTTGCTTGCCGTCTAAAGTGCCGTTTCGAGCAAAAGTTGGTTGGAAGCTAGAATAAATCACCTTGGGGAGCCGAAATTTCAAGGCTAAGTGTGTCATAGACAGAAAATAGCTAACGTGCTACATTGTACTTGATGTGTAACACATGAGGATGCAGCTATGAATGAATCAACTTTTACTTTCCGAGTTGATGATGCCTTGAAAAGTCAATTTGCCCAAGCAGCTAAATCCCGCGACCGCAGCGGGGCACAGCTTCTTCGAGACTTTATGCGCGAATTCGTACAACAACAGGAAGAAGCCGCAGAGCATGATGCTTGGTTCCGCCGCCAAGTGCAGATTGGTATTAATTCGGCCAACGCGGGTAACTTGGTGTCTGCCGCTGAAGTAGAAGCTAAATTTGCAGCTCGTCGGGCTTCAACGCGTCGTCGGGTCAAAACCTTTGAATGATGGAGTTACTTTGGACACCAGAGGCGATACAAGACCGCGAAGATATTTATGATTACATAGAAGCTGATAACCCCGCAGCAGCTTTAGCTCTCGACGAGTTGTTATCAGAAAAGGCTTCACGCTTAGCCGAACATCCTAGTCTCGGACGTCTTGGGCGTGTGGCTAGCACCCGTGAGCTGGTCGCTCATCAAAATTATGTTTTAGTTTATGACGTGACTAGGGAGCAAGTTCGCGTGCTTCGAGTCCTTCACGCTGCTCGACACTGGCCGCCTAACCGTATTTGTTGACGCATCCCTGTTGTCAGAGAATACAACCAAACTGCATTTTGGTGAATTAGAGAAAAATAGATAAATCCAACCAGACATAGATTTTGACCGACTATGAATCTAAATTCAGTTCAGACAGTTTCCAACCCTAGAATGCAAATAGCCCTTTAAAATCAAACGCTTTACGCTATGAAATTTTGAAAGCGCTTACTTGACGCTCACTTGAAAAGCATTGATTTGAGCACCCCGTCACGGCGTACGAAACCATGATGCAGAGCGGCTAAAGCATGCACACTAATTACACCAACCAATACCAGGGCACTGTAGGCATGAAGCTCACGAAACACCGCGTATAACGTGAGGTTAGGGGCGAGTGCAGGCGGCAGCCAAATATCAGCAAATAGGTAAACACTGCGCCCTGCGGCGCTTTGCATTAAATAGCCCGATACTGGCATCAGTATCATCAGCGTATAAAGAAGTACGTGTGAGCCGCGCGCCGCCAATTGTTGCCACTTCGGCAGGCTTGAAGGTAACTGCGGTTGCTGATGACGCACGCGGTTGATTAAGCGCGCAATCACCAATATGGCGGCGAGTACACCAAAGGCTTTGTGCCAGGTAAGCAACGTTGGTTGCCATGTTTGCAATGATGCCACCATGCTAAGGCCAACGATGAGCAGCGCGATAATTAACGCAGCCATTCCCCAATGCATGAGGCGCATACTCAATGGATACTGAGTGGGTGAATTGCGGTCAAGTTCAGTGTGCGACATCGGTATGTCCCTTAGGGCGTTGTGTCAGAATGATGAAAGATTTGCTCGCGCGCACGGCGTCGATATGACTCTGCGTAGGCGGCGGAGCGGGCACGTAAAATCGCATCTTCAGAAGGGCGCATGCCCGTAGGTAAGATCAATGGGTCAAAATTCACGGCATCACACACACTTGGGCTATCAACGACACGTTCAATGACGATTTGGCCGGCAATGACATGGCGGCGTGAAGAAGGCCACGCCACCGTGGGGTCACTGGCATCATCACTGGGGTCAGCGAACGTAAACACCAGGTCAAATACTACGGGTCGTTCTCTAATTCGGTCAGCAATTTCTAAACCAAGCGCGTCATTGGCTTGCTCACTCTGGGCATACGGGTTGTCTGCCACGGAGCTTGGCTGTTCGATACCAGGCATCGCCTCTGTGTTGGCCTTCAAATGCCAGCGCACGGCTTGCTGCTTGCCATCGGCATTGACCAAGTAGAAGGCGTTAATACTATGGAAGTTTTCCTGAGCGAAACTTGCGCTGGGCTGATAGCTAGCACTCCACTGGCGAAATGCTTGAGTTTCAGGATGGGCTGCAAAGAACGCCGCAATTTTCTCGCCGTCTCGTTCACCGGTATGTGGGTTGGGTGCTAAAGCATTGAGCTGCGCAAAAAATGCGTCGGGTGTTGCCACCGCCATCACGGGCGGGGTGTTCATCGCGCTGCGCCATTGCTGGTTGGCACCAGCGTCGAGACTAAACGCAAAGCTGCGCACTGGTGAGGTTAAGTCCGGCGCGGTTGGGTTGCCGCCGCCAATTGAGAAACGGCCCAACATGGGGGTTACGCCCTGTTGCAATAATTCAGCAGTCGAATAATCCGCTAATGCGCCGCTTGATACAAACTCACCTGCAACACATACACCCTTCGCATGGGCACGTCGAAAACCAAGATGAGGTTCATCGCCTTGTTGAAAATCGACGAAAGTTTGCGCACTCACATGCTGGCGGCCGAACACGCCCAATAGCGTAAGCCAAATAAGCAGTAAGCCGACTAGGGCGAGCCCGATAAGGGCGTAATTCATCGCACTAAATGAGCGGCGTTGAGACATGATGATTGGTCCTAATTAAACGGGTTGAGCACTCATAGGTTCGCTCTTAGTTATTGGTTTTATAAAACATTTAACTAATACGTTAACCAGCAGGTATTCAGTTCACGGGTTTTTCCAATCGGCTACGTTTTTCGCGCTCAGCTCGATAATGCGTTGACGCGCTTCCGGTGCCAACCAGGCACTGTGTGGGGTGACAATCAAGTTTAAACCTTCGTGTAGGGCATCAAGCAGCACGTTGCCGTCCCGTGGTGGTTCTTGCGTTAGTACATCGACCGCGAGGCCGCCAATCAAGCCTTGGCGTAGTGCGTTGAGCGCATCCTGCTCATGAATAATGCCCCCACGCGCACAATTGACCAGCAGTGCCGTCGGTTTACACAAGGCCAGGTTATCTTGATTAATTAGATGCTGGGTGTCGGGCGTGAGTGGGCAATGCAATGACACCACATCCGCCTCAGGCAGCAAGGTGTCTAAGCTTGGCCGCGTATCGTCGGTTTTACCGGGGCGTGCTGCCACTTTGACATGCATGCCAAAGGCAAGGGCTAAGCGCTCTACTTCCTGACCCAGTTCTCCGTGCCCCACAAGCACCAAGGTTTTGCCGCTTAGCTGCATGACTGGGTGGTGCATCAGGCAAAACATGGAAGCGCGCTGCCATTCTCCTTGCTGCACCGACCGCTGATACGGCACCAAACGCGTGGCTAACGCGAGCATTAACGTAAGAGTGTGTTGGGCAACACTTGCGGTGCCATATGCATTGACGTTGCGCACTTCAATCCCCAGGGCCTCGGCCGCTGCGATGTCCACATTGTTGGTGCCAGTTGCAAGGACACATATCAGTTTTAAGTTATCAGCTGCGCGCATCATCGCAGCGTCGATCACCACTTTGTTGGTAAATACGACATGGGCACCTTGAATTCGCGTCAGCGTTTGGCCTGGCCCGGTGCTGTCCCAACGCACAAAATCTGCGAGTTGTTGCTCAAGCGGGTCAAAGTCAACCCCTTCGCCCAGACTGGCGGCGTCTAAAATAACCCCTTTTAACGAATTAAGTGGTGTCGTTGGCATGTCGGTCTCGCAAATTATCGTCTCAGTTAGCAGTGCTTAGCATAATAAAAGGCTAGCGCCATTTGTAAAGCTATCAACGGTGATGCTTTGAGTTTGAAAGTGTTATGTAATAACGTATCTCAATATCGCTGTGTGTTGACGTTCGCTAACCGCGTATTGCGTTGACAACAATCACCAGTTTGCACGAGTAGCCGTATGAAACATTCCGCATTATTTACCTATATTGAACGTTTGCAGGGTGAGCGCCCTTGGGGACACTTCTTAGACGCTGGTACCGGTGCGAAATCGTTGGCGTGGGTTGGGTCGTTGGATACCAAGCAATGGACCGCGGTCACAGCATCAACCTCGATGGCGGAGCAATCGAAGGCGCAATTCCCCGGCGTGATGCGCCCGCAAAACAGAATTCCGGTGGAAAACTGGATAGATCCAAAACTCGTGAGCGGTGAAACTTTCGACACCGTACTGTTAGATTATTTTGTCGGAGCCGTAGAGGGTTTTGCTCCATACTGGCAAGAATCAGTATTGCCACGCGTTAGCCAGTTGGTGGCGCCAGGTGGGCGGTTATATATCACTGCACTGGACCCCTACGTGCCATTGCATGCTGAGGATGAGGTAGGGCGCTTTGTTGGCGCAGCCATGCTAAAACACGCGGATGAAATGCAACAGCGGGGCCTGGAATTAATTGCGCGACATGATGGTTTAGCGCATGGATTTGATTATGTGATTGCAGCGGAACGTACCGCATAGCGCGCAATTACGGCATTTCGGCGCGCCAAGGTTGCAATACGCGGGGCGCGCACTAGGGTAGGCGTATAAGGAGATACGCATGCAAGATTATGAAGATTTGGATCAGCGCGAGCACACACTGGGTGCCAGTGATGTACTAAATTTTTGGTTCTACGAATTAGGGCCAAAAGACTGGTTTAGCAAAAATAGCCGTCTTGACCAGCTCATCGCTGAGCGTTTTGGCGCACTATACACGGCGGCGTTACATGGTGAGTTAGCAAGTTGGCGCCAGAGCGCGGAGGGGCGTTTGGCGGAAATTATCGTGCTGGACCAGTTTTCACGTAATTTGTATCGCGAATCCGCACAGGCTTTTGCCGCAGATTCAATGGCGCTAGCATTGGCCCAAGAGGCAGTTTGCGCAAAGTTAGACCAGCAGTTAACCGTGCAGCAACGTGCGTTTTTGTACATGCCTTATATGCACAGCGAATCATTGTTGATTCACCAGCAAGCGGTTAAGCTTTTCTCTCAGCGCGGCTTGGAAGAATCACTCGATTTTGAAATTCAACACAAAGCCATTATTGAGCGCTTTGGCCGTTATCCGCACCGCAACAAAGCCTTAGGTCGCAAATCAACCAAGGCCGAGCGCGAGTTTTTACAGTTACCCGGCTCCGCCTTCTAATCAGTTGCTCGCGCAGTCAGCATAAGGCTTCGCAGCGGTATTAGACTTTAATCCAATAGCGCTTTTTTATCGGCTAAGTAAACTTGTTGCATAATTGCCGCACGTGCGGCTAGTTCACCTATCATGCAGTGTTTGCCTCGTCAGTTTTAAATTAGGCGGGCACAAGTAACGAGGGATTGCGCCGGTGAAATGCACCATAGCTTTTGATATTTACGGCACATTATTCGATACCAGTGGTATTCAAACGCGACTTGAGCCTATTTGTCTTCAAGCTCGGCAAAAGTCTGGCGCGCATGGCGGTGGGGTCAGCGCGGCTGATGTGGCGAGGCTTTGGCGCGATAAGCAGCTTGAGTATTCGTTCCGACGCGGCCTAATGCAGCGCTTCAAAGACTTTTCCGTGTGCACTCGTGATGCGCTGCGCTACTGTAACGCATACTTTGACCTGGGTATGAGTGCGCAACAAGAGGCGTATTTGCTACAAGGCTATAATGAACTGCCATTGTTTGCTGACGTTGCACCGTCCTTAGCGCGTTTGACTCAGCAGCATCATGTATTTGCATTTACCAACGGTTGCGAAGACGCGGTACTGAGCCTATTGCGTAATGCTGGGGTGGCAAATCACTTTCACGATGTGATTTCTGTCAGTGATACGAAAACCTTCAAACCTGACCCTGCGGTCTATACACATTTTTTACGCCAAACAGAGAGCGATCCTGAGGCCACTTGGTTGGTTTCAGCCAATTCTTTTGACATCATAGGGGCGGATTCAGTGGGCATGCGCACTGCATGGATACGGCGCTCCAGCGATAATATCTTTGACCCTTGGGGTGTTCAACCTGAGCTTACCATCAGCGATTTAAGTGACTTAAGTGGACGCATAAAATGCTAGAGAATTGGCGCTGCGGTGGTTAAACTTCTACCTGGGCGCCGAAGCATGGTGTGAACCCACCAGAATTAAAGGAAAGGCTGTGAAACCATCTATTTTACAACGCGTATTTGCTCTTTTACTGCTGCTTGGCATGATCGCACTGGGCGTGATTGTTGCGAGTGGCTTTTTGCTGTTGGCGTTGTTATTAGTGCCATTATTTTTATTGCGCGTTTATATGCACAAGCGGCGCTTACAAAAGTTGATGGCGGAGCGTCAGGCCCATACCCACAGCAGCAACGCTCCACCTCATGCAGACTCAGCCAATCAGCAACAAGAGGGGCACGTGATTGAGGGCGAAGTGCTGCACAAGGATGTTAGCAAGGACTAAAAAGCTATGGTGCTGGCGGCGCGAAGCCCATGCCGTCTTGCTCTAAACGTTCGGCCAAGTCGAGTAATCGCCACTCGGTATAAGGCAAACCAATCAAACTAATCCCTAGCGGCAGCTCACCTTCTTGGCCTGCTCGTAACGTGACCGAAGGATAACCCGCCACCGCAGCTGGGGTTGCCGTGCCAAAGCTATAACCTACATCCCCTTCAACGGGTGTAATGGGCCAAGCCGGACCATAGGATGGAACCACAATGGCGTCTGCGGCATGAGCCTGCAACAACTCGTCTAAGAAACTTGTGGCTAACTCTCGACTGAGACCTAAAGCTTGCTGGTAGCTGTCTTTTTCCGTCTCTAAGTCGATTGCCGCCGCACGCTCCAGATATTCTTGGCCAAATAGCGCTAAATTCTGCTCTGAAGTGGCTTGGTTATACGCGATAATGGCATCTATATTGGCCGCTTGCGTTGGAGCGCCGAACTCTTCTAGCCAAGCATTTAAGTCACGTTTGAATTCATAAATCAGGGCCTCCAGCTCTGCATCGCCCAACCCCTCGGGCAATTGCCATTGGTTGACTTCCACCACATCAATGTTCTGTTGGTTGAAGTGACGGGCAACACGTTCGGTCATTTGCTCAACGCCTGCAAAGCGGCTATCAAATGCGCGAACTAACACCACACGTTGAACTGTTACGGGTGCCTGATGCATGCGGCGCAGTGCTTGTGGCTCAGCGATGACCTCAAGTAGCAGGCGCGCGTCATATACATAGCGCGTCATTGGGCCCGCAATATCCTGAGCGCTGGCAATGGGAATAATGCCATGCCCCGATACACTACCGCGTGTTGGCTTGACACCGACGACGCCATTCACCGATGCGGGGCACATAATTGAACCATCGGTTTCTGTGCCAATGGCGAGTAAGGTTAAGTCGGCTGCTGGCGCAACGCCGGATCCTGAGCTGGAACCGCAGGGTGTGTGAGTGTGGAAATAAGGGTTCAGGGTTTGACCACCCAAACCAGACCAGCCGCTAATTGAATTGTAGCCACGAAAATTTGCCCATTCAGACAAGTTCGCTTTACCCAGAATAATTAAGCCTGCATCTCGCAGGCGGCTGACAAGTTCTGCATCCTGCGCCGTGGTGAACCCCGCTAGCACTTGGGCGCCTGCAGTGGTTGGCAAGCTATCGGCACTGGCAATATTCGCTTTCAACACAATCGGTAAACCATGCAAAGGCGAACGGGCTTGGCCTGCATGGCGTTCTGCGTCCCGCGCTTGAGCCTGTGCTATGGCATCTGGATTGACATCCACAATGGCAGCTAAGCGGGGATTATACGTCTCAATTTGTGCCAGATAATAACGTACCAGTTGTTCGCTGGTGAGGTAACCGTCATCAAGAAGCTGCTGGGCTTGCGCGGCTGACAAATGGCTTAGGTTAACCTCAGGTTGCGACGCTGGTGAACAGGCGGCAATCGCAAGCATCAACCAAGCAATATACAAGTGTCTCAAGCGCATCAGTTTGAGCATGGGCTAAGTCCTTAATTCAGATTATGTTCATATAAACTAAGGTATTATATGGCAGCTGCAAAGGCTTTTTATTCGTGGTATCAGGCGACGTTTTCAGTGAGGTATCCATAGATTGTTATACAACTGAGGTATTTTTAACGCAAGTTGGTCATATTAATGTTGCGTAAGATTAAAAAAAGATTAATAAAACTGTCACTTTGTCATAAATTCGTCACACAAAAATATTACGGTAGCTGTCCAGCAGTTACCCAACTCTTGCTGGAGCCTAATATGTTTGTTGCAAACCCTAAGAATCGTTTAGTACGTCAATCTTTTAAGTCCTTCTCTTTGAGCCTCATCGCGCTCAGTTTTACCATGCCAGTTGCGGCACAAGCCGTGGATGTCGATATTTACGGGCGCGCCCATGTGAGTGTTGACGTGCTAGGGGACGGCAGTGATTACGGTTTGAACCTCTCAAGTAACGCAAGCCGTATTGGTTTTCGTGCTAACCATCGCATTCATGACAATATTGAAGTGATCATGCAGCTTGAGCAAAAAGTGAACTTCGATGAGCGAGGCGGTGAATTTGCGACACGTGATAGTTATGTCGGACTTCGCGGTAACTGGGGTCAAGTACGTTTTGGTTCCTTTGATACCCCCGGCAAATTATTGCGCGCTAAGGCGGATGTGTTTAATGACCGGCTCGGCGATTTACGCAATATAGCCAGCGGCGACAATATGAGTTTTGATCCGCGCTTTCGCAACAGCATTCACTATCGCAGCCCTGCGTTTTATAACACCACCTTTGATATTCAATATTCTCCGCATAATGAAACCGGCTCCACGCGAGACAATCAGCTGCAAGCGATTAGTGTTGGCGTTAATTACAGTAAAGACCGGCTTTGGCTGGGTGCCGTGTATGAAATGAACCAGCTGGAAACCCGTGACCCGACCGCGATTCGTTTAGGTGGCTCGTATCAGTTTACCGATGCTTGGCAGGGTATGGCATTTTATCAACATGCTAGTGATATAGCGTTCGGTGATCGCGATGTGTTCGGCGGCGGCACCAAGTACCGGTTTGGCGACTACGCAGTCATGGGACAGATTTATCACAGCACAGATAACGACTTGGACGACACCGGTGCCACCATGTTGGCGGTAGGTTTTGATTTTTACGTGACGAAAGATTTCACCTTGTACACCATCCTGGGTGTCACCGATAACGACCAACTGGCTGGCTTTAGTGTCTCAGCGGGTGGCCGTGATACACAGCTATTTCCAGAGCTTGGTAACACAGCATCGGGTTTATCCATGGGGTTAATTTATAACTTCTAAGCAAATTAGCGAGGATAAAAAATGTGCCGCGCTGTCATAAATGTGACATATAAATGCGGCACAATTGACATAACGCAAATTGACACCCAACAAGGGAACTTCAAATTATGAAACGTTTAGCGACTATCCTATGTGCCACCGCAGCTTTAACCGCATTTGGCGCGCAAGCGCAGCAACGCGATGTGATTCAAATTTCTGGTTCATCGACTGTATTGCCGTTTAGCTCAATTGCTGCCGAGGAGTTTGGCAACAACTTCAGTCGTTTCCGTACGCCTGTGGTTGGCTCGGGTGGTTCTGGCGGCGGCTTACGTCAGTTCTGTCAGGGCGTTGGTGCAAACACCATCGATATCGCGAACTCGTCACGTGCCATTCGCCCGAACGAACTGGCTAACTGCCATGCCAACGGCGTGAACCAAGTGATTGAAGTGAAAATCGGCTATGACGGCATCGTGTTCGCTTCACGTGCTGGTGCGGGTGACTTCAAACTTGAGCCTAAACATGTATTTTTAGCCCAAGCACGCCAGGTGCCCCAAAATGGTCAAATGGTTGCGAATCCATATACCAACTGGTCGCAAATTGACTCGTCATTACCTGACCAAGACATTCTTCTGGCGATTCCAGGCTCGAACCACGGTACTCGCGAAGTCTATGAAGAAAAAGTGATTCTGGATGGCTGTAAAGCATTCAGCGAAATTACTGCACTCGATTCAAGCGCCCAAAACGACGTATGTTTGGCAATGCGTACTGACGGCCGCGTAGTTGAAATTGCAGGTGACTACACGGAAACATTGGCGCGTTTAGAAGCCAACCGTAATGCGGTAGGTGTGTTTGGTTTAAGCTTCTACGAAAGCAACCGCGACCGTCTGCAGGTTGCCACTGTGTCAGGTGTGGTTCCAACTATCGATAACATCATTTCAGGCGAATACCCAGTGTCGCGTCCGTTGTATTTCTATATCAAAGGCGAGCACATTGGTGTTATCCCAGGCTTGCAGGAATTCGCGATGTTCTACCTAAGTGACATGACCTCGGGCTTTGGCAGCATTTTAGAAGAAGCTGGCTTAATTCCTTTAGGTGACGACGAGCGTCAAGAAGTGATTCAAGCGATTCGCAGCAAACAAGCGCTGTAATAGCGTGGTCACAAAAACTTGCTATAAAAAGCCACTTTAAGTGGCTTTTTTACTATCTAAATCAAACTACAAGGATTGTGGTGATTGGTTTTGACTGGTTCGCATATTTAATTTGGATAACGCCGAAATCAGTAGTTTGTCACAATGCTGTCATATTTGTGTCTTACACTCGTCATTATAACGTCATCAAATATGCTGCTTAACTCGGAGCGTACATGAATAACTTGATCGTCATCGCCGCATTACTTGCTGTTATGACTTTAGCGTACCAGCTCGGTATGGCTAAAAGTGGTAAGCAAGCAAGCCGCTTAGCGCGGGAGAAAAACCATCAGGCGATGCACTCGCGCCCCCACCACCATGGCGCGTTAGTTGCGTTTTGGGCGACGGTGCCTGCCTTTGCTATTTTCCTGCTGTGGAGCTGGTTTGCGCCATGGATGGTGAATCAAATGGTGATAGCGCAATTGCCTGACCATTTGGCCCAATTATCAGGCAATGAACTCAACGCGGTATTACGCCGCATTAGTAACATTGCCAACGACTTCGTTTCTGGCGGCGTGCTCGCCGACTGGGAAATTGCGGCCGCTCAGTATTACCGCGAAATGCAGGAAATCGCGTATGCCATTATGCTGGCGCTGGTGAGTGCCGCCGTTGCTTTGGGCTTGTTTCTTAGCTACCGCAAGGTCAACCCAGCGCTGCGAGCTCGCAACGCGATGGAAAAGGTGATTAAAGCGGTTCTGATCATTTCATCGACTATCGCCATCTTAACCACTATTGGGATTGTGCTGTCGATGGTGGGTGAAACCTTACGTTTCTTCACTTATGTTAGCCCGACAGACTTTTTCTTCGGCACCACATGGAACCCAAGGTTCTCTACCGTAGGGACCGGACAGCAAGGCGAATTTGGCTTATTACCACTACTTTCAGGTACCTTGTTGGTGGCCAGTGTGGCACTGTTAGTCGCTATTCCATTAGGCTTGCTTTCAGCCATCTATTTAGCCGAGTATGCGCCAAAGCGCTTACGTAATGTGGCCAAGCCTATTATTGAAATTCTGGCCGGTATCCCAACTATTGTGTACGGCTTCTTCGCCTTGGTAACCGTCGGACCTTTCCTGGCTGGACTGGGTGATAGCGTTGGTCTGGATATTCGCGCAACCTCTGCATTAACCGCCGGTGTGGTAATGGGGATTATGATTATCCCGTTTATCTCGTCACTTTCCGATGACATCTTGACCCAAGTGCCTAAGTCACTGCGTGACGGCTCACTGGGCTTAGGGGCGACTAAATCTGAAACCATTCGCAAGGTGGTATTGCCTGCTGCATTGCCGGGTATCTCTGGGGCCGTGTTGTTAGCTGCCAGCCGCGCGGTGGGGGAAACCATGATCGTGGTGCTCGCAGCGGGTAACAGCCCGAACTTAACGGCGAATCCATTTGAGGCGGTTTCCACCATGACAGTGACTATCGTGAATCAGTTAACCGGTGACAATGACTTCTCAAGCCCGCAATCCCTGGTTGCCTTTGCACTTGGCTTAACTTTGTTTGTGATTACGTTGATATTGAATATTGTTGCCTTGCTAATCGTACGCAAGTTCCGCGAACAGTATGACTAAGGACGCACGCATGACTGAATCATCTTCAAACAGCACACCGAGCGCGGCCACGCAGGGCTGGAGCGTACAGGATAAAGTGTCCGCTTCATTGCGTTCGCGTAAGCGCAAAGAAAAGGCGTTCAAAAACCTTGGCCTGGCTAGCGTGTTGGTCAGCCTGGCGCTGGTGGCGATACTGTTTATCAATATCTTTTCGAAGGGTATTCCAGCGTTTTGGCAGACCAGCATGGAGCTGGATATCTATTTTGACCCACAAATAGTGAACGTACCTGAAAAGCCGGTGCAACAAGCGGATGAGTCTTTCTATGACTTCGACAACCGTTTGCAAGAGTGGGAAACCGAGCTTGGCTTTGTGAATTTCAATGCGCTGATTAACAATGCAATTATTCCTTTGCTACCGGACTTTGAGCGCTCGCAAACACGCTTCTTAACCCAATTGATTACATCAGGCGAGCGCCATGCATTACGCCAGATGGTGATGGATGACCCAAGCGTTATTGGTCAAACCAAGACCTTACGGTTACTTACCGCCGCCAATATTGATGTCTGGTTAAAAGGTAATATCGACCGCGATTTGCCCGATGAGCAACAGCAGTTACCAGCGCTAGTGCGCGATTGGGCTGACCAATTGTATGCTGAGGGCGCGATTCAAAACCGCTTTAGCACGGCATTATTTATGAACCCTGACTCACGCAGCTCACTCGCATCTGCTGGTTTAGCGGGCGCCTTTGTCGGTTCGTTTTATATGATGTTGATAGTGATCTTCTTAGCCATTCCAATGGGTGTCGCGGCAGCCATTTACCTGGAAGAATTTGCGCCGAAAAACAAAATCACCGATGTGATTGAGGTCAACATTAATAACTTAGCTGCGGTACCGTCGATTATCTTCGGTTTGCTTGGAGCGGCGGTGTTTATTAACTGGTTTAACTTACCTATGTCAGCGCCGGTGGTGGGTGGTTTAGTGTTGTCATTGATGACCTTGCCGACCGTCATCATTGCAACCCGCTCGACCTTGCGTGCGATTCCTCCTTCAATTCGAAGCGCTGCATTAGGTTTAGGTGCTTCGCGTACCCAGACCGTGTTCCACCATGTGTTGCCGCTGGCGATACCAGGCATTTTAACTGGCTCGATTCTGGGCGTGGCGCAAGCTTTAGGTGAAACCGCACCATTACTGTTGATTGGTATGAAGTCGTTTGTCGCTAGTGTGCCGCAGACACCGTTTGACCAGTCGACGGCGTTACCTGTGCAAATATACTTATGGCAAGGTAACGAGCTACGTAACTTTTTCGAGGCGCGAACGTCTGCAGCGATTATTGTCCTGCTGATGTTAATGCTAAGCCTGAATGCGTTAGCCATCTGGCTACGCCGCAAATTAGAAGTGCGCTGGTAGCAAGTGCTGTACACGCAGCCAACCTTAGCTACCATTGAACGAATGAACATGATGCAAGTAGGGAATTTATGACACAAGCTCAAGCGAATCCGGCCACCACTGTCACAGCGCGCAATGTTGAAGTGTTTTATGGCGATACCCAAGCGATCAAGGGGATCGACCTTGATGTGCATACCAATGAAGTGCTGTCGTTTATCGGCCCGTCAGGGTGCGGTAAGTCAACTTTCCTGCGCTGCCTAAACCGCATGAATGACACCATTGCTGGCTGTCGTGTTACCGGCAGCATTGAGCTTGATGGCAAGGACATTTATCACCCATCCGTTGATGAGGTGCTATTGCGAGCGCGGGTCGGTATGGTGTTCCAAAAGCCGAACCCGTTCCCGAAGTCGATTTATGACAATATTGCGTACGGACCTAAATTACACGGTTTAGTGGAGCGTAAACCAGAGCTCGATGACATTGTGGAATCAAGCTTGCGTCGTGCTGGTTTATGGGAAGAGGTGAAAGACCGCTTGCATGCACCTGGTACTGGTTTGTCGGGTGGTCAGCAACAGCGCTTATGTATCGCGCGCACGATTGCGGTTAGCCCTGAAGTGATACTAATGGATGAGCCTTGCTCGGCCCTTGACCCGATTGCGACAGGCATCATTGAAGAATTGATTCACGACTTAAAAGAGAAATTTACTATTGTGATAGTCACGCATAATATGCAGCAGGCTGCGCGCGTGTCGGATCGCACGGCATTTTTCCACTTAGGGGATTTAGTCGAAGTCAGCCCAACCGATGAGCTGTTTACTAACCCTAAGAACAAACGTACTGAAGATTATATTACTGGCCGCTACGGTTAATTGGGAGGGGTGTATGGATAATTCAAAAATGGGTAAGCATATTTCCTCGCAATTCGACGTGGAACTCAAGGGTGTTCGCAACTCGGTGCTGTCAATGGGCGGCGAAGTTGAGAAGCAATTGGCGGATGCGATTCGTGCGATTAAAGAAAGTGACCACGAGCTAGCTGACAAAGTGCTCAGTAATGACCGCAAAATTAATGCCTTTGAGCTGGATATCGACAACGCGTGTACGCAGTTGATTGCTAAGCGTCAGCCCACCGCAAGCGATTTGCGTCAGGTGATTGCGACCTTTAAAACCATTGCCGATTTAGAACGCATTGGCGATGAAACCAAACGCATTGCAGGGGTTGCCAAAGAAACTTTTAGCAGCGAGCAACAACACTTGTTGGCGAGCCTGGAGAACCTGGGGCAGCTGGTATTGAACATGCTACGCATGGTGCTGAATGCGTTTGCGCGCATGGACGCGGAAGAAGCCCTTGAAGTGCATCAGTCGGACCAGGGCATTGATCGTCAATATGAGGCCATGCTGCGTCAATTGATGACTTACATGATGGAAGACCCACGCAGTATTCCAAAAATTATGGATGTGGTGTTCTCAGCGCGCTCGCTTGAGCGTATCGGTGACCGCTGCCAGAACATTGCAGAGTATGTGATTTACAACGTACACGGCAAAGACGTGCGTCATACCAGCGTCGAAACTATGCAAGATACGGTGCGCAAGCCACGCGCTTAGCCCTTGCGCTATGAGGGCGACATAAAAAAAAGCCTGCGCGAGCAGGCTTTTTTGTGGTCTGTTGACCTAGTTAGCTTTTGGCGTCGTTTTTATCTTCAGAAGCGCCATCTGACCCTGCCAATTTATCTTCCCAAATTTCTTCAGGGTGTTCCTCGACGTCTAAGTCTTCGTCGTGCTTCGCCATATCCCAAGGTAAGGTACTTGGGCTAATTTTGAGAAACGCTAAGTAGTTCTCGAACTGATTCAAGACATCGTCCAGCAAGTCTTTCTCATTGTAGCCATAGACATCGTATTCCTGCCCGCCTTGGCGCAGGAATACTTCGGCGGTGGCATACTTCTCGCGTTTCTCTTCTTTACGACTCAGTAGTGGGTACGCATAGTCAGGTAAATCAAATTCACGCAAACGCACTTCGTAGAAGAAGTCGAGTTGATCTTCGAGCTTCACTTCAAGGTAAACGCGTTGGTTGGCATCGTCCCAAGTCACTTCAGCCGGCCACTGCTTGCTCTCAAGTGAACCTTTGAGTTTATCCAGTGCTTGCTGCACATCTTGCTGAATAAATTTAAGCACTTCTTCTTGATTAGGGAAGTTAACCAAAGCACCTAAACGCCGCTCCCATGAGCCTTTGCCGGTACCGCTGTTGGTGCGCGCGCCTTTCATATAGCTTTTGAGACTGCCGTGCTGATGGCCTTCGATAATCAGAGCTCGCCACATACCAAAGGCAGCGATTAACATGATCACAGCGAACGGCAAGGCGCTGGCCACCGATGCGGTTTGTAACGCACCAAGACCACCAGCAATGAGCAACACCGAAGCGACTACACCCTCTAGAGTGGCCCAAAATACACGCTGCCAAGCCGGGGTGTTAATCACACCACCTGAAGCCAATGAGTCGACCACTAATGACCCCGAATCTGACGAGGTCACGAAGAAAGTGACAATCAGAATCACCGTAGCTACTGAGATAATGGTGGTTAATAGGGTTGGGTAATCAGCAAATAGGTACGAATACATTCTAAACAAGGCAACGGCCTCGTCCGCTTGTACTTCCTCAATCAATGAGGTGTAACCTTGCTGCATAATTAAGTTAAGCGCGGTGTCGCCAAACACACTAAACCATAAGAACGTAAACATGGTGGGTACAAACATCACGCCGAAAACGAACTGGCGAATGGTGCGCCCGCGGCTGATTTTAGCAATGAACAGGCCGACAAACGGTGCCCAAGCAATCGTCCAGCCAAAGATAAATAACGTCCAGTTGCCTATCCAGTCACTGCGTTCGTAGGCTTGCAAGTTAAAGGTGCGCTCGACAATGTTATTCATGTACGAGCCAGTGTTTTGCAAGAAGGTTTCGAGCAGTAAAATAGTGGGACCAAATACAAATACAGCGATTAATAAGAACATAACTAGCGTCATGTTAATCACCGATAAGCGCTTAATGCCCTTATCCATACCGGCAACCACTGAAGCAATCGCAGCTAAGGTAATCACCCCAATAAAAATAATTTGCACTGTAGTGTTAACCGGTACGCCCCACAATTCATTCACCCCTGCGTTGATTTGCGCCACAGACAAGCCAAGGGTGGTGGCAATACCAAACATAGTGCCTAGAATTGCGAACGTATCGACTGCGTGACCCGCAGGGCCATAAATTTTGTCACCAATCAGTGGGTAAAGCGCAGAACGCATAGACAAAGGTAAGCCGTGGCGGAAGGCAAAGTAGGCAAGCACTAAGCCGGTCAGGCCATAGATAGCCCAAATGTGAAAGCCCCAATGAAAGAATGAGATTTGCATCGCGGCTTTGGCCGAATCAAGGGTTTCAGCGGCGCCCACGGGCGGATCTGCATAGTGCAGTACTGGTTCGGCAACACCAAAAAACAGCAGGGCAATACCGTAACCTGCGGAAAATAGCATCGCAAACCAAGCTGGAAAGCTATACTCGGGTTCTGCATGGTCGGGGCCAAGCTTAATACGACCAAACTTAGTTAATGCGATACCCACGACAAACACTAAGAAAATCGCCACGGCCAGCATATAAAACCAACCAAAACGGTCGGTAATTTCGGCGAGTGTGCGTTCAAAGAACTGTCCTGCGAGGTCCGGATTACTGATGGTACCGATGATGAGTAAAGCAATAACGATGATGGCGGGTAAAAAGACTGGCAGCAGTAGTGTGCTTTTTACCTTTGCAGAGGATGCGCCCATGTATAAACTCCCTGATATGAGTCACTTAACTGTATTAGAATCTAATAAAGGTTAGCAGTAACTGACCCAGATACAAGAAATCAACCCACGTAGGTACCTGCATGTTTCGATTGCCACTGATCGACCGCTTAAAATTTTATCTTGAACGCCAGCTAGCCAAAGGCGCGTTTTATCAACTAGTTGTCGCCTGGCTGCTGGTGGTTCTAGTGTCACTATTTGGCGGCGCTTTAGTGACTGCGTTTCATGGCCCCGCGGAAACGTATTTGGAAAATATTTGGTGGGCATTCTTGCGCCTGACCGACCCGGGGTACTTAGGGGACGATGAAGGCATGCTGCGGCGTGTGGTGTCCACGGTGCTGACGGTACTTGGTTATGTACTGTTCATGGGTACATTGGTCGCGATTATGACCCAGTGGTTAACCGCCAAAATGCAAACCTTGGAGCAGGGCTTAACCCCTGTTGCATTGCGTCATCATATTAGTATCTTGGGTTGGACATCACGGACTATTCCAATTTTGCAGGATATTCTAGCCCGTGGGCCATTGGACAACGGCGCTGAGCGTAAACGTAAGCGCACCCGCATTGCCGTGTTAGCCGATGACATTACTCAAGGTGCGAGTAGTGAATTTTATAGCCATCGTGAACTGAGTGCTAAACGTCGTCAGGTTATCCTGCGCTCCGGCTCAATGCTAAACCCCGACCATATGTTGCGGGTTGCCGCAGGCTCAGCCAAAGTAGTTATTATTCCGTCACCAGCGGACACCAGTGGACGCCTGTTGAGTGCTGATTCCGAGGCGATTAAGGTGTTACTGTCGTTAAATGCGCAAAGTGTACAAGCCACGCCGCCACTGGCGATTGTGGAGTTGCAAAACGCGGATAATATCGCACTCGCACGTCATTCTTATCAAGGCCCATTGCAAATAGTCGCCAGTGACATCGCGATTGCGCGTGCATTTAGTCAAAGCGTGGTCTCGCCCGGGGTGTCAGAAGTACTCGATTCATTGCTCGTCGACGCGAATGGCTGCCAGCTTTACTTAGCGCCTGCGACTGCGGTGCAAGGCCAGCGTTGGGGTGACATCAGTCAGTTTTATCAGGCCTCAATTGCATGCGGCGTAGTGAGTAAGCAAGGTGGCCACGCCACACCTTTGCTGAACCCTAAGCAAGACTATATCATTGGCTCCGATGACCAATTAATCCTATTGGCGCGTGAAGAAAAAGATATTGTGTATCTTGGCAGCGCAGGTAATCAGCAAGCGCAGTTAGCGCCGGTTGATTTAAGCGCATTAAGCTTGCAGCGCGAGCGGGCACGGGTTTTAGTGCTAGGTTGGAATCGCCGTGTACCGCGCTTTATTGAGCAATTACAAGCCGCCTTTGGGCAACACTTAGCACTGACCTCAGTATCAACATCATCCCGCAGCCAGCGCCGACAGTTGGTCAATGATAGCCACGCACAGCTGGAATTCATTGAGGCCGATTACACCCGTGCGTCGGTGTTAAGCGACATTGAACTGAACCAGTTTGATACTGTGGTGGTGTTCGCCACCGACCGCTTAGAGCGGGGTGAAGAGGCTGATGCACGCAGTATTGTTGCCAATCAACTGCTTGACCTATTACTCCAGGATGCGAGTCAGCGCCCGCAAGTACTGGTGGAATTAATCGACCCGAATAACAACCGTTACGTCAGCGCCAGTAAGCATCGGCTGCGCAGCGAGGTCGTGCAAAGCTCGGCAATGATAAGCCACTTGTTAGCCCAGCTAGCGGTGTACCCTGACTTACGCAGTGTGTACGACAGCCTACTTAGCCCTGAAGGCGTTGGTGTGCGTTTGAAAAGTGTACCTTCGCAGTGGTTTGGACAGCCGAGCTTCCGTCAATTGCAACAAGCCGTTGCGGCACAAGGCGACATTTTAATCGGTATAAAGCAGGACAATCAGCGCAGTGAATTGAACCTAAGCCCGGATGCCTTAGTCGACGCTAATGCGACGACGGCGCTTATCGTCATAGGCAATTAAGCATAAAAAAAGGTCGGCATATGCCGACCTTTTTCTTCGTCAATTCGAAAACTGCTTAAACAACAGTTACGTTCTCAGCTTGTGGGCCTTTTTGACCTTGAGTCACTGTGAAAGAAACTTTTTGTCCTTCAGCCAATGAACGGAAACCGTTTGCATTGATTGCGCTGAAGTGTACAAACACGTCTGGACCGCCTTCGCGCTCTAAGAAACCAAAGCCTTTTGACTCGTTGAACCACTTAACAGTGCCAGTAATTACGTCAGACATAACTTATCCTGATTTTAAACATAAAAATTTAATAGCCTTGCGGCTGATTATGCTGGAAGCAGCTAGGACTTATTTAAACAGGACGAGAATCTTCCGAAGGGAGGTCGTACGTGTTGTTAAATTCGAGCTGGTATTCAAGCAACTCTGAGTATACACCCCTGTTGCAAACCGTCAAATTAAATTGAACAAAGTTAAACCACAAAAAAATACTTATATAAGCGCGGCAATAAATCAATAAAAACGAATATTTCGTTGCGAAAACCGCACCTTAAACGAATTTAGCTAGCCGCGCTTTAATGACTTATGTCAGTATGAACGCTATTTCCAGCTAAGCCCACACTACCAATAAAGAGGATTGACCATGCAAAAATTGACGCGATTCGAGCATCAGGCACAGATGATAGGGCGCACCGATATGCTAAAAATTCGTTCGCTGTCAGCGCTTTGCAAAAGTGACATTTTTTTAAAGTGTGAATTTCAAAATCCGGGTGGATCGATCAAAGACCGGGCAGCCAAGCAAATGGTCGATGATGCCCTAGCGAGCGGTGCATTGCGCCCCGGAATGACCATTGTCGAGGGCACTGCAGGTAACACAGGTATCGGGCTGGCGGTGGTGGCCAAAGCATATGGTTTGAACCTATTAGTGGTGATGCCGAATGATCAAACTGTGGAGAAAACTCGCATGATCGGTTTGCATGGTGCCACGTTACATGCAGTCGACCCTGTGCCGTTCAAAAATCCCGCCCATTTTTACCACACCGCACGGCGCATGGCGGAAGAAAACCCAGATTACTGGTGGGCCAACCAGTTCGAGAACACCAGCAATATGCGTGCGCACTATTCACATACCGGCCCTGAGATCTATCAGCAGCTTGATGGCCAAGTCGATATATTGGTCTCCGTATCCGGCACTGGTGGCACGATTGCAGGCAATTCTCGTTACTTGAAAGAGCAAAATGCGGCGACCGAAGTATGGCTCGCGGATCCAGACGGCTCAGGCAGTTTAGAGTTTTTGCGCAGCGGCGAGTATAAGTCGCAGGGCAGTTCAATGACCGAAGGCATTGGGATTATGCGCCGGGTGGAGAATTTTCGCCAAGCGCAGATAGACTATGCAGTGAACCTACCCGATAGTGACTTAATTGCGATTGCTGACTATGTGCGCCGTGAAGACGGGATTGTGCTTGGCAGTAGCTCTGCATTGAATGTGGCTGCGGCGTTTTTTGCCGCGTTACAGCGCCCAGCAGGCCAGCGTATTGTTACCTTTGCCTGTGACGCAGGCGAGCGTTCGAGCTCTAAGCTCTACAATCCTGATTACTTGCAACAGCGCGGCCTTGACCCACAACCGAAGCCGATTGATGCGTTAATGCGCGACTATCAAGCCAGTGCGCATAAAGTGGTGAAAGTAACCCGAGACTATCGTAATTAACTAGCTTATATAAACGATGTAACACGCTGACTAATTGATTTAAGTTAAATAAAAACACAGACATTAAATCTTTGTTATTTGTAAATCGGTTGTTAGAAAGCCTCGTATATTTCTTATTCGTCGTTGTCGCGCGCCAAGCGCTTGCCGTTTACTGAGCTCAAAATCGACCGGGCATTTGTGATGGATGTGGGAGAAAGTAGCTCTTCGCGGACAGCACTTCTAAGCGACGTAGCGCCGCTGCTGGCGACTGGGTTTAGTGTGCAAACCGAGGCAAGCAACGGCGCCGAGCAAACGCTTACGGCTTAAGCGAAGGTCAACTGCATGCGGTAGCCGTCGCTATCGTCTGAATAGTAGGCGGGTAGTATATCGGTGATTTCAAAACCGAGCTGGCGATACAAGCCCAAACCCGCCGTATTACTGCATTTAACCTCAAGGCGCATGCCGCCAGCGCTGCCGTCAACACTGTGCTGCGCGGTTTCAAGAATATGGTTAAGTAAATGCTTACCGATACCTTGGCCACGCGCTGCACTGCTGGTTGCCATGGAATAAAGCCGCCAATAGCGGCTATTTTTTCGGGTTAACACAATGGCGTAAGCCAGCAATGCTGGCGCCGTGCCCGGTTGTTCAACCACGAACACCCGAGCCGTCGGGCTTAACAGTAAATGTCTAAAACTGCGACGACCAATTTGGTCATAACTAAAGCTCGCCTGCTCAAGTTCACACAGGCGATCTAAGTCTGCTGTTTGCCCCTCGCGAATATGCCAAGCGGGCGTCATTGGTGGTTGCTCTGCATAGGTCAGTGCTCAAGACGGCGCACGAAATCCGCCATAATGATGCGATACAATTCGTCACTTAAATGCAAATCTTCCACGCCGTTGTCGATAGACGGGTTGTCATTGACTTCAATGATAACCGGGCCACGGGGCGTTTCTTTCATATCCACACCATACAGGCCGTCACCAATTAAGCGAGTCGCTTGGAGCGCCACTTTAATGACTTCTTTAGGCACCTGGTGCACACCCATGCATTCAAAGTCGCCACTGCGGTTACGCACGGTTTCAGCATGGTTATATATCTGCCAGTGGTTGCGCGCCATATAGTATTTGCACGCATAGACCGCGCGGTTATTCAGCACGCCAATACGCCAGTCAAAGTCGGTACGCATGAATTCCTGGGCGAGCAAAATCGTCGACTTCGCAAATAGACGCTCAGCGGTGGCACGCAGCTCTTCTTCGTTGGAAGCCTTTTCAACTCCGATCGAGAAGGAACCGTCTGGAATCTTCAGCACCACAGGGTAACCTAAGCGTTCGCCGATAGCCGCATAGTCGATTGTAGCGGTATCGATAAGTAGTTCAGAGCGCGGCATCGGCACTTTGTTTTTCTCAAGCAGTTCATGCAAGAAAACTTTGTTGGCACATTTAAGAATCGCTTCTGGCGAGTCAATGACCACCAAGCCATTGGCTTGTGCTTTTTTGGCAAAGCGATAGGTGTGGTGGTTAATCCGCGTGGTTTCGCGAATGAATAGCGCATCGAATTCGAGTAAACGGCTGTAATCGTCCGCAGTAATTAGCTCAGCGTCCATGTCGTTATAACGCGCTGCTTGAATAAACTTCTGCAATGCCTTTTTGTCACTGGTTGGAATATGCTCGTTCGGATCGTGCAAAATGGCTAAATCATAGCGGTATTCTTTGCGTGCCCGCGCCTTACGCCATACGCGTTTGTTAAAACTGTCCAAGGCATTGGCAAATAGGGTCTGCTCGTCGTCGTCTAGTTCGTTAATTGGCTGGTTGGTTAAGCCTTCAATAGTCCAGCCTTGACCATGCCGAACAAACGTTGCCTTCAATGTCGGGCACGGGTAGGCCTCAAACAATTGCCGCGCAAGTAAGGTCAGCTCAGCGGACTCACTTTGCCCAAAACACACCAAAATGCTGACTTTCTGCTGGCTTGGGTCCGTCACAAATTTATTCAACTGACGGTTCATGTCACGCAAAAACAGTTGGTAATGGCGTAAATTCGCTAGGTCGTTCATAACCCCGGCGGATGGCAGAGAGCGTTGTCCACGCGCTTCAGCCAGCAAACTCACATAGTAGCCAGTGGATAAATAACTTAAGTCGGCACATAAATTAATAATGGTGCCGCGGTGGCGTGCGCCTGCTTGCTGCATATACTCGGCAGCACTCATCACCGCTTGGCTAGGTAAGTAGGGTTGCCAGTCAGAAATGTCATCGACAATAATTAACGCTGTATTACGCATGGGTCTCCAAGGCATAGCCGCTAAGCATTTGCCTAAATATAGTTGATTCTGGCGCCATGCTTACATCTTTCACCTTAGGGTGAGGCACCAGAGAGTGTTTAATCGTTGCGAGCAATCGCTTTATTTGAACCTTAAGTACTTAATTTACGTAGCTCATCAGCGTAATCTAAGGTTTAACAGTGTAGGGTTCACTGTGCCAGCACGCAGTGCTCACATGAAACAGGCGCTAACGGCGCACAAGCCACCAAGGTGAGCGTGTGTATCACCCCGTAACATGCTTATAATGACTCAAATTTTGGCAAAGGAAAACTGAATAATGAAGTATCAAGGGCGGTCTGATTTCAACCATGGCGAGCGCGCCAAGATTGGTGTGTTGATCACTAACTTAGGTACGCCAGAAGCCCCGACGCCAAAGGCTTTGCGTACTTATTTAGCGCAATTTCTGTCAGACCCTAGGGTGGTAGAGTTTCCACGTTTACTGTGGAAGGTGATTCTGCATGGGATTATTCTGCGCATTCGCCCTGCGCGCTCTGCAAAGGCCTACCAAACAGTATGGACTGATCAGGGTTCGCCGCTGATGTTCCACACCCAAGCGCAACGCGACGCACTTGCCACACAATTAGCGCAACAGTATGGAGACGGTATCGAAGTCGCCTTTGCCATGCGTTATGGCCAACCATCCATTGAGTCTGCGATTGAAAAACTAAGCGCAGCGGGCGTACGCCAACTATTGGTGCTGCCGCTCTACCCACAGTATTCAGGCTCCACTACCGGCTCGACGTTTGATAACCTCGCCGCCGACTTCACTCAGCGCCGTTGGTTACCGGACCTGCGGTTTATCAGTCACTACCACGATTATCCAGCGTATATCCAAGCCGTCGGCGATAAAATTAAGGCGCATTGGGAAAAACACGGCCGCTGCGACAAGCTGATTTTCTCTTACCATGGCGTACCTAAACGTTACTTACTTCAGGGCGACCCATACCACTGCGAGTGTTATAAAACTACGCGTTTGGTGGCGGAGTATTTAGGCCTTGGTAAGGACGACTATATGACGACGTTCCAGTCGCGCTTTGGACGTGAAGAATGGTTAAAGCCTTACACCGACGAAACCTTGAAAAGCCTGCCCGCACAGGGGGTCAAATCGGTACAAATGGTATGCCCAGGTTTCTCCTCTGACTGTCTTGAAACCATTGAGGAAATTGGCGAAGAAAACCGTGAATACTTTGAGCATGCAGGTGGTGAAACTTACCAATATATCGAATGTCTGAACGCCGATGCTGCGCACATTGATATGATGGCTCAGCTCGTGAATGACAATTTACATGGCTGGGTGCCGGGCGACCAAGCGCAAGCTGTGCAAACTGCAATATTGGCTAAAGAGCAAGGCGCGGCGCGATAAAGGCTAGCGAGGTGGTTAGCAAAAAATATGCAAAAAAGGTGTTACACGAGCCATAATACATAATAATCAGCGACCAAGTGGGCGTTGACGTTCTTAAGCTTAAAACTTGTGGCCCTTAAAACTTGGGGCTTAACCCCTTGTTTGCACAGGCTTGCTTGCACACGCTAGTTTGAACACTTAAAAGGAGTCGATATGTTAGGCATGTTGGCGCGCTTGTTGAAAGCGTTGAACTCAGAGGCGGGGCCTTGGGCCATTGCATGGGGGTTCGTATTAGGGATGATCATGGGGCTGACACCGTTGTTAAGCCTGCATAATCTGATAATTATCTTCTTAGCTATGTCACTGAGAATTAACTTCAGCGGGTTTTTAATCGCATGGTTGTTTTTCTCGGGGGTTGCCTACCTGTTCGATCCAATCGCTGACTATATCGGCGAAAGCTTGTTGCAGGCGCAGGCTCTGCAAGGGTTGTGGACCTCATTATACGACCAACCATGGGCACGCTTGGCGCAATTTAACCATACCATCACCTTAGGCTCGCTTACTTTCGCGCTTTTATTTGCGCCCCTTTGGTTGTTTATCAGCTACTACTTGGTGGTGAACTATCGTGCGCGGGTTAAAGCTTGGTTTATTAAGCTGAAAATTGTGCAAGCGTTACGCGGCTCTAAATTCTGGGGCATCTACGAGCGTCTAAGTAGCTTACGCGGAGGTTCAGTATGAATAAGTATATCCGCTGGCACGGCATGTTGGCATTCATAGGCTTCTTTGCTGCGCTGATTGCGTTGGTCTATTTTTTTGCTGCCCCTGCATTGCGCTTTGGTTTGACTACGGGGTTAACCCGCGTAAATGGTGCCGAAGTCAACATTGAGCGACTTAGCTTGCAATGGTCTCCGTTTGCAGTTGAGCTACAAAATATTGAATTTACCGACCCGGAAACACCGGAATTAAATCGCTTTCAAGCCCAGCGGGTCAGCTTTGGCGTCGAAGTTTTACAAGCGATGATAGGCCGCGTGTATATTGACGAGCTCAGCGCCACTGGTATTGCCATGGGTGTGGAGCGTGCGCGTCCTGGGCGTGTACGTGCCGACTATATTGCTGAGCGTGAAGCGGAAGGCGACACACGTACTTGGGGTGAGCGCTTTGCAGAGTTGGGCTTTGATTTTCCTGACTTAGATGAACTTCTTGAACGCAGTGAAATTCGCACTCCAGCGGTAGTTGATAGTTCTGAGCGTGCTGTGCGCCAAAGTCGTAATGACGTTGAAAATCGGCGTGACGAATTGCCTTCAAGTGATGTGATTGACCAATACGAAACACGTATGCGCGCATTACGCGACGCACGGCCGCGTACGATTGAAGAATTTGAGCAACTACGCCGTCAATTGACGGAGCTGCGTGATGATATGCGCGCTGACCGTGACCGTGTGCAAGCCTTCACCCAAAGCGTTGAAAATGCAGCCAATCAAATTCAGACGTCGGTGCGTGAATTACGTGATGCACCGGGCGCTGACCTTGACCGCGTCAGACGCTTAATTGAGCTCGACAATGACGCTATTAGCGACATCGCTGGCATTCTGTTTGGCCCGCAGGTGCAACAATGGACAGATTACGCGTTAATTGCTTACGATTTCGTCGCACCGTTATTACAAAGCGAAGCGGAAGAAGAGCCCTCACGTTGGGAAGGTCGCTTTATTGAGTTTGATGACGGTTCAGCGCCAAGCTTCTTAATTCGTCTGGCTAATACATCGCTGACCTTGGGAGAGGTCGATATAAGCGTGCGCTGGGACAACATTACCTGGCAACACGAACGTATTGGTAGCCCGACAACCTACGTGTTGAATGTATCGCAAACCCCTTACTGGAATAGCTTTAGCGCAGACGGTAACTTCTTTATCAACGAAGCGATTGAATTCAATGGCCAGCAACAATGGTCATTGCAAGGCGCGGAACTTACCGCCCAGCGTCTGCTTGAGCAGGCCAACCTGCGTGTCGACTTAAGCCGCGCGGTGATTAACAGCCGTGGTGACGTGCGCATTAGCGAAGGCCGCTTCAGTGGTGGTGCTGGGGTGAATTTGCAAGATGTCGAAATGGCGACCGAAGGCGACAGAACCTGGGCGCGCCTACTGGGTAGCGCATTAACCCAAATTCAAGCGTTTGACTTAGACGTTGGGTTGGCGGGGCGCGTTGGCTCGCCGCGACTGAATATCAGTTCAGACTTAGATAATCAGTTATCCAGTGCCTTGAGTGGCGTGATGCAAGAGTACGCCTCTGAGCAGTTGACCGAGGTGCGAGCGCAGCTTGAGGCGCAAGTCGCTGCGGCGATGGCGGACATTCAACCGCAACTTGATCAGGTCCAGCAGCTTCGTAGCTTGGCACAAGATCGTGAAGGCCAACTACAAAGCTTGTTGGATGAGGAGCTGGATAATCTGCGCGACAGTGCATTGGACCAGCTGCGCAATCGCTTAGGCGATCAATTACGTGGACGCTTAGGGGGCAATTAGCCCCCTTCGTTTATGTGGGGTTAGCGTTTATCGCTGTGCTCGCTAAAAACTGGTAGCGACCAATGGTATTTAAGTGCGCCCATGCGTAAGCCAAAGGTGGTTACCATGGCGACTAACATTGCCACGGTGGGGTGCCATGGGTACAGCAGCACAAATAAGGTGGCCCCAGCAATACAGGTGGTCGCATACAATTCGCTTTTCAGTACCAGCGGCACTTCACGGGCGACGACGTCGCGCAACATCCCGCCAAACACGGCCGTCATGGTGCCGAGAATAATCGCAGTAAAACCTGTGACGCCTGCATTAATGGCCTTTTCAGCGCCTAATACAGTAAAAAATGCAATCCCCAGGGCATCCGCAAACAAGAGTCGATTGACGGGAATATAGGCTTTAAATCTGAGCCAGATAATCGCCCCTAAAGCCGCCGCTAAGATGACCATGAAATACACCGGGTCATGCAGCCAAAATACTGGCACATCAAGAATTAAATCACGGGTAGTCCCGCCGCCAATCGCGGTTAACGACGCTAGCACCACCACGCCGAATCCGTCCATGTGCTTTCGAAACGCCAAGAGGGTGCCGGAAATTGCAAATACGGCGACGCCTAAGAGGTCGGTTAAGTAGAACCAATCGAGCATAAGTTGCTGAACCTAGGTTAAAAAGTAACTAAACAATGAGTGTGCCGGTATTATATCTGGTTTCAAATGCTTTTAATCATTAGTATGAGGGGAAAATAATAACTATCGAAGCACCACAGTAGACACCACTAAGGAGGGCGCGGTGAGTAATCAGTATGACGAGCCAACCCGAATTTTCCCCAAAGGTAGAGCCACGTATGCAAGCGACGACCGCCAAATTGTGCCAGTCGCAATTATTGCCTGCCACCCGGACCCAAATCGTTTAGGCGAATTTTGTGTACTAGACGGAGTGATGCAGTTCGCTGAACAAGAGTTGAATCGCCATACCCCAGAGTTTCATTCAGCAGCGAGTAGTATCGGTGTGGGCCTTGGCGTGCCTCAAGTGAGCCGCAAAGCCATGCGTTTGGAACGCGTGGGTAAGCTCGATATTATGCTGCATCGTCAAGCCTATTCGGCTGCGGTCAGTGTTAATCAAGTGGAATTAGACGAGCGAGTTCTCATCACAGAAGCACAGCTACAGCAGGGTGTTGAGCTTTGCTTGGGCGAACATGTAATGATTTTGCTCAAAGCCATGCAAATGCCAAATATTGTGCATCATGACTTAGGGCTGGTGGGTATAAGTGCCGCGATGCAAGACGTGCGTGAACGTATCAATAAGGTCGCGCCGGCAGACGAGCCAGTGTTGATTCGTGGCGCGACTGGATGCGGTAAGGAGCTTGTTGCACAGGCTATCTATCATCAGTCAGGACGGCAAAAGCAACCCTTCGTGGCAGTGAACATCGCCGCATTGCAGCCATCGCTGGCGGTATCTGAGCTATTTGGCGCCACCAAGGGTGCCTATACCGGGGCAACGGCAGACCGGGACGGTCTGTTTCAAGCTGCGAACACAGGTACCTTATTCCTGGATGAAATTGGCGAGGCTTCGCAAGAAGTGCAAGCGATGCTACTACGTGCATTGGAAACCCATCAGGTGGTGCCAGTCGGAGCGACTCAAGCGAGCGACGTTGACGTGCGGATTATTGCCGCAACGGACGCCAACCTTGAACAGCAGGGCGAGGGTAGCTTTAAGCAGCCATTATTACACCGTTTGAGTAGCTACCAGATATTCTTACCGCCGTTACGTGAGCGACGTGAGGATATACCGTCCTTGCTGCGGCTTTTTATGCGCAGCCACTGGGAAAAAACCAGTGGTCAAGCTGAGCTACCTATCGATGTGGCGTCGCCATGGTTACATAATACGACTGTGCGTCAGCTATTAGAGGCCGAATGGCCGGGTAACGTCCGTCAGCTGCGCAATGTCACCCGGCAAATGCTGTTTGATTCCACACCTGGCATGCCATTGCGCTTAGAGCAGCAGTTATTAGGCATGCTGAAAAATGATGCGCCCGTGGCGCAAGCGACTGCGCCATTGCCAGAGGCAAACGTGCGTAAACGTAAGCCGAGCCAAATTAGCCGGGATGAACTGGTGTTAGCGCTGCGGCGTCATCGCTACGAACTTCAAGCCACCGCCGACGATTTAGGTATTTCACGCGCTTCGGTATATCAATTAATTGAACGCCATCCAGAGTTAAAGCACACCGCTGACTTAACTGACGACGAGCTAACTCATTGTTATCACGAGTTTAACGGCGATCTTGAGCGTATGATGGAACACCTTGAGGTGTCGCAAATTGGGTTGCGTCGACGACTTCGTGCGATGGGGCTCGACGCATAGCCGTTTAGATTTGCGTCAGACTTGGGTAGAATGCAGCGTTAATTTTTAAAATAGGCATGGAAAGCGACATGTCTGACTTGTTTCAGTTGGCTTGCGTCCCAATAACTACACCCAAGCTAAATTGATTATTGTTATTTAGAGGAATATGTATGGACTTTTTAATCTCATCTGCACACGCGGCAGCGCCAGCTGGCCAAGCCGAAGGTAGCACCTTGTCTTTATTTATCATGCTGGCTGTTTTCGGTCTGATTTTTTACTTCATGATTTACCGCCCGCAAGCTAAGCGTGTTAAAGAGCATAAAAGCCTGGTATCTGCACTCACTAAAGGTGATGAAGTGTTGATTCAAGGTGGCTTGGTAGGCCGTATCAGCAAAGTGGCTGACGACAACGACTTTATGGTGATTGCAGTGGCCGATAACGTTGAAATGACAGTGCAAAAAGGTGCTGTTGCCGCGGTGTTGCCAAAAGGTACGATTAAAACGCTTTAATCTAGCCTGAGCGCAATATACTCACGCCCGATATGAAAGGACGTATTTGTGTTAAATAAATTTCCAACGTGGAAGTATCTGATGGTGATCATTGTGGTCGCCGTCGGTGCGCTCTACGCGCTGCCAAATTTGTATGGGGAAGACCCAGCGATTCAAATTTCAGCTCAGCGTAGCGGCGAAGTGACCACATCAACGATGACTCAAGTGCAACGCGCGCTTGAATCAAATGGAATTGAGCCGCGCGGCGTCACCCTTGAAGACAGCACTATTTTAGTGCGCCTTGAATCGGATGATCAGCAACTTGCGGCCCAAGACATCCTGAATGCTGAACTTGGGCGTGACTACATTGTGGCGCTCAATCTGGCACCTGCGCAGCCTGCGTGGTTGGCGGCGATTGGCGGCCAGCCCTTAAAGCTTGGTCTGGACTTACGCGGTGGTGTGCACTTCTTGATGGAAGTGGACATGGAAGAAGCACTAATGAAAATTCGTGAACAGATGGTCACGGAAGTGCGTTCGACCTTGCGCCAGGAAAGCATTCGTTATCGCAGTGTCGAAGAAAGTGGTAATGACGTTGAGGTCGTGCTGCGTAATGCAGAAGACGTGCAAGCCGCTAGCCGTGTATTACGTAATGCCTTCCAAGGCTACGATGCATCGACAGATGGTAACACGCTGCGCTTATCGATGAGCGATGATTACCTGCAAGAAACCCAAGCCAATGCGATTTCGCAAAACATTACGATTTTGCGTAACCGTGTCAATGAATTGGGTGTTGCCGAGCCGGTGATTCAACGTCAAGGCCAAGACCGTATTGTGGTTGAGTTACCTGGTGTACAAGACACCGCGCGCGCGAAAGAGATCTTGGGCGCGACAGCAACCCTGGAATTTCGCTTTGTCGACACCGAAAACGATTTACGTGACGCCCAGCAAGGACGAGTACCATTTGGTAGCCGCTTGTACGACGTGCGTGGCGGTGGTCAGCAATTGCTCGAAAACCGCATCATCTTGACCGGTGACCATATCGTTAATGCTAATTCTGGCTTTGACGAGAACAATCGTCCACAGGTTAATATTCAGCTTGATTCAGCAGGCGGCAACATGATGTCGCTGGCAACCCGTGACCGCATCGGCGACCCGATGGCGACGGTGTTTATTGAGTTTATTGCCACCGGCGAAACCACAGCGGATGGTCGTATTGAATTTGAACGGGTTGAGGAAGTGGTGTCGGTTGCGACTATCCAAGCGCGTTTAGGTTCAAGCTTCCGCATTACTGGCGTGGGTTCACCGCAGGACGCGCAGAACCTTGCACTCTTGTTACGCGCTGGTGCCTTGATTGCGCCGATCCAAATCGTTGAAGAACGTACTGTGGGCCCAAGCTTAGGTGCGCAAAATATCCGCGACGGTATGACGGCCATTCTATCAGGTTTCATTTTAGTGCTGATTTTTATGGGTATTTACTACCGTAAATTTGGCTTAGTCGCGAACGCGGCACTATTCACCAACCTGATCTTAATTGTCGGTATTATGTCATTGATTCCAGGCGCGACGCTGACAATGCCGGGGATGGCGGGTATCCTGCTGACCGTTGGTATGGCAGTTGATGCCAACGTACTGATATTTGAGCGTATTCGTGAAGAGCTAAAAGAAGGGCGAAGTCCGCAACAAGCGATTAAGCATGGTTACGACAACGCGTTATCGTCGATTGCTGACGGTAACATCACCACGCTGATTGCGGCGATCATCCTGTTTGCCGTGGGTACTGGCCCAATCAAAGGCTTCGCGGTAACGCTTGCCATTGGTATCGTGACGTCCATGTTCACGGCGATTATCGGTACACGAGCCATTGTTAACTTTATCTGGGGCCGACAAAAACGCCTCACGAAGTTATCGATTTAGGGGGCTACGATGTTTTTTGAAATTACTAAAGTAGACGAAAATCGCCCCATCAACTTTATGAACATGAGTAAGCCGACGGCGATACTCAGTGTCATTTTGTTACTGATTGCCATTGTATCGTTATCGACGCGAGGCCTGAACTGGGGCTTAGACTTTACGGGCGGTACTTTGGTGGAAGTGGGCTTCTCACAGCCAGCTAATCTGGAAGAACTGCGTGACGTACTCGCGGCGAATGAATTTGACGACGCCATTGTGCAAAACTTTGGCTCGTCGCGCGATGTGCTGGTGCGTGTTCCACCGCGCTTGGAAGCAGAAAATGCGGACGCCATTGGCGAACAGCTATTTCGCTTACTTAGCACTGAGGTGGACAGCAATTTAGACCTGCGCCGCGTTGAGTTCGTTGGCCCAAGTGTCGGTGAAGAGCTTGCTGAAGCAGGTGGTTTAGCCATGATAGTCGCGGCCATTTGTATCTTAATTTACGTGTCATTTCGTTTCGAATGGCGTATCGCATTAGCCTCGGTGATCGGCTTGGTGCAAGACGTGATTATGGTGCTTGGCTTGTTCTCGCTGCTGCAAGTGCAGTTGGATTTAACCATTTTAGCGGCATTATTGGCGGTCATAGGTTACTCCCTGAACGACAGTATCGTTATTTCGGACCGGATTCGAGAGAACTTTCTGAAGTTGCGCAATACCGAAGTGCCTGACGTGATTAATATTTCACTTAGCCAGTGTTTGAGCCGGACACTGATTACCTCATTAACCACTATTATGGTATTGCTCACGCTATACTTCTTCGGTGGCCAAATGGTTAACGGCTTTGCACTCGCGATGTTGGTAGGTGTGGTAGTGGGTACTTACTCATCAACGTTCACTCGTACCACGATTATGATCGCGTTGGGCATTTCACGGGAAGACTTGCTACCGCCAGAAGTTGAAAAAGAAGGTCAGGACCAAGAGAACATGATTTAACTATCATGCTTGGACTGACAAAGCCGATGCTTTCAATCGAATGCATCGGCTTTTTTTTCGTCGCTCAGACAAGTAGGCTACACTATACCTAAGTATTAAGCGTAATGTATAAGAGGCAGATTGGATGTTATTGGTTGTATCACCTGCAAAGAACTTGGATTTCGAAAGCCCAGCGGCGGTCGATGATTATACTCAACCACGTCATTTAGACGACTCGGCGGCACTCATTCAGCGCGCACGTGAGTTGAGCCCGCAGCAGATTGCCAGCTTGATGAAAATCAGTGATAAGTTGGCAGGGCTAAATGCCGCTCGGTTCGCTGAATGGCAAACACCATTTACACCGGACAACGCGAAAGCAGCAGTCTTCGCATTTAATGGCGATGTCTATGCCGGTTTAGATGCTGCTAGTTTGAGCCCTGACACGATTGCATACGCTCAGCAACACATGCGTATTCTGTCCGGCTTGTATGGCTTGCTACGACCGCTGGATTTGATGCAAGCCTATCGATTAGAGATGGGCACCAAGCTGGATAACCCGCGTGGTAAAGACCTGTATGCATTCTGGGGCGCGCGTATAGCCGAGCAATTAAATCAAGATATGCAGCAAAGTGGCGACAAGTATTTGCTTAACCTAGCGTCGAATGAATATTTTAAAGCGGTTGACAAAAAGGCGTTAGACGCTGAGATTATTAGTCCGGTGTTTAAGGATACTAAAAACGGTCAACTAAAAGTGATTAGCTTTTACGCCAAGAAAGCGCGAGGCATGATGGCGCGCTATGTGGTGGAGAATCAGGTCACTTCGTTAAAAGAATTAAAAGGTTTTACTGCCGAGGGATATAAATACGATGCCGCGTTGTCTTCAGAGAGCGCGCCTGTGTTTACGCGCCCCGAACAATAATGTGTCGACTGCGCTTTGGAGAGTGAGTAAATGACTGACAGACATGCCCAAAATCAACCTGAGCAAGATACCAGATCGGCACCTGACGCCGGCAATCGCAAGGGTGTGATCAGTATCGTTATCGCCGTGGTTTTGGTGGTTATTCTCGGCGTCGTCTTATGGCTATGGCAAAGCGACGATGACAGCGCTGTCAGCGAGCGCCGCCCGGTACCACAACCGGTGCAGGAAAGGGTAGAGCCAGAACCACAGCCGCAGCGACCCGAGTCAAGCGAACCCGATACCGAAGTAGTCGTGCCAGAGCCTGCTCCAATTCGACCAACGCCCGCCATGGACGAGCCGCAAGCGCCAGAGCTTGAGTTACCAGACTTAAACGAGAGCACTGAGTTTGTGATGGAGCAAGCCCGGGAGCGTGAACTGAATACGCGACCGATCCGGTCTGAACACTTAGTGCGTGATTTGGTTATTTTCGTGCACAACTTAAGTGACGGCGATGTGATTCGTGAAAGCGCTACGATTGCTGGCCCCGACGCGCGCTTCAGCACCCAAACCGTTGATAATCAGCTATATATCGATGAGCGTGCCTACGCGCGTTACAATGAAATTGTGGAGTGGTTTGTTGGCTTAGACAGCCAGCGTTTAGTGCGAGCCTATCGTGACTTTGAACCTTTGTTTGCCCAAGCGTTTAGCGAAATTGCGCATCCTGATCAGGCGTTCATTGATGAAGTGATTGAAGCCATTGATGTACTGCTGACCACGCCAGAACCTGAGGGTATGCTGGCTTTAGAAGATGATCGTGTGATGTATACGTTCGCAGATCCAGACTTGGAACAATTGCCAGCCGCACAAAAGCAGATGCTACGTATGGGCTTAGACAATCAACGCCGAGTGAAGCGTAAATTGCGCGAAGTTCGTGCATTGTTAGTGGAACAACGTTAGGTCACTATGCTTGGACAGACGCGATTCGGATAACCAGTATCAGGCACTACCAGCCAAGCCCTCCCCATGGGTAAGCTGGGTAGGGCGTATGGGGCTCAAGCTGTTAGGGGGCTGGCAAGTGCAAGGGCAATTGCCAGATATCCCCAAAGCGATTATCGCGATTGCGCCGCATACGTCAAACTGGGACTTCTTTGTTGGCTTAATGGTGAAGTTCAAGCTCGGTTTAGAGGTCAACTTTTTAGGCAAGCATTCGTTATTTCGCTTTCCAATTAAAGGTTTTTTGACGCGTATTGGCGGTATTCCGGTGCAACGCGACAGTGCCCATGGTGTGGTGGGTAGCATGAGCCAGGCTACGGAAGACATCCATTCAGCGCTACTTCAGATTCAGCACTTTACCAGCAAAGCGCGCGGTAAAATTTTGGAGAACGAATAATGGCCAACCAAACTCAATCCTTAAGCGGACACTCAAGGCTGATGGTGTGGTGCGGTGCTGTACTTGCCGTTATGATGATGTCGTCAAGCCATGCGCGTGAGCTTGCATTTGAACCGGCACCAGCAAGCGATGAAAAATGGGCGATTGAGCCGTTGCAGGAAACTGACAATCAAGCTTACTTTCAAGCCTTTCGAAGCTCCCAAGCCATGCTGCTGAGAACTTTAGGCTGGGGTTGGCCAACGCCGAGGCTCACGCCCGAAGGTAATCTGGACACCATTCGCTTTTACTTGCAGCAACATGAAAGCCAGCGTGGCTACACCTATGTGATACGCGATGCTGCTCATCGTCGTATCCGCGGCGCCGTGTTCATCAACCCAGTGCAGCAGCGCGCTGGGGTTAATGGCTTTCGTGCCGCCGATTATCAAGCCGAAGTAACGTTTTGGCTGAATCAGGCGGGACAAGAATCAGGTGATGCCGACGCCCTCGTGCCGCAATTGTTGACTTGGTTAAGGGACGATTGGGGCCTGGAGCGAGTGTTGTTTCCTAGCGCAAGCAGCAACCAATTTGCGCGCGGACAGTTCGAGCAATCGCGCTTAGAATTTGTCGCAGAAAATGCGAATAATGACGAGATATTGCATCGCTATCGTGCGCGTTAGTGCGCACTATGCTACACTAGCGACCATTTTTTAAGTGGCTTGGACATACAGATGAATATTATTGAAGGTGGCGTTGCGGCGCCGGGTAAGAAATTTGCCATTGTCGTATCACGTTTTAACAGCTTCATCGTCGACGCGCTGCTAGAAGGTGCAGTTGGCACATTGCAGCGCATCGGCCAGGTAAGCGCCGACGACATCACCGTGGTACGCGTTCCAGGTGCCTACGAACTACCGCTGACAGCAAAGAAAGTTGCCGATAGCGGTAAGTATGACGCTGTGATTGCCATCGGTGCAGTGATTCGTGGCGGTACGCCACACTTTGATTTTGTTGCTGGTGAAGCCAATTCAGGTTTAGCACGCGTAGCGATGGAATCTGGTATTCCAGTCGCGTTTGGTGTGATCACCACTGACACTGACGAGCAGGCGATTGATCGCGCCGGCGTCAAGCATGGCAATAAGGGCTCAGAAGCAGCCTTAAGTGCGCTTGAAATGGTCAACGTTCTGCAACAGTTGTAAGGAAGAATATCGTGAAACCAGCAGCTCGCCGTAAGGCGCGTCGTCTTGCTATCCAAGCCATCTATTCATGGCAGTTATCGGACAATAGCATCAGTGACATCGAAGCGGAATTTTTAACGGATAACGACACCAGTAAAGTGGATGTCGATTATTTCCAAGACCTGATCCGTGGTGTTGCGACCCAAGCCAACAGCTTAGACGGCTCATTGTCACCGTTTACCGACCGTCCATTTGCTGACTTAGACCAAATCGAACGTGCGATTCTTCGGGTTGCAGCCTACGAGCTGAAATTCCGTGTCGACGTACCCTACAAAGTTGTCATGAATGAAGCGATTGAACTGGCTAAAGCCTTTGGTGCTGACGACAGCCACCGTTTCGTCAATGGTGTGTTAGACAAAGCCGTCGACAGCTTGCGTTCGGCCCGCCAATAGTGACATGTCACAGTTAACCGAATTTGAGTTAATTGCACAATACTTCAGCCGCCAAAAGCATATCCGCAGTGATGTGCTTTTGGGACAAGGCGATGATTGTGCGGTGGTGACAACTACCCCAGCAACCCAAATTGCAGTCACCACGGACACCATGGTGGCGGGGGTTCATTTCGACGCACATATGCCTGCTCGCGCCATCGGTCATAAGCTGGTGGCGGTGAACTTGTCTGATCTTGCCGCTATGGGTGCGGAGCCTGCTTGGTTGTCACTGGCGATTACCATGCCCGAAGTTGACACCAAGTGGATTGAAGATTTCACCGCTGGCATGTATGAGCTAGCCGAGTATTACCACTGCCAATTGATTGGCGGCGATACCACGCGCGGCCCGTTGACCCTGACCTTAACTGCCCAAGGCCTGTTACCAGAAGGGCAAAAGCTAACTCGTGCTGGTGCCAAACCAGGCGATTGGATATTTGTCAGTGGTTGCCTTGGCGACGCCGCAGCCGCGTTAGCGGTACAGCAGGGGCTCTTAGAGGCCACCGATTTTGTGCGTCACCAGCTAGAAGAGCGTTTGTTCTACCCAACGCCACGGGTGGCATTGGGTCAAGCTATCCGCCATGCCGCGACCAGTTGTGTGGATGTCTCTGACGGCTTAGTGGCAGACTTAGGTCATATTTTACAGCGCTCTAACGTAGGTGCGCGTTTATTCTTGCACCAACTGCCGTATTCAAAGGTCATGCTTGGGCTTGATGAGGAGCAACGTCGGGATTTTGCCTTATTCGGTGGCGATGATTACGAACTGTGCTTTACTGTACCAGAGGAAGAGCGTGGTGCCCTTGAAACCAGTTTGGCACATTCTGGCGTCAGCTTGACCTGTATTGGTCAAATCGACAAGCAACCGGGTTTACGCATGTTTGATCATCAGCAAGAGGTGAGCGCGCAAGGGCGTGGCTACCAACATTTTGCCGCAGCCAAGGATTCGCCGAAAGGATAAACCATGCAATATGCCCATTTATTGAAAAATCCGATTCACTTTTTGTCTTTAGGCTTCGGCAGCGGCTTGGCCGCCAAGGCGCCTGGCACGTTTGGGACTATTGCGGCGATACCAGTTGTCATTCTCGCTAGTTATCTTGGACACACTGGGTTTGCCATCGCTACACTGCTGGCTTGTATCGTCGGGGTTTATTTTTGTGGATATACCGCAAAAGCCATGGGTGAGCACGACCACCCAGCGATTGTGTGGGACGAGATTGCGGGCTTTATGGTGGCGTTTTTATGGTTACCAATTAGCTGGCAAACCTTGTTGGTAGGGTTTGTGCTATTTCGGATTTTCGATATTTTGAAGCCATGGCCTATCCGTTATTTAGATAAGCATGTGCATGGTGGGCTAGGCATCATGTTGGACGATATTTTGGCGGGTCTGGCAACCTTAGCTATTTTGCACGCATTAATTGCATTAGGTTGGCTCGGGCTGTAATCGCAGCGCCCGAGCACCATCACTAACCAGCGTTAAGCATTTTTCTCTAAGCGTTTGCGAATAGTCGCTTCAATTCCGGCAGCGTCCAAGCCCAGTTCTTGGCGGATCTCACCCTGAGTACCATGCTTAATAAACTCATCCGGTAAACCAATATGGAGCACCGGCGTGGCGTTACCTTGGGCATGTAATAGTTCGCTCACCGCACTGCCTGCACCGCCTGCAATCGCATTCTCTTCCACGGTGACCAGCAGCTTATGCTGTGCAGCCGCTTGCGTAATCGCAGCCTCGTCCAGAGGTTTCACGAAGCGCATATCAATCACGCTCGCGCCAAGATTCTCTGCTGCTTGCATAACGTCAGGTAGCAAGGTGCCGAAGTTTAATATCGCTACATCCTTGCCTTCACGGCGCAGCTTGGCTTCACCTATCACCAATGCGCTAAGTGGCGCTAAGTCACAGCCAATGCCATTACCACGCGGGTAACGCACTGCCGCAGGGCGCTTGCTGTCGTATGCGGTATACAGCATTTGGCGGCACTCGTTTTCATCACTTGGGGTCATTACCACCAAATTGGGAATGCAGCGTAAGAAGCTGATGTCGAAGGCACCTTGGTGGGTAGGGCCGTCGGCGCCAACAATACCTGCGCGATCAATCGCAAATACCACTGGCAGATTTTGCAGCGCAACGTCATGAATCACCTGGTCGTACGCACGCTGCAAGAACGTTGAGTAAATTGCGACTACAGGTCGGTACCCGCCAATCGCCAAGCCTGCAGCTAAGGTGACTGAGTGCTGTTCAGCAATCGCAACGTCATAATATTGGTCAGGGAAGCGTTGCGAGAATTCGACCATGCCAGAGCCTTCGCGCATCGCAGGCGTAATGGCGACTAGCTTGTCATCGCTTGCGGCCATGTCACACAGCCAGTCGCCGAAAATTTTCGAATACGATGGCAGTGACGCCTTCGCACTCGGCAACTGATCAATTTTAGGGTCAAACTTTGGCACCCCGTGGTAACCAATAGGGTCTTTTTCTGCTGGGGCGTAGCCTTTGCCTTTGCGTGTGACCACGTGCAATAACTGTGGCCCTTTCATGCCACGCATATTGCTCAAGGTTTCGACCAAGCTATCGACATCATGGCCATCAACTGGGCCGATATAGTTAAAACCTAACTCTTCAAAAATGGTGCCTGGGGTGACCATGCCTTTGACATGCTCTTCGGCGCGGCTGGCGAGCTCGCGTACCACTGGCATGCCACGCAATAACTGTTTTGAGCCTTCACGCAATGACGTGTAGAACTTGCCCGATAGCAAACGGGCGAAATGGTTATTCAAAGCACCGACGTTTTCTGAAATCGACATTTCATTGTCGTTAAGAATGACTAGCATATTGGGGGCAATGTCACCGGCGTGGTTGAGGGCTTCAAATGCCATCCCAGCAGTCATTGCGCCATCACCAATTACGGCCACCACTTTACGGTTATCGGCGTCTTTTTCGGCGGCAATCGCCATGCCTAAAGCAGCGCTAATGGATGTACTGGAGTGGCCGACTGACAGTACGTCGTACTCACTTTCTTCGCGCCACGGAAACGGGTGCAAGCCATCTTTTTGGCGGATGCTGGATAACTGCTCGCGGCGACCGGTTAGAATTTTATGCGGGTAAGCCTGGTGGCCCACGTCCCAAACAATATGATCATAAGGGGTTTGATACACGCGATGTAATGCCACTGTGAGTTCCACTGTGCCTAAACCGCTCGCTAAATGGCCTGAACTTTGACTCACTGAATTGAGCAAGTACTGGCGCAACTCGTGGCACACCTGTGCCAGCTTTTGCTTCGGTAGCGCGCGTAAGTCGGCTGGCGAGTCAATCAAGCTTAATAACGGAAACGAGTTGCTAGGGGTGGTTTGTGACATCTACTAACGGTCTCTTGTGATCAAATAATCAGTGAATTGCTGTAACAATTGGGTATTGTACGGTATCCCTTGCAGGGCGTGTAGCGCTTTTTCATGCAACTGCTGGAGATACGCTTGCGCTTGGTTTAAACCCATCAAGCCAGGGTAGGTAGACTTGCCTTGTTGCTGGTCAGTGCCCTGGGATTTACCCAGCGCCTGGGTGTCACCGACAACATCTAGAATGTCGTCCTGAACCTGAAACGCTAAGCCAATGATATCCGCCCATTTACGCAAAGCCTGCGCCGTTTCGGTACTGACATCCGGCGCGCATGTAAGCCCAAATGTCACCGCACAACGAATCAGCGCCCCAGTTTTATAGGCATGAATCTGCTCTAACTGAGTTTGTCCCACCTGGCTGCCTGTTGCCGCAAGATCCAGCGCCTGGCCGCCGCACATGCCTAAATCGCCTGCACTGCGGGCGAGTTCTTGGACTAAACGCAATTGTGCTGCGCTATTCACCTGCTCATATGGGTGAGTGCACAACAACTCGAAGGCCAATGCTTGGAGGGCGTCGCCGGCTAAAATGGCAGTCGCCTCGTCAAACGCGATATGACAGGTCGGTTGGCCGCGACGTAAGGTATCGTTGTCCATTGCTGGCAGGTCATCATGCACCAAGGAATATGCGTGAATGCATTCAATCGCAGCCGCCGGTGCATCCAGGTCTTTAAGTGTCGCGCCCAGCATTGAGCCCACTGCATAAACTAAGAACGGGCGCACGCGTTTACCACCGAGTAGTACCGCGTATTTCATCGCCTCGAGCAGTTGAGGGCTGACCGCTTCACGTTGGTTTAAGTATTGGGTTAAAAAATCGCTGTGGCGATTGCGCAGTTCAGCGACCGCAGGTTCAAGCTCTGTATTCACTCGTGGTTCTCTGTATCAGACATCGGCTGCAAGGTGTCGTTGCCGCCTTGGCGTAGCAGTACACTTACTTTCTGTTCGGCTTGTTGTAATTTTTGCTGGCTAACACGGGACAGTGCCACCGCGCGCTCAAATTGCTGAAGGGATTTTTCAAGGGGTAAATCGCCTTGTTCAAGTTGGCCTACGATATGTTCAAGCTCGCTCATGGCCTGCTCAAAACTTAGTTCATCTAATGCTGCTGAGGTGTCATTCGACTCGGTCATTATGCTGTCTCCAATGGTTGCCGCAACCTTAACCAACCTTGCCGTAAAATTCAATTGAGGCAGCGCGCAAACAACTGACAAAAAAGCGGCTAGGGCAGCTAACAATACTACCTAAAGCTACTTTACCCAGCGGCGTTAGCAAGATAACCTACAGCCTTTAAGTAAAGAAATCGTCAACGCCGCCGATGTTAAATCAGCGCCGCTTGATTTTACGCTTGTCAGTGTAGCGCAGATACAGAAAAATAGCGCCTGTTCAATCACGCACACGATGGGGAGATTTGTGTGGATATAGCAACACTCATTGGTTTGATAGGAGCCATAGCCTTCATTGTCATGGCAATGTTGTTTAATGGCGACTTGATGCTGTACGTCAATGTCCCCTCCATATTCATTGTTTTTGGTGGCTCTTTATTTGTGGTCTTGGCGAGTTATCCTCTGGCGCAATTTTTGGCGTCGGGCAAAGTGGTCGCTAAAGCCTTTATTTTTAGAATCGAAGAGCCGCAAGAACTGATTGATAAAGCGGTGGAAATGGCGGACGCGGCACGTAAAGGTGGCTTTTTAGCCCTTGAAGAAACTGAAGTTCCGAATGCATTCTTTCGCAAGGGCATCGATATGCTTGTCGACGGCCATGACGCAGACGTGGTGCGCGCCACCCTGCAAAAGGACATTGATCAAACCTACGAGCGTCACCGTAAAAGCGCGAACATTTTCCAAACCATGGCGGATGTATCGCCGGCCATGGGTATGATGGGTACGCTGATTGGTCTGGTCGCGATGTTGGCGAATATGGACGACCCCAAAGCCATCGGCCCGGCAATGGCTGTTGCCTTGTTGACCACCTTATACGGTTCGTTTATTGCCAACGTATTATGTGTGCCTATCGTCAACAAACTGACGTTGCGCATGGAGCAGGAAAAGCTAAACCAAGAACTGATGCTTGATGCCGTGCTTGGTATTCAGGACGGTCAGAACCCACGCATTATTGAAGGCCTGCTGAAGAACTATCTGGCTGAATCTAAGCGTGTGGTAGAGGAAGCATAACCATGGCGATGCCAGCACCAGAGAAGAAGTGTCCACGTTGTCCGCCCAAGGGCTTAGCCCCTTGGATGGCGACCTTTGCTGATCTGATGGCGTTGCTACTGTGCTTTTTCGTATTGCTATTGGCGTTTAGCGAAATGGATGTGCTTAAATTTAAGCAAATTGCAGGTTCTATGCAGTTTGCATTTGGGGTGCAAAATCGCATTGAAGTAGAAGATATTCCGCGTGGTACGAGCGTGATAGCGCAAGAATTTCGCCCAGGCCGCCCAACCCCGACGCCGATCGAAACTATCCAGCAAGTTACTTCGGACATGGCCCAACAGACCCTCGACTTTCAAGATGGCGAGGATGATTATGTGGGTGGTCCGCAACAAGACCAAGGTGGCGAAGCTGACCCGCGTGAAGAAGCTCCGCAACAAATGGAAATGATGCAAATGGCAGAGCAAACCGAGCAAGCCATGCGCCGCATTCGTGAAGAAATGGAGCAGGAAATTGAAGACGGTGCGCTGGAAATTGAAAGCCTTGGCCAACAAATTCTGATTCGTATTCGTGAGCAAGGCACCTTCCCTCAGGGGTCTGCGTTCTTGCAACCGCAATTCCGGCCAGTCATTCGCCGTATCGCTGAGGTCGTCAATGACATTCCCGGTGACATTACAATTTCCGGCCACACCGATAACCAGCGTGTACGCTCGGAAATGCACAGCTCGAATTGGGATTTGTCCAGCGCGCGTGCGGTAGCAGTGGCAGAAGAAATGCTCAACGTCAGTGGCTTTGAAGAATCGCGTTTGACGGTGCGTGGTTTAGCTGACACCCGGCCGCTAGTGCCTAACAATAGCGATGACAACCGGCGCCGTAATCGCCGTGTGGAAATTGCTATCATGCAGGGCAGTCCGATTGAATCCAACCCCATTGACGCGGGCAGCAACTAGCCTAAACCCTCGCTTTTTTGTATAATTCTGTTCCATTTTATTCAGCATCCAGCAGGCTCTACGCTTGCTGGATGCGTTGTATTGCTTAAATTGTCAGGTTTTTATGAAGTATATCATTCGCTTACAAGCTGAGATAACGGTCAAGAGCCGCTCGGTCCGGGCGCGTCACGGTAAATTACTTACCGCGAACTTGCGTAATCAACTTAAAGCGATTGACGCCGACATTACCGTGCGTTGGTTGTGGGACAGAATTGAGACTCAATTACCAGCACAGCTATCTGCGCAGCAACATCAAGCCGTAGTGGAGCGGTTAAGTTCCACCCCAGGCGTGCTGCATTTTGAACGGGTACAACAGCATGAGTTGACTGACTTTGCGACCTTACTCGAGTGGGTGTTGCAGTTCAAAGCGCAGCAACTGGAAAACCAAACCTTTGCGGTAGTCGTGAAGCGCAAAGGGCATCACAGTTTTTCATCACAGGACATGGCCCGCTATATCGGTGGTGGCATTTTAGAGCGTGTGCCGGGCACCCGCGTGCAACTTAAAGGCGCCGCACAAGAAGTGGTTATCATGGTCGCCGATGACACTGTGTTCTTAGTTGAGAAGCGCTTTGCAGGTTTAGGCGGGTTCCCATTGCCGAGTCAGGAAACGGTGCTGAGTTTGATGTCAGGTGGCTTTGACTCGACGGTGTCGAGTTACCAAATGATTAAGCGTGGTGCGCGCACCCACTATTGCTTCTTTAATTTAGGTGGTGATGCCCACGAAGCAGGCGTGCGCGAGATCTCGTATTATATTTGGCAGAAGTTCTCGCCGACCCACCCGGTGAAGTTTATCAGCATCGATTTCGCGCCGTTGGTAGATAAAATCTTAGCACACGTTGATAACAGCTTAATGGGCGTGGTGCTCAAGCGCACCATGCTGCGGGCTGCCTGCTTAGCGACGCGTTATGTGAATGCCCAAGCCTTGGTTACTGGTGAAGCCATGGGGCAGGTGTCGAGCCAAACCTTAAGTAACTTAGCGGTGATAGACGAAGTGACCAATCGCTTAGTGTTGCGCCCGTTAATTGCCATGGATAAGCAGGACATTGTCGATATTGCACGCCATATCGGGACTGAACCATTGGCTGCTGCGATGCCTGAATACTGTGGCGTGATTTCCAATAAGCCAACGGTGAAAGCCAAGTTAGGTGCGGTTCAGGCGGCGGAAACGGTGATCACCGACGAGTTGATTGAAGCCCAGGTATATAACGCGCAAGTGATTGATATTCGTCAGTTGCATGATGCCAGCATGGCCAAAGTTGACCTTACTCAAGGTGCGAATGATAATGCGCCGCAGGTCATTCTGGACATTCGCCGTAGCGAAGAGCAAGAGCAAGCCCCACTGCAGCAACAACCATACCCAGTTGAATCTTTACCATTTTTTAAACTGGAAAAGCACTTTAAGGGGCTTCCATCGGACACCCATTATCTGCTTTACTGCGACCAGGGTGTGATGAGCCGCATGCAAGCACTGCATTTGCGTGAGCAAGGGTTCAGCAATGTGTCTGTGTATACGCAGGCCTCAGCTTAGCCCCTAAGTTGCAGCCGGTATGTGGTAGTAACAGTGAGCCCAGCTAAGTTGGGTGTGGTTAAATCATTAGGGTAAGTGAGTCCCATGGTCAATAGTGTGGCTGCGCGTAGCGTATTCGTAGTGGTATTTTGCCTTGTCTCGTTACTCTTTTTTTGGAGTTCACCACCCAGTGGTCCGCAGGGTATCGCGCACTTAGATAAAGTGGTGCATTTTGGGCTGTTTTTCGTGGTCGCTGCGAGTTGGCATTATGCCTTTCGCTTGCCGTATTGGGTGTCGATGTTGGCACTAACTGCGTACGGTATCGCCATTGAAATGATTCAGTACTATATTCCCGGGCGGGGCGCTGATGTCTGGGACGTGGTGGCCGACGTTGCAGGTGCGGCGGCTTTCTTCTTGTGCTTTGCCGGCTATAAAAAGCTGCGCGCCCGCAAACGAGGGCGCGCTTAAGCTTAACGCTTGGCGGCTTTTTTCTTCTTCTTTTTCTTGGCTTTGCTCTTGCCTGGTTCAGGGAACTTATGTTGCGGGCGTAAGCCTTTGACGAAACGGCGCTCGAGTTTCTCACCAATATAACGCTCAACACGGCCCAGCATGTCAGAGTCGTGTGCCTCGACCAATGACACTGCAAGACCCTTTTTGCCAGCACGCCCGGTGCGTCCAATGCGATGCAAAAACACATCGGCACGGCGTGGCATGTCAAAGTTCACCACCAGCTGTACGTCTTCAATATCAATGCCGCGGGCTGCCACATCAGTCGCCACCAGAATTTTGTTCTTACCTTGGGTAAAGTCTTCTAATGCTTGGGTGCGCGCATGCTGTGGCATATCACCATGTAGCATGCTGACGCGGTAGTTCTGGCCACGTAATAACTGGGTTAATGCCAGTACGCGCTCTTTGGTTTTGACAAATACCAGCACCGCTAGCGGGTGCTCATTGACCAAATGCTGGAGTAATTGTTGTTTGTGCTCCAAGGTGTCAGCCACATGCACCCATTGCACAATTTTACCGCGCTCACGTTTCGGTGGCTGCGCGTCCACATACACAGGCTCATTTAAAGTCGCTTGGCTAAAGCGTTGAATGGCCGCGCCTTCGAGGGTGGCTGAGAATAACAGGCGCTGTGACACATGGCGTGCTTCCGCAAGAATATTAGCAACCGCATCAGCGAAGCCCATATCCAGCATGCGGTCAGCTTCATCGAGCACTAACCATTCAATGTCTTCGGCGCTAAAACGTTCCTGACCTAAGTAGTCAAGCAGGCGACCTGGGGTAGACACCAAAATATCTAAATTGCTGTCAAATGCGCTTAAATGGCTACCAAAGTTAACCCCACCAGTGACTAATAACGAGGTATGCCCCGTATAACGACATAGGAAGGCGACTTGCTCATGGATTTGCGCCGCCAGCTCACGCGTTGGCGCCAACACTAAAATACGTGCACTGCCTGGTGTTTGCCTTGGGAAATCAATCAGGTGCTGCATGGCAGGAATCACATAGGCTAAGGTTTTACCCGTGCCAGTCGGAGACGAGGCTAAAATATCCCGCGCAGCCATCGCTTCAGGAATTACCTGCTGCTGAATGCGCGTAGGTTTAAGGTGCCCGAGTTCTAACATCGCCTCTGCGAGTGACTCTGCGATGTCAAGATCTTGCCAGCTTGGGGTCATGAAGTACCATTGCCTTAATCAAAACGAACGTGAAAACGTAAATGAAACGAACTTAGGCGGTTATTTTAACGGGTTTTCCGTCTAAGAGCGATGTTAAATGCCACCACCAAGGGTGCAAAACTTGAGTTGTGCACCATTTCAAGGCACTCTAACGTGCAACGGACTATAGTTGAAAAGTGATAAGTGATTATGCACGCCCATACGGATCTTCTTAATCAGGTCAGCAGCGACCTCGACGCCGATACGCTCACTCTACCGGCATTGCCAGATATTGCCCAGCAGGTTCAAAACGCGGTCGCAGACCCGATGATGACGCTGCCAAGATTAGCCCTTATTATCGCCAAAGACCCTGCGTTAAGCGCACGGTTAATCAAAATCGCCAATAGCGCATGGCTTGGCCGCCAAGTGAAAGCCGAAAACTTACCTCAAGCATTGATGCGCTTAGGCTTCTGGCAAATTCGTCACGTCGCTTTAGGGATGGCCCTTGAAGGCTTGTATCAGTCGCAGAACCCGCAGGTGGGCAATGAAATGGCACGTCAGTGGCAACGAAGCATTGAACTTACTGCGGCTGCGGTCACCTTGCTGAACCATTATCCGGGCGAAGCCGATTTACACAGCCATACGTTGGCATTGGCATGTAGCAGTTCGCGGATTGGTGTGTTGCCGTTACTGGTTGCTGTTGAGCGCGGACAATTAAGCGATATGGAAGCCTACCGCGCAGCGCAGCAAGCGATTGCGGTACCGGTGGGCGCGAAGATACTGGATAAGTGGCAGTTCAATGACGAGATAGTCAATTTGCACCAAGCATGGCGCGAAGGCATTGGCTCGCCCAAACCCTCGTATTTAAGCTTTATGCAACTGGCAGGCATGCTCAGTGGCCAAATCAAAGTCAACGACTTAGATGGGGTATTAAAGCTGTATGTTGATAGTGGCTGTATTAGCCGAGTCGGAATTTGGCGCCAGCCTACGGTGCAGGCTGACTACCAAAGTATCTTAAGTGCGCTACGCGATTAACTTTGTGCGACTAGGCCTGGATTGGGTGGCCGTTAGTCGTCGTTGGTTTGGCCCAAAGCGGTGGCTAGTTCATCCATCAGCGCATTACACTCGAGTGCCATCAGGGTAAAGTCGGCATCCAACTGGTCAGCTTTATCGGCACCGGCCATGTCATCGTTCTTTTCTTTCACCACATCGCTAAACTGAAGGCGTTTAATCGCGTAGTCATCTTCTAACACGAAGCTCATGTGGTTGTCCCAAACTAAGCCTAACTTGGTCGCAACCTTGGCATGGGCAAGATGGCTTTGAACTTCTTCGCTGGTTAGATCTTGCTGCTTTAATCGCACGCTCGCAGGTTCATCGCCTAACCCTTTAAGCTCGGCTTCGGTACCTAGCTCAAATGGTGTTGGCGCAGCTTGCTGCTGTAGCCACTCAGTAAAAAACACATCGCCTGACTGCTGCGCGCCCCAAGGTTTAACGGCCAGCGAGCCTAATGCGCCGCGTAATAAGCTATTGAAATCTTCCGCTTTAGCACTGGCTGAACTGTCGACAAGTAAGCGCTGACCGGCTAAATCAATATACGCCCAAATCACGCTAAAGCGGCTAAATGCTTGGGGTAGCATTTCGTGCACAATGTCTTCTTTTAAAGCGCTACGCTCTTTCTTAGGCATTGGGCGCGCATGCTCTTGTGCATAGGCTTCGGCTTTGTCATCTAACATCGCGTTAATGGCGCTGGCGGGCAGAACCTTTTCTTCTTTTTTGGCGCAAATCAGCACATTTTGCCCCACTTTATGGTGCAGCACTTCAGAGCGCTCACCAAACGGAGATACGAAACCAAAGCTAGCCAACTGGTGGCGTCCACAGGGGTTAAAAGGGTATTGCTCTAGCTGTGCGTCAAGATCGTCAGGAAGGCTAAAGGGCTGGGTAAACTGATACACCCGTAGGTTTCTAAACCACATTGGAAACTCCGTTAAACTGCTGTAGCCGTGCAAGGCTAAAAGGCATCATGCGCGGTAATAACACCAAGCATGCATGGTAGCCGCCTAGTTTAACTTAGGTGTTCAGTACTGCAACGGGAAAATGGAAATCATAGCGTAAACCTTTACCCGGTGCGCTATGTGCTGTGATGTCGCCTTTTAAAGTTTGGGTCAGGATATTACGAATAATATGGGTGCCCAAGCCGCTACCGCCGTCATTCGGGCGGGTGGTGAAAAACGGGTCGAACAGATGATCAAGATGCTCCTGGCTCATGCCGTTACCGTTATCTTGGTAGGTGCAGGTCAGGGTGTCGTTGTGGGCACGCACGCGAATACGTATTTGGCCGTTCTCAATACCTTCAAATGCATGCACCAACGAGTTCAAGATCATATTGGTCAGCACTTGGGCGAGAGAGCCGGCCAAGCACCGCACACGAATGTTGGGTTCACATTCAACCACGACTTGGTGGCCGCTATGCCGCAGTTTAGGGCGCAACGACTGCACTACACCTTCGATATATTCCAGCACACAAATATCGCGCAAGGCTTCGGACGTTTGGTCGACGGCCACTTGCTTGAAACTTTCAATTAAATCGCGCGCACGGTTTAGGTTGCCGTCCAGCAATTGGGTGCTTTCACGGCTGTCACGGATAAATTGCTGCAGTTGGCTTTGGGTTAAGCTCTTATCCTCAAGGGCAATGGCGAGCTGTTCAACGCGGTCGGCTAAAAATGAACTGGCGGTCACGCCAATCCCAATTGGGGTATTGATGTCGTGGGTGATGCCCGCAACTAAGCCACCTAAAGATGCAAGCTTTTCTGATTCAACCAACTGGCTTTGGGCACGCTGCAAGGTTTCTAAGGACTCTTTTAAACGTTGATTGGTGCGTTTCAACGTACTTTCAGTCAGTTTACGCTGGCGAATTTCCTGCTCCAGCTTATATTGGCGCTGCTCTAATTCGTGGCGGCGGCTTTGTAAGTCCATCATTAGGTGGCTCAGACGCGAGGTTTTGCGTGCCACTTCCTGTTCCAGCAAATTATTCTGACTGTCGAGTTGCTGGTTGACTTGGCGCAGCTGCTGCTCGGTGAACTTAAGCTCAGCTTGGTGCGCTTGTAAGTTATCAATCAGCTGATTGTAAGCGTCTTCGACCTGCGTAAATTCGTTATTGTGCTGGCCCTTCAAGTGCAAACGTGAATGCTCAAGGTCATCCAGATGAAAATTCTCGATTTGCTGGCTTAACTGACGAAACGGCCGATTGAGTAGCCGTTGAAATGCGAAGCTAAACAATAAAATTAATAGCGTACTTTTGACAATGGCATTGACGACTAGAAATAGCAGGCTGACTTTCAAGCGCTCAATGGCGACCTCGCGGTTAGAAAATATCGCCACGTCGCCGACGCGGGTAGACTGCCCCGAAAATTCAAACACCAAGGGGCTGTAGTGCCCAAACACGCCATTGATTTCAGGTAACGAAACCACTTCATTGCGCATCGGCAATGACTCGGGGTCAAAGGTCGTGCCACGTTGAATAATCACCTGGCCTTGATCGTCGCGGACTAACACACCACCGACGGAGGGCATATTAATCAAGCCTTCAACGATAGCCGTGGTGTTAGGGTCATTAAATTCCCACAGCGAGCGGGTTAAACTGCCGCCAACGGTGTATTGCTGCTGGGCCAGCTCAGACACGATGTAGCGCTTAGTATTAAAGTATTCGGCCGCAATATGCAGGCTGGTGATTAATAGGGTAATGACAAAATAAACCGACAGAACGCGGGTCAGTAATTTTCGTGAAATGCGATTAAACGGCACCATGCGACCGCCTCGCAAGCAAGTGCTGTTGACCCCATACTGTCACTTTGCAATTATCCGTCATCGCCACTTAGGCACTCTTGATAAGGTTATTTCGTAGTTTGCCACTCTACCAAGCTGGCGTTGCTGTGCAACTGATTTTTAACCGAAAAAGTTGACACAATTTGGTAACAGTCATAAAAGTGTCATTAAATGACGCCATAATGCTGGCATACACAGACAATAAGACAGGATAACGAGGACCCTATGGCGCGCAAGATACTTATTGTTGAAGATGAAGCCCCAATTCGTGAAATGCTGGCATTTGTCATGGAACAACATGGTTATCAGCCTGTGGAAGCTGGCGACTTCGAGCGCGGTTTAGCCGCAATCACAGAACCTTACCCCGACATGATTTTATTGGACTGGATGCTACCTGGCGGTAGTGGGGTGCAGTTGGCGAAGCAAATTAAGAGCCAGGAACATACGCGCCATATCCCAATTATTATGTTGACCGCGCGTAGCGAAGAAGAAGATAAAATTCGCGGCCTCGAAGTCGGCGCCGACGACTATATCACTAAGCCTTTTTCGCCCAAAGAACTGATGGCGCGTATGCGTGCTGTGTTCCGTCGCGTGTCACCCACCTCACTGGATGAACCTCTTGAAGTGGAAGGACTCAAGCTTGACCCGGTGTCCCACCGGGTGACTGCAAATAGCGACCCACTCGATATGGGGCCGACTGAATTTCGCTTGTTGCATTTCTTTATGACCCACTCAGATCGCGTATACTCTCGTGAGCAACTACTCGACCACGTGTGGGGCACCAATGTATTTGTTGAAGACAGAACCGTTGACGTTCATATCCGCCGTTTGCGCAAAGCCATTAGCCTGCATGGGCATGATCGCTTGGTGCAAACCGTGCGCGGAGTTGGTTACCGCTTCTCTAACCGCTAAGCCGTTTGTTCATGGGTAAGCATTATTCTATCTATGGCATCGCCAAAGGGCTGCTGTTGTATGTGCTGCCCTTTGCCATGCTGGGCTGGTACCTCGACGCGTTTTGGCAGACATTATGCTTCGCGCTGCTGCTCAAGCTGGTGTGGCATTATTACTTTATTCATCGCCTCACCCATTGGTTGTGGGACAGCCGCACGCTGCTGCCACCCCCAGGGCGTGGCGTCTGGACCGATATTTTTGATGGTATTTACCGCACGCTGCGCCGCAACCAGTCGCGCCAGCGTTCACTCAGTACGTTAATCCGACGCTTTCGCCAAGCCTCAGAAGCAATGCCCGATGCTGCGGTGGTGCTTAAAGAAGACGGCACTGTCACCTGGGCAAATAAGCTGGCGCAATTGTACTTAGGTTTACAGTGGCCGGGCGACAGTGGGCTGCGCATTACCAACTTGATCCGCCACCCGCATTTTGTGAAGTATTTTAAGTCTGGCGAATTTGACCACGCGATTACCATGCATTCGCCAGCGCACCATGCCATGGACATCGAAGTGCGAATTATGCCCTACGCAGACAACCAGCTTTTGCTGATAGCGCGCGATGTGACCCAACTGGCGAAGCTTGAACGTATGCGCAAGGACTTCGTTGCGAACGTCTCGCATGAATTAAAGACGCCACTGACGGTGATGCAAGGCTACTTAGAAATGCTTGATGAGCCTGAAATGCTGCCAGCGCGTCAGGTAAGTAAAGCCATTCATGAGATGAGCGCGCAAACTACCCGCATGCAGAATATGGTCAGCCAACTGCTGGAATTGTCACGGATTGAATCGAGTGGCCCTGAAACCTTTACCGATGAGGTCAACTTAGCCGCGATTATTCGCAGTTGTGGCAAAGACGCTGAGTTGTTGAACCAGCAAAAGCAGCACCAGATCAACTTCGCGTTAGACGATTCACTGACGGTGTATGGCAATGCTGATAAGTTGCGTGCGGTGGTGTCGAACTTACTCACCAATGCAATTAAATACACCCCCGAAGGCGGGCAGATCGATATTAGTTGGTTACGCCGTCATCGCAGCGCTGAATTTAAGGTGTGCGACAACGGGCCAGGTATTGACCCTATTCACCAAAGCCGTTTAACTGAACGTTTCTATCGTATAGAGGCGGACCGCAATAGTGCCACTGGCGGCACTGGCTTAGGTTTATCGATTGTAAAACATGCCCTGGAAGCCCATCGTTCACGCTTGAACCTGGACAGCGAAGTAGGGCGCGGTAGTTGTTTTAGCTTCATTTTGCCGCCAGAGCTGGTAGAGCAAACTCAGGCGGCAAACTCTCGTGAACCAGCAGACTCAGGCAACCAAATAGCAGGCAACTAAGTGAGTGCCTGCTAGTGCAATACGCGGCATCGAATGGTGCCGGGTATGGCTTTGAGGTTCTCCAGTAAGGTCGCAGTTTGGTCACTGTCGACATCCACCACCACATAACCTATCTCGCTGTCAGTTTGTAAGAACTGCGCCGCAATGTTGATATTCAAATCAGCGAAGGTTTGGTTCACCGCGCGCAGCACACCAGGTTGGTTCTTGTGAATATGCAGCATCCGGCTGGCACCAGCGTGCAACGGTAACGATACCTCTGGGAAGTTGACCGCCGATAAGGTCGAGCCGTTGTCTGAGTATTTGACCATTTTACCGGCCACTTCTACGCCAATGTTTTCCTGAGCTTCCTGGGTAGACCCCCCAATATGCGGGGTGAGAATGACATTATCAAAGCGCTGCAACGGCGACACAAAGGCTTCATTCGCCGCTTTGGGCTCGACCGGGAACACGTCCAGCGCCGCACCGCTTAAATGCTTACTATCCAGCGCATGCACCAAAGCGTCGATATCGACCACTGTGCCGCGCGAGGCGTTAATCAACATACTGCCAGGCTTCATGTAGCTTAATTCGTCCTGGCTTATCATATTTTGGGTGTCGCGGGTTTCAGGCACATGTAAGGTCACCACATCGCTACGCTCTAACAACGTGGTCAAGGCACTCACTTGCTGCGCGTTGCCTAACGACAATTTTTCTTCAATGTCGTAGTAAATCACTTGCATGCCCAGTTGCTCGGCCAAGATACCTAACTGCGTACCAATGTGGCCGTAGCCGATAATACCCAAGATCTTGCCGCGCGCTTCAAACGCGCCCTGGGCGCTTTTGTCCCACTCACCACGGTGACAGGCTGCATTCTTTTGTGGGATGCGGCGTAACAGGAAAATGATGTTTGCTAGCACCAACTCGGCGACGCTGCGGGTATTCGAAAACGGCGCATTGAATACCGGAATACCCAGTGCTTTGGCGGCTTGGGTGTCGACTTGGTTGGTACCAATACAAAAACATCCAATTGCCACCAGCTTCGGAGCCTTTGCCAATACCTCGGCGCTCAATTGGGTGCGTGAACGAATGCCGACGAAATGCGCATCCGCCAGAGCATCGGTTAATTCGTCACCGGACAATGCGGTGTGGTGAATCTCAATATTGTGATAGCCGTGGCGTTGCAGGCAGTCGATGGCGCTTTGGTGCACACCTTCTAATAACACAATACGAATACGGCTTTTATCTAACGAATTACTCTGGCTCATGAGGCGAACATTTCCTTAACCGCCGGGTGAATGAAGGGCTTACTTTATACTTCGTGTGTGCTAGTTCGTTTGCATCAAGTGATGGTACGCACACTTTTGCCGTCGCTCAGCAACACGATGTCTGCATTGCGATCGGCAAATAAACCATTGGTGACAACTCCTGTAATTTGATTGAGCTTATGCTCAAGCTCAATAGGTTTGCCAATATTTAGGTTATAAACATCAAGAATAACGTTGCCGTTGTCGGTTACGAAATCATCGCGTAACACAGGGTCACCGCCCAGACGCACAATTTGGCGCGCCACATAGGAACGTGCCATTGGAATCACTTCGACCGGTAGTGGGAAATCGCCGAGGGCAGTCACCAGCTTGCTGTCATCGGCAATACATACAAAGGTTTCGGCCACTGCAGCGACTATCTTTTCGCGGGTTAACGCACCGCCACCGCCTTTGATCATCTGCTTGTGGCGATTCACTTCATCGGCACCGTCAACATACAGCGCTAAGTCGCTGACGCCGTTGAGGTCGAACACCGCAATGCCATGGGCCTTGAGACGCTGCGTAGAAGCTTCAGAGCTTGATACCGCACCCTCAATGTCGTATTTCATGGTGGCGAGTGCGTCAATGAAGTAATTGACTGTTGAACCCGTGCCGACACCGACTATCATCCCAGGTTTCACGTATTCTAGGGCGGCTTCGGCGGCCATTTTCTTGGCATTATCGGACATCTTTGAGTTCCTCTATAAAAGCAAATGTAAGTCAATCAGGTCATTATACTGAGTGCGGCAAGCTAAAGCGCCAACTTTGTGTCGGCGTGATCACCCCACCAAGCGCCACGTCCCATGGTTGCGTCGGAATACGCTCCACCTGTTGGCAATCATGGGCTAAGCCAAGCACGTGTAAACTCGGATAACGGCCGTGCGCCCAGCCCGCCAGGGTGCGGTCATAAAAGCCTCCGCCCATACCAATGCGCTGGCCGTCTAAATCAAAGCCCACCAAGGGCACCAGCATACAATCAATCTCACTTAAGCGTACCACGTTGCGCACATCCAGGGGCGGCTCAGGAATACCAAAGGTGTTCAACCGGTATTCGCTGTGCGGCTCCACATTCAGCATCAATAAATGCCCCTTAGCGAATGGGTGCAGCACCGGCAGGCATAGCTTTTTACCCGCAGCGAGTAGGGCGTCAATTAAAGGCTGGGTGCCAAGTTCGGCACCAAATGAGTGATACAAAGCGATACGTTCAGCCGCTAGCACGTCAGTTTGTGTCAGCACTTGGGTGACCAATTGCTGTGCGGCTTGCTGTTGAAAGTCGGCAGTTAATTGTTGGCGGCGTTGACGCAATGCGCGACGCAGTGCCGCACGCTCGGCCGCAATCGCCTGCGCTTCGGTGGTATGGGTAGCATGTGGAGAGAAGATTGACTGCATCGCAGACCCTTGTCACACTGAAGGTCAAAATGAATGCGCTCACCTTATAACAACAACGAGAATCTGTCATGTTTAGAGCTCAATTTCCTGCCTCGCAACGCCTGCTTTCGCGTTTACGTATCGCCCTTGGCCGCCCCCTGCGGGTGAGCACCTCAGCACTCATTGTCAGTGCCACGCTGCTTGCGAGTGCCCAAGCGGCACCGCCCGCCGCCCCAGAACGCAGTGAGGGTGAAGGCCTTTACGAGCGCTTAATTTTGCGTGCGGCAACGGTGATCAATGGCGAAGGCGCCCCAGCGGTGGGGCCCGTTGATATTGTGATTGAACAAGACCGAATTGTACGCGTAGATGCCGTCGGTTACCCAGGGGTGCCAATTGTATCGCCGCGCCGGATTGAAGCTGGGCCTAACGATCGGGAAATTGACCTCACCGGACATTATGTCTTGCCAGGCTTTGTCGATATGCATGGTCACTTAGGGGGTTCCGCTGACAATATTCCTGCTGAGTATGTACTCAAGCTATGGCTTGCCCACGGCATTACCACGGTGCGTGAACCGGGCAGTTTTAATGGCTTAGATTGGACGTTAGACCATGTCGAGCGTGCGGCAGCGAATCAGATTGCCGCGCCACGCATTGTGCCTTACGTGGGTTTTGGTCAAGGTAGTGTCGAGCCCATTATTACCGCAGAGCAGGCACGCGAATGGGTGCGCAATATTGCTGCAGCAGGCGCCGCGGGGATTAAGTTTTTCGGTGCGCCACCGCGGGTTATCTCAGCGGCATTAGACGAAGCCCAGCAACAAGGCTTAGGTACGATGATGCACCATGCCCAGCTGAATGTGGTGCGCACCAATGCACTTGATTCTGCGCGCATGGGTTTGACCACCATGGAGCATTGGTACGGCTTACCGGAAGCGCTATTTACCAACCAGCGCATTCAAAACTATTCGCCCGACTACAATTACCAGAACGAGCAAGACCGCTTTGGTGAAGCGGGTCTATTGTGGCAGCAAGCAGCCGCACCCGGGTCTGAGCGCTGGAACGCAGTACGCGACGAACTGGTAGAACTCGATTTCACTATCAACCCGACGCTGAATATTTACGAAGCCAGCCGCGATTTAGCCCGCCAACGTAACGCAGAGTGGCATGACGAATACACCTTGCCGACCTTGTGGGACTTCTTCACCCCAAGCCGTTACGGCCATGGTTCCTATTGGTTTGACTGGACCACCGACCATGAAATCGCATGGCGTGAAAACTATCGCTTATGGATGGCGTTCTTAAATGATTATAAAAACCACGGCGGGCGCGTCACCTTAGGCTCTGATTCGGGCTATATCTATAAAATTTATGGTTTTGGCTATATTCAGGAAATGGAGCTACTGCGTGAAGCGGGCTTTAACGCCCTAGAAGTGATTCAAGCCGCGACCTTACATGGCGCCGAAGCACTTGGCTTAGAGCAGGATATTGGCAGCGTGGTCCCAGGCAAAAAAGCCGACTTGGTGGTGGTCGCTGACAACCCACTGGGTAACTTTAAAGTGCTGTATGGCACAGGCCATTACCGCTTAGACGATAATAACCAACCGATGCAAACACCGGGCATTCGCTACACCATTCGCGATGGCATTGTGTATGACGCCCAAGCGCTGTTGTCTGACGTGCGCCAGATTGTGCGTGACGCTAAAGCTGAACGCGCGGCAAACGAGTGACCCTGATGGACAAAATACACCATTCGAAAGTCGATAACTGGTTGCTGATGACGGTGGTAAGCCTTGCCTTGATGGTGCTGCTGGCGTCGACTTTGCTGGCATTGGCGGGTTTGGCGCCACTCGGTTTGTTGCTGTTTTTGCTCGGTGCCGCATTGCCAATGTGGATAGTGATGGCGACGCGCTACCATATTATTGACGACGAGTTAGTGATTCGTGCCGGCCCACTGCGCTGGCGCTTGCCGATTGACGCGATTGAGCGCGTCGAGGCCTGCCACAATGGCGCGGTGGCACCGGCCATGTCAAAGCAACGCTTGTGTTTGTATTACCATTTGGCCCATGACGGCGCAGCCAAACGCTCCTACATGGTGTATGTGTCGCCAGAAGATCGCTATCAGTTTATTTTCGATATTGGTGTGGCTGACCCAGACGCCGACGAGGCAGATGATTAGTTGCTGAAAAAAGGCGCTAAAAAAGAAGAGGTGCTCCCCAGGGTGCCGCTGCTGCGTGTTAGCCCTTGAACCCACTGGCTCAAGGCGGGTGCTGAATTGAGTAGTCGCAGGCTTCCCGATACAAGTCGGGCTTGCACACTGACTACCAAGCAGGACCCTATGCTGAAAACATCGGCTCAGGGACACTCACCAACTGGCAAACACCCCAGGGAACATAATTTGGTCGACGCGAGCGCCGCGTTTAAACGGGTCTTAAGCGAGGCTTACTCTGCTCTACTATTGTGGCGCTCACCCATGGCTTTTTCAATAGTACCCTGCAATAAACGTATTTTATCTTCCAAAGCTGCGGTGTGTTTGTCTTGGGTTTGTTGCACCTGAATCCACTCATGGCAGAGGTTCAGGGCTGTCATCACCGCAATTTGCTCCACACTACTTAGCTTGGTTGCACTTTTGGTTTCACTTAGGCGCTTGTCTAACTGGCGGGCCGCTTCGCGCAGCGCGCTCTCTTGGCCGTCTGGGCACATCACTCGATAGTTTCTATCCAGTAATTTAATGTCCATGGGTTGACCGCTCATGTTGGCTTCCTCAGTGAATATTCGCAGTGAATCATTATAGGGCGCAGGATAGCTGTACTACTATTAACAAGCAAGTTGGTATTAACAAGCAAGTTGGTATTAACAAGCAAGTTGGTATTAACAAGCAAGTTGGTATTAACAACATCGCCTGAAAGTGGGCGCGCTAGCTCCAACTTGCCAGCAGTGGTAGGATACGGGTTCTAATGTGAGTAATCGATATGGCTTGGAAAAAATTTATGGCAGATTCAACCGCCCGTGCGTTCGACGCCCTTAATCAAGAACTAGAGCGCGAAAACATGCTGCTCAATGCAGCGGAAATGCACGGCATGGTCAGTGGCCTGGTTGCCAGCGCGGCGCCTTTAGAGGCACAACAGTGGCTAGGTTTATTGGCTGATTTAGCCAACGAAGGGCAGGCGTTTAGCCCCACCATGCGCAGTTTACTGCAAGACTTAAATAGCATGATAGCATCCGACTTAGCTGACCCTGAGCTCAGTTTTCAGCTGCTACTGCCAGGTGACGAAGAGCCACTAGGCGAGCGTTTGAAAGCGCTGACGGCTTGGGTGCAGTCGTTCTTGGTCGGCTTTGGTGTGAACCAGCAGAATTTAGCCCAAGCGTCAGAAGATTTGCGCGAAGCGATTCAAGACATGGCAGAAATTGCGCGCTTATCCGATGACGTCGACAGTGACGAGGAAGGCGAACGCGCGTATTACGAAGTGACCGAATACGTGCGCATTACCGCCATTATGTGCTTTAACGAATTAGCTAAAGTAGCGGTGCCACACACAGCCGCGCCAACGACCTTGCACTAATGCCAAAAGCAATGTCAGTCAGCGAGTTACAACGGCGTCGCCGCGCCTTAATGCAAGCATTACCAGCCAACAGCGTGGTGCTACTTAAAGGTTCGGGGTTGGTGATCCGCAGCAACGATACTGAATATCCGTTTCGCCAAAGCAGTGACTTTTTCTATTTAACCGCGCTCAACGAGCCCGATGCGTGGTTATGTATCACTAAGAGTGCAAAAGGCGCGATTCGCGAAACCTTGTTTGTGCTGCCACGTGACCATGAACAGGAAATTTGGCATGGGCGTCGACTCGGCGCCGAAGCGGCGCAAGCATTGACCGGCATTGCCCATGTGTATGACAGCAAAGACTTGAATAAGCGCGTGATGCAGGTGATTGGGCAACACAGCAATTTAGTATGGCCGCTGCAATGTGACGCCGACGAGTTGGCGCTACGTCAGCGCTGGCTCGACCACGTGACGACAGCGCGTAACCTCAATGCGCCACGCCAACATATTGATCTAAACCCCTATGTTCACGAGCTGCGGCTGATAAAATCTGACGCTGAAATTGCGCTGATGCGCCAATCGACAGCCATCGCGGTCGCGGCACACCGACGTGCGATGCAAAGCTGCAAGCCAGGTATGTATGAATACCAAGTGGCGGCCAATATTCATCATGAATTTGCCTTTCAAGGCGCGGCAGGGCCCGCCTATGGCACTATTTGTGGTAGCGGCGATAATGCCTGTATTTTGCATTACACCGAAAATAGCAGCCAAATGCGCGCCGGCGATTTATTACTGATTGACGCGGGTTGCGAATACCAAGGTTACGCCAGCGATATTACCCGCACCTTTCCGGTTGACGGTCGCTTTACCCCGATGCAAGCACGCTTGTACCAGTGGGTATTAAAAGCCCATCGCGCGGCGATAGCGCTGATTAAGCCGGGCAATACCTTGCCCCAGGCCTACAAAGTTGCCGCGCATATTCTGACCGAAGGATTAATTGACCTTGGGGTATTAAAAGGTAGTGTCGCGGAGAACGTCAAAGCGGTGGCGTACCGGCCGTTTTTCATGCACGGCCTTGGGCATTGGTTAGGTTTAGATGTACATGATGTGGGTGAATATAAGCAATCAGGTGACCCGCGGCCATTAAAGGCTGGCATGGTGCTTACCATTGAACCAGGTTTGTATATTCCAACGGATACCGACTGTCACCCTGAGCTTCGCGGCGTTGGTGTACGTATTGAAGATGATATTTTAGTCACTGCCGCTGGGCATGACAATTTAACCGCAGCCGTGCCAGTCGAGATCGATGCCATTGAGTCCCTAATGGCTGGGCAAAGTTAGCGAAGTAAGGTTTAAGGCAGCAATAATGACAGCAAATACAACAGACATAGCGATTGTGGGCGGTGGCGTGGTCGGCGGTTTGGCTGCATTGATGCTTGCCAAGGCACGCCCCGACATTGCGATTACCTTACTCGACGGCAGCGCGCCAGGCCAGCAAGACCCGCGCACGCTGGCACTTGCACACACTACGCTACTGAGCTTGCAATCTGTGGGTATCGCCACGGATAAGCTCGCCACCGCACAGGCGAAGATTGAACATATTCATGTGTCCGAGCGCCGCGGTGCGGGTAGTGCAACCTTGCACGCCAAGCGTTACCAGATAGATGCTCTAGGGCAAGTGGTCAGTGCGCATACTTTGCAACAAGCCATTGAACAAGCTGCCGCGGGTTGCAGCAACTTAAGCTGGCAGATGCAAACCCGCCTCGAACAACTGACCCAGCAGCCAGCAGGGGTCGATTTAACCCTTCACACAGGCGATGACACCACGACGCAACTGAGCGCTAAGTTCGTAATTGGCGCAGACGGTGGCCGCTCGGTGGTGCGCGAACAGTTAAAGATTGCGCGCCAGCAGTATGATTACCAGCAAACCGCACTGATCGCCAATGTGCAACTTGATCGCGAGCACCAAGGGTGGGCCTACGAGCGTTTCACCGAGCATGGGCCGATTGCGTTATTGCCCATTCAAGCGCAGCAAATGGCGCTGGTATGGTGCGTACCTAGCAGCGATGCTGCCAGTATTCAAAGCTTAAGCGACAATGATTTCCTCGCCCAGTTGCAACAAGCCTTTGGCTTTCGCGCCGGGCGTTTTATCGGCGTGGAAAAGCGCGCCAGTTATCCGCTGTACCTGTTACTGGCAGAGCGCGCGATTCACCACTGCTGTGCGTTAATTGGCAATGCCTGCCACACCTTACACCCAATTGCTGGCCAAGGGTATAATCTTGGGGTGCGCGATGTGGTTGATTTGGTGGCTATGGTCACTAGCGCTTGGCACAGCGACCAAGGCGGGTTACAGCATCGTGATCTATTGGCCTATGAAGCCCAGCGCCAACAAGATTATCAGCGCATCGCCGGGCTAACGGATTCTTTAGTGCGGATATTTTCGAATCAGCATTTTCCGTTAGTGGCGGGGCGCAATTTAGGTTTGCTGGCGCTGCGTAAACAACCAGCCTTAGGCTACCCTTTAGCACGCTCAGCAATGGGCTTTCGTAACTTGTTCGGAGCAGCATAATGGCTTTATTGCGTACCCAGATTGCAATTGTAGGCGCTGGCATGGTGGGCTTAAGCCTTGCGATAGCACTTGCACAGCGAGGCCGCGAGGTTATCGTGATTGAGCGTCAACAGGCCAAGCGCGAGATACCCAGCGCCGCGCAAGAGCGTGTAAGTGCGTTGAATGGCAGCTCAAAGCATTGGCTGGAAGCACTCGGGGTGTGGGAGTTATTGCCGACTTCACGGCTTGGCCCATACACCGCCATGCATGTGTGGGACCGCGACAATGGCGCAGATATTCACTTTAGCGCCGCCGATGCGGGAGTCGCAAACCTGGGTCATATAGTTGAAAATGCAGTGGTCGAAGCCTGCATGTGGCAACGTGCAGAAGCCCTTGGGGTACAGGTGGTCGACGGCATTGAGCAAGTTGAACCCAGCTACGAAGCCAACGACACCAGCCTGCAACTTAGCAACGGCGACATTGTGTTAGCACAGTTGGTAGTGGCAGCAGACGGTGCCCGTTCGCGTTTGCGTCAGGCCGTTGGCACCCCAGTGGTGTTTAAAGACTATGAGCAGCAAGGTTTGGTCGCCACCATTCGTTGTCAGCAGCCACATCAACAAGTTGCGCGCCAAGCCTTTATGCCAGGCGGCCCGCTGGCGCTGCTACCATTGCATGATCCGCACCTGGTGTCGATTGTATGGAGCCGCCCCGATTTAGACGCTAACGATTTACACGCTATGTCAGAAGACGACTTTAATCATGCACTGACGGCCGCCAGTGACAATATATTGGGCGTGCTTGAATTAGCCTCGCCGCGGCATAACTTCCCGCTGCGGATGCGCTATGCCGAGCGCTGGGTTCATCAGCGCCAGGTGTTAGTTGGCGATGCCGCACACACTATTCACCCGTTGGCGGGTCAGGGCGCGAACCTGGGCATTGGCGATGCCAAGTTACTCAGCGAGAAAATCAACGATTTAGGCACTTTAAACGGGCAGTTCGACAGCGAAGCACTGACGCGAGCGCTGCGCCAGTACGAACGTGCGCGTAAAGCCGCTGCGGTGCAGCAAATTGCGACCATGGAAGGCTTCCACCAACTGTTTCGTGGCAATAACCCACTGGTGAAAGCCGTACGCGGTCTGGGTTTAAAGTTGGTCGACAAGCAGCCATTACTTAAGCAGTTTTTCTTGCAGCAAGCGAACCGCTAGCGCAGGTGTTCACACTTAGCGCAGTCTTTAAAACTTAGCGCAGCGCATCTTCAATGTAGCGCATCAGTTTCTCGGCGGCCTCACTCGGGCGGCCGTGGCGCTCAAGGTAAATATTAATGGTGCCGAGTTCAGGCAGTTGGTTATGGCGGATCTCCGCCAGCTCCATCGGCACCGACGAGCGCGCGAGCACACTTACCCCTAAACCACTTCGAATCGCACTGGAAATACCCGCCAGGTCACTATTGGTGTAATGAATGCGATAGGCTTGCTGATCGAGCATTTTTAAAGCTCGGCGGCGATACACACAGCCTTCAGGTGCCAGTATCAGCGGCAACGGCGCACTGACTTTACTCTCAGCATGGCTCGACACCCACACCAGCTGGTCGGTTTTCACCAGTACTGCATTGTCAGGCGCGCTTTCTGCCACCGTTAAAATGACATCGAACTGACCACGGCTGGCGCCTAACCGTAAATCACGGCTTAAACCCGACGTCACCTGCAGCGCAACTTGCGGATAACTGCTGGCAAACTGGCCCAGAATGCTGGGCAGCAAGGTCGAGGCGAATTCACTGGGAATGCCCAAGCGCACGTCACCGGTCAGCGACGATTCGGTAAACTGGGCAATAATTTGATCGTTTACATTCAGCATTTGCTGCGCCAACGGGTAAAGCTCGCGGCCCGCATCGGTTAAGCGAATGCGACTGCCTTGGCGCTCTAATAAACTGGCGTTGAGCAGTTGTTCAAGACGTTTAATTTGCAAGCTAATCGCAGGCTGTGAGCGGCCTAAACGCTCACCGGCTTGGGTGTAACTTTGCAAATCGTACACCGATACAAAGGCGCGTAAATTGTCAGAAGGCACATGTTTCATGGTGTGAATAGCGGCTTGGGCATAAATTTAACTAATTTATAGCACTTATTATTAATCTTATAAATAATACTATTTGTCTTTTTAATTTGTTGCCACTGCCTCGAGACTCTATAATCCGCGTTAAATTTAAGCGATAACGGACGTATTTTCTAATGGCAAGTAAAACCCCTTTGTACGATGCTCATGTAGCGGCCGGCGCAAAAATGGTCGACTTCCACGGCTGGGATATGCCGCTTAACTATGGCTCGCAAATTGAAGAGCACCACGCGGTGCGCAAGCAAGCCGGCATGTTCGACGTCTCGCATATGACCATCGTCGATGTCACAGGCCCGGAAGCCAAGCCTTATTTACGCCATTTACTTGCCAACGATGTGGCTAAATTGCAGCAACCAGGCAGAGCCCTATACACCGGTATGCTGAACCAAGACGGCGGTGTGATTGACGACCTTATCGTGTATTACTTTGCCGACGACGCCTATCGCTTAGTGGTGAACTCTGCCACCCGCGACAAAGACATGGCGTGGTTGGTCAAGCAAGCTGGCGAATTCGACGTCGCCGTAACCGAGCGCACTGAATTAGCGATGATTGCATTGCAAGGCCCACTGGCAGAAGAAAAAATCGCTATTTTGCTCAGCGACGACCAATACGGCCAAGTGAAGAACATGAAGCCTTTCTTTGGGGTGCAGCACGGTGACGTGTTTGTTGCGACCACAGGCTACACCGGTGAAAAAGGCTACGAAATTATCGTGCCAAACGAATTGATTGTCAGCGCATGGGACAAGTTACGCGACAACGGCGTGCAACCATGTGGCTTAGGTGCCCGTGACACCTTGCGCCTTGAAGCGGGTATGAACCTGTACGGTCAGGACATGGACGAGCAAGTATCGCCACTAGCTGCCAACATGGCGTGGAGCGTGGCCTTTGAGCCAGCTGATCGTGATTTTATCGGCCGCAGGGCGCTTGAACAGCAAAAGCAGCAGGGCACCGAGAAGCTTATCGGCCTGGTGATGGAAGAAAAAGGCGTACTGCGCGCAGGGCTTAAAATTCAGGTCGAAGGCGGTGAAGGCGTGATTACTTCAGGTACATTCTCGCCAACCTTAGGGTACAGCATTGCCATGGCACGTGTGCCACAGCCAGTCGGCGACACCGCACAAGTGGAAATGCGCAAGAAAATGGTTACAGTAAAAGTGGTCAAGCCAGCCTTTGTGCGAAATGGCGAAGCGGTTATCAAACCTTACTAATTTAATCACAATCAGCATGATGACAAGGACACACAAATGAGCAATGTACCGACAGAACTAAAATACGCGGCGTCGCACGAATGGGTACGTAGCGAAGGTAACGGTATTTACACCGTAGGTATTACCGAGCACGCCCAAGAATTGTTAGGTGACATGGTATTCGTTGAACTACCAGAAGAAGGCGATACCTTCTCGGTAGGCGACGATTGCGCAGTCGCTGAGTCTGTTAAAGCAGCGTCTGACATTTACGCGCCATTGAGCGGCGAAATTGTTGAAGTCAACGAAGACTTAGAAGATTCGCCTGAGAGTGTGAACAACGACCCGTACGGTGACGGCTGGTTGTTTAAGATTAAGGCAGACGACGACAGCGAGCTGAAAAACTTGCTAGACGCTGAAGCCTACAGCGCGTCTATCGAAGACGAATAAGACAGTATGTAGTAAGCCGCAAGGCCCCGCGTTTGCCGGGGCCTTGTTTTTCGTTGCCAGGCATAGCCTGACACAAGGTTCCAATTAGTAATCAAGGTATCGAAACATGAGCGGTAAAACCCTGGAACAATTTGAACGCCACGACGAATTTGTAGCTCGCCACATTGGCCCAAGTGCCGATGAGCAAGCCGCAATGCTTGAGGTTGTGGGTGCAGCATCACTTGACGATATGACCGAGCAAACGGTGCCAAGCGCCATTTTGCGCGACCCGTTTTTAAACATTGGCGAGGCCATGACCGAGCGTGATGCCCTTGCAAAGCTCAAAACCATCGCCAAGAAAAACCAGGTGTTTACCAGCTTTATCGGTGCCGGCTACTACGACACCTTGACCCCGAACGTGATTCTGCGCAACGTGCTGGAAAACCCAGGTTGGTACACCGCGTACACGCCGTATCAGCCAGAAATTGCCCAAGGCCGTTTGCAATCTATCCTGAACTTCCAGCAAATGACCATGGACCTGACAGGCATGGAGCTTGCCAGCGCATCATTGCTGGACGAAGCCACCGCCGCTGCAGAAGCGATGGCGATGGCCAAGCGCGTAGCGAAATCAAAGTCGAACGCGTTCTTTATTGCCAACAACGTATTCCCACAAACCATTGACGTGGTCAAAGCCCGCGCCGATATGTTTGGTTTTGACATCATTGTTGGCGATTGGACCGAAGCGGCTGATCACGATGTGTTCGGTGCCTTGCTACAAAGCCCAGCCGACAACGGCGAAGTAATCGACCTCACTGACATTATCGCCAAAGTACAAGCGCACAAAGCGGTTGTCGGTGTGGCCACTGATTTAATGAGCCTGGTGTTATGTAAATCACCAGGTGAAATGGGCGCCGACATGGTGTTCGGTTCGGCCCAGCGTTTCGGCGTACCTATGGGCTACGGGGGGCCACACGCAGCCTTCTTCGCCACCCGCGACAAGTTCAAGCGCGCATTACCAGGGCGTATTATCGGCGTGTCTAAAGACAGCCGTGGCAAGTTAGCCCTGCGTATGGCGATGCAAACCCGCGAGCAACACATCCGCCGCGAGAAAGCGAACTCGAATATTTGTACCGCGCAGGTGCTACTAGCCAACATGGCATCGTTCTACGCTGTCTACCATGGCCCAGAAGGGCTGAAAAATATCGCAGGGCGCATTCACCGCTTGACCGATATCGTGGCCGCTGGTTTAGCCGAGAAAGGCTTACAAGTGACCAACAGCACTTGGTTCGATACGTTAACCGTGGCAGTACGTGCCAATAAGAGCGAGATTATCGAGCGCGCCCACGCCGCCCAGTTGAACCTGCGCGTTGACCACGACGGTCAGGTCGGTATCAGCTTAGACGAAGCCAAAACCGCAGCCGACGTCGCCACCTTATTTGACGTGATTTTAGGCCCAGGCCATGGTTTGAGCGTCGAAAAACTCGATTCAGAAGTCAGCAGCGACGAAAGCTTGCCGCTGAACTTACAGCGCGACAGCGATTTCTTAAGCCACGAAGTATTTAATTCGTACCACTCAGAAACTGAGATGCTGCGTTATATTAAATCGCTTGAGAACAAAGACTTAGCATTGAACCATTCGATGATTTCATTGGGTTCGTGCACCATGAAGCTGAACGCCACCGCTGAGATGATCCCTGTGACCTGGCCAGAATTCGGTGGCTTACACCCGTTCTGCCCACCAGAGCAAGCACGCGGCTATGCCCAAATGATCGCCAGCTTGTCTGACTGGTTACTAGATATTACCGGTTACGACGCATTGTCGATGCAGCCAAACTCAGGTGCCCAAGGCGAATACGCTGGCTTGTTAGCGATTCAAAAGTATCACCAGAGTCGTGGCGAAGCACACCGCGATATCTGCTTAATTCCAAGCTCAGCCCACGGTACTAACCCTGCGTCTGCGCAAATGGCGAGCATGAAAGTGGTCGTGGTTGATTGCGACAGCAAAGGCAATATCGACGTCGAAGACTTCCGCCGCAAAGCCGAAGAAGCAGGCGAGAACTTGTCTTGCGCCATGGTCACTTACCCGTCGACCCACGGCGTATACGAAGAGAAAATTCGTGAAGTATGCGACATTACCCATGAATTTGGCGGCCAGGTTTACATGGACGGCGCCAACATGAACGCCCAGGTCGGCGTAACCTCACCAGGTTACATTGGCTCGGACGTGTCGCACTTAAACTTGCACAAAACCTTCTGTATTCCACATGGCGGCGGCGGCCCAGGCATGGGCCCAATTGGTGTGAAGAAGCACTTAGCACCTTTCTTACCAGGTCACGTGATGATGGACGGCGAAGGCTTAGCCCACGGCAACCACGCCGTGTCAGCAGCGCCTTACGGCAGTGCCAGCATTCTACCTATTTCGTGGATGTATATCGCGATGATGGGCAGCGCAGGCCTGCGTCAAGCCACTCAGGTAGCTATCTTGAACGCGAACTACTTAGCCACCAAGCTAGCCGAGCACTACCCAATTTTATACACCGGCCGCAACGACCGGGTTGCCCACGAGTGTATTATTGACCTGCGCCCGCTCAAAGAGAAAGCCGACATTGCTGAAATTGATGTCGCCAAACGCTTACAAGATTACGGTTTCCACTCACCGACCATGTCATTCCCAGTGGCAGGCACCTTAATGGTTGAACCGACGGAATCAGAATCGAAAGCTGAAATCGACCGCTTCATTGAAGCCATGGTCAGCATTAAAGGCGAAATCGAGAAAGTCGCAGCCGGCGAATGGCCAGCCGACAACAACCCATTGGTGAACGCACCACACACCCTGGCAGACATTGTCGACAGCGAATGGAACCGCCCATACGAGCGTCAGTTAGCCGCCTACCCAGTAGCGGCCGTCATGGTCGATAAGTTCTGGCCAAGCGTTAACCGCATCGACGACGTCTACGGCGACCGCAACCTGGTTTGCAGCTGCCCGGATATTGATAGTTATCGGTAGGTTGGGGCGGGTGATGTTTGCCCGCTTTGGCAAAGCTATTTGAATTGAAAGCCCACCTTGTGTGTAATGCCGATCAGTTAAGGGTTGGCCAATAAAATTTAACGGATCAGTTGACCGATCCTGTAGACCCTTCAAAATCCGTAATCAGGTATCTGATTACGGATTTTTTTATGTTGTTTAGCCAAGCCCTCGAAACCCTGCAAGACTTCAAACCAGATGACTTTAGTAAGTTATCCGACTTATTAGAGCCAGAGCTCATTGAGCAGTGCCTTCAAGATACCGGAGTTACCACGGTGCGTAAGCGGCGCTTGCCCATGGACTTAATGGTCTGGACGGTGGTTGGTATGGCATTGTTCCGTGATATGTCGATGCGTCAGATAGTGTCCCATTTAGATTTGATGTTGCCTGGGCAACGTCCATACGTCGCGCCAAGCGCAGTCGTGCAGGCGAGACAACGTCTAGGCTCTGATGTCGTGAAACTGATGTTCGAGCGAACCAATGCGCTTTGGTTTGATAAGCTCCCCACCTCAAACTGGAATGGACTGTCGATGCTCGCGGTGGATGGTACGGTATGGCGAACACCGGATACCCCTGAGAACGATGAAAATTATGGACGAACCGTGAATGGTTCAAAGCCCTCTGATTACCCACAAGTGCGTATGGTGACTCAGATGGAAGTCAGTAGCCATCTAACGACGGGCGCCGTGTTTGACAGCGTCGATGTGAATGAAATGGTGCTCGCTGCGCAACTTATTGAAAATACGCCAGACCACTCATTGACCTTATTTGATAAGGGCTTTTACTCGCTCGGTCTGTTACACGCGTGGCAGTCGAAAGGCGAGCAACGACACTGGCTTATCCCTGTTAAAAAGGGCACTCAATACAAGGTGTTACGTAGCTTCAATGATGATGACAGAATCGTCGAGTTAAAACTGTCCCCTCAGGCTCGCAAAAAATGGCCTCAAGCACCGAGCAGCATTCAGGCTCGACTGGTTTCAAAAAAGATAAACAAAAAGCAAGTGGATGTCCTCACCTCAATGGTTAATGTCTCACGCTACCCGCAAGAAGATATTGTTGAGCTGTACACCCATCGCTGGGAAATTGAGCAGGGCTATCGGGAAATGAAACAGTATATGCTGAGCAACGAATTGACCCTGCGCAGTAAGCGACCAGAGCTTGTTACACAAGAGCTGTGGGGGATTTTACTCGCCTACAATTTACTACGTTATATGATGGCACAGATGGCGTATAGCTTAAAAGATGTTGAGCCTTACCAAATCAGCTTCAAGCAGGCATCCGTTTACCTGGTCGGCCAACTGCATATGTTCGCACACGTATCCCCCGGTAATTTACCCAAGATATTTAAGAACATGATGGACATGGCAAGCGCATTTGTCCTGCCTGAAAGGCGAGAGCGCAGCTACCCACGCTCGATAAAAAAGAGGCCAAGTCGTTATCCGACTCGGCCTCCTTCAAAACCTGCTGCTCGTTAGCTTAACTGACAAGCATTAACCTTGTGTGGGCTTTTTTATGCGCTGTGCACAGCGCACTATGTAGCATGCGCCTGAACAGATATTCGGCACATTTTTTCTTGCTCAAATTTCAACGATCTTGTAACGTAAATATATAATAAAACGCGCGCCGAAGGATAATGGCGAAGCGAACGCAGCTCCAACACAGCTGCACAAGATCCCGCTCACGTAGTTTCCTCATGGAAGAGCCTTTCTTATTTCGTTTCGGTTTACTCCCTTTTGCTTGTTTTCGCTTAGGCAGCTTGCGTGGTCTTGCGCGTTAGTTTTGATGAACTTTAGGCAAGCTAAGGGCTGTAGCCGCTAATTTACTAGTTAGTGTGCATGCACGGTTTGCTAGTTATTACGCATGCACGGTGTATTGAGGATAGTGTGCGTGCTCACAATACAAATGTTAGCAGCCGGTCATTTCAGCTTTCTTGCTAAATGAGTAAAAAAGGAATAGTTTATACTCATGGATACGTTTGAGTTTGATAATGAAAAGAGTCAGGTGAATCTCCACAAGCATGGAATCGATTTCCATGATGCCCAGGCGTTATGGGGAGACCAGGATTTACTGGAAGTGCAGGCAGAATCATCGGATGAGCCTCGTTACCTTGTTATTGGTCTTATTGGAATGAAGCACTGGTCTGCTGTTATCACTTACCGAGGTGAGACAATTCGTCTCATTTCGGTTAGGCGCTCGCGCAAAAGAGAGGTAGAGCTGTATGAAAGCTAAAGATTTTGATGCCAAGTTTGATGAAGGTGCAGATGACATTATTGACGATCTGGATGTTAAAACTGCACGGCGAGTGAATCAAGAAGCGAAGCGTATCAACGTCGACTTTCCCGCGTGGGTGGTAGAGTCGCTTGATCGAGAAGCCGCTCGCATTGGTGTTACTCGCCAATCGATTATTAAAGTCTGGTTAGTGGAGCGTTTGCGAGCAGAAGCAGCTAACAAGCCGCTTAAAAGTGACACCGCAAGCGGCGCACGTTAGCGGGGCGTTAGCCGTCATTCCTCAAGTCCCGAACCAATGTTAGATCTTCTTGATTTGGTACTAATAAGTGGTACTATTTAGATATGAAGCGAAAGCATCAGAGAACCTTAGAGGCTATTTTTGCCCGCCCTGTGAGTGGAAATGTTCAATGGCGTGACATTGAGGCATTGTTCGTCGAGCTTGGTGCGGAGGTTAGTGAGCGTGAAGGTAGCCGGGTTGCTGTGGTGCTGTTCGATGAGGTTCGAGTATTTCACCGTCCTCATCCAAGTCCAAGCACTGACAAAGGTGCTGTGGCTAGTATTCGTAAGTGGTTAAAGCAGCATAGGGTATCGCCATGAACACAATGACATATGATGGCTATCACGCCAAAATTGAATATGATTCTGAGCTGGATACATTCAGAGGTGAGATTCTGGGGTTAAATGGTGGTGCGGATTTTTACGGCCGCAACCCTAAAGAACTTCGGGCAGAGTTCAAGAAGTCTTTGCGTGTGTTCCTGGACGTTTGTGAGGAAAAGGGCATTGAACCGCGGCGTCATTACTCGGGCAAATTTAATCTAAGGATTCCTCCGGAACTGCACGAACAACTTGCTATTACGGCGCAAGTAAAGGGCAAAAGCGTTAATAAGCTTGCTCAAGAAGCTTTACAGAAAGAGGTCTTAAATGCCGGCTAACAAGCCGCTTAAAAGTGACACCGCAAGCGGCGCACATTAGCGGGGCGTTATGCCCCATTAACCCTCAAGAAGGAGCGAATATAAAAAGTTAAAATCAGCGGCTATCGTTGGAACCTTTGGAATCGGGGTGGTTCTTACAAACACGGCGAGCGCATTCGAGGATTTAGGCAAAGACTGTAAGCCTATGCAAGAGCTGTTTTTGCAGCTGCAGAAGTGTCCACGCACCGGGGTGAGGCACAAGCCACGATGAATCAATACACTGGATTTCCAGATCAAGAGAATAATCAACCAAACAGGTGGTTAAAGAAAGATGACATACTCATCAGGTAGTTTAATCAATCAAAAAAAATGGATCTTACTTTTTCATTTTATTATTGGTGCAATAATAGGCGTGCTTCTATTACATCCGTTGACGACAATGGTATTCTGGTACGAATACAAGGGCTTAATCGAATTTCCGGGTAACAGCCCGATAGAGTTTTTGATTCAGCGTTTAATTACTGAATTCAAGTTTGAATTAATACCTATGAGCTTTGTGTTTGCACTGCTTGGCGGTATTGTTGGTCTATTGTTCGGTCTGTACCATATAAGACTGTCTGGCCAAAAAAATCTTGTCCGCTATCTGGAACACGAGCTTGCTGAAGAATTACCCTTATTGATTGCCAGAGGCGAAAGTGAGCATCTTGAATTCAAATCCACGTATCGTTGGGATGTAAGACAACAGCGAACGAATCGCGCACTTGAGTTGATTGTCATCAAAGCCATCGCCGGTTTTTTAAATCGCGAAGGCGGTACATTGCTGATCGGCGTTGAGGACAACGGCAATATCATTGGCATCGACTCTGACTTCCAGACATTGAAGCACAAAAATAGAGACGGCTTCGAACGTGCACTGATGGATACGGTTAAAACCAGTCTGGGAGGAAACGCTTGCGCATTACTTCATTGCCGGTTCCACGATATCGAAAATAAAACCATCTGTCGCGTCATTGTCGAGAGCGCTGTTGAACCTGTTTATTATCATGAGGACAGCGTAGCACGGCTTATGGTACGCACAGGTAATAGTACACGAGAGCTGGATGCGCGGGAAGCACATGCCTATCTTTCCAGTCGAACGACAAAATCTTTTTCTTTATAGGTACACAATGAATACGCATTCGCATAACCACGACACTGAATCAATAGGTGATCGCCGCCTGGGATTCGCCATCGCTATCAATATGCTCCTGACATTAGCCCAGGTCGTCGGTGGTATTCTATCGGGCAGCCTTTCACTGATTGCTGATGCACTGCATAACTTCAGTGATGCCGCCTCACTGCTCATTGCCTGGGTCGCCAGAAAGATCGGTCGTCAACCGGCCGATCATTTCAGAACCTTTGGTTATAAACGCGCTGAAATCATTGCTACATTAATTAATTTAGTCACACTTGTCCTGATTGGGCTGTACCTGATCTATGAAGCGCTATGGCGAATCTACGAACCACAGATTATTGAAGGCTGGATGGTTGTGATTGTGGCGTCGATTGCGCTGGTGATTGATCTGGCAACCGCGTTTCTTACCTTTACTATGTCTAAGCACAGTATGAATATCCGTGCCGCTTTTTTGCACAATGTATCGGATGCGCTGGCCTCAGCGGGTGTTATTGTTGCCGGTACACTGATCCTTCTTTATGAGTGGTACTGGAGTGATACCTTAATAACATTATTGATAGCCGCGTATGTTTTGTACCAGGCAGCCACGATGTTACCAAAAACCATTCATATCCTGATGCAGGGAACACCGGAGGGCATTGTTATTGATGATGTCATCACAGCCATGCAGCAGGTAACAAATGTTATCAATGTTCATCACGTACATATCTGGCAACTTGACGAGCATCAGAATGCATTAGAAGCTCATGTTCTACTTTCTGATTATTCACAACTGGATAAAGTGAAGGGTGAATTAAAAACAGCGCTTGCACAAAAATTCTCCATCGGGCATTCAACACTCGAGTTTGAGATTAAAGAATGCAAATATGATCAGTGTTAACTTTTTTATATCGAAGCAAGTTTTAAATGAGTAATTGTGGAAGTGAAGAGTCTGTAATCATTCTTCATGACAGATTGCGTTATGTTCTAGGCATCGTATTTTAATGGTCAATTGTTATCTGATTATAAGAAACAAAAACGTCAGCAGCTCTTAAGGCTGTGATTGCAAAGAAGGACAAGGCATAACACCTATGAGCCTTCGTCCTGTCAATAGGCATTAGTTTTTTATTGGCCGCCGCGTGAGCGGCCAATACCAAATCTCTGAGCCAGTGAGCCTGCTTCGTCTGTCATCGTTGGCTGTTGATG
>NZ_PIPK01000001.1 GCF_003987335.1 Aliidiomarina maris | reverse complement strand
GCCGCAAACTGATGCGCGCCACGTTAACCTGCAGTTGAAAAGTACTAAGTTTATAACGCCGATGTTGCGCGAATTGTGCTTTGAAGTGCTGGACCGCAAGCTTGATTACGCAGCCGGCCAGTATATGGTGTTAACTATTCCGGCTGGAGCTGGTCGCAGTCGCCCTGAAGATATTCCTGAGCAGTTCCTTTCGCAGTGGCAGCATATTGAAAACGTCGAATATAATCATAGCGCTGTGCAGCGAAGCTACTCCATGGCGACAGCCGCAGGCGGCAAAGAGCTGGTGTTCACCGTGCGTTATCAACCACAGGCAACAGATGCGCCATCGCCAGGTATTGGCTCTTCATTTCTATGCAACCTAAAACCCGGCGAAATCATTGCTGCAGAAGGCCCTTTTGGCGGCTTTCAAAGGCAACCAGGTGCTCAACGCAAACTTTGCTTTATCGGTGGCGGCGCGGGAATGGCGCCGCTACGAGCGCTCATTCAAGAAGAGCTGAATGATACAGCATCGCGGCCGATAACCTTTTTCTACGGGGCGCGGAATCGCCATGAGTTACTCTATTACGATGAGTTTATGCAGCACCAACAGCGAGGTGAGCTGACATTTATCCCAGTGCTGTCTGAGCCTGAAAAAGCGTGCTTATGGCAACAGGATGTCGGTTTTGTGCATGAGATTGCGGGGAAATGGTTGCCATCTCAAAGCGTCGACGCGTACGATTTTTACCTCTGTGGCCCACCTTCTATGCTCAGCGCGACGCTGACTATGTTAAAAGAGCACGGCGTGGATGAAACACGCATCCGCTATGATGATTTCGGTAGTTAGGCAAGTAACTGCTTGTTATCACGAGCCATAAGAAAAGCCCTGAAACTCGAATGCTTGAGTTGTCAGGGCTACTTTGTAGTATTTACTCTTGCTCGATGAGCGCGAGTTTACTTTGCCCCCAACCCAATAACTCACCATTGGCAAATTAGATGTTTCACCGTCTACTCTGAACCGTGTTTTGAAGTGTCAAAGTGGCATTAGCCCGGAAATGGCGCTTCGTTTATCGAAAGCTTTAGGTAGAAGCCCTGAAAGTTGGCTGGCGATGCAGGATGCTTACGATTTGTGGCATGCTGGAAAGAATTTGAGTTTAGATAAGGTGCAGAAGGTTGAGCTTACAGCTGCATAACAAGTCGCATCAGTTCGCGCCTTCGGCGCCGGACACTCACGCTGTTTATGCCGCTGTGCTTGGGCGTTAGGCATCTGGTGTTACCCACGAATAGTAGGCTAACAGTTACTCACAGGACACATGATGAAAGAAATAAAAGATTTTATATATCTTGATATGGAGAAGGTAAGTGGTAGCAAAATGCACTGTATTATGATTCCTGGTGACTCAATGAAGACATTGGTTACGGTTTTTGCAGTAAAGTGAGCTCATGTAGTATTCGCACTTTATGAATATTACTGATGTGCCATTAGTAGTCACTTAATCTTGACAACAAGTGATCAAAAACCAATCGAATACGTTGTGGTACTGGACCACGTTGAGGGCGATAAATATATAAATCCCAAGGCTCCGGCTCGACCTCTTCTAACACTCTTACAAGTTTCCCTTGGCGTAATAAGTCTTGGGCAGAAAAGTCAGGAATTTGAGCAAACCCCAGTCCATTTTGTACACCCATTAATTCAGCTTCGGCGTCGGCACTTCGAAAACGTGTTGTGGATGGCGTCCACTGTCTGTCCATGGAAAAAACCCATGGCCAAAGCTTTCCCGTATTGCGATCGACTAACCCTGTAACCGGCAAGTGGTTTAGATCTTCAATCGACGCAGGCGTTCCCACTCTATTTATTAAGTCAGGCGAAGCCACGACATACAGATTAATTTTGGTGAGCTGGCGGGCAATAAATCGACTATCTCTCATGAAACCGATACGTATCCCGATATCTATTTTTTCGTCAACGACATCCACGCGCTCGTCACTGAGTGTCAGGTCTATATCCAGTTGAGGATGTATTGTTGAGAGTTCCAGTAATGCTGGCATCAAGCATTTATGACCAAAACCAACAGGCGCTGCGATACGAACCCGCCCTTGTAATTCATTACCCGAGTTAGGGGCGCTTGTTTGAAACAATTCATCTACAGCGCGCAGGCGTTCTTTTGCGATCACAGCAAATTTTTCTCCAACCAGGGTCACTTGTATGTGTCGAGTATTTCGATGAAATAAAAGCTCCCCTTGCAATCGTTCTAACTCCTTCACTGCTCGCGTCACTGCCTGAGGAGAAATCCCCAGACGGTTAGCCGCTTCTTTAAAGCTGCGAGACTCAGCAGCAGTACAAAATATCCGGAGCATTTCCAATTTGTTAAGCATCACAGTCACATTCAGGTTTGATATGAATACATAAATATTATTCCAAATTATGGAATTGTGAAATTAAAATATTTCCATTTATTGGTTTTTGAAGGTAAGGGATACTTTGCTTGTTATTTAGACAGAGTCATTCATTCAACTGATTTGAGGATATTAACTATGACTAGTGTTTTAGCAAACAACATCAGCGGTAAGGTCGTTGTTATTACTGGTGGTAGCAGCGGTTTAGGCGAGACCACGGCAAGACATTTAGCCAGTCTTGGCGCATCTGTTGTTTTAGGTGCCCGACGCATCGACAAGCTTGAAGCTATTGCTGCTGACATACGTACAGCGGGCGGAAAAGTTGCGGTTCAAGCGACAGATGTGACTAGCCAGGACGAAGTGAAGGCCCTTGTAAATCTTGCACAAGAGCGCTTCGGTAAAGTTGATGTGGTTATCAATAATGCAGGGTTAATGGCGATTGCACCGTTAGCTGAGATTCGAGTTGACGAATGGGATCGCATGATTGACATCAACGTTAAAGGTCTGCTGTATGGCGTAGCCGCAGCGCTTCCGATCTTTCAGGAGCAGGGATCAGGCCACTTTATCAATATTTCGTCTGTAGCGGGTATCAAAGTATTCAGTCCCGGCGGCACGGTTTATAGCGGAACCAAATTCGCTGTTCGCGCTATTGCCGAAGGCTTGCGCCATGAAGTTGGGGGTAAAATTCGTTCAACAATCATTTCACCAGGTGCAGTCGAATCTGAATTGAAACATGGAAGTTCAGATGCTCAGGGTGCAGCCTTTGTAAAAGATTTTTATCAGCAAAATGAAATTCCATCTGAATCTGTTGCTCGTGCTATCGCATACGCAATTGAGCAGCCTGCGGATGTGGATATCAACGAGATTGTTCTGCGCCCAACTGTTCAAGAGTTTTAATTCGTTTAATATAAGACCTATTAACCAGCGGGTGATTTAACCACCCGCTGAATATTCAGTTTGTGAGGTTATTGATGACAGCGTTAAACAGACGGCTTTACCTCTGGTTGCACTTACCGCTTGGGAAGGTTTGGTTGACAAGGCGAATGTTAAAGCGGGCCAGAAAGTCCTTATCCAGGGTGGAGCTGGCGGAGTTGGGCATGTAGCTGTGCAAATTGCTAAGGCCTTAGGTGCCGACGTCTATGCCACTGCATCGACTGGAAAACAACAACTGCTCAAGGCGCTTGGTGCCACGCCAATTGATTATCACACTGCAAGCCCTGCGGAGTACGTGGACGCATACACCCAAGGCAAAGGATTCGATATCATTTACGACACTGTCGGTGGCTCTGTACTCGATGCCTCATTAGGTATCGTTGCACATTATGGACATATTTTAAGCTGTGCTGCATTCGGCTCACATAACCTGGCACCGTCGTCATTACGCTCTGCAACATTGTCAGCGATTTTTGTGTTACACCCACAGCTCAGCGGAGAGGGGCGCAAACATCATGGTGACATTCTGCGGCAAATTACGGCTCTTGTTGAAGCGGGACAAATTAAGCCAATACTCGATCCGTTACGCTTCTCCCTTGACACGGCAATGGATGCACATAATGCCGTAGAGTTGGGGTCCATGGGTAAAGTCGTTATTGATGTAATTGCTTAAAAAGTAATAGTTGAGGATGCATATGAGCCCAAGAAAACTAATTCGAACTGTTCGTTTCCATGAATTAGGTGGTCCCGAGGTGTTAACGATTGACTCGCTGGCGAGTCCAGGCTTGCAGGCCACTGATGTTCGTATTGCAGTCAAAGCTGTTGGGCTCAATCGTGCTGATGCCATGTTCAGGCGAGGCCAGTATATAGAAAAGGCTGACTTCCCTTCGCGAATCGGCTATGAAGCATCCGGGATAGTCATTGAAGTCGGGGAAGAGGTAAATCATTTACGCCTTGGGGAAGAGGTTTGTATTGTCCCTCAGATGGGGCTTTCTCAGAATGGCTGCTACGCAGAAGAGATTGTCGTACCCAATGAATATGTGGCACTCAAACCAGCAGGGTTAACCTTTGCTGAAGGCGCAGCAGCCTGGATGCAGTACCTGACAGCTTATGGCGCTTTGGTCGAAATTGCTAACGTGCAAAAAGGCGATTCAGTACTGATAACCGCTGCATCGAGCAGTGTTGGATTGGCTGCGATTCAAATTGTGAATTCTTTGGGGGGTATCCCTATCGCTACAACTCTAACAGGCGCTAAAAAGGCTGCTGTGCTCAAGGCTGGCGCGGCCCATGTGATTGCAACCCAAGAAGAACCGCTACTGGATAGCTTGAAAAGCATCTTGGGAGCAAACAATTTAAAAATCGCATTTGATGCTGTCGGTGGGCCGCAGATAGCTGAAATTGCTGAAGCAATGAGCCCTGAGGGAACAATAATAGTACACGGAGCATTAAGTCCCGAAACAACCCCTTTTCCCTTAAAAATAGCACTTCGTAAAAGTCTGACAGTTAGGGGGTATGTGTTTACTGAAGTTATAAAAGGCATCGGGCGTTTTCACAGAGCAAAGCAATTTATCCACTCGGGTTTATCCGAAGGAACACTCAAGCCTGTCATTGATCGAAGCTTTAAATTTGAAGAGATAGTAGCAGCGCATCACTATCTGGAGTCCAATCAGCAAATTGGTAAAATAGTGGTCGTACTTGATTAACAGTTCGTAGCTTCCGCTTGTCTCTGGCCGGCGCATAATTCACCGCCAGAACAATAAGAAAAAGAGGTAGTGTATGGTAATTAGCGATCTTCTCTGGCGGCGTCCGCGCCATCACATGGATGTCGATGAACACCACGACCACGTGCACTGGGTGGAACTTTTCTTCGATCTGGTCCATGTAGTGACAATTTTCATTCTGGGAAATTACCTGTCCCATCATCTGGGGTGGCAAGGATTCTGGGTGTTTACCGGACTGTTCCTGGCGATTTTCTATGCCTGGGCAGACAGCTCGCTCTATAACTCGCTGTATATCTCCACGGACATGCCGCATCGCGTGGTGATGGCACTTAAGATTGTCACGATGATGACCGTCGCGGCGGCGATTCCCGACGTGGCCGGTGAAGGCTGGACGTATTTCGCGCTGGCCTATGCGTTAAATCGGGCGCTGACGGCCTATCTTTACTGGCGGGCGCGCTGTACCGACAACGCGGCCAATAGACTGGCGCAGGAACAGGCGCGGAATTTTTTCGTGTTGGCCGGGGTGTTCGCGCTGTCGGCTTTTTTGCCGACACCGGTTGCCTACTGGGTCTTTGCCGCCGGCGTGGCAGCAATCCAGCTGCAGTACATGCTGCCGCGCGTGGGCACGCTCCGCTTCGAACGCTTTGTGCCTCAACTCGGACACATCTCGGAGCGCTTCGGCCTTCTGATGTTGATCTTGCTGGGTGAAGGCTTCTTTAAACTGGTGGTCACGCTGGCCGACAAGGGCGTCTACAGCGTCAGCGCGGGTACGCTGTTCAATGTGACCATGGGCGGCTTGTCCCTCTTCGCGCTGGCCTGGACTTATTTCGACTGCGCCGGCAATGAAAAACCGAAGAGCCGCACCAGTGCCGTGCTGCTGAGATACTGGTTTGCTCACATCGTGATTTTGTGGAGTGCGGTGACGATTGGCGTTGCGCTGGCCGGACAAGTCTACGTCGGCCTGTGGGAGCCTTATCCGCCCGGCTACGCCGCGCTTGGCTCGGTTGGCCTTGCGGTGTTTTTAGCTTCGCTATGGGCGCTGCGTCGAACCGTGGCTGATGCCACCGACAAATACCACAGCGCCGGTCTGAGGCTGTTCGGCATTGTCATGGCACTGGTTGTGCTAGCCGTTCATCCCCTCATACCGTCGATTGTCAGCAACGGCCTTTGGGCCCTGGCGCTGTTCTCGCAGATTGGTGTGCCGATTTTTCTGGCCCTAAGAGATGCGCGCCGGTCTGATAAAATGCTGTGATGGAACATGGCTACGCCCATGCAATTTAACAGATACTGTTTTCAGGTTAAATGAGCCTCTCAAAAAAGCGCAAAATGAATTCAAGAGGTGTATCCGAAGCTTTTTATCGAATACATATAGCTCAACAGCGTTTTGGAATGTTGCGCCAGCTTTAAAGTTATCGAGAGCTTTTTCATCGTCGGTGACCGATAAGCCACGGACTTTTAGTTGTGCAAGCTGCTCCTGATAACTTAACCACGGTTTAGCATAAGCTGTCTTGGTATCACTTCTTTTACTCATTTTACGCCACAGCCTCTTTTACAACTGCTTCGGCTATTTGGCAGCGGGTTTCGCTTGCCTGAGACAGCCGCTCCTTTAGCTTGTCGCAGAGCGCATTAACGCATCGAGTTTGCGCACTAAGCCAACAATCTGGCTTTCTGTCATGCGTTTGCTCACCGTAAAGCTCCTTTGTTTTAGTTTAAAAGAAATTCTACGAGTGAGCTGTATTATTTTACGGGGTAGTTACGTATCAATTTCCACATCGCGCATCAGATTACTGAACGTATGCACCACCACATACTGGGTTATAGGTACCTGTAATATGAGAGCTTGCTTCATTCGCCAGGTAACGTACTGTGTTCGCGACATCTTCAGGGGTCGCTACACGTTGTGTTGGTGTAAATGATCTGATCATCTCTTTGAATTCTGCTGGTGCATCTTTCGTTGCATCCGTTTCAACCAAGCCCGGAGCCACGATGTTAGAAGTGATACCCAGTGGGCCAAGTTCTTGAGCCAGATATTTACTAAAACTGTCTAGTGCACCTTTTGCTGTACCATGAGCAATAAAGTTCGGTGCAGGAACTTCTGACAATGTGCTAGAAATAAAGACCAAACGACCAAATTGCTTTTCTTTCATGGATTTCACAGCTAGATGAGCGGTCTGATATGCCGCGTGCATTTCATCATTTAATTTTTGTGCAAACTCATCCCAGCTCTGCTCAATGAATGGTTTAGCGGTAAAGTTCATGTTGGCGTTAGAGACCAATACATCAACGCCACCATGTTCATCCACCTGTGCAAACATCGCTTCAAGTTGTGCATCGTCACGTACATCAGCCTGAACTGCGAAAGCTTCGCCGCCTTGGCTGCGGATTTCTTCAGCTAGTTGCTCTGCTACTGCTGAGCTGTTTACGTAATTAATAAATACACGATAGCCATCTTCCGCTAGTGCTTTTGAAGTTGCCGCGCCAATACCACGCGCACCACCAGTTACTAATGCATTACGTTTTGTCATGTGACTTCCTTATAGTTTTTTGAAGGTTGGGTTGTGGCAGCATCTAGTGTATGTGGCTGCCTCACATTACTTAATTAAGGCTTTTATCGATTCAGTTGTCTTAAACTAGTAATCACTTTCGATAAGTGCTGTTTACTTGTTTGTAGTTCCTGATCATCAATGTCCTGCTGCGCATCCTGCAAAACACTCGCGGCAATCTCTTCACACTCTGCAACGACCCCGAGGGACTTTTCCGTCAGCATGACAATTTTACTGCGACTATCATGCGTAGAGCTTTGGCGCTCAACCCAGCCACGTTTTTCTAAGCCATCGATTGAACGGCTTACACTGGATTTCTCCAGATAGAGCAACTCACTGATTTGGCTCTGCGTCATCGGTTCACTGTTTCTCAAAATCAGAATGACTCCCCACTGCTCTGCGGTCATATCAATGCCGGCTTGTTTAAAGCGTATTGTCAGTAGTCGGTTAAAAAGTCGACTGGCTAAGCCCGTTAAATGTCCAAGTGACTGTTGATGGCTGTAGTTCTTCACTCTTATCTCAATCGTTTCTGTTAACTATATAATTGTATACACAACTATATAGTTAACTGTCAATAGTTCCCATTTTGTAGTGAGTTATCACGAGCAAATTTCAGGGATGTTGCTATGGCTTACTTACTGGAAAGCATCCGCATGAATAGGCTGAGATCGGGAAAGTCAAGCGAGACCTTAAAGCTCAACGAATTTCCGTTGACGACAATGCCCTTGGTGTCCCAGTCGAACGCTATCTACTTGATGCCATGAGGCGATTGCTTGTCAGTTCCCAGTGGTTAGTCAATCTGGCTACCCATGCTGCATAGTCAACAGTTTAAATTGTTGAAAGGCTACAGTTTTATTTGTAGAATACGGGCTTATGAAAACTTTATCCGAACGACTAAACCATGCCTTGCAGCTTACTGGGGTGACTCAGTCTGAGTTGGCTCGTCGCATTGGTATCAAACAGCAGTCGATCAGCCAGATTTGCTCTGGTAAATCGGCTAGGTCTCGTTACACCATGCAGATTGCGGAAGCGCTTCGCGTGAATGCTCATTGGCTCGCCACAGGTGATGGCGAGATTGGCTTGGGGATCGGTAATGTCGAAGTTGGGCCTGACATTAAGGGAAGAATTCCTCTCATTAACTGGGTTCAGGCCGGTGATTGGACTGAAATAGCGGAGGGATTTGCCCATGAAGATGCTGAAGAGTGGCGTGAAGTCACAGGGAAAGCACATGAGGGTTGTTTCGCACTTCGCGTAAAAGGCGACAGTATGGAAAATCCAAGCGGGAAAAAATCCATACCTGAGGGGGCAGTGATCGTTGTTGATCCCGAGTTACCTTACTCTTCAGGTTCATTGGTTGTTGCGCGTTTGGATGATTCGAAAGAAGCAACTTTTAAGCAGTTGGTCATTGACGGTGAACAGAAGTACCTAAAACCTTTGAACCCCCAATACCCTGCAATACCGATCAACGGCAACTGCACCATAATTGGTGTTGTACGACAAGCTATCATCGATTTTTGGTAGCGAAGGAATTTGTGGTTTAGCCACAGTTGTTCATGAGCTGAAGAAGCAACGATTGCAAACAGCTACAGCTGAGCATTGGCGCACGCTGAGAGTAAATGGTAGCCGATTAGATAACCATTGATTGTTTATAAAGTCAAGATCAGCGAAAATAGCGGCCAATTACGATTAATACGACGGATTTGACAAGCGAAGAACTGACAAAAGAGGACTTCCAATAATGTCTACAAATTCGCCTATAAACTAAAAGAACTCATACATGGCAAATCAAGATTTTCTTAATGAAATCAATAAGCGTCGAACTTTCGCGATTATCTCGCACCCTGACGCGGGTAAAACCACAATTACCGAAAAAGTTTTATTGCACGGACAGAAGCTGCAAAAAGCGGGCACCGTAAAAGGTAAAAAGTCGGGTCAGCATGCGAAGTCTGACTGGATGGAAATGGAAAAAGAACGGGGTATCTCGGTAACCACGTCGGTGATGCAGTTTCCGTATCGCAACGACCTGGTTAACTTACTTGATACCCCAGGCCACGAAGATTTTTCTGAAGACACTTACCGCACCCTAACCGCGGTGGATTCGTGCTTGATGGTTATCGATGGTGCCAAAGGTGTCGAGGACCGCACCATTAAGTTGATGGAAGTTACGCGCTTACGTGATACCCCGATTTTAACCTTTATGAACAAGCTCGATCGCGATATTCGCGACCCGTTTGAGTTGTTAGATGAAGTTGAAGACGTTCTCAAAATTATGTGTGCGCCAATTACCTGGCCGATTGGTTCAGGGAAAAACTTTAAGGGTGTTTACCACCTGCAGCGCGACGAAACAATTTTGTATAAAACCGGGCAAGGCCACCGTATTCAAGAGCTTGACGTGATTGCAGGCATTGATAACCCTGAGCTGGATAAACGCATTGGTAGCTGGGCGGATGAATTGCGTGAGCAAATCGAGCTGGTACGCGGGGCATCAAATGAATTCGATTTAGAGATGTTTTTAGCCGGTGAACTGACCCCTGTATTTTTCGGTACTGCATTGGGCAACTTTGGTGTCGACCACATGCTGGATGGCTTGGTGGATTGGGCGCCGCGGCCGCTGGCACGTGCTACCGACACCGGTGAAGCAGTTGAGTCGGCAACGCCTGAATTCTCAGGTTTCGTATTTAAAATTCAGGCCAACATGGACCCGAAACACCGTGACCGCGTGGCGTTTATGCGGATTGTTTCGGGTAAGTATGAAAAAGGCATGAAAATGAAGCATGTGCGCACGGGCAAAGACGTGCGTATAGCCGATGCATTGACGTTCTTAGCGGGCGATCGTGCCCACGTTGAAGAAGCCTACCCGGGCGACATTATTGGTTTGCATAACCACGGCACAATTCAAATTGGAGATACCTTTACGGCAGGCTCTGACTTTAAATTCTCGGGCATTCCGAACTTTGCACCAGAACTATTCCGCCGTATTCGCTTAAAAGACCCATTGAAGCAAAAGCAGTTGCTAAAAGGCTTGGTGCAGCTGTCAGAAGAGGGTGCGGTGCAGGTGTTCCGTCCGCTGATTAGCAATGACTTGATTGTGGGGGCTGTGGGTGTGCTGCAGTTTGATGTGGTGGTGCACCGCTTGAAGTCAGAGTATAACGTGGACGCGATTTACGAGAATATTCAAGTGGCGACCGCTCGTTGGGTCTACAGCGATGATGCGAAGAAGTTGGATGAGTTCCGCCGGAAAACTGAGCATAACCTGGCTTTAGACGGTGGTGACAACCTAACCTATATTGCGCCGACCATGGCAAACTTAAGCTTAACCCAAGAGCGTTACCCGGATGTGCAATTTGAGCACACCCGAGAGCACTAAAGCGTTTTAGCCGGCTGCTAGCGTAAAACGTCTAGCAGTCGCGCTAAGTTTTTCTCATCCAGACAGTAATCAGCCACTTCACGCACTTTCGGCTTGGCCATAAAGGCCACCGCAAAGCCTGCTGCCTGTAACATCGGAATATCGTTGGCGCCGTCGCCGACTGCCATGACTTGCGATTTAGGTAAACCATACTGCGAAGTTAGCTGGGTTAACGTATCGGCTTTGGTTTTGGCATCGACGATGCGTCCGCCTAAAGTGCCAGTTAAACGATCATTGTCGTCAAACTCTAAAAAGTTACTCACCACCACGTCAAAATGAAAGCGACGCGCCAGTTCGTCTGCAAACCAGGTAAAACCGCCTGATACTAACACCGTTCGCCAGCGATGCTCACGTAAGGTGCTGAGTAATTCCGCAGCGCCTGGCATAACCGGCATTTCGTCGCGGATCATGTCTAAGGTTTCAAGGTGTACGCCTTTGAGCAAGCTAACGCGCTCTTTCAGGCTTTGGGTGAAATCGATGTCGCCGCGCATGGCGCGCTCGGTAATGGCCGCAACTTGTTCACCGCAGCCAGCTGATGCAGCGATGGTGTCGATGCATTCCATATCGATTAACGTGGAGTCCATGTCAAAAACAGCCATGCCTCGCTCTGAGAGCAGGGGAGGCTGGCGCGAAGCTGCGGTGAAGCCTCCGAGGGCTCCCGCGGGAGGTAGATTGTTCACAGTTCGTCCTTATTGACGGCCTACGTAATGACAAGGGTTGTCGCGAGCGTACGCCGAGTTATTGTTATTATGGGTCATAAATTCTTTGGCACTGCTTCAATATTAAAGCCCGAACCCTAAAATTTAGCAAAGATTAATTAACAAATTTGCACTGCCAAAATTCTAGCGCAGTTAGCGCCTTTCATATAGTATGGCTGGCATGAAAATGACAATACAAACATGGACTAAGCACTGGCTGATTGACGGCGAACACCTGTATCGACGCGCCATTCAGCTACTTGTTGCGCTGCTCCTCCTGTCTTGGATTGGAGTCAATTGGTACACCGTGGCGCAGCGCGGTGAAGAAGTGCGCTCGTTGCAAACGGAAGCCATGGCGCGGGTGATTTTGTCCCAAGCCAGCCATGAAGCCAGAATTTGGTTGTTAGAAGACAACATGGATGGTTTGAATGGTTTAGCCCAACACCTGCAACTACAAGACAGTATTCTTGAAGTGGCGATTCACGATGCGCGTGGACGTTTGCTGGTGACCGCGGGTCATTCGTTGCCGGTACAGGACTACCTCAGTTCATTGCCTACCTATTTTAGCGCTGTACCTAAAGTGTCGCCGATTGATGATGGCGATCAGGTGATTGGTTTTATTCGCTTAACCTTCGACTACCAGCGCGTCATGAGCGAAGCGGATATCTATCAGCGTGCGTATTTACAGCGCACCGGGTTCTTAATTTTCTTATCGGTGTTGGCCGGCTTTTTACTGGCTACGGCAGTGCTCAAACGCCGTCCACGCCAAGTGGCAGACCCTGAGTTGTAACATGGGTGTGAGCTTAATTGACACCCATTGCCACTTAAACCTGCAAGCTTTTGACGAAGACCGCGCTGAGATGCTGATGCGCGCGCACCAAGTGGGTGTCACCCATGTGGTGGTGCCGGGCATTACCGCAGCAAGTTGGGCGCAGCAGCGCGATTGCGCCAAGCGTTATGCCAACTGGTTCAATGCCTTCGGTTTGCACCCTTACTTTATTGATCAACACCAAGACGGCGACATCGACTTGTTAGCGCAGCAGTTGCACCAAGGCGGTGCCATTGCGGTCGGGGAAATTGGTCTCGATGCGACCTGTGCCGATATGCCACGCCAACGTAAGTTATTGCATGCCCAGCTTGAATTAGCGGTTGAATTTCAATTGCCGGTTATTTTACACCACCGTAAAACTTTGGACGAACTACTTAAATGCACACGCGAACACGGCGTTGAGCGTGCGGTGGTACATGCGTTCAGCGGTAGTGAGCAACAAGCCCTTGCCTGGGCGGATGCGGGTTATTACTTGGGTGTCGGCGGTGTGATTACTTACCCGCGGGCGCAAAAAACGCGCCGCGCCATTGCCAGTGCGCCGCTGCACGCCTTGGTGTTGGAAACCGACAGCCCGGATATGCCAACCTGTGGTAAGCAAGGTCAGCGCAATGAGCCTGCGTATATGACCCGGGTGTTTGATGCCCTGTGCGAGATACGCCAAGAGCCGCCCCATGTGCTGCGCGCGGCATTGCATGCCAACACCTGCGCGCTGTTTGGGCTAAGTTAGCGGTTACACCTGCTCAAGTGCATCAGCAATGGTTTTCACAGCAATCACCTGCATGCCTTGAGGCGGGGTTTTCGGCGCATTCGCAACCGGTACAATAGCGCGCTTAAACCCGTGTTTACTGGCTTCGTTAAGGCGCTCTGAGCCATTGGTGACCGGGCGAATTTCCCCTGCAAGACCGACTTCACCAAACACAATCAAATCGCGCGGCAATTCTTTATTTTTAAAGCTGGACACAATTGCGAGCAACAACGCGAGATCTGAGCCTGTTTCCGCGACGCGTACGCCACCGACCACATTCACGAACACGTCCTGATCGCCAAGGGCTAAACCGCCGTGGCGATGTAGTACGGCTAATAATAGGGCGAGACGGTTTTGCTCGGTGCCGACTGCGACGCGCCTTGGGTTGGCCAATTGTGAATGGTCGACTAAAGCCTGGATTTCCACCAGCAGTGGGCGCGTGCCTTCCCAAATCACCATCACCACGGAGCCACTGCCATGTTCATCGGCACGTGATAAAAATATTGCGGAGGGGTTTTTGACTTCTTTTAAGCCGCTCCCAGTCATCGCGAATACGCCAAGCTCGTTGACTGCGCCAAAGCGGTTTTTGGTGCCGCGCATGGTGCGATAGCGCGAGTCACCGTCGCCGTCCAGAATCACTGAACAGTCGATACAGTGTTCGAGCACTTTGGGGCCGGCGAGGCTACCGTCTTTGGTGACGTGCCCAACCATAATAATGGCGACATTGTTTTGCTTGGCATAGCGGGTTAAATAGGCGGCGGTTTCGCGCACTTGTGACACACTGCCCGGCGCTGACTGAATGTCACTTAAATGCATCACCTGAATAGAGTCGATCACCATAATCGCGGGCTTTTCCTGGTCCGCCAACTGGCAAATGGTCTCTACGGACGTTTCCGCCAGCATGCGCAGCTTGGCGGTCGGCAATTGCAAACGCTGGGCGCGCATAGCAACTTGCTGTAACGATTCCTCACCAGTGACATACAAGGCGTTCATGCGTTCCGCTAGCTGACACATGGTTTGCAACAGCAGGGTACTTTTACCCGCACCGGGTGAGCCGCCGATCAAGATAGCTGAGCCTGGCACCACGCCACCACCGAGCACGCGGTCAAATTCCGCAAAGCCACTACTAAAGCGCGGCACTTGTTGTAGATCGACTTCACTTAAGGTTTGTACTTTGGCATCCGTTAAGCCGGCGAACCCGCCCCGGGTGGCATGGCTACGAGCGGGGCTGGCGCTGCCTAAGCGCACCTCGGTGACAGTATTCCAGGCTTTGCATTCACTGCATTGCCCCATCCAACGTGGGTAATCGGCACCACATTCGGTGCATACATACGCGGTTTTCTGTTTTGCCATGGTGTCGTACCCTTTGCCCAGACAGTTATTGGTGTAATTCGGGCTATGATAACAAGGCGCGACGATAAACAGGCAGCTTTTTACGGATTAAAAGGTGGGTAAATGGCGCAAAACGTTGAAAGCCGGTGTCGCTGGGGTGGGTTGCTATCGACAAGCGCCCCAAGAGTTTTCATAATGGCTGCCGATATAACATAATAACTTTGCAAATCAGGCACGCAGGAACGCGTATTCATATGAACGATATCGCCCGACAAGAGTTGGTTGAGCAGTTAAAACCCGTGGTCAATGAACCCGAGTTTGATGACATTTTTGCGGCCCTTACCGAAGGGTTGTCTGGCCCTGAACGCTTTAAATTAAAAGGCGAGCTGCGCCATTTGGCGCGTCCGTGCCGTAAAGTTATTGACCTGCGCAAGCGCGTAGAGGGCAGCTGCCGCCCTTACCAACATAAAGGTATCACCCATTACATGGACGATGTGGCGATACAAATTTTTGAAAATGGGCTGCAGCAGTATCGTGGCACCTATACCGAAGACACTTATGAACAGGTGCACAACGCCGACAACAATTTCCGGATTATTGCCCAGCGCGAGCGCGAGCGTTCATTACAGGCTGCGCGGCGTACTTTTGAGGTAGGCAAGCAGCCGCTACCGTCGCAAATGAAGAAGCTGGGGGAGACCGAGGGCACCCAGTATAAGCACCTTGAAAAGCCCTATTTTACTTTCGGTGAGTATATCAGCCGACGTGAAGAGCGGATGAACTTCGTGGTGCCGGTGGTGTTAAATACCGCACGTGGTAAATCAATTGAAGCGAATACCAGTAACATTTCAATTAGCGGCATGAAAGTGAAGCTGTCACCCGATGACGTCGTCAACGAGGGCGAGCAGGTGGGTGTGCGCTTTGTTGGATTAGCCAAAGAATTTACTTTCGACCCTAGCTTTGTCGCCCCTTACAAGGTGGTCAAAGTCGAGCGTACGCCCGATGCGTTATTTTTGGGGCTGGCGCGCGACAGCATGTTTGACTCCGACGAATTTGATGAATTCTTACTGCGTTTTATTAATGGCTACAAACGACGCTATAAAGTGAATGTCGAGAACACCTATCGCACGGTGTTAAGCAAAAGCTATGAGCAGTTTTACTTTCCACGCTCGGCAGCGCTGCCGCTATTTTTTAAACGTGACGGCGTCAAAATGTTCGCGGCGTTGGCGCTGGAAACCGCCAACAACAAAGGTATTTTGGACGACTGGCTAAACGAATCGAACCTTAATATTTTACCCAATGTATTTTTGGGGCGGCGTATCGCCCAGTTGCTTAAGCACTTAAAGCAACACCCAGGCGGTATTGCACGGGTGCTGATCTATAGCTTTCATGTGTTGATGCAAGGCCAGGTACATTTTTATGCCGCTACCAGCGACGAATTTGAGCAAGATCCTGAGCTCAAGCGGGTATTTTTAGCTTATGCCGCACGCACCAATAATTTCCGTGTGTATAGTTTTGATTTCAGCCAGTTGGACAAAAGCCGTGCGTGGCAGCCGATTGCGCTGCCGGACTCGATTTTAGAGCAGGACAAATACTTAAGCCGACCGCCTTCCCCGGAAGTGATGCAAAAAATCAGTACCTTGTCGCACTTAGGTGTGCTGCGTGATGTAACCCCGCTACGTAGCTCCTATAAAAGTTACACCTGCAAGAAAGAAGAGCTTGAACTGATTAAGCCGTATCGCTTGTCACGCAAGCCACCGGTGACCTTAGAACATGTGGCGTATAGCTTTACCAACTTTCGTGCCGAGGCTCGCTTTGGGTACCGTACGCGGGTGCGTTTGCGCGTTGGTGAAACCAATGTTATGGCGACCACGCGGGATATTTCCACCATGGGTATGCAGGTTGAGTCTGAGGAAGCAGTGCCTACCAAAGCGGGGGAGCATATTCAACTGGACTTACTTGAGCTGGCGAAACGAGCCGGTACGCAGGATGTCACGCGCTTGCGTTATGAAGTGATGCATATTAGTGAAGACCAAACCACTTTGCATCTGCGCGCCGACGTCAATGATGCCAGCCATCGCGGTAAAGCGTTTTTTGAAAAGATGATCAGCGATAATCAGGACGAGATCCTGCGTAACCGTCAGGAAGGCACCCTGCATGGTTTAGCGCTGTGTTTGCGCAATTTGTACAGTCACTCAATGACCAGTTTGTCGATATATTTGCAGCGACCGAAAGACCAAGACTTCCAACTTGGGATGGTCGGTTTTTCGCCGCTTAACCACCATTTAAAAGAGCTTAGTGTTGGGCTTTCTTATCAACCAGAGCATGCCAGCTTGCGGTTTTTACTCGGTGAGAAAGATGTCAGCCGTGTGCTGCGCAAAGCTTGGGACGGTTTAACCGAGAGCTCGTATCCGCAGGCGCTGGAAGTGTATGTCTATATTGGTGCGAGTGATGCCGGGAAAGGCTTGCGTGGCAGTAAGGTTGTGGTGCGTTATCAGCAAGACTTTAAAGACACTGAGCAAGAACAAAAATTTATTGTGCAGGCGCTGAAACACGGTTGTCTGATGTTTTTGCGCATGGAGGTTAGCCGCACGGGTAAACCTGATATTGCGTTCATTGCCAAAGAATTTAAGTACGTCAGCATGTATGCGTCGCACAAAGCGCAGCAACTGGAGAAAGATTTATGGAGCGTGGTGGGCTTGGTGGACGTGGTGGATTGTACCAAAGAGCTGATGACGCGGCTCAAACTGAGCCAAAATGAGCAACAGAAGCAAGCCCAGCGCCTGGATGATTTGCTCGCAATGCGATAGCAGCGAACCACACGGCCTGAGGTTGTGAGCGATAGGCGCAACCTGATAGAATTGCGCGCCTAAGTAGAGGCGCGTTTCGCTGGTGTTTTTTGTCATGGCACTGTAGCGACCCCCAGCCCAAGTGATTAGTCAGACTGAAAAGGAATAGCCCGAGTATGGCGCAATATATTTATAGCATGCTGCGTGTCAGCAAAGTCGTGCCGCCTAAGCGCACGATTTTGAAAGACATTTCATTAAGCTTTTTCCCTGGTGCGAAAATCGGTGTGTTGGGCTTGAACGGCTCAGGTAAATCGACGTTATTGCGCATCATGGCCGGTGTCGACACCGAGTTTGAAGGGGAAGCGCGTGCGTTAAGCGGCACTAAAATTGGCTATTTGCCGCAAGAGCCGCAACTGGACGAAAACAAAACCGTACGCGAAGTGGTAGAAGAAGCCGTTGCGGACGTGAAAGACGCGTTAACGCGCTTAGATGCAATTTATGCCGCGTATGCCGAAGAAGACGCTGACTTTGATGCCTTGTCAAAAGAGCAAGGTGAGCTTGAGGCAATTTTACAAGCTAAAGATGGGCACAACTTAGATCACGCATTAGAAAAAGCCGCTGATGCCCTGCGTCTGCCGCCTTGGGATGCCAAGGTGCAGCACCTTTCCGGGGGTGAGCGTCGCCGTGTGGCAATCTGTCGCTTGTTACTTGATAAGCCAGACATGCTGTTGCTGGATGAGCCAACCAACCACTTAGACGCTGAGTCGGTGGCGTGGTTAGAGCGCTTCTTACATGATTATGAAGGCACCGTAGTGGCGATTACCCACGACCGTTACTTCTTAGATAACGTCGCGGGCTGGATTCTTGAGCTTGACCGTGGCTACGGTATTCCTTGGGAAGGTAACTACTCAAGCTGGCTTGATCAAAAAGAGAAGCGCCTGGAGCAGGAAGAGAAAACCGAAAGCGCGCGTCAAAAATCGATTAAACGTGAGCTCGAATGGGTACGCCAGAACCCGAAAGGCCGCGGTACTAAGTCAAAAGCGCGGATGTCGCGATTTGAAGAGTTGCAAAGCGGTGAGTACCAGCGCCGTAACGAAACCAACGAATTGTATATTCCGCCGGGTCCGCGTTTGGGCGACAAGGTATTGGAAGTCAACAACTTGCGTAAGTCGTTTGGCGACCGTGTACTGATTGATGATTTGACATTCAGCATGCCAAAAGGCGCGATTGTCGGCATTATCGGCCCGAACGGTGCGGGTAAATCGACTTTATTTAAAATGTTGTCTGGCGCTGAACAGCCTGATTCAGGCAGCGTAGAGCTGGGTGAAACGGTCAAGCTGGCAAGTGTTGATCAGTTCCGTGACAGCATGGACGACAAGAAAACCGTGTTTGAAGAAATTTCTGACGGTTTAGACATTCTGTCGATTGGCGGTTATGAAGTACCAAGCCGTGCCTACTGTGGCCGGTTTAACTTTAAAGGCAACGACCAGCAAAAACGCATCGGCGAATTGTCGGGCGGTGAGCGCAATCGGGTGCATTTAGCCAAGCTGTTAAAAGCTGGCGGCAACTTGTTGTTACTCGATGAGCCAACCAACGACTTGGACGTTGAAACCTTGCGTGCCCTTGAAAACGCGTTGCTGGAATTCCCGGGCGCCGCGATGGTTATCTCGCACGACCGTTGGTTCCTTGACCGTATTGCGACCCATATTTTGGATTACCGCGATGAAGGTCAAATTAACTTCTACGAAGGTAACTACACCGACTACGAAGCTTATATGAAAGAAAAGCTTGGTGCGGCGGCGATGGAGCCTCACCGCATCAAGTATAAGCCTATCGCGTAAGCGAACGGGGTTAGCAAAAGGGCAGCTTACTTAGCTGCCTTTTTTGTACTTGGCGGCAAGTTATTTAAGTTGGCATGTGGCGCATAGCATGCGATGGCTAAAACCGTTATAATGCAGCCAGACTTTAGCCGCTGAGCGCGCACGCTGCGTGTTCACACGATTCAGCCAGGAGTAAGCATGTACAGCCGTGATATGACAATTGCTGAGTTCGATAGCGAACTTTGGGACGCCATGCAGGCGGAAGAACAACGTCAAGAAGAGCATATTGAGCTCATCGCGTCAGAAAACTACACCAGCCCGCGGGTGTTAGAAGCGCAAGGTTCGCAACTGACCAACAAGTACGCAGAAGGTTACCCAGGCAAGCGCTATTACGGCGGCTGTGAGTTCGTTGATATCGCTGAGAACCTGGCGATTGAGCGCGCTAAAGAATTATTTTCGGCCAAATATGCCAACGTACAACCGCACGCGGGTTCGCAAGCCAACGCGGCTGCTTTTATGGCGCTATTAAACGCGGGCGATACGGTATTAGGTATGAGCTTGGCCCATGGCGGTCACTTGACCCACGGTTCGCATGTCAACTTTTCAGGTAAAACCTACCATGCGGTGCAGTACGGTTTGCACCCGGACACCGGCGACATTCATTACGACGAAGTGGCTGAGCTGGCGCGTGAACACAAACCGAAGCTGATTATTGCTGGCTTCTCTGCGTTCTCTGGCATTATCGACTGGCAGCGTTTTCGTGATATCGCCGACGAAGTGGGTGCTTACCTACTGGTTGATATGGCGCACGTGGCAGGTTTAGTGGCCGCTGGTTTGTACCCGAACCCAGTGCCAATTGCTGATGTCGTGACCACCACCACACACAAAACGTTGGCAGGCCCGCGTAGTGGTTTGATTTTGTCAGGTAAAGACGACCCAGAGCTACACAAGAAGCTAAATAGCTCAGTGTTCCCTGGTAACCAAGGTGGCCCACTAATGCATGTGATCGCAGCCAAAGCGGTCGCGTTTAAAGAAGCATTGCAGCCTGAATTTAAAGCATACCAACAGCAGGTGTTAGATAACGCCAACGCTATGGTCGAAGTGCTGCAAGCTCGTGGCTATAAGATTGTATCGGGCGGCACCCAAAACCATTTGTTCTTGGTTGATCTGATTGATCGTGAATTTTCTGGTAAAGATGCTGATGCCGCGTTAGGTCGCGCTTACATCACCGTGAACAAGAACTCAGTGCCAAATGACCCACGTTCACCCTTCGTGACCTCAGGTTTACGTTTAGGTACACCAGCAATTACCCGTCGTGGTTTCAAAGTTGCTGAAGCGAAGCAAGTGGCGACCTGGATTTGTGACGTATTAGACAATATCGGCGATGAGTCGGTTGAAGCGCGCGTTCGCGATGAAGTGAAAGCTTTGTGCGCACGTTTCCCAGTTTACGCCTAAGGTAAGCCATGCATTGCCCGTTTTGCAGTACACAAGACACCAAAGTGATTGATTCGCGGTTAGTCAGCGAAGGGATGTCTGTGCGTCGGCGACGCGAGTGCAATGCGTGCCACGAGCGCTTTACCACTTTTGAAAGCGCCGAGTTGATTATGCCGCGCGTGATTAAAAGCGATGGCGCTCGTGAACCTTTTAATGAAGAGAAGCTGCGTAACGGCTTATTACGCTCGCTGGAGAAACGTCCAGTCAGCCTTGAGTCGATGGAGCAGCTGATCAACCGAGTCAAATCTGAGTTGCGAGCCACAGGTGAGCGCGAAATCAGCAGCAACACCATTGGCAACTTGGTGATGGAACAACTCAAAACCTTAGATAAAGTGGCGTATATTCGCTTCGCTTCGGTGTATCGCTCATTTGAAGATATCCGTGAGTTTGGTGAAGAAATCGCACGTTTGCATGACTAACATGCCGCTAAGGCCAACCATTAAGGCAGTGTATGACCGAGGTCGGGCGCGACTTTACTCAGTTTGATAAATCCTGCATGGCAGAGGCTTTGCGCCTTGCCGCCATGGGTCTGTTTACTACCTCTCCTAACCCCAATGTAGGCTGCGTGATTGCGAGCGCGAACGGCGCGGTTGTAGGCCGTGGTTATCATGCCAAAGCGGGGACTGAACATGCCGAAGTCCATGCGTTGCGCGAGGCGGGTGAGCAAGCCGCTGGCGCCACCGCGTATGTCACATTAGAACCCTGTAGCCATTTCGGGCGTACGCCGCCTTGTGCCGATGCCTTGATTGAAGCAGGTATTGCGCGTGTGGTCGTCGCGATGCAAGACCCGTATCACAAAGTCGCGGGGCGTGGCATTGAAAAGCTGCGTGCGGCAGGCATTGAGGTAGCGGTGGGGCTGTTTGCAGCTCAGGCTGCGGCACTGAATAAAGGGTTTATTTGCCGGGCTACGACTGGCAGACCGTATGTGCGAGTGAAGCTGGCACAAAGCCTTGACGGGCGCACGGCACTGTCCAATGGGCAAAGTAAATGGATTACCAGCACTGAGGCGCGTCATGACGTGCAATTTGGGCGTGCACAATGCTCTGCGTTACTGACCGGGGCTGGCACTGTGATGGCTGATGACCCACTGCTAAATGTGCGTTTAGCGCTGGATGAATATCAAAGCCAAGCGCATTTGCGCCGCGCACTGGCGAATGAAGCCCTATATCAGGAAGTGGCGGCGACTGAACCATTGTCATTGCCATCGACGCTCGCGCAAACGGCGTTGAGCGAAGTAAGGCAGCCTGCACGTGTGGTGGTGGACAACCGCTGTGAAATTCATGATCTATTGCAGTTATGGCAGGTGGATGCGCCGATTTGGCTGGCAAGCCCGCACCATTGCGAGGACGGGTTGAATAGTGAGCTGCCGGCGCACGGTGAATACCTCTGGGTCGAAACCGGCGCAGACGACAGCCGGATTGACTTGCCCCAGTTAATTGAATTGCTTGGGCAGCGAGACGTGAATGATTTGTGGGTTGAAGCCGGTGCTTCGCTGGCAGGGGCGTTGCTGAGCCACGATTTAATTGACGAACTAATCGTGTATACCGCGCCGCGCTTGATGGGGCCTGATGCGACTGGTTTGATAGATATGCCCATGTTAAGCGCGATGGACCAAGTGCCGCAATTTGAATTTAGTGAAGTTGAGCGCGTGGGCACTGATTTAAAATTGACCGTGCGGATTACTCGTTAACCGCCTTTTATCACGACTGGGCTAGTCGCTAGCCAAATTATGCTAACCGAAAAGGTACATGCAAGCTATGAGCACATTGAACACAACTGAAGAAATCATTGCCGATATTCAAGCGGGCAAGATGGTGATTTTGATGGACGATGAGGATCGCGAGAACGAAGGCGATCTGATTATGGCGGCGGAATGTGTCGATGCCGAAGCAATTAACTTTATGGCGCGCTACGGCCGCGGACTGATTTGCCTGACTTTGAGCGAAGCGCGCTGCCAGCAGTTACGTTTGCCGTTAATGGTGAACCAGAATAATTCGCCTTATGCGACCAATTTTACCGTGTCGATTGAAGCGGCTGAAGGGGTCACGACGGGGATTTCTGCGGCTGACCGCGCGCGTACCGTGCAAGCGGCAGTGGCGAAAGATGCGCAGCCAAGTGATTTAGTCATGCCGGGGCATATTTTTCCGTTGAAAGCGAAAGACGGTGGCGTGTTGAGCCGTGCAGGGCACACCGAAGCGGGTTGTGATTTAGCGCGCTTGGCAGGGTTTGAACCTGCGGCGGTGATTGTCGAGATTCTGAAAGAAGACGGCAGCATGGCAAGACGCCCTGATCTTGAGGAATTTGCTGTCGAGCATGGGATTAAAATTGGCACCATCGCTGATTTAATTGAATACCGTTCATTGAAAGAGCGCACGATTGAGCGTGTGGCGCAGTGTAAGTTGCCAACCGCCTATGGCAATTTTGATTTGGTGACCTATCAGGACACCGTCGATGGTCAGGTGCATTTTGCGTTGCAAAGTGGTGTGATTCGTGAAGACGAACCGACCTTGGTGCGTGTGCATTTGCAAGACACTTTTAACGACTTGCTGGCGACTGAGCGTGCGACACGCCGCAGTTGGCCGTTGTACCGTGCGATGCGCAAAATTGCCGAAGAAGGCGGCGTATTGGTGCTGCTAGGGCGTCAGCAGACCCCGATGGACTTGATTGAGCAGGTGCGCCACTTTGAGCGTGAAGATAAAGGTGAACCTAAGCCGAGTGCAATGCTGAGTCAGCAATCGCGTAATGTTGGGGTTGGATCGCAAATTCTGGCCGATTTAGGCGTGCACAAAATGCACCTGTTGAGCTCGCCAAAGCGCTATTCAGCGCTCTCAGGTTTCGGCCTGGAAGTCATCGATTTCATCGAAGACAAATCGTAACGACATGCTCGCACTGGGCGTTGCATTCAACGTTCGGTGCGGGTTTTAATGTGTTGGGTTAACTGCGCGTTGGTGGGCACTGCAATGCGGTGCTGCCTGGCCATGCGCACGATATATCCATTCAGGTAATCAATCTCGGTGGGTCTACCTTGTTGAATGTCTTGCAGCATCGAGCACGTATTGTTCGCGGTGTGAGCAATCACGTCCTGGACTTTGCCAAGCAATAGCTCGGCTGGCAACACCCCCTTGCCCAACACCTGTTCAGCCACCGCGGCGACCTCATCACACACCGCCTCGATGGTGGCCTGATACTGCGGCTTAGCGAGCTCGCCATTACTGGTGCCCGCCAGGCTTGCGAGCGGGTTAATCGCGCAGTTAATCGCTAATTTTTGCCAGCGTTGCAGCAACATATCGTTCCGCCAACTAAGCGGTGGCATGGCGGCGGCTAAGGCTTCGAACCACACTGGTGGCAATCCCCCAGCGTCCGCTTTGCGTGGCCCGATGGCGCTGCCACCCACACCTGCATGCACCGTATCAAAAGGATTGCGTCGCCACGCCCCTTGGGTAGTGACCAAATCAAACACTTGAGTATTAAATTGCGCCAAGCGCGCATCCGCTGCGCCAAGCCCATTGTGGCTGACAATCAAGGCTTGCGGCATACATCCCGCTTGCTGACAGGCAAGGCTGAGCTGCGCTAACGCAGGTTCAAGTTGCCAGGCTTTCAGCATCAGCAGCACGCAGGTATCGGGGGTTAACACCGTACTTGCTTGCGACCATGTGACACGCGCGAACTGGCGTTGCTCACTTTCACCTAATGCCGATTCTAGGGTAAACACCTGCGCGTGTTTGAAGGCCTTAGTCGCGGACGTGTCACGCACCACCACATGCAATGGTTGTTCGCTGCGTGCTAAACCATGGGCCCACAAGCTTGCCAGCGCGCCGTGTCCGACCACTAACCATGGTGTCTGGTTAGCGGTCATTGGTTTGTTCCGTGGCCCGGCGGTGGTCGGCGGCTGCCTGACGCGCATTATTCTCAGCTTCCAACGCATAGATTTGATGGCGAATCGACCATAGCAATAACAAGCTTGGGATCACCATCACCGTGGTTAAGATAAAGAATACCGCCCAGTTGCCGTCCAACCAATCGACCATAGCGCCGCTGTAGGTGCCTAATAAGGTGCGCCCCAGGGTACCTAATGACGCCATTAACGCATATTGGGTGGCGGTAAATGCCCGGTTGGCAAGCAGGCTAATAAAGGCTACGAAAGCGACGGTCGACCAAGCTGAGGTAAAGCCATCAGTGACCACCGCGATGATAAATAAGGTGCGGTCGGGGCCGACCAATGCCAGCACCGAAAACGCTAAGTTACTCAGCGCCATCGCGCTACCACCGATAATTAAGCCTTTGATGATACCCAAGCGCATATTGACGTAACTGCCTATCAGCGCGAATAAGATAGTCACCCACCAGTTCATCAGCTTCGAGAACAAGCCAATGTCAGTGTTACTAAAGCCAATTTCCTGATAGAACACGATGGACATGCGGCCTAAGAAAGCTTCACCGACTTTAAATAAGGTAATGAATAGCAATACCGTGAGCGCCATGCGCACGCCATTACGCTGGAAGAATTCAGACACCGGCTCGATCATGGTAACGATAATCCAGGCCACAATTTTGTCACGGCGCCGCGCCTGTGGTTGTAGTTGCTCATCCACAGGCATGTTTTGGTGGTGAATATGTAAACGCACCAGTAAACGTACAATAAACACCAACAAAGCGAGCTGGAACAGCCCCCATAAGGTGATCGCATACCATGTGCCGGGCAGGAAATTCACCGCTAATATCGCTGACGTAATGAAGCCAGCGCTTAACAAGGTCATGCTTAAAGTTTGCTTGGGGTTGTTGGCGGCTAAACTTTGATATTTGCGTTCAGAGGCTTGCTGCAGCGCACGGCGATTGGTTTGCGGTTCACGTGACAACCAAACCCCTGCGGTTAATACCAACATAAACACGGCCATAGCTTGGTAAATCAGCGGCCAGTTCCAGCCTTGCATGTCGGATAAAATAAACGGAATCGCACCAAGGGCACCGTAGCCTGTCCACCAGCCCGCAGTGGTCATGGCCGCTGCGGCGGACTGCATCCGCGCTTCGTCTTCACCAATTGAGTCAATCCGATAGGCGTCGATACCGATGTCCTGGGTGGCGCTGCACACAGCAATAAAGAGCGCGACAAGACCGGCGTATTTTAAACTGTCGGTAAATTCGAGGGTACTTAAGTAAAAGCAGCCCGCAGCAATGCCCAGTTGGCAAAGTAAGATCCAGCCGCGGCGTTGGCCGAGCCAGCGGGTAAGACCCGGCAGGCGCACACGGTCCACTAAGGGAGACCATAAGAAATTGACTGAGTAGGCGGCAAATACGGCACCGAAAAAACCGATGCTGGTGCGACTCACGCCAATTTCATTCAGCCAGGCTGACATGGACGAACCTATCATTAGCCAAGGGTAGCCACTGGCAATGCCGAACAAGAAGATAATCAGCAAGCGGCGCTGGGTGTAAAACTTGACTAAATCACGCCAGTTTTGTGGCTGCGCGGAACTCATAGCCTTCCTTATTATTGTTGTTATTAGCGACTTAAGTGCGGCACGTTAAGCTTATTCGCGTGGTAGCAATTGCACACGAATCAAGCGTAACGGTTGCACTGGCACGTCATCGGCTTGGGTGTCCGGGTCGGTATGGGTTTCAACGCTGGCTAACTCATGCAGCAAGGCATCGTTTTCCACCACGCGGCCAAACACGGCGTAACCCCACCGGCGTGAACTCGGGTTTAAGCTGTCGTTGTCTTTGACGTTGAAATAGAACTGGCTGCTGGCAGAGTGTGGGTTGCGCTCGCGCGCCATCGCAATGGTTGCGAACTGATTGGTTAAACCATTGCCACTTTCATTCACCACAGGGTCGCGTGTGCGCAAGGGTGAATCGTCGGCTTTATAACCGCCGCCTTGCACCACAAAGTCTTCGACAACGCGGTGGAACAGGGTGTTGTTATAGTCGCCCGCGACCACATAACGAAGAAAGTTATCCACCGTAAGCGGCGCACGCATACGGTCAAGTTCGACCACCATCTCGCCATGCTCAGTGACAAATTTGACCCGTGGAAACAGGTTGTTTTGTTGAATGTCCTGGGCTTTTACTGGCATCAGCACTGACAATAGCAATGCCGCGAATAACGGGTAGAGTTTATTGCGCATGTTGAGCCTCGCGAATCCGGTTGGTCAGGGTTTCGTCGTTGAGCACATCGTTTAACACGGAGCCAAGCAAGTCAGCAAACTCGCGCTCGATGCGACGTTGATCGGCACGCAGCGGCCCATTTGATTCCCGGCTGCCGGTGAAGGTTTTCTCGGTTTCACGCTCAGCCGATGTCACTTTGGTGTACAGGCGGATGTTGTGCTGGGTGTCGTGGCGCAGTGAACCTTGCTGTACCACAAACAAGGCATCACGAATAATAATTTCCAGCTCGACTGGGGCATCATCGCGCACTGACCAGCGCTGGCCAACCCGTTCACTGATCAGACTAGCCAAGGTTGGGTCTGCCGTGGCAAACTCTGCAGTCTGGTCGTTGGTTTTTAAGCGCATGACGTAATTGTGTGCACGCTGATCACGCACTTGTAACCGCACGGCATCGCCACTTGGCTGGGTGCTAACTTGCGGGTTCAGTGATACTGGGGTCGGCGTGCTTTGACACGCACCTAAAAATGCCAAACTTAATAGGGCGGCAACCATTTGTTTTTTTATCATCGTAGTGCCTCAATGCTTGCTGATTTCACGTTTTATCTGCGTTGTTGTAAGTTCGCCGCGCGCTACGGCAAATAGAAAAATGTGGGTTTCAGACCCGTAAAGGTATACGATTGTTCCAATAGAGTCACCTGCACAGTGCTGATTGCAGCGCAAAAAGGTGGAAAAGATACGTACAAGGTTAGACTGATGAAATTTGAGAAGTATGCAGAAATTACAGGATGGGGCAAATGTCTGCCTCCGGCAGTGCTCACCAATGACGATTTAGCGACGTTTTTGGATACTTCCGACGAATGGATTAAACCGCGCACCGGTATTTCTGAGCGTCGAGTAAGCCATGTAGGCACCTCGGAACTTGCCACAGTGGCGGCACGCAATGCATTGGCCTGCGCCGACCTTGACCCCAAAGAGCTGGACCTGATTATTGTGGGTACCTGTACAGCGGACGAGATTATCCCCAATGTGGCGTCTGCGGTGCAGCGTAATATTGGCGCAAGTGGTGCCGCAGCCTACGACTTAAACGCGGCCTGTAGTAGCTTCTTTTATGCCATGCACAATGCCACGGCGGGTATTCGCACTGGGATGCACAAAAAAGTGCTGATTATCGGTGCCGAGCGTTTGACCCGAATTCTGGACTGGACCAAGCGCGAAAGTGCTGTGTTATTTGGTGATGGCGCTGGCGCCATGGTGCTGGAAGCGACGGATGAAGAATGTGGCTTGTTGGCCTCGAAAATCAGCTGCGATTCAGACGCCCGCGACGTGTTGGCCCTTGATTTTGGTTTGAGCTTTGATCGCTACAACTTTGACGGCGTGATGCCATTTAACTTTGAAGGTCAGGAAATCTTTAAGCGTGCCGTCAAAGGCATGAGCGCTGCAGTTGAAGACGTATTCCAGCAAACCGGTCTGACTATGGACGATGTGGACGCGCTGATCCCTCACCAAGCGAATAAGCGGTTAATCGATTTCCTGGCAAAAATGTGTAAGGTGCCAGAAGGTAAAACCATGCTGAATATTCATAAGTATGGCAATACCTCGTCAGCCACCTTGCCAATTGCCTTTGCTGAAGCGATTGAGAATGGCCTGGTCAAGCCAGGTGATACCATTGTGTCAGCGGTATTTGGTGGCGGGTTAACTTGTGGTGCCGGCATTATTAAGTGGGGCAAGCGAGTGAAGCCATTGCAAGACAACCAATTGCAATTGCCAAGCGATGGGCAAAGCGCGTTAGACTTAATTTTGCCATTGCATGAAGGCGCCAAGGCGGCTTGGGCCAAACGAGGCGAATAGGCGCGGCGAATTAACGCGGCAAATAAATGCGGCAAATAAGCAAGGAGCAATAGGCATGAACTGGCGTTTAGCAGGCATTGCCGCACTTACTTGGGTTATCGCGGGTTGTAGCAGCAACCCGAGCCAATCATCTGAAGACGTCGCTTGTGCGACGTCTTCTTTGTTTGCGGAGCTACAAGCCCTAAGCCCTGAGGCGCGAGTGCGTGCACGTGATATCGACCCCGTATTACTTGACCGTTGGCTCGCGACAGGCTGCGCGATAGAAGGCGGATTAGGGGTATTTGCTGCGGTAGCGGGGCTTACGCCGAGCCGCTTAGCCGATGAGCTGGCGGCTGCAGGGGAATACGAGTATGCCGTGGCCTGGTATCAGCACGAGCCGTCCGAGCGCAATTTCAGTCAACTCATAGCGCTGTATTCACCCAATGGTGCACTGGCAGATGACGCGCAGCTGTTACGCACAGAAATTCAGCGCGCCCAGTGGCAGCAAAGTATGGGTCGTGAAGTTACATGGCCACATGTTAGCCAGGCCCAGCCCTTATATGTGCAAACCGAACGCACCGCACTGCAAGCTGAGAGCGATTTTGATGCGCCTGTATTAGAGGCGCTAGAATTTGATCAGCGCGTGTACTTGATTGATGTGGTGATGCTGGCTGACAGCGACGAATATTGGGTGGAAGCCTATTTTCCGCAAACCTTAACCCTTGGTTGGATGCCTGCCGAAGACTTAGCGCAACATCCGCAGCGTGTACGTCGTGCATTGGCCGAAGTTGACGCTGCAGCGCAACGCCAATATGCCCAACAGGTGATTTTCAGTGCGCTGATTGCTGGCATGCCACTACAATCATTGCAGGCGCTGGATAGCAGCGAGTTCTTTAATACGGCAACGAAGCAACAGGTAAATAGCCTGGCATTACTGCGCCGCTTAGGCACCACCACGGACATTTGCCAGTCTGAAGTGCAGCAATTAGAAGACCAGCTAGCGCGCTACCTAGTTGATGAAGGGCCAGCACCTCAGGCCGACGATGCGCCCCATAGTCGATTGCTGCGCGAAGCACTCGCAGCATTAACTCAACGCCCGACGCCGGGGGTCGAGGTTGACGCCACTTTAGCCGAGCAATTAAGCCAGCGGGCATACCAGTATTTTCGTATCCGCAGCTATGGTCAGCTTGATCAGCGCTTATGCTTTAGTTTGCCCAACGCGGCAGGCAACCCAGAGCTTGCGGGGGCTGCATGCGACGCGATGGCCAGCTTGCAACGCTGTGTAAACCGTATCGATGCGTTGCTGACTATCAGTGCCAACAGCGCTGAATCACAGTAAAGCTTGTTTTCCGCTAACGCGAGAATCCAAATTACTGCTATGGTAGACAGGTACAACCAGTTTTATGGTAGGTTGTTAGAACTATATGCAGAGCAACTGGGAGCGAAGTCACTGTGAGCGAATTTGTTATCACTCAGCGCGAGGGCGCAATTTTACATCTGCGTCTTAACCGCGCGAATAAAAAGAACGCCCTGACGCAAGATATGTATCAAGCATTGTTAGATGGCGTAAACACCGCGGAAGCGGACCCGAGCGTACAGGCTGTGGTATTCAGTGGCGCTGGCGACGCGTTTTGTGCGGGCAACGACTTAGGTGATTTTCTGCGCCATGGTGAGTTAACCCCGCAAGCCCCCGTATTTAAACTACTCAAGCGTTTACCCGAATTAACCGTGCCCTTAGTGGCTTCCGTTCAAGGCGCGGCGATTGGCATTGGCACCACATTATTGATGCACTGCGACATTATCTATGCCGCCGAAGACGCGGTATTTGCGCTGCCATTCGTTGATTTAGCCTTAGTGCCGGAAGCGGGCTCGAGCTTGCTGTTACCTCAGATTGCCGGTTATCCAAAGGCCGCTGAGCTGTTGCTATTGGGTGAGAGCTTTGATGCCAGCCAAGCACTGGCGATGGGCTTAATTAACCGAGTCGTGCCATTAAATGCGCTGCAAAGTGCAACGGAAGAGGTCGCCGGGAAACTGGCGAGTAAGCCACCACAGGCTTTACGCCGTAGTAAGCAACTACTCAAAACCCCAACCGAAAGTACGGCTGTGCGAATCGAGCGCGAACTTGAGATTTTCATGCAAGCTTTGGCCAGCGATGAAGCGCAGCAAGTGATTGCCGTGAAAGCGAAGAAAAAGAGCGCTTAATGGGTCATTGCTGAAAAACTGTGCAGTTAAACGCCGTCTCGGGCGGTGTCCTTGCATTACCGCTGTGCATCATAGATAATGCGCAGCGGTGGCCCCATGGGTCCCCTCGCAACGTTAACCAGCGAACCCGGTCAGGCCCGGAAGGGAGCAGCCGCAGTTGGGGACGCGTGTGCCGGGGTGCGGCTTGTGGGGTCACCACCTATCTCTCTTGTTTTTTCTTCACATTCAATTAATTTACCTTTTGATTTCCCCCTCTAGGCTAATTTTTAGCGAATTAGTGCGTCTCTTTGCTTTTAATTTACATTAATAGCTGTCGTTCACTTTGAATAAAATTTGCCCATATGATGAACGTGTGTTACAAAAATATAGCAGTAAGGATAAATAAACTATGACATAAAGGATATTCAAATGAACAATTTTGGTAAAAAGTTGTTAGTGCTAGCGTTGCCGGCATTCGTGTGTAGCCAAGCTTACGCTACTGACATTGAGGCAGATGTGGAGGTTCAGGCTGTGCCGCCTCAAGTTGTTACTTTTATCGCCGCTCAAGCGAAGTCGTTTCTAATTTCGCAAGCATCCAGCTTTCTTAGAGAACAGATTTTTGGTGGTAGTAATGGGCCTCAAGTTGCTCTTCTTCATCAAGACTCATTGGATGAGATTAGAGCTATAGTCAATAGTGGCTTTGAGCAGCATCGTTTAATTACCATGCAGGCTGAATTCAATGCCTATTCAGATATGGTTCACGTAGCCCATCAGATAGCGGCAAACGACGACTACGATGCTGGTTATATCAGCAATCTGATTACTCACGGATTCTCTCTGGTCAATAACTCGACTTATAGCGCACAGGGGTATGATTACTACTTTACTCTGACTGGCAGCCGAGCAATGGCTTACTCACTTATGTTGAGTGTAATGACCGAGCGTGCGCTTAAGCAAAGTGGATATACAAGAGCAAACGTTGCTCAGTTTGCGAACGAGTGGGCGTCAAATTTAACCACTATGGGCGCGGCGGCAGACTCATACGTAATGCAAAACGTAACTATTCAGTACATGTCGCCCTCTTGTTCTGGAACAATTATTCATTCTGAGCCTCCATCACATGAACCTGAGTTTTCAACGACAAATTTAAACGGACGATGTGAAAATATAGTCACTGACAGTATTGGGAATCGACAGGAACGTATTATGGCGAACCTCTGGGGGTACGAGGGAGCGCATAGTCGAGCTTCAGAGATCGTCAACCAGTGGAGAAGCGAGTATCGAGTGAAATTTAAAGGCGCTGAATTCAATCAGTTTGTTGCAGAGCTTGAGAATTTCGGTAACTAATCTTCATTAATTCTTCCAGACTTGCGATTCTAGGCCGCATTTAGCAAATACCATGCTATGCGGCCTTTTTTAGTATGGTGGGCAGTGTTAACGTGACCAAGCAGTTAAACTATTTGTGTATAAGGTATAATAAGTGAAAAAGAACCCTGAAGCTGTGTATTACGGCGACTATCTGCAACTGGATAAGTTGCTTGACGCGCAGGCGCTGCAAAGCGAAAAGTATGCCAGCGCTGCCCATGATGAAATGCTGTTTATTATTGTGCACCAAGCCTACGAACTTTGGTTTAAGCAAGTGCTGCACGAACTGCGCTCGGTTTTGACGATTTTTCGTGCCGATCATGTGCCAGATGAAGCTTTAATGACAGTGGTGCATCGGTTGAATCGGATTAGCAAAATTCAGCAATTAATGAACCAGCAAATTGGCGTACTGGAAACAATGACGCCACAAGATTTCTTTGAGTTTCGCGATTACCTCGTACCCGCATCAGGCTTTCAAAGTATTCAGTTTAAAGAGCTGGAAATTAGCTTAGGTTTACGTCGTGACACGCGAATCGCCTTTGATCAGCAGTCTTTTTATACTCGCATTAACGACCGCGATCGCGCATACCTGGGCGAGTTAGAGGGGCAGGCAAGTTTATTTGAGCGGGTGGATGATTGGCTGGCGCGGATGCCATTTCTGGATATGCAGGATTTCGCGTTCGCTGAGCATTTCAAAGCGGCCATTGAAGATAGTCTGAGCCATGATGAAGCCATTATTCGCGCCAACGACCTATTGAGCGATGAAGAGAAAGCTCAGGAGCTTAAAGACCTGCAAGCTACACGAGAGAATTTTGCCGCTTTGTTTGAACCAGAGCTGTATGCGCAGATGCAAGCCGAGGGTAGGGTCCGGCTTTCCCAACGCGCACTTCAAGGCGCGCTATTTATTCAGTTGTACCGTGAAGAACCAGTTTTCAATCTACCTTGCCAGGTGCTTAGCTGCCTTGCGGATATGGACGATAACATGACCATTTGGCGTTATCGACACGCCATGATGGTACAGCGTATGCTGGGCTCGAAAATTGGCACCGGCGGTTCGTCAGGACATGAGTACTTACGCAAGACCACTGAACGTAATCGTATCTTTACGGATTTGCTGAATATGTCGAGTTATTTATTACCAAAATCAGCCCTTCCGGACTTGCCAGAACGAGTCAGACAGGCATTGCGCCGTCAACAATAAAGCAATGCTTGGTAAAGTTTCATCCTTTTAACCCGAAATTTTTGCCGCTGGGCGCGTCTAGCTGCGCGCCCACGCGACGGGCAATACGCGGTGTAATAAAGCGCTTACTCACTGGCAAACACGCGGAGATGTTGAGGTTTAACATGTAAGGTGAGCGAGTGCCTACATATTGACCATTCGTTAACGCCGGATGCACTGGTATTTTAATTGTGTTTTCTTTGTGTAAGTCATTGTTTATAAATAAATTCAAAAATAAATCTACAATTAGCACACAATAAATTCATAAACTCATGTAGAAAATATGTAATAACCCAAAAAGGTTATTTTTTCGCCTGCTCAATGCTTTAACAACCCCTGCGCTTGGCTTAGTATCTTGCCTCCACTTTGCACAAGGTGGGACCCACGGCGTACAACAATATTATACGGCGCCTTATGTCATCCAAAGCACTCAGTGCTCCAGGGAGAAATTATGTCAACTCATCACAAGACCGCTCGTGCGGTTCGTTTGGCCTTGATGCTTGGCGCAGCTAGCACTGCATTCAGCGGTGTGGTTAGCGCACAAGAAGGGCAAGATTCAGAAGTCGCAGACCGTCCTGAACGTATTCAAGTTACCGGTTCGCGGATTGCGCGCCCAGAGCTGTCGCAAGCGGCACCTTTGGTTTCGATTGGTCGTGAAGAAATTGGTAATTTCGGTAGCCCAGACTTGGGTCAGATTTTGGCAGAGTTGCCAGCCATCGGCGCGACTGACACCCTAATTGGTAACCGTAATAACAACGCATCAGGTGGTGTGAGCTCTGCAGACTTACGTCGTTTAGGTACTTCGCGTACATTGGTACTGGTTAACGGTAAGCGCCATGTTGCAGGTAGCCCAGGCTCGGCTGCGGTAGATCTATCGACTATTCCAGCATCGATGATTGAGCGTGTTGAAGTGATGACCGGTGGTGCGTCTGCTGTGTACGGTTCAGACGCGGTATCAGGTGTTATTAACGTGATTCTGCGCGACAACTATGAGGGCGTTGAGCTTTCAGGTCGTGCCACTACGTCAACCGAAGGTGTTGGCGCACGTACCCACGAATTTAACTTGCTAGGCGGTGGCGACTTCTTAAGTGGTCGTGGTAATGCTACCTTCCATTTAGGTGTGAACCGCATTCAGCAAACCATGGAAAATGATGTACGCCAGTTTGCGAACTGGGGCACCATTGTGAACCCTGCAGACACCGGGCGTTTAGACGGTATCCCTGACCGTATCTATGTGCCTAATATCGGTACCGACTTCCGTTCAGGTAATGGCGTGATTATTGCCGGTAGCGGCGATAGTCAGCGCTTGTACGGTTTTTTTGAGGACGGTTCTTGGCAACAGCAACCAGAGCGCGGCGGCGACAATTCCTCGGCTTATGGTTCTTTCCCGAATGGCTGTGAAACCTGTGCCTTTACTCAAGACTACGTGAACCTGCAGCCAGAAGTGAACCGCCGTATCATGGGTTCAACGTTAAGCTACGAGTTGAACGACTCAGCGCGTTTTTACGGTGAGTTTAAGTATGTTGAGGCTGATGTGGAGCAACAGTTCCAACCGTCATTTGATAACCTGGTGATTAACGTCAATGACAACCCCTATTTGGACGATGAGTTGCGCGGCATCTTGTTGGATGCTGGCCACGAGACAGTAGGTTTTAGAAAGTTCTTTGAAGACTGGGGTAACCGCACCGCTGAAAACCGTCGCCAAACTTTCCGTACCGTGTTGGGTATTGAAGGCATGGCAAATATCGGGAATAGCTTCTTAGACTACGACTTTTACTATGGCTACGGCGAAACCCGTAACGACCGTAACACGGCCAACAATATCATTCGCAACACGCCAGCGCCTGATTTCCAGCGTCAGGCAAACCTATATGCAGCGGTAGATACTATCCGCAATGCGGACGGTGACATTGTATGTCGCGACCCGAACGGCGGCTTGGTCAATAGCGGCGGTGAATGTGTGCCTTACAACCCATTCGGCCAAAACGCGAGTGACGAAGCGATTGCTTTCGTTAGCCATGACGCAAACCGCAAAGATGTGATTACCCAAGAGTACTTTGGTGCCATTTTCGTCACCGACACAGCTAGCTATTTTAGCTTACCAGGTGGCCCAGTCGATGTGGCGTTTGGTTTTGAGTGGCGTGAAGAAAGTTCAGAAACTACGACTGACGCATTTACCAAAGCGGGCTTAAGCAGCAGCGCGGCGACGCCAGATTCGTTTGGTCAGTACGACGTGACCGAAGGTTTCGTGGAAGTTAACCTGCCACTGCTGAGCGGTGTGACTGCAGTGGAAGAGCTGATTTTGGATTTAGCGTATCGTTATGCGGATTATTCTCACGTTGGTTCGACTGACGCGTGGAAAGTTGGCTTAATGTACGCGCCAATCGCTGATGTGCGTTTACGTGGTACTATCGGTCAAGCGGTTCGAGCGCCAAACGTGAACGAAGCGTTTAGCCCAATTTCACCAGGCTTTACCAACGTGACAGATCCATGTGACGTCACGCGGATTAACCAGAACCCTAACCGCATTGATAACTGTGCTGCGCTAGGTGTGCCAGAAGGTTTTGTCGGTCAAACTAACTCAAGTATTGCCTCATTATCGGGCGGTAACCCAGACCTGAACGTTGAAAGCTCGCGTTCATGGACGGCGGGTGTGGTTTGGACGCCAGCCTTTATTGAAGGCTTCAGTGCGACCTTGGACGTGTACAACATTGAAATCAATGACGCGATCGTCAGTATTGGCGCGCAAACTATCATTGATAACTGTGTGGACGCGAGTGGTGGTTTATCGACGGATTTCTGCCCACAGGTCACGCGCGACGCCGAAACGCGTCAGTTAACCGCGGTGACGTCTGGTTACGTGAATGCGTCATCCATTGAAACGCGTGGTGTTGAGTTAGACCTGAACTATCGCTTCGAACTAAGCCGTTGGGACCTACCTGGCCGTCTTGCGAGCTCGTTGTTTGTTAACTATCTGGATCGCTTCGTGACTTATGAGTTCCAGGATCAACCAGAGCTGGATAACCGTAATGATGGCCAAATTGGTGACCCAAGCTGGCAGTTCCGTTTGTCGAACACTTACCGTATGAACGACTGGTCGGTGAACTGGACAGCGCGTTACATTGACCGTTCTGCGCTTTACAACGTGACGCCACGTTTGGAAGCTTATGAAAACGTAGGCCCAGCCTATGTGGGTTCAATGACCACGCATGACATTTCAGGTACTTATTACTTTGGTGAGAACCTGACTGTGAACGCAGGTATTCGTAACGTGCTAGACAAAACCCCGCCAGGCTATGTTGGCAACGCGTTATATGACCTAGTTGGACGTCGTGCATTTGTTGGCGTGACGTATAGCTTCTAATTGCTGGACGCTTACCTATGAGGCGCTACTTCGGTAGCGCCTTTTTATTGCTTAATATTTGGGTGTTTGGCGTTCAATTTGCGCTTCAATGTTGGCGATTGCTTTTTGGCAACGCATTAAGCGTTGTTGACACAATAATACTTGCTGCTGATGACTTTCTGAACTGGATGCTGAGTCGGCGGCCGCTTGAGCTTGGCGTAAGTTATCACTCAGCCGGCGTTCATACTCATGGTGCTTGGCAAGTTCAGCATAGAGGCTCTGGCTACGGCTTTGCTGTTCATCAAAAGGTAACTTTTGTTTGCTCGCCACGGCAGGCGCAGGGCGTTTTGCACGAAAAATAGCCTGGGTAAAGGCGTTTAATTGTTCACTTAAGTGGTTAGCAAGCCAGGTTGCGCTCTCAGAGCTCGGGTTTAACTCAGCTAACTTCTGCAGGTTAGCTTGAATTTCCTGCAGGTAATCACAACTTCTTTCGCTGCGGCAATGGAAAAGCTCTGGGCTAAACCAAGTTTTGCTAATGTTTTTAGGTAAGTGTTTAGCTTCTTGCTCAAGTATGCGTAGAGCGTTACGCAAATTATTATCTGTGTGCACGACTTAAGCCTTCAATGCTGGCTTGCGCAACTGAATAAGCATGGCAAAGTTATTTTCGCAGTTCCGTATTTCTGGTTCATTCCCTACATTAGCCAAATGAAAAGGGGAAATTTCAATTTGCAGTGCACTCTGTTGGGCGAAGCTTCTTAGCTGCTGACTACGTTTTTCATCATAAGCGGCATTAATTTGGTCGGAAATACGAGCTAAATGCTCAGTTAGTTGTGCGTAATGAGCTCTTAAACTTTGCAGTTGAGCCTCAGTCGAGGCTTGGCCCGGATTCGCCATGACCTGTGCAACGCGCGATAGTACATCATCAACCCAAGCTTGGCTTAGTGCATTACTGTTCAATGTTTTGAGTTGTTGCATGACCCATTTTAACGTGCTGGTACTCGCCTGATAGAGATTATAAAGCGCTTTACTATTAAGCGTTGATGCTTGACGCAGTAGTTCCAAGCATAGCTCTGCTTGAATAAAAACAGGTGATTCATGAAGAGACATGTTTAAGACCTGAATCCCCCCTTTTGAATCTTGCACGATTGAAGAGTCTACATGATGAACCAAAAGCACCGCACGACCACCGGGTTTCAAGACTCGTTCGATTTCGATGATACTTGACTCAGGGGCGCCGTATTCAAAGCCGAATTGACTTACTACAAGATCAAAGCTTGCGTTTGAGAAGCCTAGCGCTTCGTTTCGGGTATTCGGGAAAAAATCTACGCAGCTCAGCAACTTCTTATCTTGCATGCTAAGACCAGCATTTTCCAGAGGCTTGATATCTGCGGCATCGCTGGCAAAAATTTTGAACTGGAGGGCCTGAGTTTGCTTGTACTTCGCGGCTAGTAACGCGATAGCACCATTGCCTGTGGCTAAATCTAATATGCAAGCTGAATCATTACATGCTGCAAATTCCGAGTCCCAAAACGCCTTGAGCTCACCATTGTAACCGTCTCTAGATGTACCTTCGGCAAAACTATTCAAGCTGGGTGTGCTTTGCCAGTAGGTGGTCCAATGATGCATATCGATACTCCTCAAGTTCTTTTTAGTTGGGCAATGCGTGGCAAGCGAAAGCAGTTCACCAGCATCTTAATCTCAAGTTCCTAACTAGGCAAATCGACTTCAATTTGTGCTGATTTTTTGAGCGCGTTGAGTACGTCATTTTTGCCTCTATATCAAATGATATGGAGTAAATGATGCGTAAACGCACCTGATTGTTGCAAATATATTCAGAAACATTTGATTTAATGTTGCCTTTCCATTTCCTGTTAATTAGTATGGATTCTGATGGGGTCGGACGAGAAGCGACAAACTTAGTCGTCTAAGCGAGATTCAAGTCACTCCGTTACAATAAAAATCAAGTTCCAGGGAGAACATTCTATGTATAACAATAGTAAAATAGCTAAATCAGTGCGCTATGCTTTGTTACTAGGTGCATCTAGTGCCGTCATGTCAGGCGCTACCTTCGCTCAAGAGCAAGAAGCTGCGACTGAAAGCGCTGCTACTCCAGAGCGTATCCAAGTAACCGGTTCGCGTATCCAACGTACAGACATGGAAGGCGCTTTACCTGTTACCGTTATTGACCGTGATGCGATTGACATGTCAGGCGAAAACTCTATTACTGACGTCATCCGTAATACCACTTTTAACACATCAGGTTCGTTCCGCCCGCAGTCAGGTAACGCATCAGGTGCTACTGCATCTGTTAACATGCGTGGCTTGGGTGCTGACCGTACTCTGGTATTGGTCGACGGCCGCCGTTTACCAACTTCACCTTTGACAGGTAGCTCTCAGGATTTGAACGTTGTACCAATCGGGATGGTTGAACGCATTGAGATTTTATCAGACGGTGCATCAGCGATGTACGGTTCTGACGCGATTGGTGGTGTAATTAACATTATTACCCGTCGCGAGTTTAATGGCGTTGAATTGCGCTATGGCGAGTCAACAGTTAGCCTGCCGAGCGAAGGCGGTGACCGTGAAGAGGGCTCAGTCGTATTCGGCTCATCTTCTGACACTACTCGTCTAATTGGTGGTGTATCGTGGAACAACCGTGACATCATCTACAACAATGCACAGTCGTGGGTTGATTTAGAGCCTTGGAGTGGTTACGGCAACAACTGGACTGAGCTGACCGCAGCTGGTCGTCCAGGTTCAAACGCAACCAGCCAAGCATTTGCAAACGCCTGTGGTGGCGAGCGCATGCCATTTTACTTCATTCGTGATAACCCCAATACAGGCTTAGACGGTTGTTCTTATCAGCATACTGCGGTAAGTGCTGAAGAAGCGGCGATTGGTAACCAAGCTATCTTCTTGAAAGCCGATCACGACATCAACCAAGATTGGAATATCTTCTTCAATTCAAGCTTGAGCCGTTCTAAGTACTTCGGTCGTTATGCACCAACGCTGAACGACCCGGGCGATATTTTAGCGGCGGACAGTATTAACAACCCGACCAACCCATTGAGCCCGATTTTCCAAGAGACTCAGAATGACGGCTCACCAATTGGTGATAACCGTGACGTCGCCTTCTTCCACAGAACGGCTGCTATCGGTAACCGTGACACTGAATCTGACCTGTACACTCGTGATTTCCACTTAGGTGTTGACGGTCGCATCGGTAACGTCGACGTCGACGGTGGTATTCGTCGTACGGTTTCTAAAAACTATGACTTCGGTCGTGGCTACTTGCTGCGCTCAGCGTTACGTGACGCGGCGAACATCACAGTTGATCAAGTTGAAGCACTTGGTCCAAACCAAGCTTACTACCGTCTAGACGACCCATTCGGGATGCGTTATGAAGGTAACGAAGAAGCGATGGCAGCGCACCAAGCAATCGTAAACTCAATGAACGTTACGACTTCACGTGTTTCTGAGTTCCGAATCGACGAAGTGTACGCGTCAGCAGCATTCGATTTATTCGACCTGAATGCGGGTACCGTACAAGCCGTTGTCGGTGCTGAGTACCGTGAAGAAACCTACGTTGACCGTTACGATTCACTGTCTGAAGCAGGCGTTGTCGGTGGTTCATCAGGTAGTTCTGCTGGTGGTGACCGTGACGTCACTGCAGCGTACTTCGAAACTTTGATTCCAGTAACCCTAGACCTAGAGTTGACTGTTGCAGGTCGTTTCGATGACTACTCTGACTACGGTAGCGACTTCTCACCAAAAGTAGGCTTCCGCTGGCAGCCGCTGCAAGAATTGGTTGTTCGTGGTTCTTGGGGTGAAGGTTTCCGTGCACCGTCGTTGGATATCCTTACCATGATGCCTTCATCTGGTAACCCAGGTATTCGCGACTACGTATTGTGTCAATCACAAGGTATTTCACAGTCTGACTGTCCTACACAGCAGGTTCGTCAAACTACCATTGCTAACCCAGAGCTGAGCTCTGAGTCTTCAAGCCAGTGGTCAATCGGTGTGGCATATCAGCCGACTGATTGGTTGAACATGACGTTGGATTACTACAACATCGAAATCAACGACACCATTCGCTTGTTCGGTGCTCAGACCATGATTGACCGTGAGCTTGACGGTACGCCAATTCCTGATGGCTTAGGTATTGTTCGTGAAGGCGGCATCATCCAGGAAGTGACTGGTGGTTACGCGAACGATGGTACTCAACAAACTGACGGTATTGATTTCAATATCGTAGGTACGTTTGACTTCGGCGAGATGGGTCGTTTACGCTCTAACTTGCAGTGGAGCCACGTGTTTGAGCTGACTGAAGCTGGTCAGTCGCGTAACATCATTCGTGACCAAGGTCGTCCACAAGATCGTGTGACGTTTAATAACGTTTACAGCTGGGGAGACTTCGATTTCGGTTGGAACGTCAACTTAATCGGCAGCACCTACGCAGTAGTGTCAGGTTCTGGCGACAACGTAACTCGCGAAGGCAGCGTTGGTAGCTGGGTCACTCATGACCTGCAAGTAAGTTACAACACTGCATGGGATGGTCGTCTAACTGTTGGTGCGCGTAACGCGTTCGAGAAAGAGCCACAGTTGGTACCGTTCGGTGTTCGTGACTACAACATGAACCTGTATGACGCATACGGTCGTATTATGTACTTCCGTTACACTCAACGTTTCTAAGTCAATATTGTTCAAACCCTTGCTTGGAGAACGTCAATGCCGGTCATATGACCGGCATTTTTATATATTAAGCGTGTAGTTCTAGCTTAATAACTAAACAATGTTCTGAATTTCATTTTGACGCCATGACTTTCAAAATGTTGCTTATGTTCTTTCTATTAACCTTACACGGCCCTGTTGACACTTCTCAGACATAGTGAGAGTATTCAGGCAGTGCCCTTTTTCGCCTAAGGGCAGCTGCTAGTGTAGAAAACTTGAATTTCATCACTCACACAAACTGGGCTTCGGTTAGCGAATTCGTACCGATTCGGTACTTGTGACCTCGCTGAAGTATAAAGTTAAGTCAAATTGGTTGGGAACTATGACCATAGTAATCAAACGAAGCAAAATTGCCGCCGCACTCGTAGGCACTATGGCATTAGCGGGCAGCGCAACTGTTGCTGCTAACGTTGATTTGTCACGTCTGCAAGCCGAGCAAACTCAAATTCATAATCGTTCTGCTCAGTCTCAGGAGCGTATTGACTCACTATTTGAGCAAAGCCGCGAGTTATTAGCGGATTATCGCGAAGTAGTTAGTCAGTACGAATCACTGCGTGTTTATAACGATCACGTACAACGTCTGGTTGAAGACCAACAGTCTCAACTTAATTCGCTACAGCGCCAAATCGACGGTATCGAAGAAACACGCCAAGGCGTGGTTCCATTGATGTACCGTATGATTGACTCGCTCGAGGAGTTCGTGGCGTTAGATATTCCAGTACGTAATGAAAACCGTACAGCTCGTGTTGAGCGTTTACGTGAAATCATGACTCGCTCGAATGTAACTGATTCAGAGAAATTCCGTCAGATCATGGAAGCTTACCAAGCCGAAATGGACTATGGTGTTGCACTGAATGCTTATCAAGGTGACTTGACTATTAACGGTGAAACCGTTGCAGTGGACTTCTTCCACTTAGGTCGTGTTGCTTTCCTGGCACAATCTCTGGATCAACGCAATGCATGGCGTTGGGACAACGAAGCGCGTGAGTGGGTATCTCTTGACGGTAGTTACTTGAACCCGTTGACTCAAGCAATTCGTATGGCACGTAACCAGACTCAGGTTGACGTGGTTCGTTTACCAGTAGCAGCTCCGGAGAATGCAGAATGAAACAGGTAGTTAAGCATTTAGTAACAGCCGCAGCTGGTATCACCATGGCGGCAGGCTTTGCGTTCTCTGCAAGTGCGCAACAAGCCACTTCACTCGACGACCTGCTACGTATTGTGCAGGAAAACCGTCAATCTGCGCAGCGTATTGATCAAGAGCGTGAGCGTCGTTTTATGGACGAGCGTGCTGACCGTCAGCAAATGTTGCGTGAAGCACAGCAGCAATACTCGAATGAAGAGCAGCGAGGTCAGCGTCTGCAACAAGAGTTTGCGCAAAATGAAATCGATATCGCAAATAAAGAAACTGAGCTTGATAACATGGTTGGCACCTTAGGGGAAATCTTCGGTGTTATTCGTGGTTCAGCGTCAGACGCAATCGGTCGTATTTCAACCTCAGTAGTGAGTGCTCAGTACCGTGGCCGAGAAGACGTGTTAGACAGCCTTGCTGAGGCGCAAGAATTGCCAAACATTTCTGAGCTGGAAGAACTGTGGATTGCATTATTAACTGAAATGCGTGAATCAGGCCGTATCAGCCGTTTCCAAGGTGAAGTAACCTTGTTAGAAGGTGGTACTGAGACACGTGAAATCGTGCGTATCGGTGCGTTTAACCTGATTTCAAATGGTGAATACTTACTGTACAACGAAGACCTTGGCCAAATTCAGCCATTAGGTCGTCAGCCTGACGGTCATATCTTGCGTGCGGCTGCTAACTTTGAAAGCACTACGTCAGGTTATGCCCCGGTTTACGTTGACCCTTCACGTGGTGGTATCTTGAGCTTGTTGACTCAGCGCGCAACGTTGATGGAACGCTATCACCAAGGTTCGACCGTTGGTTACGCCATCACGGTTGTATTAGCTATCGGTATCCTGATTGCTATCTACAAGTTAGTGACTCTGTTCCTTGCGGGTGCTGCGATTCGTTCACAGCTTAAAAACCCTGAAAACCCAGGTAACAACCCATTGGGTCGTATCCTGAAGGTTTACCATGAGAACAAGCATGCTGACGTTGAAACTTTGGAACTTAAGTTAGACGAAGCTATCTTACGTGAAACACCTAAGATTGATTCTGGCGTTGGTATTATTAAGATTCTAGCGGCTATCTCTCCGCTAATGGGTCTGTTGGGTACGGTTATCGGTATGATCGGTACGTTCCAATCAATCACGCTATTTGGTACTGGTGACCCGCGCATCATGGCAGGCGACATCTCAATGGCACTTGTAACAACTGCCTTGGGTCTGATTGCAGCATTGCCACTGATCGTCATCCACAGCATTGTGGCTGGCCGTGCGAAAGCTATCGTTCAAGTACTTGATGAACAAGCTGCTGGCATCATTGCTTCTCACGCGGAGAAGGGAGAGTAAGCATGCAATTATACCTGATGGGACTTTGGGAAACTGTCAGGGATTTTATTGCCACAGGTGGCGATGTCTTATACCTCGTCTTTGCAGCGCTCTTATTAATGTGGATCGTTATGATAGAGCGCTACTGGTACCTGTTTGGTGTGTTCCCGAAGGAACGGGATCGCATCATTAAAGCCTGGGACGAGCGTAAAGATACGACGTCTTGGTATGCGCATAAAATCCGTGAAGCCTGGGTTTCCGAGGTTTCTACAAATCTGAATGCACGCATGCTGTTGTTGAAAACAACTATCGTGATTTGTCCGATGATTGGATTGTTAGGCACAGTAACAGGGATGATTTCAGTATTCGAAATTATGTCTGTACAAGGAACGGGTAACCCTCGTTTGATGGCTAGCGGTATCTCGATGGCAACTATCCCAACAATGGCTGGAATGGTGGCGGCACTGTCTGGAATGTTCTTTGTAACGCGCTTAGATGCACGCATCCGTCGCGAACAAGACAGACTGCTTGACAGTTTGCCACATCACTAAGAGAGAAGAATTATGGCACGTAAACGTTTTCGCGAAGAAGAAGAAGCGACAGCAGATATGACGCCGATGCTTGACATCGTATTCATCATGTTGATCTTCTTTATCGTAACAACATCGTTTGTTAAGGAAGCTGGTATCGACGTAAACCGTCCGGAAGCCCAACAAGCCTCACAAAAGCCTTCAGCGAATATCTTCATTGCTATTCGTGAAAATGGTGAAGTGTGGATGGACCGCCGTATGGTTGACGTAGAGCGAGTGGCTGCCAACCTCGAGCGTCTGTTAGCTGAACAACCTACCGACATGGTAGTTATTCAAGCCGACGAAGGTGCTCGTCATGGGGTTGTGGTTCAGGTTATGGACCAGATTAAAGCCGCCGGTATCGCGCAAATTTCAATAGCAGCGGAGAACGACTAATATGGTGCGCGCAATAGTATCGATTTTACTAGGCGCCGCAGTCACTTTCGCTCTGTTTGTCTTTATGGCTTTCTTGATCAGTGGCGGGGCTCAGCGTGCAGAAGCACCTGAGCCACCGACTCGGATTGACATTGTCTCTGAGCCACCAGAGCAGGACGTGGATACGCGCCGCCGTACACCACCACCGCAGCCGGAGCCACCAGAGGCACCGCCGCAACAGCCTGATGCTGAGCCTGACACGGCAGATGACACTCTGTCATTTAATATGGACATGGGCGGCGTCGACTTAGGTGGTACTGACACTGGCTTGGATGGCCCAGGTGCAGGGCTTGGTCGAGACGGTGATGCTCAGCCTATCGTTCGTATTGAACCCCGTTACCCGCCAGCAGCAGCTCGTGACGGTATCGAAGGGTGGGTGCGCTTAAGTTTCACGATTGATGAAACTGGTGGCGTAACCGACGTTCAGGTGATTGAGTCTCAACCACGCCGAGTATTTGACCAAGAAGCACGCCGTGCATTAATGCGCTGGCGATATGCGCCACGTATTGTTGATGGCGTCGCTCAACGTCAGGAAGGTTTGACTGTGCAGCTTGACTTTACGATGGAGGGGCAATAATGACATTTAAATATGCAATTATTGCAGGTGCGGTAGCGCTAGGCTTAGGTTTATCTTCGCTGTCTTCGACTGTATATGCGCAGGAGGAGATGAGCCAAGAAGAAGTCCAACAGCAGGAGCGTCAGGAAGCATTTGTCGACCGTCAACGCCGAACTGACAACATCGATATTGGCTTTCGCATTCCGTCGCCATCTGAGGTTCAACAAGCTCGAGATTCTCGACGCAACCAAGCTGCCAGTGAGCGGATTGGACGTCGTATAATGCAGGCTTTTGAGGCTTACGAGGAGGACGATATTCCTGGTGCGATAGAAATCCTTGAGGGCGCAAGTCCTCGTGGTGACTATGATGTCGCATATGTTAATCGCTTTCTTGGCAACATGTATGCGGCGAATGAGCAGCCAGAACGAGCTTTAAGTACACTTCAGCAGGCTGTGGACTTAGATATTCTTGGTTTCTCTGATCAAGCGGCAGCTATGCTTCTACTTGCGAACTTGAACTTACAAGAAGAGAATTACAGCGACGCACTGCGTTACTACCAGCGTTGGATTCAGTTCACCGGTGAGCTTGATCCAGATGTATTCGTTCGGATGTCAAACTCTCATCTTGAGCTGAACAATTACGAGCAAGTAATTCCGCTGGCACGTAAGGCGTTACATTACATGCGTGAACCAAATCGCAATCCGTTTGTTCTTCAGGTTGCAGCCTTCTTTGAATTGCAGCGTACTGCAGATGCGATCCGTGTCTTGGAAGAGGGTGTGCAAACACTCCCAACTGAGAAGCGTTGGTGGGCTCAGCTTGGAATGCTTTATTTCCAAGAAGAACAGTATGACCGCGGTTTGGCGACCCTTGAATTGGCTTACCTTGCTGGATTTCTAGAGCAGCAAAACGATTTTAGGGCACTCGCGCAGATGTACTCTAACAATATGATTCCATACCGTGCAGCAGAGGTTATGCGACGTCATTTAGAGTCGGGCGATATTGAAAGCTCTGGACGTAATTGGTCGATTGCCGCTAGTTCCTATCATGCAGCACGCGAGTTTAATCGTGCTAATGATATGTATCTTCAGGCTGTGGAAGCAACTGACTCTCGTCAGGAGCGTCACGACTACCATCGCCGCCGAGGTAACTCATTGTTGCTAGCTAGTAACTATGTGGAGGCAACTCGTGCATTTACTGCGGCAATCGAGACAGCAGCATCTGGTGATAGTTCGATAGGCCGCGTGTATATGTCTTTAGCAGAAGCTCATTTTTACAATGAGCGTTATGCGGAGGCTGTAAGAGCAGCTGAAAATGCAGCTCGTTACAGTGACCAGCGTCGTAACGCAGAGAGTTGGGCGAATTACATTCGTTCGACTGCTGAGCGCCGAGGCGTGAGCCTGTAATGGCTGTATAGTCATCCTTACAAAAAGCTGCTCTAAAGTTTAGAGCAGCTTTTTTTATGTCTTTATTTGCTTAACACTACATTTTAACGTTTGTTATTTTTATTGAAATCACTTAGTATCAAGCTATCCGCATGCATCTTTAGCACAGCGGCTAAACAAAAAAATTATTAAAGTAGGGCTTGATCATGTTTAACAACTCTCTCTTAACAACTACGCTGCGTACGGCGTTAATTGCTGGTGGTGCCTATGCAGTCATACCAGCTGCATTCGCTCAAGAACAAGCAACGGATTCTGATTCTGGAACAATCGCTACGTCGTCATCTGAGCGCATCTCAGTTATAGGTTCACGTATTCGTCGCGATGGTTTAGACAGTGATACCCCAATTGAAGTGATTAGCGCCGAAATGGCGACTGAAATGGGCATCAATACAGTTGGGGAGCTACTGCGTACTGCTACTGTTGCAAGTGGCTCTAATCAATTAATTTCAGCAATGAGCGTCGGCAGCGTGACTGCAGGTGGTGCTGGCAACGAATCTATTTCCATGAGAGGGCTTGGTGCAAATCGTACTCTCGTCTTGTTAAATGGTCGCCGAGCTGGTCCTGCCGGCACCAGGGGCGAAGTGAGCGCGTTTGATATGAATGCGTTGCCTATTTCTGCAATCGAGCGTGTAGAAATCTTGAAAGATGGCGCGTCTTCTCTATATGGTTCGGATGCCGTAGCCGGGGTAATCAACATAATCACCAAGCGAGGTGATGACTCTTCTATCAATGTGAACGTAACACAGCCATTCGAATCCGGTGGTGAGACCTATCGCATCAACGGAACACTAGGACGAAGCTTCTCAGCAGGGTCTTGGCGGGTAGTCGGTGATTACCGTTTAGATCAGGAACTAAAGCGAGGCGACCGTGATTACTTTGGTTGCCAGCCTCGATATTTCTTCGATCGTGAGACAAACGAACGTGTTGATCCAATCGACCCGCGAACTGGTGAGTTTCATTGTAATGCACTTGAGTCTGCGATGTGGTTATGGGACGGTGGTGCTGAGAACTACCTAGGAGGACGTCTCGTATATGATTATGACGGTTCGCATGCGGCGGCTGGGCGCCCTCAATATAACGCAGTTAACCCTGGTGATATGTCAGTTCCAGAGGGCTGGTATCCTGTAGGATTTGATTATGAGTCAGATGGTTGGACAAATGCTAATCATCCTTTTGTTTATAATCAATCAATGATTCCTCGTCAGGAAGTTGCCTCTTTGTTTGGCCAGTTCGATTATGATCTGTCTGATAATATCTCGATGTACGGTGAGCTGATGTATAGCCGTCGGGAGACTCAAATTGCAGGTTACCGACAGTTTTGGGAACCCTTCATTCCTGGTGGCGTTGTTGACGGATTTGACGGAGACATGTTCTACGATCCAACACCAGTTACGGATCACTCTGGCAGCACCACAACGATCGATTATGTTCGTGGAGTTGTTGGTTTTGAGGGAGCCATTGGCTTTTGGAATTGGGACGCTTCTTACCAGCGCTCGTTCAACCGAGGCACGTATGATACCAAGTTAATTTACGAAGATTCATTAGAGCTTTCGCACGACGTGCTATGGGGTGATCCCTGCTCTGGTGTTGTAACGTCGATTTCTAATCGCCCTTGCGTAGAGGTTCCTTGGTTTACACCCGAGTTCATAAATGGTGAGTTTTCTCAGGATGTCCGCGACTTCCTGTTTGGCGAGGAGAGAGGACGTACTTACTATAAACAAGATACTTTCGATGCCTATATTACAGGTGACCTTTACGAGCTGCCAGCAGGACAAGTTGGTGCCGCATTTGGTTTTTCTTATCAAACGGATGAGATCGTAGATACCCCTGGTGAGCAGACGTTACAAGGTAACGCGTGGGGCTCTACCTCTGCGGGTATAACTCAAGGTTCGGCAGAAACTACCGCCTTTTATGGGGAACTTCAGATTCCAGTAGTTCGCGATTTGCCTTTTATGGAATCTTTCGACCTGACTGCTTCTGGCCGTTGGACCGATGTCAGTACTTATGGAAGCGGCACGACATATAAAGTTGGAGCTAACTGGACAGTAGGTAACGGATTTAGAGTTAGGGCTTCACGTGGTACTTCGTTTAGAGCGCCAGCCTTGTTCGAACTATTCTTAGAGAATCAGACAAGCTTCATTTCTCAAAATAATGACCCATGCTTAAATTGGGGTGCGAGACTTGAAGAGGGTTCTATAAGCGAGCTGCTTGCAGGTAACTGTTCTTTAGCTGGCGTCCCTGCTGATTATGCAGTTCCGAATGCGTCTATGACTTCGTATACAGGCGGAGGAGCAGGTGTTCTAGAAGCAGAAACTTCGGTATCAAATGGTTTAGGTGTCGTATGGAGCACAGTTGATAATCGCTTTGGTGCTTCAATTGACCTCTACGATATTGAAATTTCAGGTCAGGTTGACAACGTTGGTGGTATGGACGTAGTGAATGGCTGTTATTTCTCGGAGGATTTCGCTAATGAACCATTATGTAGTCAAATAACGCGTCACGATGGCACTGGCAACGACTGGGGTATTGACGAAATCTACGGCGGTTTCTTAAATGTTGCGTCTCAGCGTGTTCGTGGTTCTGACATTATGTTCAGCTACATGGATGATACGCCAATTGGTTTTGTTCGTTTTACATTGAATCATACGATCCAGTTTGAGCGTACATATCAGCAATTTGTTGATAGCCCAGAAATAAATTATGTAGGGCGTTTGGGTAATCCTCGCCATTCTGGTACTGCATATTTGAGTGTCGAGAATGGTGACTGGAAGTATAATTGGCAGACACGTTACTACGGAAGTGTTGACAATTATGATGCGTATACTAACGGTAGAAATATTACTTATCGCGGCATAGAAGCATATTTTGTTTCAGAGGCTTCAAGTGTGTTTTATCACACCGCTTCAGTTGCTCGGACATGGGATAATTTTGAAGTGACGCTTGGTGTTGCTAATATCTTTGATACGCATCCACCACGTGTCAGCCCCAGTTATGCATCAGCGGTTGGTAACTCAGCCTTGTATTCGCAGTATGATTTGATTGGACGTCGTGCGTTCTTGAATCTTGAGTATCAGTTCTAAGTAGCGAACGAATATTTATTAAATAGTGCCGATCACTAAAGCAAGCCCAGGTCAAGTTGTATGATCTGGGCTTTTTTAGTTAAAATCTAGTTAGTATGAGATGCTGGTTCCTCAGTATAACAACCTTCAAGGATGATGAATTTGTGTATGATGAAAATTTTATGATTACTATGCCATTAAATTAGAGTATTACTCGGTCAAACAAATTGTGCTGGCTACAAGGCAATATTAAATGATTCATCAAAGAACAAAGTCCCCCGTGAATTTGAACTTTTGGAAGGTAATTTGTACAGATGGAATGAACAGTGCGCTGACCTTAAATCGGAATGAAGAGCAATACCTCGTTAGCTAGTGTTACTTGTCCGCTGCACTTAGTTTCAAGAGAGGTTTTTTTTAAGTAATAAGTTTGATATTTTTAGATACAATTTTTTAATGAATAGAATTTCTCCCTTACGTAAGGAAACTTGAGAATGGTCAGATATATTTTAGTCTATGTCTCTTTGATTTTTGCTAGCACTGCAGCTAGCGCAGAGCAGATCCCGACTTTAGAAGATTACGCTCGGCATGCGCAATATTTGGATATTAAAATATCACCTGAAGGAAATTATCTAGCGGCTTCTAGTCGAATGGAAGATGGCAACATTCGTCTAACTGTTCTGGACATCGAGAATATGCAGCCATTATCAGCCGCCGAAGGCTCTGGTCGGGAGAGAATAGGTAGTTTTCACTGGGCTACAAACGAACGTCTAATAATGACGATGGCTCGTGAAGCGGGCGCGCTAGCTGTGCCAGTTCCCACTGGTGAAATTATGGCTATGAACGCTGATGGTTCGCGTCGTGAAATTCTTACAGGTCGCAGATCAAGAGATAGGGAACCAGTATTTGCTCAAGTGGTAGATTGGCTTCCAGATGAGCCCGAAAATATTTTAATCTTTCAGCAGAATTTCACTCATCGGGAACCTTTTCTCGATGTGTATAGAATGCGTATAGATGGCGGTCGCAAACGAAGCGAAGGACGCATCCCTTTACGAAATAGCCGCGAGGGAGGGGTGAATGTAATTACGGATGGGAATGGAATTCCAAGAATAGCTATCGGAGTGGACCCGCAGGATAACTCTAAGCGTACAATTATGCTGCGAGAAGGAAATTCATGGAATGCAATATCATCTCATAATGAATTTGATATGGGTTTTTCGCCAGTCGCGTTTGTTAACGGTGACACTGCAGTTGTTGGCGTAAGTAGAAGTGAAACTGACACGACAGCAATCTCAATCCTTGACTTAGAGACGATGGAAGAAGAAATATTGGCTGTTCATCCGAACACTGATCTAAGTCCAATATTTAGCATTAATCGTGGAAGACCAGGCGAGGTAGTAGGAGCCTTTTATGAATATGAAGGCATTCATGTTGCTCTTTTTGGTGGTACCAAAGACGAAATCTATGTTGACATTTTAGAGGGTTTAATTGGTGCATTTCCGAGTCAAAGTGTAAATATAACCTCAGCTACAACTGATAACAATAAGTTGATTGTTCGAGTTGGATCGGCAAATGTGCCCACTACCTTTTATTTCTTTGATCGTGAAGAAAATCAATTGTCAGTGCTTGCTCAAGCCCAACCGTGGCTAGCGAATGCCACTTTGCCTCGTACGCAGTCGTATATTTATCAAGCGAGAGATGGTCAGGATATTGAAGCTGTCTTAACATTGCCGCATGGTGTAGAAGCCAAGGATTTGCCGCTAATCATGCTACCACATGGCGGACCTCATGGGCCTCGTGACTCTATTGCTTCAATTGATTCAGATGCAAAAGTTTTAGCTCAGCATGGTTATGCCGTTTTACAACCTAACTTTCGAGGTTCGGGCGGCTATGGCCAGTCATTTGAGGAAGCTGGGTATAAACGTTGGGGAACCTTGATGATTGATGATATGACTGACGGTGTACATCACTTAGCTGAGCGGGGTATTATTGATATAGATAGAGTGTGTGCGTATGGAGGCTCTTATGGAGGTTACGCAGCACTTCAAAGCGCTATCCGTGAGCCAGATTTATATAAATGCACAGTTGGTTTTGTAGGCGTATTTGATTTAGATCTTATGTTCGAAGAGGGTGATATACCGCAACGTGAATCGGGTGTACGTTATTTAAACCGGGTTTTGCCGAGCACTCCAGAGGAACGGATCTCTCAATCTCCAGTTCATAACGTGGACAAACTGAAAGCGCCAGTATTTATTATTCATGGGGAAGAGGACATACGAGTTCCTATCACCCATGCATACCGTTTACGGGATGCACTACAGGCCAAAAACCACCCTGTAGAGTGGATGGTGAAAGAGCATGAAGGGCATGGTTTCTTCAACCCCGAAAATAACGTAGAGCGTTGGACCAGAATGCTCGCGTTCTTTGACCGCTATATAGGTGATGATGAGTAATATTTGGCCGAGATGGTACACATGGAGAATGGCGTTCACCATGCCTCTGAATCCATGCATTAACATGTGCTAAAGCAACATCAGTAGCAGTGGCGGCAGCTTTACCCTTCGGGAGGTGGGCCCGCCTCCACTGAGTCTCGCTGCTGAATAGCACTACAGTATAAACGAGCTGTCAGTTCGGTTGATTTGAATCAACTCGCCGCAACCGTCCTACTTTTAGTTTACAGAGCTTTGCAGTAACATACCGACAATTATATTAATTGTTGTTGGAGTTAGACCATGGCTGATAATCAGAACTTTCGTGAGGAAAGCACGAACTGGCACCTTTTATTAGGGGCCTTAGCTTTTGTAGGAATCGCGTTACTACCCGTTGTGTTAGCTGTCATTCAGTTCTTTAGCAAGTAAGTTAGTTTTAAAATGGATACGCTCACCCGGCTAACGCAAATGGCGCAGCGTGCCAAGCAATCACGTCAATATGAAGTTGCGTTGCAGTTGTACACTCAAGCGCAACAGCAATTTCCTCAAAGTTATGTTGCGGAACACAACTTAGCGTCTATGTATGGCGATATGAAGCGGTTTGATGCTGCACAAAGTCATGCGCGTATGGCATTAAAAAAGGGCTCTAAAGCGCCACAAACATGGTTGGTGTTAGCGCGTTCGCTAATGGGATTGCAGCACTATCAGGCTGCTGCAGATGCTTATTTGAATGCAATACACTTGCAGCCTGACAACTTTGATGCACAACGGGAATGGGCGCAGTTAACTTGGATGTTAACCGCTGATATTGGCTCCACCATGCAGCATATCGATACTGCTTTAAAACGTCAATTGCTCCCTCCATTACTGTTGCTGAGAGCGCAAGTTTATGAGTATGCGGGGGATTTATCCGCCGCTCAAATTATTCTACAGCGTGCAGTTGAGCAATGGCCTAGCGCAGGGCCGCTACTGGAAGCGGCGATTTTTAATAGTATCCAGTTGCACGATGCTTCGCGTGCCCGAGTGTTCACTCAGTCCTTGCTTGCACATTACCCTGACACCTTACAATCACTTATTACTGCCAGCTACGCATATGCAGCCACAGGTGAAGCTGAACAAGCGTTGCAGGCGGCTAATCGAGCCAGTGCGATTGACCCTTTAAGTCAGCAAGCCATAGCGTGCCAAGCGACTGCGCTGCGTTTGTTGTACCTGCAACATGGTCAACAGCAGCACCTGGATGCCTACCGCGCACTGTACGATTACGACACCTTAGTGACTAGAACTGAGCTCGATGTGCCGTCTGGCTGGTCGAGTTTGGCGGCATATATCGATGATTTAGCTGGTGCATTAAAATCGCTGCACCCGTTTAAGACCCATCCGTTTGGACAGTCGGTACGCAGTGGAAGTCAATTGCCGGACATCTTAAGTTATAACCAACCTGTGATTAATGCGTTTGAGCAAGCGATTGCGGGGCCGATTGCGCGGCATCTGGCGCAAGTCGGGCAGGGTGAGCACCCACTTCGGCGGCGCAATACCGGGCAGTGGGCAATCGATGGTATTTGGTCGGTATGGCTGCAATCGGGCGGATTCCACGAAAATCACGTTCATCCGCATGGCTGGATTTCATCTGCCTGCTATATTCAATTACCGGATGGCGTGGATGACGCAGATACTAAGTCTGGCTGGTTAAAGCTGGGTGAGCCGATGATGCCAACCGAACCGGAACTAGAGGTTGAACATTGGGTCAAACCCGAAGTTGGACATTTAGTGTTGTTTCCGTCTTACATGTGGCATGGCACCGCGCCTTTTTCTGCGAGCCAGCCGCGCTTGAGTGTCGCACTGGACATTGTTCCTGCTTAGGGTTCCTGCTTAGGCTGAGAAAGCTGATCGTACAAGCTGAATTTGTCTTTCATGTGCTGCTCTGATCTTGTAAGATCTGCGTCGAATTTTTAGACTGAGGTTATGCATGACCCTTCAACTTCTGTTGGTCGAAGACAAAGACCGCACTGCACAGCAGATTCTTTCTATCCTAGCCGAAACGCCTTTCGAGGTGACCCGTGCCAAAGACGGCTTAGGTGGGTTAAACCAAGCTAAAAAATCATTGTATGACGTGGTGTTAATCGACCATAAAATGCCGTTGATGGATGGCCTGACATTGCTGAAAAATTTACGCGATGTAAAAGGCTACGAACAAACACCACTATTGTTCATGACTACCGATGATCCGCGTCAAATTGCGGATAAAGCGGTCAAATTAGGGGCGGATGCTGTGTTGGCGAAGCCCGTTGAACAGCACATGCTGTTAACTGAAATTCAGCGTTTGGCACCACGCCACGTTGCTTAGATTCGTGCTGCGGGTGTGCTGATAGCACGCCCGTGCAACCCTCCCTGTGATTCCAAGGTGTGCTATGTCTGTTGAACAGCAACTTGCCTATATTCGTTCCACCGTTACCAGCATTCAAGATTACCCGAAACCGGGGATTGTATTTCGCGATATCACCAGTACCTTGGCCGACGCCAAAGCGTTACGCTTGATTTTGGATGTGATGACCGAGCGCTATCAAGACCAAGGGCTGACCCAAATTGCGGGTATTGAAGCACGCGGGTTTATATTCGCGGCGGCCTTGGCCGATCGCTTAGGTTGCGGCATGACTTTAGTGCGCAAAAAAGGCAAATTACCGCGGGCGGTGCATTCGCAGTCTTATAGTTTAGAGTATGGCAACGACACCCTGGAGCTGCATCAAGATGCGTTGAATCGCAATGATCGCGTGCTATTGATTGATGATTTACTGGCGACCGGCGGTACCATGCGTGCAGCAGCCGATTTAGTGGCTCATAGTGGTGCGACCGTGGTTGAAGCGGCATTTTTAATCGAACTGAAAAGTTTACCCGGGCGTGAAAGAATCGAACAATCAGGTGTTCCATGCTATGCCATTTGCGCGTACGATTAAGTCTGTCATTGGCCTAGGTTAGTTGACGCCATATTGGTCGGTATTATTTTTATAGGGTTTGAGGAATCGCATGGCAACAAGCACGGGTGAATATCAGGTATTAGCGCGTAAGTGGCGACCTCAGACGTTTGCTCAAGTGGTGGGTCAGCAGCATGTGTTGCAGGCTCTGTCCAATGCCTTAACCCATCAGCGTTTGCATCATGCCTATCTGTTAACCGGAACGCGCGGCGTGGGAAAAACCACGATTGCGCGAATCTTGGCCAAAAGCCTGAATTGCGAGCAAGGTATCAGCGCGACGCCTTGCGGGCAATGCGACACGTGCTTGGAAATTGACCAAGGGCGCTATGTCGACTTGCTGGAAATTGATGCGGCATCACGTACCAAGGTTGAGGACACCCGCGAACTGCTGGACAACGTACAGTATCGTCCGACCCGTGGTCGCTATAAAGTTTACCTGATTGACGAAGTTCACATGCTGTCACGTCATTCATTCAACGCGCTGTTAAAGACCCTTGAAGAGCCCCCAGAACACGTCAAATTCTTACTCGCGACGACTGATCCTGAAAAATTACCCGTTACCGTGTTGTCGCGTTGTTTGCAGTTTCATTTACGTGCGTTAACGCGCGAAGAAATTAGTCAGCAACTGGCCCATATTTTAAGCGCTGAAAGTCTGCCGTTTGAACCTGCGGCGCTGACATTGCTGGCGCGTGCGGCGCGCGGCAGTATGCGCGACGCCTTAAGCTTAACTGACCAAGCCATTGCTCAAGGTAATCAGCAGGTAGGCCTGGATTCAGTGCGCGATATGCTGGGTCATATTGAAGGCCGCCAAGTGCTGGGGCTGCTGCAATTGATTGTGAATGCGGACGCTGCTGGTACGTTGCAGGCGTTGCGCGACATGCAGGACAAAGTGTCGGACATTAGCGTGGTGCTGCCGGAACTACAAAATGCGCTGCACCAAATCGCATTGTTACAAGTCAGCGAAGCCTTTGCGGATACGGATATTTTTAAAGATATGCCGCAATTGCAGTCGTTAGCCGTGCAAATCATGCCTGAGTATGTGCAAGTGCTCTATCGCATGGTGCTGGAAGGGCGTCGTGAATTGCCTCACGGCATTGATGCCTACACGGCAGTTGAGATGACGTTGTTGCGGATGCTGGCGTTTCAACCGCAGGATCAGGTTACCAGTGCGTTGGAAGACGCCCAAGCCCGTGTTGATGTAGAGCAAGCGAATCCTGCGCAGCCAAGCAATCAAGCCGAGACAGCGCCATCGCAAGCTGTTCATTCTAAGCCTGAGGCGCCTGCGCAAGCTGAAAGCACAGACAAGGTCGAGCCTGCCAAATTAGTTGAAGAAGCAGTGCAGCAGCCCGAGCAGCCGCAGCAACAACAACAAGCTTCAAGCACCGAGCCCGAAGTGGCAACCCAAGCTCAAAGCCAACCGCAGACAAAACCTGAACCGAACGTTGACTTCTACCCGGAGTACGACGAGGACGATGATTATATCAGTCCTGAAGATATGCAGGCGCTTGCCCAAGAGCAAGATTCGATTATGCAACAGGCAGCAAGTCAGATGCCACAAGCGCATGCACAGGAACTGGCTCAGCCGGAACGCGCGCAACCAGAACCCCTGCCACAACGGTCTCAGCCGCAGCCAGCGTCGCAGCAGCAGACGCCGCCGGCAGCCAGTACCGATTTAGAGCGTATTTTAGCGACCCGAGAGGCCTTGCTAGCAAAAAAAAAAGCACCCCTAACACCTGACACCCGCAGTGCAGCTGAAGTCGATAGTTGGAGCGCTTCTATCGATAACATGCAAGCCAGCGGGCGTCTGCGTCAGGTGTTATTGAATTCACGTATGCGCCGCGAAGGCGAGGGGTATCAGTTGGTGATAGACCAAGGCCAGCAGGTAATGTGTACCCCGCAAGCTTTGCAAAGTATTGAAGCGTTAGTGCGCCAGTTGATTGGTGACGCGGCTTTGGAGATTAGTTTCGCTGAGGTGCAGCACACGCCGTATATGATTCAGCAAGCGATTGATCACTATCGTGCAGAGCATGCGATGCAACGGGTCAAAACGCATCCGGTGATTCAACATTTAGTGCAGCGTTTTGATGCCACCCTTGACGAGTCGAGTGTGAAAATCAATTAGGCTGCGACCTTGAGCATGGTCAAAGTTGGCCTCGGGCTGTATAATTATCTTCAATTTGAACATCATTGAAAGCATTCACTTATTTAAAGAGAGAGATTACGCATGTTTAAAGGCGGTATGGGCAACATGATGAAGCAAGCTCAGCAGATGCAGGAAAAAATGCAGAAGATGCAAGAAGAGCTGGCAAGAATGGAAGTCGTCGGTGAAGCCGGTGCAGGTATGGTGAAAGTCACCATGTATGGCAACCACAATGTTAAGCGCGTGGCTATCGACCCAAGCTTACTCGGCGACGCAGAAGAGCAGGAAATGCTGGAAGACTTAATTGCAGCGGCCACGAATGACGCCGTACGTCGCGTTGAAGAAGCCAATAAAGAGCATATGGCTGGCTTAGCTGGCGGTATGGGCTTACCACCAGGTATGAAACTACCTTTCTAAACGCTGCGTCAGCAGACTAGTTTGATAGCGATGTGAATAAGGTAGTCAAAGTATGCAATTCAGTCCGGCCATCGCGAGTTTGATTCGCGCATTGAAAATATTGCCCGGTGTTGGTCAGAAGTCGGCACAGCGTATGGCATTTCAATTGCTGGAGCGCCAACGTGACGGTGCGACTGGGTTAGCAGAAGCATTGGCCCACGCAGTGGCCGTTGTCGGCCGCTGCGATACCTGTCGAACTCTGACCGAAGGGACACGTTGTCATATTTGCAGCGACGACTCACGCGCCGCAAGCGGGCTGTTGTGTATCGTCGAGTCACCCGCAGATGTCATTGCGGTTGAACAAACCTCACAATTTAATGGCCAGTACTTTGTTCTGCTCGGCCACTTATCGCCCCTAGATGGCATTGGCCCGCGTGAGATTGGCTTAGATTTACTTGAAGCACGCTTTGGCGCAGGCGAGATTAATGAAGTGATCCTCGCCACCAACCCAACGGTTGAAGGCGATGCCACGGCGCACTACATTGGCGACCTGGCGCGCAAGCATGGTGTCAATGCGTCACGCATTGCTCACGGTGTGCCAGTTGGTGGTGAACTAGAATACGTCGACCACACCACCTTAAGTCACGCCTTTAATGGGCGCAAAAGCTTCTAACCCTGCATTTAATCCCAATTTTTGTCTTGAATTCGTCACCTCAGTCCCCATGTATCAGAGAGTGACTTATTTTGCGTTTTAACTGATAAGGATTGGGAGAATACCAATGTCTGACACCACCCAGGCTGAAAAGCATGGCTTTCAAACCGAAGTGAAGCAATTGCTTCAGCTGATGATCCATTCTTTGTATTCCAATAAGGAAATTTTCTTACGCGAGTTAGTATCTAACGCCTCTGACGCTGCTGATAAGCTGCGTTTTAAAGCCTTAGAAAACGATGCGCTACTGGAAACAGACGCGGACTTGCATGTGCGTGTCAGTGTCAACAAAGATGCCAATACGATTACCATTAGCGATAACGGTATTGGTATGACGCGCGACGAAGTGATGACTAACTTAGGCACCATCGCGAAATCAGGCACGAAAGAATTTATTAGCCAGTTATCTGGTGATCAATCCAAAGATTCCCGCTTAATTGGTCAGTTCGGGGTAGGCTTTTACTCTGCATTTATTGTTGCTGATAATGTGACCGTGCGCACCCGTGCTGCTGGAGCAGACAAAGCCCATGGCGTTGAGTGGAAATCCGCGGGTGACGGCGAATTTACTGTGGCAGATATTGAAAAAACTGCACGCGGTACGGATATTATTTTGCACCTCAAAGACGAAGCGAAAGAATTCGCTGACGAATGGAAGCTGCGCCAGATTATCAACACCTATTCAGATCACCTAAGTATTCCGGTGCAAATGTACAAAGAGCCGACGCCTGAAAGTGAAGGCCCAGATGGTGAAACTGTACCTGCAACCCCAGGCGAGTGGGAAACCATTAACTCAGGTCAGGCGCTATGGACACGCGATAAGAGCGAGATTAGCGACGACGAGTATAAGGAATTTTACAAAACAGTAGCGCATGATTTTGATGAGCCGCTGTTGTGGAGCCATAACAAGGTTGAAGGTAAGCACGAGTACACCAGCTTATTGTATGTGCCGAAGCGCGCGCCTTGGGACCTTTGGAACCGCGATAGCCAAAAAGGCATTAAGTTATACGTGCAGCGTGTGTTCATTATGGACGATGCCGAGCAATTTATGCCGACTTACCTGCGCTTTGTTAAAGGTCTGATTGATTCCAACGATTTGCCGTTGAACGTGTCGCGTGAGATTTTGCAAGATAACCGTATTAGCCGTTCGATGCGCTCTGCAAGCACGAAAAAGGTGCTGAGCATGTTGTCTAAGTTAGCTAAAAATGAGCCTGAGGAATATGCGCAGTTTTGGGATAACTTTGGCCAGGTGCTGAAAGAAGGCCCTGCAGAAGACCAAGGCAACGTTGAGAAAATCGCCTCGTTATTGCGCTTTGCGTCTAGCCATGGCGACAGTGCTGAGCAACGTGTATCCCTGGATGACTACATTGCGCGCATGGCCGACAACCAAGACAAGATTTACTACATTGTTGCGGACAGCTATGCTGCGGCGAAGAATAACCCGGCGCTGGAAATTTTCCGCAAGAAAGGGATTGAAGTCTTGTTGTTGTCAGACCGCATTGACGAATGGCTGATGAGCCACTTGCATGACTACAACGAGAAATCATTCCAGTCGGTCACGCGTGGTGATTTAGACTTAGGTGACATGGACGACGAAGCATCTAAGAAAGCCCATGAGGAAACCGAGAAGGCATTTGAAGGGACTGTCGAGCGCTTCACCAAGGCCCTTGGTGAGCAGGTCAAGAGCGTTCGTGTAACCCATCGTTTAACCGATTCGCCAGCGTGTATTGTGACCGATGAGAACGATATGAGCACGCAGATGGCGAAGCTGATGGAAGCGGCGGGCCAAAAAGTACCTGAAACCAAGTACATTTTTGAGCTGAATCCTGAGCATGCCTTGGTCCAGCGCATTGCCGAAGAGCAGGACGAGCAGCGTTTCGCCGACTGGGCTGAATTGTTGCTCCAGCAGGCTACTTTGGCGGAGCGTGGCAGCCTGAAAGACCCAGGCAGCTACGTGCGCAAGTTAAACCAGATGATGCTGGATTTAACCAACCGCTAACTTTATCTACGACTATGGTACAAGGCTCGCAATGCGAGCCTTGTATCTTTTCGGCCTGAGAGGTAAAGTTTGTTACAGTTAACCTTTCCTACTACAACTATAAAGTCATTGAGGACTCGACATGCGGATTATTCTGCTTGGCGCACCTGGTGCCGGTAAGGGCACGCAAGCGCAATTTCTGATGAATACCTTCAACATTCCACAGATTTCAACGGGCGACATGCTGCGCGCCGCGATTAGTGAAGGCACTGAGTTGGGCAAAAAAGCCAAACAAGTGATGGATGAAGGTAAGTTGGTGTCGGACGACATCATGATTGGCTTGGTGCAAGAACGTGTTGCCCAGTCAGACTGTAAAAATGGTTTCTTGTTAGACGGCTTCCCACGCACCATTCCCCAAGCCGATGCCATGCATGAAGCAGGGATTGAAATTGATTATGTACTTGAATTCGATGTGCCTGATGACGTGATTGTTGAGCGTATGGCTGGACGTCGTGTTCACCCTGGTTCAGGCCGTGTCTATCACGTGAGTTACAACCCACCTCAGCAAGAGGGTAAAGACGATGTGACTGGCGAAGACTTAATTGTGCGTGACGACGATAAAGAAGAAACCGTACGCCATCGTTTAAGTGTCTACCACGAACAAACCGAGCCTTTGGTCAGCTATTATCAGAACTTGGCTGAACAGGGCGTGGTGAATTATCACAAAGTTGACGGTACCCGTGAAGTTAGCGACATCAGCGCGGAATTGAAGGGCGTCTTGTCATGACCACATTGCCAATGACCAGCTTGTTTGCAGCGTTATTAACCCTGCTGTATATCGTGCTTGCGATTCGGATTATTCGTTTGCGTTGGCGTGAACGGGTTGGTATTGGCACCGGCGAGAGCTTGCCATTGAAAGCGGCTGTGCGTGTGCATGGGAATTTTTCTGAGTACGTGCCTTTGGGTCTTATTTTGCTGGGCTTGATGGAGTTTAACGGCGCATCGGACACTATTTTAGTGGCGATGGGCGGTTTACTGCTGATTGCGCGTATTTTCCATGCGATTGGCTTGACCAAAAGTATTGGGGTTAGTATTTACCGCACCATTGGTGTGCTAGGTACTTTCTCGATGCTGTTAGTCAGCGCCGGCTTTTTACTTGGTACTTGGCTCAGCGCCTAACCACGTATGCATATTTTCTGCTTTCATAGCTCGCAAAGTAGCGGCGCCCAATGGCGCCTGCTGACTGCCCAACTATCAGAGCTGGCGCAGGCAGCAGATGCGCCAGTCACTATTCACGCACCGGATTTAATTGGTTACGGTGCGCAAACCTTTGCCGCGAATGGAGCTGCTATTGCGGATTTTCGCTTAGCAGACGAAATTGAGGCGTTATTGCCGCTCCTTGAGGGTGTGCAAATCGACCCGTCAGCGGTGCAAACTGAGCAGTCGCAGCCGATTCATTTAATTGGTCATTCGTATGGTGGTGCACTCGCTTTACGTATGGCGCGCTTGATGGCGCAAGCAGGCACCCCGCCTGCAAGTGTCTGTTTGTACGAACCTGTTGCTTTCCATGTGCTACCTGAAGGTGACCCTGCCCGTGAGGAAATTCTGGCTATCGCGTCTAAAATGGACGACTTGCCCGTTGCCCAAGCTGCGGCTGAATTCGTCAATTACTGGAATCACCCGGGCTACTTTGAAGCTTTGCCAGCGCGTGTGCAAAAAGCCATGGTGGCTAAGCAACCTAAAGTACAGGCAGACTTTGCGGCACTGATTGGCGAGCCCGCTCAGTTGACTGATTACACGGTGGTTGATTGTCCGGTGCTTATATTACACGGCACACAGTCGCCATTATCGAGTCGAACTGTGGCGGAGCATTTGGTACACACCTTACCCAAGGCTACGAGTGCAGCTGTCAAAGGCGGGCATATGGCACCATTGACAGACCCGACTGCAGTTAACCCACATATCATCGAGTTCTTACGCCACTACTCTGATCTCTAACCAAGTACTGCTTAACCCCTGACTTTTCAGTTCAAATTTGCATAAGATATGTTATAACGGAATAAGTGTTGTTATAGCATGCAATCAAGACATGCAATGATAGTCAATAAATGGTTAGCGGATGTGCAGTGGGGTAGATATGAGCCAATGGCGTGAGCAGTTTTCGGTATTTCGTAAACGACCCGAATGGGCGTATTTTGACAACGCAGCGTCCTGCCAAGTACCAGACCCTGTGCTGGATACCATGCTCGAGTACCAACGTGAACTGCACGCCAATGTGCATCGCGGCAGCTATCAGCAAAGCCAACATGCGACGGCATTGTTCGAAAGCTGGCGTGCTCAGATTGCGGGCTTTATCGGCGCCAGTGCCGACACCTTAATTTTCACCCGTGGTACCACCGAAAGCATGAATGTGTTGGCGGAATCGTTGTTGCGGCCGCGTTTAAAAGCCGGTGACAATGTGGTGGTCACGCTGTCTGAACACCATGCCAACTGGCTGCCATGGCAGCGCGTATGCGAGCAAGTTGGTGCGGAATTTAGAGTCGCAGGTTTGAATGCCGCCGGTCAGGTGGAGGATATTTTCGCCCATGTGGATTCACGCACCCGCTTAGTGGCGCTTAACCATGCGTCCAACGTGATGGGGGTGATTAACCCAGTGGCGGAGATTTGCGCTAAGCTGCGGCAGCAAGGTGTTTTGAGTGTGGTCGACGCGGCGCAAAGTGCGGCACAGTTGAACCTGGATGTGAGCCAATTACAATGTGATGCGCTCGCATTTTCAGGCCATAAACTCTATGGCCCTACGGGAATTGGCGCCTTGTACGTGCGTGCAGACGTGCTGGATACAATGCCGCCGTACCAAGTTGGCGGCGGTATGGTGGATATGGTGTATGCTGACCATTCAACATTTCACCGTGGTGTGCAGGGCTTCGAAGCGGGGACACCGAATTTAGTCGGTGCTGCAGGCTTGGCGGCGGCGGTTGAATTTATTCAAGGTTGCCGTGCAAAGGGTAGTAGTGCGTATTTACGTGCGCTGTTTGGGCAGCTCAAAGACACCATTGAGCGCTTCGAATGGCTTACATGCCTGCCGCACAGTGACGGCGTAGTGCCTGTATTAAGTGTGCATAACCCAGACATCCACCCGCGTGATCTAGCCGTGTTTTTAGACCAGGACGGGGTGTCCGCTCGTGCCGGACGCCATTGCGCCCAGCCATTAATCAACAAACTCACTGCGAATGGATGTTTACGCTTCTCGTTAGGAGTGCATTCAAATGCTGCCGACATTCAGCGTTTGGCTGAAGGTTTGGAGGCATGGCAGCGCGAGCACAAAGGGCAGCGTCAGCACAAAGGGCAGCGCGAGCAGTCTTAGAGCACGCTGAGTTTAAAGGCGCGCGGCGGCCAGTGCCGTGCGCCGATGCACTTTAAACAAGCGAATAGTGAGCAATAAGGCAGCCACGCTTAAGCCACTAATAAAGCCTATCCAGAAACCTGCAGGGCCCATTGCCGGTACCAAATAGTCGGTACGTGCTAAAACAAAGCCAACGGTTAAGCCAAACGGCCAATACGATACTAATGTCACCACCATTGCCGCTCGAGTGTCTTTATAGCCACGTAACGCGCCAATTGAGATGGCCTGGAAGGTGTCGGACACGGTAAAAATAGCCGCCAAACCTAACAAGGTGCCCGCCAGCGCAATAATTTCAGGGTTGTCGGTGTAAAAGCCAGCCAGAAAGCGTCCGCCGAGCCACATACCCAAGCCATTAATCACCGCGAAGCCAACCCCCATAGTGAGCGCTATTTTGTAACTGCGTAGCGCATCGGGTATTTGGCTGGAGCCAAGGGCAAAACCAACCCTTAACGTCACCGCCATACTTAAGCTCAAGGGGAACATATACACCAAGGAAGATATATTAAGGGCAATTTGATGCGCCGACACCATAATTGCACCCAGCGGCGCAATTAAAATAGCGACGGCGGCGAACAAGCTTACTTCGAAGAATAGCGACATCGAAATTGGAAAGCCTAAACGCACAAAGTACCAAATGTCGTCCCAGCTTGGTGGGTGAAAACGCTTGAAAGGCGCTGCCTTTTGATACCGCTTCGCGAATACAACATACCCCAGTAGTGATAATCCCATGCCCCAATAGACAATCGCCGATGCAATGCCCGCACCCGCGCCGCCCAAGGCTGGAGCGCCAAACGCGCCATAAATAAAGATATAGTTGGCGGGAATATTAATCAGTAACCCAATGATGCCGATGACCAACGACGGCATAGTATGAGACATGCCTTCACAAAAGTTGCGCAGCACCATGTACAACACTAGCCCAGGCGTGCCCCAAAGAATATAACCAAGGTAAGCCAAGGTTTTACGCCGGAAGTCTTCTTCCACGTCCATCATGTTTAAAAATACGGGCGCGAAGTAAATTAACCCGACTACCAATAAGGCACTGATGGCGCAGGTATAAAAGCTTTGCTGTAACTGATTCGCCATGCGTTTATATTCGCCGGCGCCGTGGCTATGGGAAATAACCGGAGCAAGGGCCATAGCAAAGCCGAATACCAGGAGTGTCGCCGGGATCCAAATCGAGCCACCGACTGCGACCGCCGCCAAATCAGTTGCGCCAACCCGTCCTGCCATGAGGGTGTCAACGACGCTCATTAACATTTGGGTCAGTTGGGCAATCAGAATTGGACCAGTGAGCAGGGAAAGCTTACGAACTTCCTGCCAGGTGGTGGTGCGGGGGGTGGTTATAGGTGCGCGCGCTGTAGACACAAGGTAACTCCCAATCATATAGCGCGCGCATCATAGCATATTACTTTTTACGTTGCTCCAACACCTGACACACATCGGCAATGCTAAGATCGCGGGCGCTAAGCACCACCATCAAGTGGTACAGTAAGTCGGCGCTTTCGTTAAGTAATGCGTCATCGTTTTGTGCCACCGCAGCAAGGGCTACTTCGACGCCTTCTTCACCAACCTTTTGCGCGCAGCGACGAATGCCGTCAGCCAGCAATTTGGCGGTGTAGCTTTGGCTGTCATCGCCCTCGGCTTTGCGAGCGTCAACGGTGCGTTGTAATTCACTGAGTTGGCTAATCACCGGTTGCTGCGTCGGACGCCAGCAACACTCACTGCCGGTGTGGCAAGTCGGGCCGTTGGGGTGTGCCAGAGCTAAAATAGAGTCCTGATCGCAATCGGCAATTAACTCGACCAAATCCAGGGTATGCCCACTTTCTTCACCTTTGCGCCACAAACGTTGTTTGCTGCGGCTAAAAAAGGTGACTTGTTTGTCATTTAAGGTCGCTGCAACGGCCTCACGATTGACGTAGCCTTGCATCAGCATGCGCCCACTAAAAGCGTCCTGTACGATGCATGGCAGTAGCCCGTCCATTTTGTCCCAGGCTAAGTTGTCCAGGTTTTGCGCTGTGATATGCATAATGAATCCTTGTGCACGACGGTGTTAACGACGCATCTCAATATCTTGTTCGGTTAAATACGCTTTTAGCTCTTGAATGCCAATGATGCCTTTGTGAAAGACTGATGCAGCAAGGGCGCCATCGACGTTGGCTTGTTTGAATACATCGCTAAAATGCGACATCGCGCCGGCGCCGCCGGATGCAATTAATGGCACACTGCAACTGGGGCGCAATGCTGCGAGTTGGGCAATGTCGTACCCTTGGCGCACGCCGTCCTGATTCATGCAATTTAGCACGATCTCGCCAGCGCCACGTTTAATCACTTCTTGTAACCAGTCAGCTGTCTGCCAATTGGTTTTGCCGCTGCGGCTTTCGTCACCGGTGAACTGATGCACTTCATAGACGCCAGTGGCTTGGTTATAAAAGCTATCAATACCGATAACGATACACTGCTGGCCGAACTCATCGACCATACGGTCAATCAGCTCTGGGTCGCGCAGAGCCGGGGTGTTAATCGATATCTTATCCGCGCCCATCGCAAGAATTTCACGCGCCTGATCGACACTGCGAATACCGCCGGCTACAGCAAATGGAATATTAATCACTTCGGCGACACGTGACACCCAGGATTTATCCACCACGCGGTCGTCCGATGACGCGGTAATATCGTAAAACACCAGCTCATCGGCCCCTTCCTCGGCATAGCGCTGAGCGAGTGGCACGATATCGCCAATAATCTCATGGTTACGAAACTGGACGCCTTTGACGACTTGACCGTCGCGCACGTCAAGGCACGGAATTATGCGTTTTGCCAGCATTCAGTTGCCTCCTGCAAATCAAACTGTCCGGTTAGCAGGGCTTTACCGAGTATCACGCTGTCACAGTCGACGGCTTTGAGGTCGCGCAAGTCATCTAAGTTGGCGACGCCTCCTGAGGCTTGCCAGACGACTTCTGGGAAATCGATTTTTAAATCACGGTACAACGCGACATTCGGACCGCTTAACATGCCATCGCGGCTAATGTCCGTGCACAACACATGACGGCAGCCTGCGGGTATTAGTTCACCGAGTAAATCTTCGATGCGCACATTGCTTTGTTCCTGCCAGCCATGGGTAGCAAGCCAGCGTTGGCCATTGGCGTCAATATTAATATCAAGCGCCAATACAATCGCCTCTGAACCGAATTCAGCGAGCCATTTGGCCGCAAGGGCAGGGTCTTTGACTGCACTGGAACCAACCACAACCCGTGTTACGCCTGCGTCTAACAGACTCGCGATATCTTCACGGCTGCGAATGCCGCCACCGGTTTGTGTGCGCAGGCCACTTTCGCGCTGCATGCGGTGAATTAGTTCTAACTGACGTTTTTTCGGGTCACGCGCACCGTCTAAATCAACGATATGCAGAAACTCAGCACCGGCTTGGGCATACTGGCAGGCGACTTCGACGGGGTCGGCATGAAAGGTGGTCTGGCGGGCGAAATCCCCTTGCTGTAAACGTACCACTTCGCCATTAATTAAGTCTAAAGCTGGAATTAACATGCTATCTCCAAAAAGTTTTGCAGCACTTTGGCACCCACGGCACCTGAGCGTTCAGGGTGAAACTGCACGCCCATAAAGTTATTTTGTGCGATAGCGGCCGCAAATGGCTGCGTATATTCGCACTCGGCAATGCTGCATGCGTCGGCGGGCGCCGCGTAGGTGTGCACATAGTAAAAATACGGCTGCGTGCCTTGTAACCCGTTAAACAGTGGGTGGTCACTCACTTGGGTGGCGTTCCAGCCCATGTGCGGTAACGGCATATTATCTTTATTTACTAAGCGTTCAATCTTAGTGTCAATCACGCCTAAGCACGGCAGTGGCGCACCATTGCGCTGTTCATTTGAGGAGCGTGCAAGCATTTGCATGCCTAAGCAAATGCCCAGCACAGGTTGGGTAAGGCTACGCAATACCTCAACCAACTCAAGTTGTTGCAATGCGCGCATGGCGGCACTGGCGGTGCCTACACCGGGTAACACCACATGACTGGCTGCGCGAATGACTGCTGGGTCGGCGCTAATCACCGGGGTTACACCGAGGCGTTTAAACGCGAAGTCAACAGACGCTAAATTGGCGCAACGGGTGTTGACGATAACCAGGTTCATGCCAGTACCCCTTTGCTCGATGGCATATCGTTGCCTTGCTTGCTGACAGCTTGGCGTAGTGCACGGCCAAAGGCTTTGAATAGGCCTTCCACTTGGTGGTGCGCATTGCCCTCAGTCACACTTAAGTGCAGGGTGATTTTCATGGTGTCGCATAGTGAACGGAAGAAATGCTCTACCATTTGTGTCGACAAGGTACCTACATGGCTGGCGCTAAAATTGGCGTCGAACACTAAAAATGGGCGTCCGGAAATATCCATCACGCACTCAGCCCGGCACTCGTCCATCGGCAACACAAAGCCGAAGCGGCCAATGCCACGCTTGTTGCCCAAGGCTTTATATAAGGCTTCGCCCAATGCCAAGGCGGTGTCTTCAACACTGTGATGATCATCGATGTGTAAGTCACCCGCGACGCTAACTTGCATCGCAAAGCCGCCGTGGGTGGCGATCTGTTCGAGCATATGGTCGAAAAAGCCAATCCCGGTTTGCATCGAAATCGGGCCTTTGTCATCCAGGTTGAGCTTGACGGTAATGTCGGTTTCCCGTGTGGTACGCACCACAGTCGCTTCGCGTGGCTGGGTAGTTAACTGCTTAACGATAGCGTCCCAACCTAACTGTTCGCGGTCATAACGAATCCCCTGAATGCCCATGGCTGCGGCTAATTGAATGTCGGTTTCGCGGTCGCCGATGACTGCGCTTTGGGTGAAATCGACCAGACCTTGCTGCAAGAAGTCCTGCACTAAGCCCAGTTTAGGCTTTCTGCAGCTGCAATTGTCGCTTTCAAAGTGCGGGCAGATTCGGACGTCGCTAAAGGTAATACCTTGAGATTCAAACAGCTGCATCATGGCGTTATGGGGGGCGTCGAAATCAGCTTGTGGGAAGCTGTCGGTGCCTAAACCATCTTGGTTACTCACCATCACTAAACGGTAGCCTACTTCTTGCAGCTGTTGTAGTGCACGCACCACGCCAGGTTCGTAGACAAGCTTGGCTAAGCTATCGAGTTGTTTGTCTAACGCAGGCTCTTCAACCAAAGTCCCGTCACGATCAATAAAAAGAATCTTTTGCTGGCTCATCGCCATCTCCTGTATTGCTATGGCGAACGTTTAAGCAAACGCGCGCAAAGTTTCGATGAGCTGATCATTTTCAGCCGGTGCGCCAATGGTGGCACGAATGCAATTGTCCAAGCCCAGCTGCGCAGATTGGTTGCGCAGTAAGATGCCAGCATCGATGCAATGTTGCATCAGGCGGCTGGCATCTTCGACATGGAACAAAATAAAGTTGGTGCTGCTGGGCTCAACTTGGTCTACATAAGGTAAGTCTCTTAGCGCTTGCGCTAAGCGTTCACGCTCACCCAGTGCTTCGATAACGTTTTGGCGCATCTCAATCAAGCCCTCAGCACTGAGTGCCTGGGTTGCGACCTGAATACTCAAGTCAGGCAGTGGGTAGGGCGCAAGGACCGGTACTAACGCTTGAATCACGTCTTCATTGGCTAAGGTAAAACCTACGCGAATGCCAGCTAAACCAAAGGCTTTGGATAGCGTGCGCATGACCACTAAATTCGGATACTTGGCTAACAAGCCAGCGCAGCTTTGCGCTTCACCTTGGGTGATGGCGTATTCAATATAAGCTTCATCAACCACTACGATGGCTTGCTCGGCAAACATTTCGATCACTTGTTGCATGTCGTCTTGGCGCAAACGATTGCCCAACGGGTTTGATGGGTTACACAGGAACACCACCTTAACCTGTTCGCGTGCCGCTGCAATACCTGGGATATCTAACTGCCAAGTGTCTTCAAGTAACGGTACCACCGCCACGGGCGTATTGTTAAGCCCCGCTGAAATGGCGTACATGCCATATGTCGGCGGGCAGATAAGGATTTTATCCTGGCCTGGTTCGCAAAAACTGCGGATTAACAGTTCAATACTTTCATCACTGCCACGGTGGCTCAACAACTGGGTGGCTTGTACACCTGCATATTGTGCATAGGCTTGATTCAGTGCTTGTGACTGAAAGTTAGGGTAGCGATTCAAATGCTCAGTGGTGACTGCGTAGTCACGGCTGTAGGGGGATTCATTGGCATTCAGCCAAATACGGCCGCCACTCATACTGCGGCGTGCCGACGCGTATGGGGTAATGTCGCGTAAGTGCTTGCGAAGAAGGGTTTGCGCCACACTCATGACTGCTCTCCTGCTAAATCTTGTTGCATGCGCGAACTTGAAAGGCGCAACGCAACGGCTTGTAAGTGGGCATCAAGTTGCTCTTCTGCGGCCATTGCAATTAATGTCGGCGCCAAATCTTGTAGTCCCTGTGGGGTTAAGTTTTGCACCGTATAGCGGCGGTAGAAGTCGGCTAAGCCTAAACTGCTGTAGTTACGCGCATAACCGTAGGTCGGAAGTACGTGGTTCGTCCCCGTCGCATAATCGCCGCCGGATTCTGGGGCATAGTGACCGACAAAAATGGAGCCAGCTTTGTCGGTGCGCGCAATCCAGTCTTCTGCGTTTTCGATTTGTAAACTTAAGTGCTCGGGTGCGTAGCGCTGGGAAATCTGCGCGGCTTCGGCTAAATCAGCGGTCACAATTAAGCTACTGGATTGCAATGCTTGGGCCGTGATCTGCGCTCGCGGCAATGCGTTCAGTTGCCGCTCAAGCTCCTGGCGCGTGGCTTCGACTAAGCGCGCAGAAGGGCTTAGCAGCAAGACTTGGGAGTCCGGGCCGTGTTCTGCCTGCGATAATAAATCAGCTGCAACAAAAATAGGGTCGGCGCTGTCATCGGCGATGACTAGTAACTCAGACGGGCCTGCAGGTAAATCAATCGCAGGGCCACCGGGTAGTTGCGATACCAATTGTTTGGCCGCAGTCACGTAGCTATTCCCGGGGCCGACAATTTTGTCTACCGCTGGAATGTTCTCTGTGCCAAGGGCCAAGGCTGCAATGGCTTGCGCACCGCCGCCTAAACATACTTTAGTGACCTCGCATTTAAGCGCGGCGTAACATATAGCTGGGCTTAATAAGCCTTCTTTGTTCGGTGGGCTAATTAACACCCGCTCACTGCAGCCGGCTAACTGCGCTGGAACCCCACACATTAATACTGTGCTGGGCAGGCTGGCAGAACCACCTGGAATATATAAACCGACCTTCTCTAAAGGTGCAAAGCGTTGTTCACACAGCACGCCCGGCATCGTTTCCATGCGCACAGGCGAGGGCGCTTGGGCGGCGTGAAATGCTTTAATATTGGCATAAGCTTGGTCAATCGCGCGCTTGACGTCGGCATCGGTTTTGTCAGCTTGGGCTCGCACTGTGGTGATATCGAGCACCACAGTGTCAAGTTGCACACCATCAAACTGTGCCGTTAAAGCTAACAGCGCTTGCTCGCCCTGATCGCGTACTTGCTGAATAATATCTTGCACTCGCGTCATCAGCTCGTCACTGGCCTTCTGCGCAGGTCGCGCTAACGCGTCACGCTGTTGCTCAGATGTCAGTTGCGACCACATCACCGCCTTGGCTATGGTGTAGTTGCCTGTGTTTTGTGAGTTGTTGGGCATTGCCTTGTTTACCATCTTCTGAACCCTCGTGACTGATACTGCTAGCCTAAGGTGGCTAACCCAGCATTTTCTCAATTGGTAACACTAAAATAGAGCTGCAACCCAAGCCCTTCAGCTTTTCCATGGTTTCCCAGAATAAGGTTTCCGTGCTCACTACGTGTACTGCAACGATGTCGTCGCTGTGGGACAGTGGCAAAATGGTCGGGCGTTCAGCACCCGGCAGGATATCTTCCACTTCCGCTAGTTTACTCTTCGGCGCGTGCAGCATGATGTATTTGCTTTCTTTGGCTAATTGCACGCCGTCAATGCGTGCCAGCAACGTATCCATCATTTGTTGCTTTGCTGCAGATAACTCGTCTGCACGTTGAATGAGTTGCACTTGTGAGCGGAAGATAACTTGTTGCTCACGTAAGCCATTGGCTTCGAGCGTCGCACCAGTGGACACCAAGTCGCAGACTGCGTCGGCGAGTCCTGCGCGTGGTGCAACTTCCACTGAACCGGTGAGCATCACCGACTTGGCATTCACGCCTTGTTCCTGCAAATAACGCTCAAGCAAACGTGGGTAGGTGGTGGCAATTTTCAAACCTGCCAAGTCTTCAATACTGTTAAATTGTTGCTCTGTGGGTAGTGCAATACTTAGGCGACAGTGGCCGAAATCTAAACGGCGTAATGAGCGGTACTCATTCGCTTGCTGGCGCATTTGACGCTCAAGGCATTCTTCCTCAAGCACGTTCTCGCCCACCAAGCCAAGATCAACCACGCCGTCCATAACCAGCCCTGGGATATCGTCATCGCGCACCCGCAATAAATCAATTGGGTGACTGGTGCTGTGCACCATCAAACGTGCTTCGTGCATGTTGAATTTGACCCCACAGGCACTCAGCAATTTAATCGATTCTTTGCTAAGGCGACCGGACTTTTGTAATGCGATGGTAAGACGTTGTTTGCTCATTAGACTTCCTTAAAATTAAAAACCCCCCGAAAGGTACGCTTCCGGGGGGTAAAATGTTCAGATGCCGGGAAGGTACCGCGAAGACGGACCTCCCACACGCTGTGAGGCCGTCACACAGGATGATGGTGGTGGTGATGTAACATGCTGGTGTTGTATAGACTAGTCATGATTAATAACCTTAATTGGTGCGGCTTTCAGTAGGTAATTAAATCGCCTTAGGCTTTAGTTGTCTAAATAGTACGGGTTTTATCCACGTTTTCAAGCGTTGATTGTAAAAAAACTACACAGGTGATTAATTTTTATCCGCTTTGGTCGATAATACGCTTAGGGGCATTGTGTTTAGGAGGCAAGCGATGGCGAATCAAGATGTATTATTTCCCTATTTGCCGCGAAATACTCAAGTGAGCGTGAACCAAGGCAACCTTAGGGTTAGAAAAGTTGAGAAGCGCCCCAGTGGTGACGCGGTCGCGGACGATGAGGGGTTAGACACAACCCAGGAAGCGCGGGTAAAAGCCTACTTGCAAACCTCGCAAGTGGCGCAAAGCGCTGAGCCAAATGAGGACCAAAGCGCAGATTTTGCACCACCAGAGCCGCCGGCTGTGGCAGAAGATCCGCGTAAGCCAAGTGGCGAGGGCGGTGATGACTATAAAGGCATCAACTTAGATACCTTTGCCTAGCTATGGTTGCGCGCTGAGGCTCTTAGGTTAGTTGCTCAAGCGACGCGGCAGAGTTAGGTCGAAGCACGTGCCTTCACCGACTTTGCTGCGTACGCTGATGTCCCCTTTGAGCTGCTGGCGCACCAAGTTATAGACAATCGGCATGCCCAGTCCGGTACCACCTTGATTACGCTTAGTGGTAAAGAACGGCTCGAAGATTTTATCCAGTACGGTTTCGTTCATACCAATCCCATCGTCACAGAAGGTCAGGCGAATTTGTCCGCCGTCAGCACGGCTGGCACGCACGGTAATCGTGCCTCGTGGTTGGCCACCTTGTGGCTTCTCGCCTTCTTCAAGAGGATGGTAACCATGGCGAATGCTGTTAGTGACTAAGTTAGTCAGAATTTGCGCCATCGCACCTGGAATGGTTTCTATGGTGATCTCACCCTGAATATCAATGACATAATTAATGTGCGCGCGCTTGAGCTCAATCGACAGCGCTGACATGATTTCTTCAACATAGTTGCCCAAATCAATGCTGCGCTGCTCGGTCACCATCTGGTCCACAGCAACTTGCTTAAAATTACTGATTAAACGCGCCACGCGGCTCAAGTTTTTCTCGGTTAAGCTCAGCGACTCGGCGGCTTGGCCAAGAAACTTATTCAGTTGCTCGCGGGTGAGCTGCCCTGCTTCAACGTCTGTCGCTAATTGTTCACGGCGGTCGTTCAACATCGACGTTGCGGTCAATGCAACGCCGAGCGGGGTGTTCACCTCGTGGGCTACGCCAGCAACTAAGTTACCCAGCGCCGCCATTTTTTCAGACTCGACAAGTTTATCCTGAGCGTCGTGCAACTCCGTCAAGGTGTCCAGCAATTGGCTGGCGGTGCGGCGTTTCTTGACATACAAACTAAGGCTTAACGCGCCTAAAACGACAAAGGCGATCAACGCAATCACAACGTACACTAAGAACTCACGTTGGCGATCAATGGTGCGCTCGCGATTCTCAATCAACTGTGCCTGCTCCGCAAGTGCAGCGCGCTGGTCACGTAGCTGCTGCTGCTGAGCTGAGAGAATGTCACGGTTTGAGGCGATACGTTGGGTGAGCACATCGCCTTCACGTTCTTTGTCCAACAACTGAACTTCTTTTTCTTCTAATAGTGCTTCTTGTTCACGCAGGCGATTTTCGCTTTCCACCAATTGACGTTGAATTTGCACTAGTTGTTCTTCACGAACCAATAAGACTTCACGTTGCTCCTGAAGCTCGGCTATTAATGCATTCAGGGTCGCTTGCTGCGAATCCATCAATTGTTGCTTATCTTCTAAAGAGCTCTCTTGTGCACGTAGGGCGTCATCGCGTTCACGCAAATTCTGCTCCAATAGCTCAATGCGTTCACGACTTTGATTCAGTTGTGCGCTGATGTCGCGATTGCGCTCGAGTAATTCTTGGCGGCTGACCTGAATGGCGGTGATGTCACGAATGGACGCTAAGTGCGCCGCTACAGTGTCCAGTTCTCTGCCGCGTAACAGCATCAGATCCCGGGTTGGCATCAGCCCGGCGGCCTGAATGCGCGGCTCGTTAATTTGAAATACCAGCTCGCTGCCCCGATCGACTTGAATATTAATCATCATGCGCTCGCGCACATTTCTATCTTCAGTGACCACGAGCACGTTACTGCGCGTTGCAAGGGTAAGGATTTGCTCGAGTGAACTACTGATACGCGGCGATACATACACAAGGTCGACTTGAGGAATCTGCGAATTGCGGGTTAGCTCGACGACTTGCACACTTTTGCCGCGCACGCGGCTGAGGGGGACTTCACTTAGAAGCTGGTAGACAGAGCTCGGCCCCAGCACCCCAATGGTCAAAGTGTCGCGGGCGTCTTCATTGGGCCAGGTGACATAACGTAATACGCTAACCAAATAAGCAGCTCGGGTGTCATCGGCACTAAATTCTACACCGTCTTCAATGTCTGCAAATGGCGGCTGCTGGGCGTAACTGGGGTGTATTACGCTAAGCCCGCCACCGAGCATGACAGCAACCAAGCTGACAACTAAAAAGAATGAATAACTGCGTCGCACTGAAACCAACATCCTACGCCAAAGGTTAGCGCGCTATTGTATCTGAACTCTACACATGTTGGAAACTTGATCACAAACCTTTGCAATATTGCAAATTGGTGTAGCGCAAGCCTGTTTAAATCGGTCATTCTTTACTGAAGATGATACCTTCGCATGGTGTCTTCCCTGCGCCTATGAAATAATAACCAATATAAAGTATCGTTCGCTATGACGCGAGGAGTCAGCTCAGCAGTGCCACAACAAACGTCTGAAATTAGGTCAGCGGCGACGGTAGCGGTGACTCAAGTATTTGCCGAGCAAGGGCGCTTAAGTCAAGCCATTGAAGGTTTTCAGCCGCGCGCTGCGCAAGTGCAAATGGCACAAGCGATTGCACAGATGAGCAGCGACAGTGCGGTGTTGGTGGTAGAGGCTGAGACTGGCACCGGTAAGACGTTTGCGTACCTTGCCCCCGCGTTGATGGCACACAATGAGCACGGCGAGCGTAAAAAGGTGATTGTCTCGACCGGCACCAAGAATTTGCAAGAACAATTATTCCATCGTGATTTACCGCGTGTGCGTGAAGCGCTGGCACCTGACGCGATCGTGGCGTTATTAAAAGGTCGTAGTAATTATCTGTGCCTGCATCGCATGCAGCAATTTGTTGCTCAGTCGGGGCGCCCGGACCCAAGCGTGGCTATCCAACTCCAATATGAAGCGCGTGTAGTGCGGCATTGGGCGAACCAAACTCGCAGTGGCGATTTAGGTGAACTGACTGAGTTGCCTGAAGATGCGATGATCCTGCCACAGATCACCAGCACTGCGGACAATTGCCTTGGCCGTGATTGTCCTGATTATCAAGATTGTTATCTGGTCAAAGCGCGCCAAGAGGCTTTAGAAGCGGATGTTGTGGTGGTGAATCACCATTTATTTTTTGCCGACGCAGTGTTGAAGGATACTGGGTTTGGTGAGCTAATTCCCCATGCAGATTTAGTCGTCTTTGATGAAGCCCATCAAGTCCCTGATATTGCCAGTCAATATTTTAGTGAGTCACTGAATACACGCCAGCTTGCGGATTTGGCCCAAGATTTACGCTTATTGTATAGCACTGAGCTGAAAGACCTGCGTCAACTTGGCCAGCTTGGCGATCAACTGGATAAAAGCGCTAAAGATTTGCGCTTGCAGTTTGGGCGTGACCCAGAGCGCGGCAATTGGCGTGAGCAAAAACAACGCAGTGCGTTGCAGCAGGATTGCGTGCGTTTGGCGGATATTCTGGATACCGCACAAGCCGTAACGAAAGCCGCATTGGGGCGCAATAAAACCTTAGATCAATGCTATGAGCGCATCGTGCTGCTCAAAGCGCGCTGGCAGCAACTCAATCATACTGAGCGTACTGGCTACAGTTTTTGGTATGAAACCAGCCCACGCCAATTAAATGTGCACCAGACACCGCTGAGTGTGGCGGATAAGTTCAGCAGTTATATGCAAAGTCAGTCCATGCAGTGGGTGTTTACTTCCGCCACACTGGCGGTGCATGGTCGATTTGATCATTTTACGCAGCGCTTAGGTTTAGCCAGCGCGCAGACCTTAGTGTTGGCAAGCCCATTTGATTATGCCAGCCAAGCGCTATTGTATTTACCGCGGTATTTGCCGGCGCCGAATGACCCTAAAATGGCACAAGCGTTCGCGACTGAAGCGTTGGCACTCATCGAGCACAATCGTGGCGGTACGTTTCTACTATTTACCAGCTACCGAATGCTGAACCAGGTTGCGCAACTGCTGGAAGGTCAGTGTGACCGTTTGTTACTGACACAAGGGTCGACCAGTAAACGTGAATTATTGGAACAGTTTGTCGATGCGGGAGACGCTGTGTTATTGGGGACTAGCTCATTCTGGGAGGGCGTCGATGTGCGCGGCGAAGCTTTAAGCTTGGTGATGATAGACAAACTACCCTTTGCGGCGCCGGATGACCCGCTGTTGCAGGCACGCATTGAAGATTGTAAATTGCGCGGCCAGAACCCGTTCCAGCAAGTGCAAATTCCGCAGGCCGTGATTAGTTTAAAGCAAGGGGCAGGCCGATTGATTCGCGACGCGTTCGATAGGGGCGTTTTGGTGGTGTGCGATAACCGACTGGTGCAAAAAGACTACGCGCAGACCTTTGTCGCGAGCCTGCCCGCGATGCAGCGCACACGCAACAGACAACGTGTGTGTGAATTCTTAGCACAGCCAACTGATTCAGACATAGATAATTAGGTACCCAGTAATGATGCGTTTTTTAGCCATTGATAGTGCCACCGAATTTTGTTCCGTGGCCTTAAGTGTTGAGCGTGATGGTGAGCAGCTTGTGTATGAGCGCGGGGATGAACTGCCGCGACAACATTCACAGGCACTTTTACCTTTTGTTAACCAAGTTTTACAACAAGCCGATGTCACATTGGCGAGCTTGGACGCTATTATTGTAAGCCAAGGGCCCGGAAGTTTTACCGGCGTACGAATTGGCGCTAGTATCGCGCAGGGCTTGGCGTTTAGCCAAAATCTGCCCCTTGTGCAGGTCTCGACATTGGCTGCAATGGCGCAAGCCTGCTGGCGTTTACACGGTTCAGAGCGCGTTGCTGCTGCCATTGATGCGCGCATGGGTGAGGTATATTTTGGAACCTACCAAGTTGAAGCGGGTCTGATGCATAGGGTCGGTCCTGAAGTAGTGAGTGAACCGACCAAGTTAGCGCAGGTGTTAAGTCCGAAAGTGATGGATTGCGTAGCCGGGCAGCGGGTGGCGACCTGTGGCACTGGTTGGGAAACCTATTCGCAGGCGCTATTAGAGGTGCTGGGGAGTAAAGGTGCAACATGTACTAAAACTGACGTGCGTTTACCGCACGCAGTGGATATGCTGACCCTTGGTCGCCACAAGTTTATCGCGGGAGAAGCGATTGATGCGGTCGATCTGTCACCCAATTACTTGCGTAATGAAGTTACGTGGCAAAAATTACCAGGCCGATAGGCGGACTGGGTACCGAGTTGTAGCCGGGTTTTCTGCGGCTGCACCAAGCTGCGGCTTCACCAAGGTTGAGAGGTAGTGATGCGAATGTTTCAGTCAACAGTATATTTAAAGTGGGTGGCGATAGCTGCCAGCGTATTCGTGCTTGCGGGGTGTGCATCTCGCTACCCTCAGCCGATTCGCACTGATGCGACGGATTTAGTAAGCTTCACGGAAGCGCAACGCCAGGGTGAGGCTGTGCAAGGTCGCACCGCACGCTGGGGTGGGGTGATTGCCAATGTGCAAAACACAGAACAGCGCTCGCGCATTGAAGTGGTGAATTTTCGTCTGAATAACTTTGGCCGTCCCCAGGCTGGCGATGATACCGCGGGCCGCTTTGTGGTGTATGTGAATGAGTTTCTGGACCCGGAAATTTATCAACGTGGGCGTTTAGTTACCGCGTTGGGCGAATTTACCGGCACTGAACAAGGTCAAATTGGCGATTTCAATTACTATTACCCAGTGGTGCAGGCGACAGGCGTCGAATTATGGCGCCCGCAACAATCATCGCCAGCTCTGATGCACCCTGCCTACGGATATTATGATCCGCATTCGTTGTGGTATCGCAATTATATCTATGGTGTGGGTCCTTATCGTTATTATCACGACCCTTTTTATCGCCCTTGGGGCCACCGTCCTGTAAGAGTGATTCAACAGAATCCGCACCCGCAGCGTCCGCGTGTTCCGCAACTCGAAACACAGGGTGTGTCCCAACCAAGGCAGCAACAGCATTAGCGTGGTGGCGGTGACATATAACGAAGTAAGCTTTGACTTGCCACACATTCAATTGAAAGGCTTGCGCGGCGGTACACCGGGCAAGCCTTTGTTATTGCTATTGCATGGCTGGTTAGACAATTGCCACTCGTTTTTACCTTTATTATCCGAACCTGAGCTGGCCGATTACGATTGGATCGCATTGGACTTTGCAGGCCATGGGCACTCAAGTCACCGCGGCGCCGATGCGGCGTATTACTTTGTCGACTATATGTACGACGTACAAGCCTTGATCGAGCAACAAGGTTGGCAGCATTTGCATGTTGTCGGTCATAGTATGGGCGGTTACGTCGGGCAGTTATTAGGTGCTTGCTTTGGTGAGCGGATTGCTTCGTTAGTAACGATTGAAGCTTTTGGTTTAGTCACTGGGGAGCCGGAGCAGACCTTACAGCTATTGCGCGACGGATATACAAGCCGTCAGAAGCAGTTTGGCCGTGAGCTGCCAACTTATAAAGACCTTAACCATTTAATTCAAGCGCGCGCCAAAGCGGGTGATTTCCCCCCTGAGTTGGCCGAGTTATTATTGCGTCGTAACTTGACCCATACCGAAGCAGGTTTTTGCTGGCGCACAGACCCGCGTGTGCGCACCACCTCCCCATTTCGATTTACCCAACAGCATGTACCGAGCGTACTGCAAGCACTGCAGATGCCGGTTCAAGTCGTATTAGGTGAGGATGGACACGCGCAATTGCCTGATGCCTTAGCGCAATGGGGAGCACATGTTCAACAGCTTAGCGTGGTGCAAGTAGCGGGTGGCCATCACGCCCACATGCAGTCGCCCCGAAGCGTTGCCCAAGCAATTCGAGCCCATCTGGATACGAGCAATATGCACGATTAGGCAACTTCAGTTGCCGTTAACGTAAACTGAGGATTAAAAATCCTCTAGGATATGGGCTAAGGATATGCGAATATACAAATCATACACTTGTATGAAACGCCCAATTTGGGCGTTTTCTATGTAGCCGGTCAGTGGACAGGCCATCGGTATTGGGCACTAAATATTGACCCGAGCCTAGGTTGACTGCGTAGTTATAAGCTATACATGTGATAGTGATACGTGGCTTGACCAGGATGGAATTGGCGCAAGACCAAAGTTAGAACAGATAAAAAGCAGGAGCGACACTGTGGAAAGAATTTGGCAGCAACGTTACCCCAAGGGTGTTCCAAACGAGATAGATCCGGATCACTACAGTTCATTAGTAGAGATTTTCGACGAGGCGGTTGGTAAGTATAAAGACAAACCCGCTTACGTGAATATGGATCACGAGATGTCTTTCAATGAGTTAGACAAGCAAACTCGTGATTTCGCAGCCTACTTGCAAAGCATCGGCTTGAAGAAAGGCGACCCAGTTGCCGTGATGATGCCAAACTTACTGCAATACCCGGTGGCGCTGTTTGGTATTTTGCGAGCTGGTATGGTGGTTGTGAATGTTAACCCACTATACACCGCGCGCGAGCTGAAGCATCAATTGGTGGATTCTGGTTCTAAGGCGATGGTTATCCTGAAAAACTTCGCTCACACCTATGAAAAAATCAAAGACGATGTGAAGTTAGATAAAGTGATCTTGACCGGTATTGGTGATGCTTTGCCAGCGCCGAAGCGTTGGATTGTCAACTTTGTCGTCAAATATATTAAGAAAATGGTACCGGCGTATCAGCTGAGCAACACCATTGATTTCAATGATGTGCTGAAAAAAGGTGCGAATGCTGAATTTAAACCTCAGCAAGTGATCGGTGATGACCTCGCATTCTTGCAGTACACCGGTGGCACCACTGGGCCATCGAAGGGCGCGATGCTAACCCATCGTAACATGGTCGCTAACTTAGAGCAGGTATCGGCGGTGATTACCCCGATGATGAGTGACGGCGAAGAAATTATTATCACCGCGCTGCCGTTGTATCATATCTTTGCGTTGACCGCGAATTGCTTAACCTTCATTAAGCATGGTGGTAAGAACATTTTAATTACCAATCCGCGCGACATGCCTGCGTTTGTAAAAGAGCTGGGCAAGCACGAGTTCTCTATGATTTCGGGCGTTAACACCTTGTTTAACGGGTTGCTGAATACGCCAGGCTTTAAAGATTTAGACTTTAAGTCGCTAAAAATTGCATTAGGCGGCGGCATGGCGGTTCAGCGCGGTGTGGCTGAGCATTGGGAAAAAGTTACCAAGTCGCCATTACTGGAAGGCTATGGTTTGACTGAATGTGCGCCTGTGGTCACCACCAACCCTTACGACATCGAACATTATACCGGCAGCATCGGTATTCCAGTGCCTTCAACCGACATTAAAATTGTCGATGAAGAGGGTAATGAGGTTGCGATGGGTGAACCAGGTGAAATGCTGGTCAAAGGCCCGCAGGTAATGGTTGGCTATTTAGGCCGTCCAGACGCCACCGCAGAGTCGATTAAAGATGGTTGGTTTGCGACGGGCGATATGGCGGTGGCAGATGAAACTGGCTTCTTCCGCATTGTTGATCGCAAAAAAGACATGATTTTGGTGTCGGGCTTTAACGTCTATCCGAACGAAATTGAAGAAGTAGTCGCCACCCATCCGAAAGTGTTGGAAGTCGCTGCGATTGGCGTGCCCCACGAGTCGTCTGGTGAAGCGGTGAAAGTGGTGTTGGTGAAGAAAGATGCTTCGTTAACGGAAAAAGAAGTCATCGAGTACTGCCGCGAAAACTTAACAGCGTATAAAGTACCTAAATTGGTGGAGTTCCGTGACGAACTACCAAAAACCAATGTGGGTAAGATCTTGCGTCGGGAACTACGGGACGACTAGTGACCAATCAATTAAGCGATGTAACCTATCGCCTGATAAACGCCACCAAGCAATTGGTGGCGTTTTGCGATCAGGCAAAAACTCAAGGCTGGGTGGCGATTGATACTGAGTTCGTGCGCGAACGCACCTATTACGCCCAATTAGGTTTGGTGCAGCTAGCCCTAGCCGACGATGTGATCCTGGTCGACCCTTTGACTATCGACGATTTAGAGCCTTTGTGGCAGCTGATTGCAGACCCAGAGGTTATCAAGGTGTTGCACTCAGGCGGCGAGGATATCGAACTGCTTGCCCATTGTGCACAGCGGACGCCGCAAAATTTCTTTGACTCGCAAATTGCAGCCACCATGCTTGGATTAGGCGATGCCATGGGATACGCGGCAATGGTCGCACAATTTTTTGGCGTTGAGCTGGATAAGTCACAGTCGCGTACCAATTGGTTAGCACGGCCGTTAACACCAGAGCAGTTGGTGTATGCCGCCGCAGATGTCTACTACTTGGCGCGTATTTATCCGCAGTTACTGGAGCAGTTGGTGGCCACTAAGCGGTTAGATATGTTTGCCGACGAGTGTGCACTGCAAATTGCTAAACGCACGACTCGCACCCCGGATGATTTAGCCTGGCGTGATATTGGTAATGCGTGGCAATGTGAAGGCCAGCAACGTGCTGTGTTACAAGAACTTGCGGCCTGGCGCTTAGCGACTGCAAAAGCTCAGGACAAGCCACTTGGTTTTATTGTTAAAGACGCGGCTTTAGTCGACTTGGCGCGTCGTGGTCCGCAAACGATGAGCCATTTGGGCGGCGTTCAAGAGCTGCACCCGCAGGCCATTCGGCGTTACGGTGAGGCGATACTGCAAGCGGTAGCCCGTGGTCAAGCTCGTGCGCATGAAGATATTCCTGCGCCGATGCCTCGTTTAGACTTCGAACCTGGCTACAAGGTTGTCTTTAAAAAGCTGAAGGCAGAGGTTAAGCAGCAAGCCGATGCACTGGCTTTACCCGCCCCGTTTGTTGGCTCACGCAAACAAATTAATGAGCTATTTCATTGGTATTGGTTTAGTGACGAAGCACTCAAACGACGTTTGCCGACCCCTGATTTAATTAGCGGATGGCGTAAAGCTTTGTTCAAAACCAAAGTGGAAGCGTTGTTGCTGCCACGTCCATAGGGTAGACTGAGAACAGGCATGACCTTGGAGTAAAACATGTTTTGCACTGTTCTCAAGTCGCATCGTAAAGCCGACACCTATTTATATATCCCGAAAGACGCAATATTGGACGATTTACCGGCCAATCTAGTTGAGTTATTCACCCCGCATACCGTTGTAACCACGTTGCACCTGAAGCCGGAGCGCAAGCTCGCGCGCTTGCGTGCCCCGGAACTGATTAAACATTTAGAAACCGATGGTTTTTACTTACAGCTACCACCGACTCAAGCTGACTTACTGGCACTGCATAAAAGCCAACAGCAAGCCGCGAAACAGTCGTCAGAAGAATCATCCTAAGGAGCGCTTAATAATGAATACATGGATTAAATCAATCGCTTTCGCTTGCGGCATCGCGAGCATTGGCGTCGTTAGTATTGGTGCGGGTAGCTTGCTAAATGTGCCTGGCTTGGCGAATGTAGCCACTGCGGCAGAGCAAGAGCGCCCTGAGTTTGAAGCCTATGTTGAATTATTAAAAGACAAAGCGCGCGAGCATGGTATCAGTGAAGACGCGATAACACGCGCGTTTGAAGATATTCGCTTATACGAGCGTGCGATTAGTCATGACCGGAATCAACCCGAGCGAGTGCTCACCTTAGACACTTATTTACCGCGCGCAGTGCCAGATTGGAAAGTGCAGCAGGGGATTCAAAAATACAATGAGCACCGCGAGTTACTTGAAGCCGTTGGTGAGAAATTTGGCGTGCAACCACGCTTTATTGTGGCGTTATGGGGAATTGAAACCAACTACGGCGGTTACACCGGTAATTTCCGCGTGGTGTCGGCATTAGCGACCCTTGCCTGGGAAGGACGCCGGGAAGAGTTCTTTACCCGCCAGTTGATGCAAGCGTTGGAAATTATTGATGCAGGCCACATTGAGCCTGAGCAAATGCGTGGTTCGTGGGCGGGCGCGATGGGCCAAACTCAGTTTATGCCATCCTCATTCTTAAGCTATGCGATTGATTTTGACGAAGATGGCAAAATCGATATTTGGAATAGCTACCCGGACGTTTTTGCTTCTGCGGCGAATTACTTAAACCAAGTCGGATGGCGCGATGACGTCACCTGGGGGCGCCAAGTGCGTATTCCGGACGGCTTTGATCAATCCGTTGCTGGGTTAACCACCAAAAAGTCACTCGCAGAATGGCAAGCTTTAGGCGTACGCCGTTTTGATGGCAGTGACTTACCGACTCGGGACGACATCAGTGCGTCGTTGGTTATTCCAGATGACGAGAATGGTCGCATTTACCTTGCTTATAGCAACTGGGATTCATTGATGCGCTGGAACCGCTCGAATTATTTTGTCGTTGCGGTCGGTCACTTAGCTGATCGGATTCAGCTTGGCAGATAGTTTGCGCTGGTGAATAATAGTTAACATAGTAACTTAGGCAACGACTCAGGGTGGGGTTGGCGTGTGCCGGCCTCCAGGAATGTGACAGATGACCTATCAGCATAAAGATTATCAAGGGCGTTTACTGCCTTTTACCCCAGGTAAAGTTGTGTGTGTGGGGCGTAATTACCGCGCACATGCAGAAGAGCTGGGCAATTCGGTTCCTGAGGAGCCTTTGTTATTTATCAAGCCAGCCAGTGCGCTGCAGCCTTTTAGCAAGCCAATTCAGTGGCCTCAGGTATTAGGCAGTTGCCATCATGAGCTTGAGCTGTGTTTACTTATCGGAAAACATTTGGAAGACCCGTATCCGAAGCAAGCCATGGAAGCTATCTGGGGCTATACATTGGGTCTTGATTTAACCTTACGTGACCAGCAAAACTTGCTCAAAGCGAAGGCGTTTCCGTGGGAGCGTGCGAAAGCATTTGCTGGCAGTGCGCCAATGGGCACCTTTATTCCGGCGAAAGAAATCAAGTCGGTGAAAGACTTCCAGCTTGAATTGCAGATCAACGGTGGCGTGCGCCAGGCGGGTGAAACCAATGCAATGATATTTAATATTCTGGAATTGCTATGTGAAGCGGCGCGCACCTTCACCCTGCAACCAGGAGATATTATTATGACTGGCACGCCTGCTGGTGTAGGGTCATTGCGTCGTGGCGATGAGTTGTATTTGCAGCTGCAAGGCGCCAGTAAGCAATGGTCTTGGCGTACACGGGTCGCGGGTTAGACGCGCGTCATGGCACCGAAGGCTCTGGGCGCCGAATTTTGGCGCAGCAAAACATTGGCACAAATGAGTACCGCAGAATGGGAAGCTTTGTGTGATGGCTGTGGCAAGTGTTGCTTACATAAGCTACTCGCGGCAGCGGACTCAGAGCCTGACGAAGAGTCGGCTGAGAGCGATGACGACGCGTGGATGCAAGCGGGTGAAGAGCTACATTACACCGATGTGCGCTGCCAATACTTAGACCCGGCCACAGCTCGCTGCGGCTGCTATGCCGAGCGCTTAGCGCGGGTTGAAAACTGCGTCAATATTACCCTAGCGGACTTACCGAATATTCACTTTATGCCGTCAACCTGCGCGTATCGGCGCTTGCACGAGGGCCGTGGCTTACCCGTGTGGCACCCTTTGCGTCATGGTGGATCGCGAGTGGCGATGCAAGCCGCAAAGCAAGATGTCGGTAGCTACGCAACCGTTAGCGAGTGCGATGTCGCAGAAGATGACTACGAACTGCGTATTGTGACCTGGCCCTTATAGCGATGGTTGAATGCGATTGCGTAGGGCATAACACATGCTGACCACCAGGGCGATGGTCCCCAAGGTGGTGAAAATGACAAATAGCCATTGCGGCATCGACAGTCCTGCCCATTGCCAATCAATTTCCCCGCATAAACCACCGGCATCGAACACTTGCGGTAACCAATAATGTAAGGGAGCCCAGCTCGGGAAGTTGGGGTGTGGCTGACACGGGTTGAACAATGGGTTGAGTGCGGTTTGTATCCAGCTGTGATAATACGCACTGTAGGCGCCGGCTATGGCGCTGGTTAGCCACCCCACCAAAGCGAACCAGCGCAGGAGTGCACTGGTTCGGCCGCCCCCAGGTGCGCAGGCAAAGCCAAGCCAGGCAAACAGAGCAATACCTATCATGGCCGTGCGTTGATAAATACATTGCACGCACGGCCATAATTGTTCTGGACCGTGCTGAGTGTACAAGGCATAGGCAACTAAGCCAGAGCTAAAAAGCGCTAATAACAGCCAAGGCAGTCGCTTCAGTGGTAAGTTGGCTAAGCAATATGTTATTTTGGTGAACATTGAAGACGCTGATGGCACTGCTTTTACTCTATAAGGTCAAAAGAATGGGGGCGAAGCAGCCGGTTAACGGCACAACACCCAGCACTTGTGTTTAAGCATGCTAACGTGAATTTCATGTAAAGCAAATGGCAAAGCGACGGGACTGGATAAATAATCCGCCGGCAACTAAGTTTAGAGACAGGAATACACTTGTCCGACCAATGCACTCACGTTAGAATCAGCGCATCCCTAAACCTGAACATTGCAATATTGTGTCAGGGTCAAATAAAGGTTTTTAGATGATTATTAAAGCACAAAGCCCTGCAGGGTTTGCTGAAGAATACATAGTTAAGTCGATTTGGAACGGTCACTTCGCGCCTGGTTCTATTTTACCGGCTGAACGTGAACTGTCAGAGCTTATCGGTGTAACCCGTACCACGCTGCGCGAAGTCTTACAGCGCCTGGCGCGTGATGGTTGGTTGACGATTCAGCACGGTAAACCAACCCGGGTGAATAATTTCTGGGAAACGTCAGGGTTAAATATTCTTGAAACCTTAGCGCGTCTTGACGAAGAGGGCATGCCGGAGTTGGTGGACCATCTTCTCTCTGCGAAAACGAATATCAGCACTATCTATACCCGCGCCGCGATCCGCAAGAATGCTGAGCAAGTAGTCGCTGCACTGGATAAAGCGCAGGCGCTGGAAGACACGCCAAAGGCATTTGCTGACTTTGACTATACGCTGAACCACGAAATTGCGATGGCATCTGAGAACCCAATTTACGTGCTGGTGCTGAACGGTTTTAAGGGCCTGTATGCGCGTATCGGGCAGTTTTACTTTTCGTCGGATGAGGCACGTCCGTTGGCACGCCAGTATTACGCCGAGCTGCGTGCATTAGCGCAAGAAGGTCAATACGACGAGTCAGTGATGCGTGTGCGTAAGTATGGCTATGACTCGGCTAAGATCTGGTTTAGCCTGCGCGAGCGCATCCCCGCTAACCTGGTGGACTAAAGCCTAGGTATTGGCCATGTGGAAATGAAAAAAGCCGCTGTTCAGCGGCTTTTTAATGCTAGCTATGTGCTAACCACGGTGGCTACATAAAAGCAGCGCAGGGTTGGACTGAGCTTAGCCGAAGTTTTTGGCTACGAAGTCCCAGTTGACCAGCTTCCAGAATGCTTCAATGTATTTTGGACGCGCGTTGCGGTAGTCAACATAGTAAGCATGTTCCCAGACGTCAATCGTCAGCACTGGTACAACGCTTTCATCTGTTAACGGGGTTTCTGCATCGTCAGTGTTAACGATTTCAACACCACCGTCTTTGGTTTTAACTAACCAAGTCCAGCCTGAAGCGAAGTTACCGATGGCTTGGTTGGTAAACTCTTCTTTAAACTTGTCAAAAGAACCAAATTTCTTTTTGATAGCATCAGCTACAGCGCCTGTTGGCTCGCCACCACCATTTGGGCTTAGGCAGTTCCAGTAGAATGTATGGTTCCATACTTGCGCCGCGTTATTGAATAAACCACCGCTTGAAGACTTGATAATGTCTTCCAGTGACTTACCCGCGTACTCAGAACCTTCAACTTGTGCGTTCAGCTTGTCGACGTAAGTTTGGTGATGTTTGCCGTAGTGATACTCAAGAGTTTCAGCTGAGATGTGCGGCTCAAGGGCGTTCTTTTCGTAAGGCAGTGCGGGTAGTTCAAAAGCCATAATATGCTCTCCGTTCTTTTTTAACAATGCATGTCGTAAAAAAATACGTGAAACACACTGTGCGAGTGGTTCACGTTAGCGACTTTAAAAAAACATGTGACAGATGTCGTCATCATGCTGTGTGCTGGCTACATGCGGCATAGCGACACAACCGTTAACAGTATAGCGCAATGCGAGAATAACCCAATAAGATGAATACGACACAGCATGCCAACGTATTCTCTAACTATTTGTACATGAAGGTTGGCAAAGCAGATCTCAAGGGCTTAGCAAAAAAAAGTCCGAGTGTTATACTAGGTTTTTAATTCCTGGTAGTGATTGAGGTAATATTGATGGAAGACAATCAACACACAGCGCAAACTGAACAAAGTGTTCAAGATCGTATTCGTCAGCAAATAGCAGAGAATCCGGTGCTGTTATATATGAAAGGCTCGCCTAAGCTACCAAGTTGCGGCTTTTCGGCGCAAGCATCCCAAGCCTTGATGGGTTGCGGCAAACCGTTTGCTTACGTCGACGTGTTACAGAACCCAGATATTCGCGCTGAGTTGCCGAAAATCGCAAATTGGCCGACCTTCCCACAATTGTGGGTGAACGGTGAGTTAGTTGGCGGCTGTGATATTATTCTAGAAATGTTCCAGCAAGGTGAACTGCAGCCATTGGTCGAAGCCGCAGCACCTGAGCAACCCGAACAATAAATCTTAATCTTTCGACTTGAAAAGATCATAGTTGCCCATATTTAATATGGGACTTTTTTACTTGTTGGTGCCTTAAGGCATTGATTTAACACATGACTGACGGAGAAAACAAATGGCTGTACTAGTAGGACGTCAAGCCCCAGATTTTACTGCAGCAGCAGTATTAGGTAACGGTGAAATCGTAGAAGGTTTTAACTTTGCTGATCATATCAAAGGTTCAAAAGCAGTGTTGTTCTTCTACCCACTGGACTTCACCTTTGTGTGCCCTTCAGAGCTTATCGCTTTCGATAAGCGTTTAGCTGAATTCGAAAAGCGTGGTGTGAAAGTGATTGGTGTTTCAATCGACTCTCAGTTTTCACACAATGCATGGCGTAACACCAGCATCGAAAATGGTGGTATCGGCCAAGTTAAGTACCCATTAGTTGCTGATGTGAAGCACGAAATCTGCAAAGCGTACGACGTTGAGCACCCTGAAGCTGGTGTTGCTTTCCGCGCGTCATTCTTGATCGACGAAGACGGTCAAGTACGTCACCAGGTGGTGAACGACTTACCTCTAGGTCGTAACATTGACGAAATGCTGCGCATGGTTGACGCATTAAACTTCCACCAGAAGCACGGCGAAGTATGCCCTGCGGGTTGGAACGAAGGTGACGAAGGCATGAAAGACACCGCTGAAGGTGTTGCTGCATACCTGTCAAAGAACTCAGGCAAGCTGTAATAGTTACCTGGTTTGATAGATAAGAAAACCGCGCAGATGCGCGGTTTTTTTTGCCTGCAACTACTGCATCACTTAGTCAGTCAGGCGACTTCAACCAAGCTACGTTAACTCAAATTGGCGTAGCCCAGTCAATCGGTGCTACGCAAATTGGCGTTGAAAACCAATTGTCAGCCACCCAAGCTGGCGTCGGTAGCTCGCTGGTCACATTGCAAGATGGTTACTTGAATGATGCGACCACTTGGCAACAAGGTGATGACAATAGCCTGAGCTTAACCCAGTTAGGTGCGTCCGGTAACAGCATTGATTATTACCTGGAAGGTGATGATAACTACGGTCAGTTGTATCAAGCAGGTGGCAACCAGCTTGACGCGTCAACCTACGGTGACGGCAATGGCTTGATTGCGTCCCAGTTCGGTGACGATAACTACGTCGATGTCTATGTGAGTGGCGACGATAATGGCATCAATGCGACTCAAAGCGGTGTCGACAACTTAGCGGTTTACACCGTTGATGGTGCGGACGGCTCGTATATTTACAGCTGGCAGAGCGGTCAAAGTAACGAAGTGTATATCGATGTGCTGGCGCGCAACTCTGGCGCAATATCCACGAACAATGACTTCTCGGTGATTCAGGATGGTAATAGCAACGTGACGGATATTCTGTTACGTGGCGATGGTAGCTATGTAAGCTCTGAGCAGTACGGTAGCGACAACTACATGACTGTGACTCAGCCTGCACATCACTCTAACAGCGTGGTCAGCCTGCAAGAAGGCACTGCGAATAGTCTGAGCGTGTTCATGGGCGATCCAATTAACAGCTACGATAGCCATCAGTGGGGCGACGAGAACGATGCCAGCGTGCGCTTTACCGCGCGTCGCAACTCAGCAGCATCTGAGCAGTATGGTGAGTTAAATAGCTTAAGCTTGTTGGTCTCTAATGAGCAGAACAGTGTGTTTATGGGTCAATACGGTGACAGTAACGTGATTCAAGGTATTGGTGGCGGTGAATTCGAAGTTGGTGGCTTTGGTGGCAGCGTGTCATTAGTCCAAGTAGGCAGCGCCAACCTGATTCAAGGTCATCAGTTGTCTGATGCCAGCAGCATGAACGTGTTCCAATCAGGCTCATTCAACTCGGCCACTATCACTCAGCAGTAATCACTGCTTAAATAACGGCCTAGATAGCAAATAAGCGAAAACCACAGCCAACAGGCTGTGGTTTTTTATCCGTGCTTTGGTGGCCAGCCACCGAGTGCTCGCCAGCGGTTTACCATCCAGCAGAATAGCTCTGCAGTGCGCTCTGTGTCGTATAACGCACTATGTGCCTGGTGACCGTCGAATTCTATTTGCGCGGCTTTGCACGCTTTGGCAAGCACGGTTTGGCCCAAGGTTAATGCCGCTAAGGCGGCAGTATCAAAGGTGACAAACGGGTGAAATGGATTGCGCTTCAAGGCGTGACGTTCAGCTGCCGCCATCACAAAACCATGATCGAAGGTCGCATTATGCCCGACCAGCACACAGCGCTGACATCCGGCCGCTTTTTGAGCTTTGCGAATGATCTTGAACATTTGCTTAATCGCGTCTTGCTCCGCAATGGCACCGCGCAACGGATTGTCTGGGTCGATACCATGAAATTCGATCGCGCTTTGTTCAATGTTCGCCCCTTCGAACGGCTCCACATGGGCATGAAAGGTTTCTACCGGGTGCAATTCACCCGCCTGATTGAAATCCAGCATCACCGCTGCAATTTCGAGCAGGGCGTCGGTTTTTGCATTAAAGCCAGCCGTCTCAACGTCGATAACGACTGGTAAATAGCCACGAAATCGTTCTTTCATCAGCTCGTTTTGCGCCAACTCGGTGCTTTGGGTGTCGGTTTGTGAGGTGTCCGACTGAAGGCTTGATGAACTAGACTCTGGCATGCGATATCCGATTACTGAAAAATGAACATGTAGGCGCGCAAGTATGCCAGAAAGCGGGCTTAAATGCTAAAGCCGAAGCGATTTTGGTCGATAAGCTAACTAGAATAATGTGAAGGGGATGGAAGGCATGCAAAAAACTGTATTGAGTTGTCTGGTAGCGACTTGGTTAGGTGTATCCTTTAGCGCAAGCGCTGAAGTACGCCACTATGGCGCCGGGCTTGACAATTCACAGTGGCGAGTGAGTGAATACTCTCCGTTGCAATGCACGTTGGAGCACGCAATTCCGCGCTACGGCGATGTCCGTTTTCACGCCCATGCCAGCCGCGAAATGAATTTACGCATGGTGGTGAACATGCTGCGTTTGCCCGACACCTACGATATTGCTGCGATTAAATCGGTGGCACCTCATTGGCGTCCAGGCCAAGCATCGCGCGAGCTGGGCAACTTAGACATGTATCGTCAGTTCAACAGCGAAGTGGGTAAGACCATGGCGTGGACAATGTTGACTGAACTTGAGAAAGGCATGCAGCCGACTATTTATTATCGTGATTGGCATGACAGTCATGACGAAGTGGTGGTCAGCGTGTCGGCGGTCAATTTTCACAGTCGCTACGACGACTTTTTGGATTGTATAGCCCAGTTACTGCCCTATAGTTTTGAAGATATCTCGTTCACTGTTCTGCAATATCACGAGCGTACGGACGACCTAACCAACCCGTCAAAACGGCGTTTGATGCAAATTGGTGAATACTTGCGCCATGACCAAGACATTGAGCTGGTATTAGTCGATGCGCACACGGATTCTTACGGTCCATTTGAGGAAAATGAAACCCTGGCGATGCAACGGGCTGAGTCGGTGAAAGCTTTTCTGCTTGAAGCGGGTGTGAGTGAACATCAGATCCGAATTTCAGGGCATGGTGAGCGCCGTCACGTTGCTGCTAACGACACTGAGTTGGAACGCCAGCAAAACCGCCGGGTTGTGGTACAAATGCAGCGCCCGTTCAACCCGCGCCTGCTGAGCGCTCAGGCACCTTAAATCTCAATCTTATCTTTAAACTCGCAGAGATCTTCAATAATGCAGGAACCACAGCGTGGCTTACGCGCCACGCAAGTGTAACGCCCGTGCAAGATTAACCAGTGATGCACATCGACCTTAAATTCTGCCGGAACGACTTTTAGCAGCTTTTGCTCCACCTGATCGACATTTTTTCCCATGGCCAGTTTAGTGCGATTGGACACCCGAAAAATATGCGTGTCGACGGCTATCGTCGGCCAGCCAAAGGCTGTATTGAGCACTACATTCGCGGTCTTCCGCCCAACCCCGGGCAGCGCTTCTAATGCGTCGCGGTTCTCAGGTACTTCACCACCGTGTTGCTCGACCAATATGCGGCAGGTTTTAATCACGTTTTCGGCTTTAGTATTAAATAAGCCAATGGTTTTAATATAATCTTTCACCCCATCGACGCCTAACGCCAGCATATCTGCAGGGTTATTAGCGACGGCGAAAAGTGGGCCGGTCGCCTTATTCACACCTACGTCAGTGGCTTGGGCTGAGAGTAACACCGCAATCAGCAATTCAAAGGGATTACTAAAATTCAGCTCAGTTGTCGGGTTGGGGTTGTTATCCCGCAAACGACTTAAAATTTCATAGCGTTTTTGTTTATTCATAATCGGTAAAAATTCATAGTCGCTTTAGTTAGACGTCACTCGCGCGCGTGCTACTTTCTCAGCTAGCTGAGGTTGGGCTTTTAATTTGCGCTTATGATCGAACCAGTTTTTCGCTGCGATGATAAATCCCATACCTAAAAAGGCACCCGGTGGTAGTACCGCGAGTAGCAGCGGATAATCAACCGCGAACAGTTCAATACGTATATGGCTGGCCCAAGCACCAAGTAATAGATCGGCACCATCAAATAAGGTCCCTTGACCAATAATTTCGCGCATCGCACCTAATACCAGCAGCACGGCGGCAAAGCCTAAGCCCATCATAAAACCGTCAATGGCTGACAACTGCCAACCATTTTTTGACGCATAGGCTTCCGCACGCCCAATAATGGCGCAATTGGTGACGATTAATGGAATAAAGATCCCAAGTGCCATGAATAGCCCGTAAGTAAAGGCATTCATTAGCAGCTCCACTAAGGTCACGAAGGTCGCAATTACCATCACAAATACCGGAATACGCACTTCATTGGGTACGAAACCTCGCACCAAGGAGACTGTCACATTAGAGCCAACCAAGACCAAGAGGGTGGCTAAACCAAGACCAAGGGCGTTAGTGACGGTGCCGGTGACTGCTAATAACGGGCATAAACCTAATAATTGCACTAAGGCAGGGTTATTTTCCCATAAGCCATTACGCACTAAAGTGGGTACTTCTGTGTAGTCAACTTGACTTGTATCCGTTAGCTCAGTCGAACCTGGTGTTGAGTCGGCGGCAGTGTCGGCCGCTTGATTCAGTGCATCACTCATGCGGGATCTCCTTGGGCCTGGCAATTCGCGGGTGCAGCGAATAGCACGTCACGTTGTTGGTTGGCATAGCGTACGGTACGCTCAACCGCGTTGACCACGGCGCGAGGTGTAATAGTCGCCCCAGTAAATGCGTCAAACATACCACCGTCGCGGCGTACAGCCCAGCGCGGATCATTATCACCACGAACGACTTGACCGTCGAAACTTAAAATCCAGTCATCGCGGCGCAGCTCAATCTTGTCACCCAGACCTGGGGTTTCGCGATGGGCCAATACCCGCACACCTTGTACAACCCCTTGGGCATTGACAGCAACCAAGAGATGAATGTTGCCGCTGTAACCGTCTGGGGCGGTAGTGCGTAATGCCAGGGCATTATTGACGCCAGCTAAGCGGCTGCGATATACCGCTTGGGGCTGGCTTGAGCCCAAGGCGTCAGGTGCCGTGACTAAGGTGCAATCTGCATATAAATCATTGTCATGCTGCTGTGGCGGGATAAGCGCATTTAACGTGTTCAATAACTCGTTGCGCTGCTGTGCATCAATGCGATCGCGTGTGGCCCATTGGGTTGCCATGACTAACACAATGGCAGCTAAGGCAAATACCGCCAGAATGATGCCGTTACGCTGCATCTTTTCGCGTGCTTCTTGGCTCATCAATTGCCTCCCTTAGAAGAACTGCTTGCTTGCTTCGTGTCGCGACGAGCTGCTGAACCATGACCGTAGGTGGTCGGTTTGGTGTATTTATCAATAATAGGCACGCATAAATTAGCTAACAGCACCGCAAACGCAACCGCATCGGGGTAGCCGCCAAAACTACGAATTAAGTACACCAACAGTGCAATTAAAGCACCGTACACCAAGCGACCTCGGTTCGAAGTAGCCGCCGATACTGGGTCTGTCGCAATAAAGAAAGCGCCGAGCATAGTGGCACCGCTGAGCAGGTGAATATCAAGGCCAGGCAAGGTGTCGGGCGCGATCACGCTGCCTATGCCAGCGCAAAGGGCTAATGTTGCCAGAATGGATACTGGAATGTGCCATTGAATGACACGCTGTTGTAGCAGCACTAAGCCACCGGCCAAATAGGCAAGGTTAACCCACTGCCAGCCTAAACCTGCAATACCTGCAAATATAGGCGCCCGCAAACTCTCAGAGAGTGTCATGCCTTGGCTCAAGTCGCTGCGAATATGATCAAGGGGGGTCGCCATTACCACGGCGTCGAGCAGCGCACCTGTTTCCACCATTCGCAACTGTTCAACGCTATAGCCCGCGGTAGAATACTGAAACAGCATGATGTGTATGCTTTCCCATAAGCTTGGGTGGCTGCCCGCTAATTCAATCGGGGGTAACCAACTAGTCATCTGTACAGGGAACGAAATCAGCAACACAACGTAGCCGGCCATGGCGGGGTTGAAAAGGTTTTGGCCGACGCCACCGTACAGGTGTTTGACCACCACGATGGAAAAGGCGACACCGATCACAATGACCCACCAAGGCGCTAATGGCGGAATACTCACTGCTAACAACAAAGCCGTCACCAGCGCGGTGTTATCGCGCAAACCACCAAACGCACTGCGCTCGCGCGCTTGCAGGCAAAGCGCTTCAGCGGCATAGGCGGTCGCCACCGCTAGACCGATTTGTAATAGCACACCCCAACCAAAGAAGTACCACTGGGCGATAATGCCAGGGATCATGGCAAGGGCGACAATCCGCATTAACTGACTTGTGGTGCGGCGTTGGTGCGCATGGGGCGACGAGGCAATATAAAAACTCATCAATCATGTCCTCGTTCGGTCTTTTCACCACTGGGTGGTGTTAAGGTTGCATCTTCAGACGCTTCCGGCTTATTGCTAGGCTGCGCTTCCTGATTTTCACTTGCTGCGAGCGCAGCGGCTTGAGCTGCCTTTTTGGCTTTAGCACGGGCAATGGCTGCCTGAACTCTATCTTGCTTACTTAATTCAGCGGCTGGCGCCTCAGCCGGTGACGTTTGAGGCGCTTCAGCAGGCTCGGAATTCGGTGCAGCTTGGGCAGCTTTTTTGGCTTTAGCACGCGCAATTGCAGCCTGAATTTTATCTTGCTTACTAGCCTCGGCTGCAGGGGCTGCCTGGCCGGCTTTCTTGGCCTTCGCCCGCGCAATGGCGGCTTGAATCTTATCTTGCTTACTTTCACCTGCGTTGGTATTCGCTGTGTCAGGCACTGTATCAGCGGCGGCAGCAGCTGCTGCTTCGCGTTCGGCGACTGCTTTTTGGCGAGCTTCAGCGGCGCGTTGGTGTTTTTCTAAACGCTCTTGCTTTTCACGTTCTAAGCGTGCTTTGCGGGCTTCAAAACGCTCTTTTGCAATATCCGCTTTGTGCTTTTCAATATATTGTTCACGCATGTCAGCTTTCGCTTGGCGGTAATAATGCACGAGGGGAATTTCGCTCGGGCATACAAAAGCACAGGCCCCACATTCGATGCAGTCCGCTAAGTTATATTGGCGCAGGCCATCGTAATCATGGTCGCGGGCAAGCCAATACAGTTGTTGTGGTAACAACGAGGCGGGGCACACATCTGCACAGGCACCACAACGAATACAGGCCATTTCAGCACCAGCAGTCGGCAATTCCTTCTTTGCTGGCGCCAAAATACAATTGCTTCCTTTGACGATAGGCACATCTAAGCGGGGCAAGGTGAAGCCCATCATCGGGCCACCCATAATCACCTTGGCTTTGGGATAGGCGCGATAACCAGCAAAGGTAAGTAAGTCTTCCACGCTGCACCCAAGCGGCGCCCACACCGTACCAGGACGCTCCAGCGCTTCGCCGGTCAAGGTCACTACCCGTTCATGCAGTGGTTCACCAAACATCACCGCGCGATAGATGGCATACGCCGTACCGGTGTTTTGCATCAGTACGCCAATGTCTTTGGGTAACCCGTTGGCAGGCACTTGACGGCCTGTGAGAACCTGAATTAATTGGCGTTCACCACCTGAAGGATACACTGTCGGTACCGCGCGCACCTGAATGCTGGCGTCACCCTCACAGGCATCGCGCATGGCTTTGATGGCTTCAGGTTTGTTATCTTCAATCGCCACCAAAACCTGCTCAATGCCGCTGATATGCTGTAAAATTTTAATCCCACGCATGATACCAGCCGGGTGCTCACGCATTAAACGGTCGTCGGACACGATATACGGTTCACACTCAACGCCATTGATAATCAGGTAATCCAGTGGCTGACTATTAGCGAGTTTCTGCGCAGTAGGAAAGGCTGCACCGCCAAGCCCAGCAATACCACACTGGGCAATATGGGCGATGAGCTCCGCGCTGTCTAGCTGGGTATAATCGGCAATCGGGTGACGCTGACCCCAAGTGTCTTCGCCATCGGTGTCGAGAATCAAAGTGGTCACTGGTAACGCGGATGGGTGCGCGCTCGGGTGCTCGACGATAGCACTGACTCGCCCTGACGTTGGCGCGTGCACCGCTAAGCCGGCATTTGGGCCTGGTGCGGTTAATGCTTGGCCTTTAAGGACAGAGTCACCAACTTGCACGATGAGTTGACCAGGCTGACCAATATGTTGCTTCAATGGGATCCATAAGCGCTTTGGGATCGGCATTCTGGCAATTGGCGTCTGGTTGGCTAAATCTTTGCGCTGCGGCGGGTGAATGCCGCCCGGGAAGCGCCAAAGTTTGCCTGCGGCGATTTCAGCTTGATTACGCGCTAAATCGTCGGCATTGAAGTATGTAATAGCAGCGCGTTCGGTTTGGCTTGCAGAATGGCTCATGCTTTTACCTCCGTGGCTAAATCAGAGGTGTCTGATACCTCAACCACCGGAATTTGCTGCAAGTCCCATTTCCATCGCTCCGGGCCTTGTTGCACTGGCAACATGTCAATGCAGTCAACCGGGCAGGGCTCAACGCATAAATCGCAGCCGGTGCATTCATCGGCGATGACGGTGTGCATTTGTTTGGTCGCGCCGAGAATCGCATCCACGGGGCACGCTTGAATGCACTTTGTGCAGCCGATACATTCGTCTTCACGAATAAACGCAACTTTTTTGACGTCTTCAACGCCGTGTGCACCGTCCAAGGGTTTTGCTTCGCGGCCCAATAGGTCTGCGAGTTGATCAATGGTAGCTTGGCCACCCGGTGGGCATTTATTGATTTCGTCGCCGTTGGCTATGGCCTCGGCATAGGGGCGACACCCAGGGTAACCACATTGCCCACATTGGGTTTGCGGCAAAATGCTATCAATTTGCTCAACCACTGGGTCTTTTTCAACTTTAAAACGCACGGAAGCAAAGCCTAACAATACGCCAGACAACAGTGCCAGCACCGCCAGCGCGGCCATACCAATAAGAATTCCGCTGAGTACACTCATGACAACGACACCAAACCACTAAAGCCCATGAATGCGAGCGACATTAAACCAGCCGTAATCATGCCGATAGCTGCGCCGCGAAAGGGTAGCGGCACATCGGCAGCAGCGACGCGCTCGCGCAGGGCAGAAAATAACACTAAGACCAATGAAAAACCGAGCGCAGCACCAAAACCAAAGATAATTGACTGCATAAAACTGTGCAGCTCATTGACGTTCAGCAATGCCACCCCGAGCACCGCGCAGTTGGTGGTAATCAGCGGCAAGAAGATACCCAGTAAGCGATACAGGGTAGGGCTGGTTTTATGCACCACCATTTCAGTGAACTGTACGACTACGGCAATCACTAAGATAAAGCTTAAGGTGCGCAGTGCCATTAGATCAAAAGGTTGCAATATATACGTATTGACTAAATAGCTACTGACAGATGCTAAGGTAAGCACAAAGGTGGTAGCGGCAGACATACCGACTGCGGTTTCCAATTTATTCGACACGCCCATAAATGGGCAAAGCCCTAAAAATTGGACTAAAACAAAGTTATTCACCAACACCGTGGCGATAAGTAATACCAAATAATCAGTCATGAATTGCGTTGACTCTGCTTTGCGGTCTGGGTGGATTTCATCTCAATGTATATTATCGGGGTTTAAGCGGCGAGACACAACTATTAGGGCTGACTCTCGTCAAAGCCCCTTCATTTAGGCTATGATTGCGCTGGCAAGTAGTTAAAAAGACCCGCTGTGGGTATTTATTTACAGGAGAACCCATGACCAACATATTGAAAAGTATTCGTCGCTTTGACGAATTTACTTTTTATTGGTTGTTTCGGTTCACCCGTTGGTGGCGCGACAGCCGCCTGGCTATTTGGGTATCGCGTAGCGGCGATGGGCCTTACTATGCTGCGCTTGCTGGGGTTATGGTCGCAGTGGCGGTTGAAGGCAGTATGATTTTCCTGCAGCGCGCGTTAATCGGCTTTGCGATTGAATTACCGCTGTATTGGTGGTTAAAAAATACCTTAAGGCGGGCACGGCCAGCACTGGAGCGATTGTCATTTCGACCGGTGATTACCCCTGCCGACCGCTTTAGCTTTCCCTCGGGCCACGCAACTGCAGCGTTCTTATTTGCTGGCTTAGCCGCTGTGAGTTTCCCTGCCTATGCGTTGTTTTTCTACGTATGGGCAAGTCTGGTTGCTTTATCGCGCGTCGCATTAGGGGTGCACTTTCCATCGGATATTCTGGCTGGCGCGCTATTGGGTAGCCTGATTGCCTACTTTACTCTGCAGTTGCCGATAGGCTAGTTTGACGTAATTGAATTAACTGTCGGCGCAGGTTTTGGGTATGGTCATAGGCTTGATTCCCCAAATACACCAGTGCAGCAGAGCCGTCTAAATAAAATCCTACAAAACTATTGAAACCCCCCGTTTGGCCTGAATGCATTGCAAAGGTAGCGCCGTCATCATCGGTTTGCAAAATCCAGCCTAGCGCCTGTTCACAGCAATCGGCAATGCGTAATTGCGGGGTCATCATTTGTGTCATGGCAGCATCGTTGTCAGCTTGCAAGGTCATTAGATAGCGCACGTAGGCAACCATGTCAGGTAGGGTCGATACCACCGCACCGGCACCGGCTAGGGCATCAAATTGCCAGTGAGGCACTTGCTCACCACTGGCGTCATGGCCTTGGCTAAGGTCTGGCAAAGACAGACCTGTCAATGCCAAGGTGCTATTTCCCATATTTGCCGGGTTGAACACCCAAGTTTCAAATAAGCTATTTAAATCACTTTGAGCCGCAATTGCTAACGCCTCACCTAAGGCGCCGTAGGCGTAATTTGAGTAGCTGTAGTCAGGGATTTGCTGGTTTGATGACACTGGCGTCGCGGCTAAAATACTTTGCAACGCGGCGAGATCAAAATGAGCATAAGGATTGCGCGGATTCGCGGTAATAAACAGATTCGCTGGTAGTCTGGGTAAACCGCTGGTGTGGGTGGCCAGGCGCGCCAGCGTAATGCTGGGGTCGGCGCCCGTAAAGAAATGCGCCAATGGCGTGTCGAGGGCCACTTGTTCTGCGCTTACCAATTGCGCCAAAATAAGCGCCACCATAGGCTTAGTGACAGAACCAATCTCATATTGGACTTGCGCATCATGGTCACCAAAGTATTCGGTCTCAAGTTGCCATTGCTGCTCTCCTGTTGCAGTTAACTTAGCAAGGGCACCGCCATGCTGACCTAATTCTGGGCTACGATACTGTGCCACTGCGCTGTGGCCGTCTTCACGCTGTAAGCGCAGTTCGAACTCCCGACCTTGAGTAAAGGTCCCGGTGTAACCATCACGGTCATTTACCTGCTGGTAGTCGCCAACAAAACGAGCACCCAGTAATTGCGACTCAAAGCTAAGTTGCTCTGCGTTAATCTCAACTCGCGTAATCGGGATACCAAAACTTTGCTGTGCGGGGCTATCAAGGGTTGCGATGAATCCGGATGGCGCTATGGCTTGGGTGACCCGCGCGAGGTTCAGGCGCAAGGGAAGTGACTGTTGTCGGCTAATTTGCAGTTGACCGACATACTGCCCCTCGTAGCTAAGGCTGGCTAAGTCTTCAGCACTTAAACGTTGCAGGGTAAGTGGTATCGCCTCAGCACGCTCGCTACCTTGGCGAAACTGGCCGACTAACTGGCGTTGCTCGAACTTGGCATCAAAACGAAGGGACATGCCGGCATCGTACAGGCTTAGTGCCTCGTTGGAGAGCTCAAATTCAGTCGGAGCATGGTTGAATAAACCTTGGTTGGGACTATCGAACGTGACCTCGTCGCCTGCAATGCGCACCCCAAACACGAGCTGTGAATGCTCGGATAGTTGCAATACACCGCGGTAGTGACCGTCCGCATCAGCAAAACCAGGGATCGAAAAAGTCATTAGGTACATACTAGCAAACGCCAGATAATGGCGTAGAGATAGGATTTTCACGCAGCGTGCTCCATGCAAGGCTTAAGACGAAATAATTCGTTATAAGATAGCATGTGATGAGTGAAAGCTAAGTAGACTAGGCAGATATTTACGTAAGAGAATGTAACTTAAGTGGTGATGCTTTGGGATGAAGCTCGAAATGGCTCCCCAGGTTGGATTCGAACCAACGACACATGGATTAACAGTCCACCGCTCTAACCAACTGAGCTACTGGGGAATTACAGGGAAATGCGTTGAGGCTGAAAGATTGGCTCCCCAGGTTGGATTCGAACCAACGACACATGGATTAACAGTCCACCGCTCTAACCAACTGAGCTACTGGGGAACAGCCTTCAACGGGGCGAAATATTAATGGCGTTAAGCATAGGTGTCAACAATGAAAATCAGTTTTTTGCTGCCATTCAGCGCGTTTGCTGGAATTTTGCACGTGTTGGGCAAAAAATGTGTGTTAAAGGCGTAGAATGATAACTTTTTCGCTAAATGTAAAATCGTTCTATATCTTTTGTTATGGATTTAGGCGCCCGCTGTTATCCACAGATCGGCTGATCCTGCGGTACGTCAGCGATTGCGGATCTTATCCACTTTTTCTGTGGATAACTTTGTGGCTAACTCTGTGGGTGACAAGCGTTCACAGGGGCTGTAGCGGATTTGTAAAGCTGGTTAAATATTGGCACGATTTTTAAAAAAGCATGCAAATCAATTGGTTATGTCTTTGGTTCGGTTTTTAGGCAAGATGGGTGATTCCTGTACGATTTTGCACTGATCCCTTTTTAAGGCTGTGTATTTTTTTCACAGTCAAGCAATTTATGTGCAAAAGTGACCTTGAATTTTGCAATTTATCCGTTCTTATCATTTTCTTGAATGGCGATTTGAACAGTCACAACGACTTTGAATTGTCACATAATTTGTTAATACGCTATTTACAATTAAGCGCACTTAAAAGTCTTAAAACATACCTATATGATTGGATTAGGGAAATAAAAAACCCATTAGCACATACTAATGGGTTAAATAAGTAAGAATCTGTCAATCGAAGGTATTGATTTACAAGCCTTCCGCAAACTCACGAATGCGCGCGACCGCTTGCTCAAGTACCTCCATACTGGTGGCAAATGACAACCTGAAATAGCCGTCTGTACCAAACGCAGAACCTGGCACCAACGCCACGTTTGCTTCTTCCAATAAGCGTTCGCAAAGCTCGACGTCGGTTTTACATCCTGCTTTACGCATTAAGCCGGTCACATTTGGGAAGGTGTAAAACGTGCCTTGGCCCGGCAAGCATTGAATGCCTGGAATGGCATGTAACGCAGCAACTAAGTAGTCATGGCGGCGCTTAAACTCTGTCACCATAGTTTGAATGCAGCTTTGATCGCCCTCTAATGCTGCTAAAGCTGCATATTGAGACACGGCGGTCGGGTTCGAGGTACTTTGCGACTGCACTTTCTTCATTGCCGCAATAATTTGCTTAGGACCTGCCGCATACCCGATACGCCAGCCAGTCATCGCATAGGCCTTTGACACACCGGATAAAATCACGCTGCGATTTTTTAAATCTGGGGCAGCCATCACAATATTGGCGAATGGCGCATCGGTCCAAAGAATATGCTCGTACATGTCGTCGGTGGCAATCAGGATGTCCGGGAATTCACGTAACACCTCAGCCAACGCAGCCAACTCGTCATGACTGTATGCCATACCGGTTGGGTTGGACGGGCTATTCAAGAACAACAGCCGGGTTTTCGGGGTAATGGCCGCGCGTAGTTGTTCAGGCGTGATTTTGTATTCTTGCTCAATGGTGGCTTGCACTACCACTGGCTTTGCACCCACTAATAAAGTCATATCAGGGTAAGACACCCAGTAGGGTGCTGGGATAATGACTTCATCGCCTTCGTTTAACCAAGCGGTCAGCAGATTAAAAATGCTATGTTTGCCGCCCGCAGAAATGAGTACTTGGTCAGGGCTATATTCGAGCTGATTGTCACGCTTAAATTTGGCGCACACCGCCTGCTTGAGTTCACTAATGCCATCTACTGCCGTGTAGCGTGTGTGCCCGTCGTCAATGGCTTTCTTAGCCGCATCACGGATAAATTCAGGGGTATCAAAGTCGGGCTCACCTACACCCAAACCAATGACATCCTTACCTTGGGCTTTCAATTCAGCGGCTTTTTGGCTTACAGCCAGAGTAGGGGAAGGTTTAATCGCGTTAACACGACGGGACAGTTTGTAATCCACCAGAGCACCTTTAGTCGAGTAATGAGTTGAGAAGTCGAACAGCATCATGTAAGGGGTTTACAACGGGGTGGCGCTCATAGCGCCTTGCGCTGCATTGTTATAGTAAGGCTCGTCGGTAGTAATGTCCAGCCACGCTGTTCAGGTCTGCGGAGCCAGTTGTGGTGTTGCCAACACGTATCAAGGCGGCGCGCATAACAGGGTGCGACATGGCGGTTTGGGCGTAAATTGGTTATTATAGTGCTTCATTCTCGCGCCATCCCATGCCTTGCACTCACCAGGAGTCGTATGAGTCAGCCCGCAAAAAAAAGTGCATTGCTTCATCAGCCGATAGCCAAAACCTTATGGCAAATGACGTGGCCAATGATTTTCGGGGTTGCCACCTTAATCAGTTTCAACGTCGTCGACACCTTCTTTATCAGTTTATTAGGCACGCAAGAATTAGCCGCTGTTGGTTTTACATTTCCGGTCACTTTCACTGTGATAAGTTTGTCGATAGGTCTGGGCATTGGCACCTCAGCGGTCATTGCACGGTTGCTGGGGCAAGATAACCACCAACAAGCGCGTTATGCCGGGTCATCGGCGTTATACTTAGCTGCTGCCATGGTGGCGGCATTGGCGTTGGTCGGATGGTTGCTGGCAACACCGATTTTCCGCTTGCTTGGAGCCAGTGACGAATTAATGCCACTGATCATGGGCTATATGAACATTTGGTTCATAGGCGCGCCGTTGCTGGTGATGCCGATGGTTGGTAACAGTATTCTACGCGCCTCTGGCGATACCAAAACGCCGTCGATGATTATGACCCTTGGTGGGCTGCTAAACGCGGTGTTCGACCCGATTTTGATTTTTGGTTGGGGGCCAATACCAGCCATGGGCATTGAAGGCGCGGCGTTGGCTAGCTTATTGTCTTGGGTGATAGGTTTTGGCCTGATTATCTGGTGGTTAATCGTCAAGCGTCGGTTAATCGACCCACGTCCGCCGTCATGGTCGGTGTTCGTTCAGTCCGCGCGAAAACTGTTAGTGATTGGTTTACCCGCGGCAGGCGCAAATATGTTAACGCCGTTGTCGATGGCGATTATGACCGCCATTGTAGCGACTTATGGTGCCACTGCGGTGGCAGGTTTTGGCGCTGGTATCCGCCTCGAATCCCTTGCCAGTATTGTCATATTGGCGCTGTCGATGAGCTTGCCGCCATTGATTAGCCAGAACTTTGGGGCGGGGCGCATGGACCGTGTGCGTGAAGCCTACCGCACCGCATTATTTGCCGTCCTTGGCATTCAAGCGCTGGTGTATGTGGCTTTAGTGATTAGTTTGCCGCTTATTCAACATGCGTTTGCCCGCGAAGACGAGGTCGCGCAAGTATTGGCATGGTTTATTTGGCTAATGCCCCTTGGCTACGGCGTACAGGGTTGGGTGATTCTAACCAACTCGTCGATGAATGCCCTGCATATGCCGTTGCGTGCGCTAAGCTTAAGTATTGTGCGCTTATTTATCTTTTTTGTGCCAATTTCATACCTTGGAAGCGTCCTGGCGGGTTTGCCGGGGCTTTTCGCTGGTGGCGTGATCGCAAATATAGTCACTGCCGTTATTGCTTATCGATGGTTTATGAAAATCCTGGCGCAGCAGCCTTCAGTTGAGGAATCTCATGGCACGTAAATTCGAATTGGTTTCAGATTACCAGCCTGCAGGGGATCAGCCCCACGCTATCGAAAAACTGGTCGAAAATATTGACGCAGGGCTAGCACATCAAACCCTGCTCGGCGTGACCGGTTCGGGTAAGACGTTTACCATGGCCAATGTGATAGCTCAAACGGGGCGGCCGACGCTTATTTTAGCCCATAACAAAACTCTGGCGGCGCAGCTTTATGGCGAAATGAAAGAATTTTTCCCGAATAATGCGGTGGAATATTTTGTCTCTTATTACGATTACTACCAACCTGAAGCCTACGTGCCAACCACCGATACCTTTATTGAAAAAGATGCGTCAGTGAATGACCACATTGAACAAATGCGTTTGTCAGCCACGAAAGCGTTGATGGAGCGCCGCGATGTGGTATTGATAGCGTCGGTGTCGGCGATTTATGGTTTGGGTGACCCGGAATCGTATATGAAGATGATGCTGCACTTGCGTCGTGGCGACATTGTCGACCAGCGTGAGATGCTGCGCACACTCGCAACCTTGCAATACACCCGCAATGACCAAGCTTTCGAACGTGGCACCTATCGGGTGCGGGGAGAAGTGATTGATATTTTCCCTGCTGAATCCGATGAGGCAGCGGTGCGGGTGGAAATGTTTGACGACGAGATTGAGCGCATTAGCCTGTTTGAGCCACTCACCGGCCAAGTGTTACAAGCCGATATTGCGCGTTTCACCGTCTACCCAAAGACGCACTATGTGACCCCGCGAGAAAAAATTATTGAAGCGATTGACCATATCAAGGAAGAGCTTAAGCAACGCCGTGAGCAATTCTTTAGTGACAATAAGTTAATTGAAGAGCAACGCATTCGCGAACGCACCCAGTTTGATATCGAAATGATGCTCGAGTTGGGTTATTGCTCTGGTATCGAAAACTATTCGCGCTACCTTTCAGGTCGTGCCCCTGGCGAGCCACCTCCGACCTTGATGGATTATTTGCCGGATAATGCATTATTGATTATCGACGAGTCCCACGTCACGGTATCTCAGGTTGGCGCCATGTATAAAGGGGACCGTTCGCGTAAAGAAAACTTGGTCGGCTATGGCTTTCGATTGCCGTCAGCACTGGACAATAGACCCCTCAAGTTTGATGAATTTGAAGCCATCGCACCGCAAACGATTTATGTATCGGCGACGCCGGGTAATTATGAGTTGGAGCGCAGTGCTGGCGAGGTCGTCGAACAGGTAGTGCGTCCGACTGGATTGTTAGACCCTGTCATAGAAATTCGTCCGGTCGGCACTCAGGTGGACGATTTAATGTCGGAAATCAGGGCGCGTACCGAAGTCGGTGAACGTGTACTTGCGACCACGTTAACCAAGAAAATGGCCGAAGATCTCACTGACTACCTGGACGAGCACGGTATTCGCGTGCGCTATTTGCATTCAGACATCGATACGGTGGAACGGATGGAGATTATCCGTGATTTACGCTTAGGTGAGTTCGACTGCTTAGTCGGGATTAACTTATTGCGTGAAGGTTTGGATATGCCTGAGGTGTCGCTGGTGGCGATTTTGGATGCCGATAAAGAAGGCTTTTTGCGTGCTGAGCGCTCGCTCATTCAGACCATTGGCCGCGCTGCGCGCAATATTAATGGTCGCGCTATTCTATACGCTGACCGTATCACTGGCTCAATGCAACGGGCGATTGATGAAACGGAACGTCGCCGCGCGAAGCAAATTGCGTTCAATGAGGCCAATGGCATCACGCCGCAAGGCTTGAATAAGAAAATCACCGATGTGATGGATTTAGGCGGTGGCGCGGCGCGTAAGCGTAAGAAAGAAGTTGAACGCCTGAAAAAAGATAAACCTGTATATCGCAACAGCAAGGACATTTTGAAAGCGATTGCGGCACAAGAAAAAGCGATGTACAAAGCGGCTCAAGATCTTGAGTTCGAAAAAGCGGCATCCATCCGCGATGAGCTGCATGAACTGCGCGAACAGCTTAAAGAATATGGTTAATAGCGTTTATTTGTGCAGTTTGCGCAATTATCCAGCACTCGCGCTTTTTAGCGGAAATTTATAGTTGACAGCTTTTCGAAGCGCCCTATAATAGCGCCCCGCAGTCCAGCGAAATATGGGTGGTTAGCTCAGCTGGGAGAGCATCGCCCTTACAAGGCGAGGGTCACTGGTTCGAGCCCAGTACCACCCACCATTTTGTGGCTGCAATCGTGATATTCTAATGCTATCGTAGCAAGCGTGTCACACCAGAAATGCTGAGAAACACCAAGATGGGTGGTTAGCTCAGCTGGGAGAGCATCGCCCTTACAAGGCGAGGGTCACTGGTTCGAGCCCAGTACCACCCACCAGCATTTCACTTGCCTACAAATTTTGTACGCACTAAATTCCCTGGCATAACCCCTTGTTATGCTATGACCTTAAGGTCAACCACGTTGGGTGGTTAGCTCAGTTGGGAGAGCATCGCCCTTACAAGGCGAGGGTCACTGGTTCGAGCCCAGTACCACCCACCAATCTTTTGCTTCTGCATGTAAATTCCAATTGTCTTTATTAATTGCTCATATCTGCGTTTGTTGCGCTAATTTTCGTTGCGTTTAAACAGGTGTGGAATGTGAACACAAAATAATTGCAAACAAAACACAAGTGATATTGATTCTCATTTTTATATCTGTATTATAGTCCCTGAAGCAACATGAACTGACTCCCTGGTCTTTTCTGTGCGAGTGTTGTTTCAGTTTGAAGAGTAAGCATCTACACGATGCGGGAAGTTCGGCCAGCTCCTTGTGCGAGGGCTGGCCTTTTTTTTGTGAAGTTTGAAAAAAGTGAAGACGAATAGCTCAGTCCGGAGTGCGACACTATGCCGCCTGCTGTTTAAGGGACAATTTGGGTAGACTGTTAGCATAAACATAATTATCTTCTCATGCTTCAAGGAATTCTCTCCATGCCCGCCACTCTCTCTCATTTATCTGTGTTTATAGCCCTCGCAACGGTTAATACAGGCGAGCTAAGCGACCGTGAAGTGCTTAAGACCAAAGAGAGTGAATCAACGAGCTCTATTGAACGCATCCAAGTAACCGGTGAATTAATGAGTTCGCCTGGTGTGGTGGAATTGTCAACAAAACGGATCCGTCAACCGATGCCAGCGCAGGATGGCGCGGACTTTCTTCGTTCCATTACAGGTTTTCATACGGTGCGAAAGGGAGGCGCCAGTGGTGATCCCGTATTTCGGGGTATGAGCGGCTCACGCTTGACTATTTTGACTGATGGGGCGTTCACTCTGGGTGGTTGCCCAAGCCGAATGGATCCCCCAACTGCCTATATTACACCTCAAGCCTTTGATTTCGTGACCGTCATTAAAGGGCCTCAGGACGTTACCCATGGTCCCATGACCGCGGTTTTTTTAATACCGCAGTGAATCTTGCTCGCAGCGACGACTATCAAGATGGTAATGGCAATCGTGTACACTCCGCTTATGAACACTGGAACACCTCGTTACAAACTGGTTGGACCCCAAGTGAGCAACACCGTGTGAACGTTAGTCTTGGGCTTAGCGATGGCGAGGCGGCGTACGCTGATAGAGGTATGGATGGTAGCCGATTTCGACGTGAAAGTACGGCCTTGGGGTATCGTGGTACTGATTTAACCGACTGGCTGCAGCAAGTAGAGGCACAGTATTTTTATAATTACGTCGACCACGTGATGGATAATTTCAGTTTACGCCAATTTACGCCGGGTATGATGATGAACCCCGCTGCGAGTAATCCGGACCGACGAACCCACGGCGGTCGGATTCGTAGTCGCTTGGCGTTGAGTGACGCGGTTGAACTGGAGCTTGGTATTGATGGGCAAAGTAATACACATCGTGCACGAATGAGTATGAACCAGTCGCTCATGCCCGTTCAGGAAATGGCGCGTCGGACTGATGCGCAAATGTCTCAATGGGGTAGTTTTGGTCAGCTTCGTTATACCTTAACAGAGCAGTACGCGGTCATTGGCGGTGTGCGTGCCGACCGTTGGCAGGCCAAAGACTTACGTACGACGATGACAGCCACTATCGATCGCGAGCAGTCTCAAGCGAGCACACGCCGTCAGACATTATGGGGGCGTGAGCTGCAGACCAGTATCAGCGTGTTTTACGCCGATATCAGTGATTATATTTTACTGCAAGCGGGCACGCACGATCAGCCCGATCTTGTGCGCAACGTAGATGTTCATCATTTTGGTTTGGAGTTGGATAACCAGTATGACTTTAATTTGCATTGGCAGGGACAAGCAAGCTTGGCATATAGCAAAGGCGTCAACCGGAGTGATGATGGACCTTTGGCTCAACAGCCACCGCTTGAGCTTAAACTCGGGTTAAACTGGCGTTACCAATCGTTGCAAGTGGGCGGTCTATTGCGAACAGCCGCTCGTCAACATCGGGTTGCGCTCAACCAAGGGACCATAGCGGGTGTCGACACTGGGCCCACTGCCGGATTTACAACGGTTTCGATCAATGCCAGCTGGCAGCAGTTCAATGGCATGCATTGGAGCTTTGGTATCGATAACGTGTTTGACAAAGCCTATGCTGAGCATTTAAACCGTGGCGGTGTTATGATTTCAGGATACCTTCCGCAGACACAGATTATGGAACCCGGTCGAACGCTGTGGGCAAATTGGACTTATCAGTGGTAGTGCATGCAACAAGCAACTAAAACAGCCAACCTTTATTTAAGCACGTTATTAGCCGGTACCAGTGCGTGGCTATTGCTTATGGCGATACTGACTCATGTGCAGGTAACTTGGGCGATGGCGGATATGTACCAGCAATTAGCCAGTTCTGGTCTGGATGTCAGCTGGCGTTGGTGGTTGCTATTTGGGCTAAGCTTGACGCTTTTAATTACCTTAATATTACTGGGGCGCGTGGGTCACTCGGGCAGCGCCGATGACCGTGTGTTCTTTGGTTTGCTGTACGATGAGCTTGAGGAGTCGCATCCACAAGATGAGGCAGTGCGAGCGCTGGCTCCTCCCATTCAGCAGGTCAGGGTATTGCTTGATGATTTGCGCGCCGTCGCAAGTCAAATTCAGACGCAGCAGCAACAAGCGATTGAATTGGATGGTTTGCATCGGCAGTTGCAACAACAGGTTAGCCTTAGTGCGTGAATTGCAGGGCGATAACACGTCTGCCGTAAGCATGCCGGAGCAGCTGATCAGTGTGGATGCACTGGAGTGGGAGCTTATTCATCAAACCCTTGCGGCACACGACAACAACATTTCGGCGACGGCACGGGCGCTGAATATGCACCGGCGCACGTTGCAACGAAAGCTGCAGAAAAAGCGCCCTCAATAAATGCGCTTGGCGCACCTCCTACTTTAGGAGGATGGCAAAATCATCCTTTCGCCCAGTGGCAGGGGGCGCTTACCTTGGCTAGTCTGAACTAGATTCCAACGTTGTTTTTTCTTTATTGCCCTGAGCTGAGGCTCATCGGGTTACAACACGAGGCAGGTTCAGATGATTTACGCACAACCCAATTCCGACGGCGCGTTGATTAACGCAAAAGAAACCTATGGCAACTTCATTAATGGCGAGTGGGTCGCACCGGTCAATGGCAAGTACTTTGACAATATTTCGCCAGTAACGGGCAAAGCCTTTTGCCGAATTCCGCGCTCCGACGAGGACGATATCAATAAGGCCATCGATGCAGCCCAAGCAGCGAAAGACGCATGGGGCAAAACCTCGGTTACTGAACGTTCCAACCTATTGCTGAAAATTGCAGATCGGTTGGAGCAAAACCTTGAAGCCATCGCAGTGGCGGAGACTTGGGATAATGGTAAAGCCATTCGCGAGACATTGAACGCGGATGTGCCATTGGCAGTGGACCACTTTCGCTATTTCGCTGGTGTGATCCGTGCTCAAGAGGGAACCAGCAGTGAAATTGATGAGCACACGGTCGCCTACCATTTCAACGAGCCGCTGGGTGTGGTGGGTCAGATCATCCCATGGAACTTCCCATTATTGATGGCGTCTTGGAAGCTGGCACCAGCACTGGCGACAGGCAACTGTGTGGTGTTAAAACCGGCAGAGCAAACCCCATGGTCGATTCTAAAGTTTGTCGAACTGATTGAAGATTTGTTGCCAAAAGGGGTGTTGAATGTGGTCAACGGCCACGGCGCTGAGGCGGGCGAGGCGTTGGCCACCAGCAAGCGCATCGCTAAAATCGCCTTTACTGGTTCAACTCCAGTCGGAGCACACATTCTTAAATGCGCGGCTGAGAACATCATTCCGTCTACGGTAGAGTTAGGCGGCAAGTCACCGAACGTCTTCTTCGAAGACATTTATAACTACGAAGACGACTATCTAGATAAATGCATTGAAGGGGTGGTGCTGGCATTTTTCAACCAAGGGGAAGTCTGTACCTGTCCGTCGCGGTTGTTGGTGCAAGAGAGCATTTACGACAAGTTCATTGAGAAAGTGATTGAGCGAACTAAGAAAATTAAACGCGGCAATCCGCTGGATACCGACGTCATGGTCGGCGCGCAGGCTTCTCAAGAACAATTTGAGAAAATTATGAGCTACTTCGATATTGGCCGTGAAGAAGGGGCCGAAGTACTCATGGGCGGCGATAAAGAAAGCTTAGAAGGCGATTTCTCCACGGGCTACTACATTCAGCCGACCTTGTTCAAAGGCGACAATAAAATGCGTGTATTCCAAGAGGAAATCTTTGGCCCGGTGGTGTCGGTCACGACCTTTAAGGACGAAGCAGAAGCGCTCGAACTGGCCAATGACAGTGAATTTGGCTTAGGCGCTGGTTTGTGGACCCGAGATATGAATCGAGCGTACCGCATGGGTCGCGGCATTCAGGCGGGGCGTGTGTGGACCAACTGTTATCACCATTATCCAGCCCATGCTGCATTTGGTGGCTACAAGAAGTCCGGTGTTGGGCGCGAGAACCACCTGATGATGCTGGCGCATTATCAGCAAACCAAAAACATGTTGGTCAGTTACAGTACCGACCCAATGGGCTTCTTTTAATGGTACCAGCGTAGACCTGTTACAACGAGTGGGGTAACGTAGTTATCCCACTCGTTGCTTTGAGGTACCCAGTGAATCTGGCAAAAAACGTAAGTGCGACGCAGACAGCTGCGGGGAGCATCGTTAGCTTGCGCTCGGCACATAAACACGGCGTTGAAGCCGTTCAGGACATCGCTCAGCAATTGGCTGAACTGCAACGTAAACAGCAGTTTGGTGAATTGGGCGGTGTCTTATTTTTTTGCAGCGCTGAGTATCAATTGACGGCGTTGGCTGAAGGCTTTCAGCAATGCTTTGGCGACACCCCTGTGGCCGGATGCACCACGGCCGGTGAACTCACCACGCTGGGCTACGAAAATGGCACTTTGTGCGCGGTGCTATTCGCGGGCAACGCGTTTCAGTTGCAGGTTAGTGGTATCACCCAGCTGCATGAGTTTGATTTAGCACGCGGTCAACAGTTGGTGGACGCGCTGTTGCGGCGCAGTCGCGACGACCCTCAGCGGGTTAGTGATGACAATGTATTCGCAATTACCTTGCTGGATGGACTGTCCAGCCAAGAAGAAACGGTGTTGGTCGCATTGCAAAGCGCATTGGGGAAAATTCCTCACTTTGGGGGTTCCGCAGGGGACGACAACCAATTGCAAACCACCCACGTGTATTTTGATGGGGCGTTCCATAGCAACGCGGCGGTTATTGTATTGGTGCGTACCGCCCTCGCATTTGAAGTGTTCTCAACCCAGCACGTCAGCGCACTGACTGAAAAATTGGTGGTGACCGAAGCGGACGCGGACACCCGAACGGTGTTTGAACTGAATGCGGAGCCTGCGGCTCAAGCCTATGCCGACGCAGTAGGCGTTGCGATGGCGCAGTTGAATGCCACGGTGTTCGCGATGCACCCGTTGGCAGTGAAGGTAGGGCATGAGTATTACATACGCTCAATTCAGCGGGTCAACGACGACGCCAGTTTAACCTTTTATTGCGCAGTGGGTAATGGTGCGGTACTCACACGGATGCAGCCAGAGCCGATGCTGCCCGCATTGGAGGCGCGCTTGAGTGAGATTGAACGCCGGATAGGCGAACCGGTGCTGACCATTGCGTGCGACTGTGTGTTGCGGCGCTTAGAGAACGAGGCGCGTGGTCATCTGGCGGATGCGTCTGCGTTTCTGCGTCGCCATCATGTCAGCGGCTTTACAACCTATGGTGAGCATTTGCATGGTGTGCATGTGAATCAGACATTCACTGGAGTCGTGCTCGCTAAACCAGTGGAAGGTCAGCGTCATTGAACCGAGTGATAGCCCATGTCTGATACCAAATTACCCACCACGCTGGCAGAAGCCAACGCATTGATTGCAGCGCAAGCCGAGCAATTGCGACGGCTGAAGAAAATTAATCGAGCGTTGATTGAGCGGGTCGAAGACAGTGGCGCAGGCGGCTCGGCAACCTCCGCATCGGCCCCTTATGCCGCATTCGAACATGCTGCGGTGCTCGCCGAGCAAGTGCGCGAACGCACCGCAAAATTGTCGCATACGTCGGATGCCCTGCGTCGTTCGAATGACAGTTTACGCCGCGCCAACCAAGCGGCGAGGTTGGCGCATCGCCGTTTGGTGGACGCCATTGAAAGTATTTCCGATGCGTTCGTGTTGTTTGACTCGGAGCAGCGGATTCGTTTATTCAACCACCGTTTTCGCGAGTATTGGCAAGATCTGGGGCTGAAAGTCGAGATAGGGATGCCCAGAGCACGCTTGCAATGGCAAGCTCAAGAGTACGATTTAGTGCAGCATTGGCAGCGTGACAATCAAAGCCGTAGCCGGGTCTATCAGCTGACCAACGGCCACTGGATCCAGCTGAGTGAACGCTTAACCGGCGACGGTGGGCGGGTGTTGCTGTACACCGATATCACCGATTTGAAGCGCAGTGAAGATCGCAGCAAGCAACATTTGCAAGCGGCGAAGCTCGCGGCGGAGCAAGCCAATATTAGTAAGACCAAGTTTTTGGCCGCCGTGAGTCACGATTTGCTGCAGCCACTGAACGCTGCTCGCTTGTTTCACGGGGCAATGCAGGAGCAGCCGATGAGTGCCAAGATGACGCAGTTGGTCGGCTCCGCCAGCCGCTCGTTGGACGATGTCGAAGAGTTGCTGCGCACTTTGATTGATATTTCCAAGCTGGACGCTGGGGTACTGAAAGCGGATAAAGAACCGATTGCGTTGCCGACGTTGTTGGCCAATCTGGATGAACAACACCAACCATTAGCAGCCCACAAAGACCGGGTGTTGAACTGTGTCGCCCAAAGGGTATGGGTGATGACCGATGCCGCGTTGTTAAGTCGGTTGTTGCGCAATTTACTAAGTAATGCTCTTCGCTACACCGAAACCGGTGGTAAGGTGCTGCTTGGTAGCCGACGGCGGCACCATGATGGGCGCCGATATGTTGAAATTCAGGTGCTGGATAACGGCAGCGGCATGGACGAGGCCGCGCTAGGACATATTTTTCGCGAGTTTCACCGACTGCCCCAAGCGCGCGATCAGTCCGATAACGGCTTGGGCTTGGGGCTGGCGATAGTTGATAAGCTCAGTCAGTTGCTTGACCATCCGGTGACGGTACGTTCCTCGCTAGGCGCGGGGTCAGTATTCAGTGTGCAAGTACCCATCTGCGCGGCCCCTGAACCCACAGCGCTACGCACGGTGGGCGAGGTGGGTGATTCAACACGGGGGTTGCATGTTGCCGTTATTGATAATGATCCAGCGGTGTGTGCGGCGATGGAAACCCTGCTGGTTGGATGGGGGTATCGGGTTTCGGTATTTCACCAAGCGCCACTGGAGGTGAACCCGTTTGATTTTGTCGTAATTGATTATCATCTGGCGCCAGGCGGGTCGGTGGTGGATGCTCACACCGATTTGGCAACGCCGCATGCGGCACTGTCGGGCTGGCAAATGAATGCGCCAACGTCGCAGTCAACCGGGTTGGAGTGGGTTCATCATTGGCGCAAAAGTACGCAAGCGCCGCTGCCGCCAATGCTGATGATTACCGCCAACCACAGCCCTGAGCTTAAGCAGGCATTGCAGCAGGCTCAATTGCCGGTGCTGTATAAGCCTGTGCGCCCAGTCAAGTTGCGTGCGTTAATTCAGCACTTGGCCGGGCAGGCGGTTGGCTAGCAACCCCGCTTGCATTCGATTGTCCAGTTCAAGTTTGTCCAAAATTGCTGAAACGTGAGTTTTGACTGTGGTTTCCGCGATATGCAATTGAGTAGCGATGTCTTTGTTTGAAGCACCTTGGCCCAGTAATAATAAGACCTGAAACTGACGCTCGGTGAGTTGTTCGCGCACGTTGGATTCAGGTTCGACGACGGTTTCCTCGGTAGTTGACTGGAAGCTGAGAGCAGGCAGGTACATTTCTCCGCGCAGCAACTGATTGATCGCAGCGGCCAGTGCATCGTGCGCCAAGGATTTGGAGATGTAGCCTGAGGCACCGAGCTTGATGGCTTCAAGTACGGTGTGCTTGTCATCGTGTGCGGACAGCATCGCGACGGCGGTGGCTGGAAATTGGCGACGCAATTCAATTAACCCTTGCAGTCCGTTCATTCCCGGCATATTTAAATCCAGTAACACCAAGTCTGCATCAGGCTGCTGACTGAGTTGTTGATACACCTGGTTTAAATCGGCTGCCTGTAAGCGCAGTTCATGGTCCACATAGCGGTCGATGACGTCGTTAACCGCGTCACGGTACAGGGGATGATCGTCGGCCACTATAATGATACTCACGGATGCTCCACAGTCTCAACGCAGGGGTAATGGTTGTACACAATTTTGCCGCAAATGGAAACCTTTGCTAGTGCTCATACGCTGCAATTTAAGTCCCACAAAATGTACGTTGCAAACCCTTGGGTACGATCACTGGGCTTTGCCATGGCTCAGGGGGTTGCTTAAAAGGGTTGGCACAGGCATCTAACAATTGATTCAGCGTCGTGTGCGAATGAGCTGTCGCTGCCGTCGATGCCACCACAGCTTGAACCACCTGTTCAACCCATGATAAATGCGCAGTGAATTTAGGGTTGTGTGCACGCATTACATCCGCACCGGAGCATAGCGCATGATAGGACTGCAACCACTGCCGCCCTTGGTGACCACTCAGCCAAGCTGGTGGCGTTGCACCATCGAGCACCTCAATTAATTGTAAAAAGCTGTGCTGGTAGTCGATATCATGGCTTTGTAATAAGGCTAGGTATCCTTGGCATAACTCGGTTGATGGTGAGGGCAGCCCGAGTCGTTGGCATAAACGCACAATCCATTGATGTTCCAATGCGGCGGAGAATTGGCGCAACGTGTCGGCAATGTGCGTGACTTGCTGTTGTGCGTCGGTGCGACTCAGTTCAGCGTTCTGATGGGCGGCTTCTAAACGCTGCTTGCACGCCATAGCCAGTTGTTGCAGCGCAAAGAACAGTGCCGCCGGCTGGCGGCTGTAACGATAGCGCTTGCCACTGTCTACCGCGCTGAATGCCGTATCTGGACGGTAACGCTGCAAAAAAGCGGCGGGTCCGAAATCGAACGTTTCGCCGGTCAAGGTTAGATTGTCGGTATTTAGGACGCCATGAATAAACCCTGCGCTCATCCAATGCCCGCCAAGCTCGGCAAATCGATTGCTGATCGCTTGATAGTGTTGGCCAAGGCAATCGGGGGTGCCCAAGATACCGTCCCATGCCATCCAGCTCTGTTTGAGTGCAAGCAATTGCAGGGTACCGATACGAATATGACTTGGATTGATACGGACTAGGATTGCGGCGGACTCCATGTGCTGGCGTTGCAATAGCTGCGAGCTGTTTAAGACCGCAAGCATGCGCGATGTGGGAATGCCTAAGCCAGCCAGAGCTTCGCTGTATATATACTCACGCAAGGCGCTGGCAAGTGGCAGCCGGCCATCGCCACCCAGCGTCCATGGGGTGGTGCCACTGCCTTTCAGTTGGATTTCAATCTGTCGATTGCAGAGTTTGCTGTGAAAGGGGTTGCGGGTGACATGGTCGGGTGCCAACGACGCTTGGCCAATCAGATGGGCGCGGCCATCACCAAGTCGTGGCGCAAATTGACCAAACTGATGCCCTGCGTAACCTAAACAAACGGGCTGATAATTCGAGTAGGGGACGTGGCCGCTGAACACCGGGCGTGCGGCGGACCAGTCTAAGGTGGTGGCTGTAGCCTTATCGCACAACGGCCCCCACTGAATCATGTTTGCGAGTTCATGATTGCGGACGACATAGTCGCAGTCGGGTAAGGGGCTTGGAGCGGCCTGCTGAACCCAAGAGGGGGTTGCGCCGGCAGTGCCTAGATTGATTGGTAACAAAGTTTTGGTCATAGCAATAGCATAGCTCGCGCTCATCACCGTTGCATGTTGTTCAAGGATGTGAACGTTCCTAAACGAAAAAACCGAGGTAAATAATCGGTAAACTGCGTTGGCACGCTTTAATGATAATAATTATCATCTAAACTTATAAACATGACGTATTGATAGATTCAATATAGATCGATAAATGGGGTGGTGTATGTATTTTATGAATAAGACTTTGACCTTTGCCGTGGTGCATTTCTTTGTGGCTTTCACGGTGACTTGGCTGATTACTGGTAGCTTTGTTTTGGGTGGCTTAGTGGCGATGATAGAGCCCGCTGTCAACACAGTGGCGTACTTCTTCCACGAAAAGGCGTGGGCACGCTTTGGTCAACCTAAGCATGCAGCGAAAAGCCCTGTGACGATTGACGCACAGGCCGTGTCGGTGGACATTCGATAGCGTCAACGTCACACACTTACACCGCAACTCATACGGGTTAACCAGCACGCGGCGAATAATTTTGTCAGCCGCGTGCCAAAGCCAGCCTCTTTAGCACGCCTCAAGCATGTTCCTTTCGTCACCTTGTGATAAACTCAGCGCATTTGTTGATTAAGTCTATAAGGTTATCGTCGTATGAGCATAGTCTCTCGTTTTGCCCCTAGCCCTACTGGTTACCTGCACGTAGGTGGCGCCCGTACCGCACTGTATTCTTGGTTAGTCGCGAAAGCGGCTGGCGGTAAATTTATCCTGCGCATCGAAGACACCGATATTGAACGCTCTAGCCAAGCAGCGATCGACGCTATCATGGAAGGTATGCAATGGCTCGGGCTCAACTATGACGAAGGCCCTTATTACCAAACCAAGCGTTTCGACCGCTATAAAGAGCTTACCGAGCAGCTATTGCAAGAAGGTAAAGCATACAAGTGTTACTGCTCAGTCGAGCGCCTGGATGCGATGCGTGAAGAGCAAATGGCCGCCGGCAAAAAACCACGCTATGACGGTGCGTGTCGTGACCAAGCGGATAGACCTGGGCAGCCCTATGTGATTCGCTTCCGTAACCCACAAGAGGGTAGTGTGGTATTTGATGACCACGTGCGTGGGCGCATCGAAATTTCTAATCAAGAATTAGACGATCTGATCATTGCACGTACCGATGGTACGCCAACCTACAACTTCTGTGTGGTGGTCGATGACTGGGATATGGGGATTACCCATGTTGTGCGTGGCGAAGACCACATCAATAACACCCCACGCCAAATTAATATCCTCAAAGCGCTGGGTGCGCCGGTGCCTGAGTATGCCCACGTGTCGATGATTTTAGGTGATGACGGTAAGAAGTTATCCAAGCGTCATGGTGCGGTGAGCGTGATGGAATACCGCGATAACGGCTACTTGCCACAGGCATTATTGAATTACTTAGTGCGTTTGGGTTGGTCACATGGCGATCAAGAAGTTTTCTCTGTAGATGAAATGATCAAGCTGTTTAAGCTGTCTGACATTAATAAAGCGGCATCCGCATTTAATACCGAGAAATTGAATTGGCTAAACCAGCATTACATAAAAACCTTACCTAAAGCTGAAGTTGCGGCAGAACTGGCATGGCACTTTAATAAGTTAGGCGTCGATGTGAGCCAAGGCCCAAGCTTGGAAACCATCATTGAGCTACAAGGTGAGCGGGTTAAAACCTTGAAGGAAATGGCCGAAATTAGCCGTTACTTCTATGCTGAAGTCAACGAGTTTGACGCCGATGCTGCGAAGAAGCATTTACGCCCAGTGGCCGGAGCTGCTTTAGCAGACATCCGCGATAGACTGCGTGACACGACGACATGGGATGCAAGTGCAATTCAGCAGTGTATTAAAGATACCTGCGATGCACTCGAAATTGGCATGGGTAAAGTAGGTATGCCATTACGAGTCGCGGTGACCGGTGGTGGTAACTCGCCATCGCTGGATGTCACTTTAGCCGCATTGCCTCAAGCGGTCGCGGTGGCACGGATTGAGCTGGCGCTTGAATTTATTGAGGCGAGAGCGGAGCAGGGTTAAGATGCCCAAAATTAAAGAATTACTAAATAATAACCGTAAATGGGCTGACCGCATGGTCAATGAGGACCCAGACTTTTTTAATCGTCTGGTGAATCAACAAAAGCCTGAATACTTGTGGATTGGCTGTTCTGACAGCCGCGTGCCGGCGAATCAAATCGTCGGCATGGCCCCCGGTGAGTTATTTGTGCACCGAAATGTGGCCAATCAAGTGGTGCAGACTGACTTTAATTGCTTGTCAGTGATTCAATATGCAGTCGAAGCCTTAAAAGTTAAGCATATCTTAGTGGTTGGGCATTACGGTTGTGGCGGGGTAGCGGCCTCCATGGAGAACACCGCCCACGGTCTGGTTGATAATTGGTTATTCCCAATTAAAGACGTGTATCGCGAGCACCGTAAAGAATTGGAGAACTTGGCCTACGATCCACGCTTAGACCGACTATGCGAGCTCAATGTCATTGAGCAAGTGCGTAACCTGGCGAAAAGCCACACGGTGCAAGAAGCATGGAATCGAGGTCAACCCCTGACAATTCACGGTTGGATATATAGCGTCAAAGACGGCTTGGTGCGTGATTTAGAGGTCACCATGTCAGACAAAGAAGGGGTGGAGCGCATTTACCACTTTGATGTGGCAGATAGCGAATAGCGTTGTAAAGTGTCAAAAACAGACGCTTGCTGGTTGTTTTTACGGCAAACTGTTAAAAAAATAACCGAACGCTAGCTATCTCAGAAAAAAGTATTGACAGTTTTTCTGATGTCCTTATAATTCGCCCCGCTGTCAGGGTAAAGCAACCGCGCAATCGGGAGCTTATCAGGATGGGGCTATAGCTCAGCTGGGAGAGCGCTTGCATGGCATGCAAGAGGTCAGCGGTTCGATCCCGCTTAGCTCCACCATCTGAGTGCTTTGATATATTAAGTCCAGGGTCCCCTTCGTCTAGAGGCCTAGGACACCGCCCTTTCACGGCGGTAACAGGGGTTCGAATCCCCTAGGGGACGCCAATTTTGCCAGGCTTACGCCTTGCGAGTTAAGCGACAATAGTTTTTGTCGTCATGTGCTCACGTTATGCGTGAGTGAGAGTAAAGCACCGTGCAGTACATGTGAACGGACTTAATAGAACAGCCATTGAAATTTTGCGTCCCCTTCGTCTAGAGGCCTAGGACACCGCCCTTTCACGGCGGTAACAGGGGTTCGAATCCCCTAGGGGACGCCAATTTCAAAACATAATTGGGTGCAAGCCCAGAGATTGGCCGCCGTGAGGCGGTGCCCCGAGGACACCGCGCCAAACCTTTGGCACGGCGGTAACAGGGGTTCGAATCCCCTAGGGGACGCCAATTTCAAAACAAATTTGGGTGCAAACCCAGAGATTGGCCGCCGTGAGGCGGTGCCCCGAGGACACCGCGCCAAACCTTTGGCACGGCGGTAACAGGGGTAGAATCCTTCAAGGGACGCCAATTTCAAAACATATCAGTCCAGGGTCCCCTTCGTCTAGAGGCCTAGGACACCGCCCTTTCACGGCGGTAACAGGGGTTCGAATCCCCTAGGGGACGCCATTTCCGACTGATATTTCTAAAAAACCTTCCTTTGTTCGAAACTATCAATTAATCAATCCTTTTTGTTTTTCTATGCGTATAACCTGTTCACGATAACTCATCCGTTAACAAGGACTTACCACCATGAATACGCAACCAAACCCCGTCGCTGTCATCACTGGGGCAAGCCGTCGCTTAGGTTTGCATATGACCCAGTCATTTCTGCAGCAAGGCTGGCAAGTCATTGTCTTAACCAGAGACTGTGGCGCGGGCGAGTTAGCAAACATAGATAACCCTAATTTGACCTGTATCGAATGTGACGCCCTCAATGATGAAAGTGTGAGCGCTGCGATAGGGTCTATTCGTCAGGCCACTCAGCATGTGGATTTGCTGCTACATAACGCCTCTATTTACGAAAAAGACCAACAGCACCAAAGTGACCCAGTCAGCTTTTATAATGATTTGTATGCGATTCACATGAAATTGCCTGCACGCTTGAACACTGCCTTGGCAGATCTACTCAAAGAGAGTGTGCGCGAGCAGGGTAATATTATTCATATCACTGACATATATGTGGCAAATCCGAACCCTGAGTACGCGCTATATTGCTCTACCAAAGCGGGTTCAGAAAACCTGATGCTTAGCTTCGCAAAGCGTTTAGCGCCGACAGTACGCGTTAATGCGATTCAGCCTGGGCCGGTAAAGTTCTTACCTGAGCATAGCAGTGATGACCAATCAAAAGTGCTCGCTGAGACCCTGCTGGCGGTGGAAGGGGGCTTTGAAGCGTTGGAAAAGGCTATCTATGCTATCCTCGATAACCATTATATGACCGCTAGTGTGGTGCGTGTTGATGGCGGCCGTGCAATGGCCTAACTGACGACCATGAAATTCAATCTGCTGGCAGCCTGCGATATTGTTTGGTTGGTTGCCAGCGCGAATCACTGCCTGGATATAAGGCTCTTTAAACTGCGCTAAAATAGCCAAATCAAACTGACTCTGTTGCGCCAAAACATCAACATCAAGCGGGCGGTCTTTTTTACTGCTCATTGGGTCGCTACGGTCGCGGCCGCATGTAATTTCCAGTTCGTTAGTCCAGGCTTTTAATTGCTCCGGTGGCCATTCAGTGTGAATGACCACCAAGGTGTTATAAAACTCATGCTGAGTCAGAATGTCGACGGGTGCTGTACGTACCACCGGCCACACCATAATATGACCAAACTTTGCTTGCAGTTGGTGTAGGGCAGTGCTCAAATGCTGGGCAGGATGAATATTACTGCCCAAGCTGAGATAGTACGTATAGCGTCGCATTATAAGGTTGCCACATGTTGTAAGATTTCGCGCAACTTCGGTTCCATCATATCGGCTATTTTTTCTTGCGCTGCTAAATTAGGGTGGATGCCATCGCTTTGCATTAAGTTGGGTTGGGTCGCAATTTCAAGCATAAAAAACGGCACCAAAGGCACGTCGTGCTGTTCCGCGACGGCACCGAACAATGCGCTAAACTCGCTGGTATAACGGCGTCCCATATTCGGCGGAATTTCAATTTGGCTTAAGGCGACATAGATACCTTCGCCGTGCAGGTACTCAATCATTTGGGTTAGATTGCGTTGAATGCTGTCTATTTGGAAGCCACGCAAACCATCGTTACCACCGAGCTCGATAAATACAGCATCAGGCTGGTGTCGAGCGACTACGTCGCGTAAGCGATTAAGGCCGCCTTGGGTGGTATCGCCACTGATACTGGCGTTAATAATTGAGAACTCTGGATGCGTGCGTTGCCAGCGACGTTCAATGTCGGCAACCCAGGTATCGGCTTGAGAAATGCCATAGCCTGCACTTAGGCTATCACCTAACACCACGAGTGAGACATTTGCGCTGGCAGGACGTATAACCAGCAAGAGTATAATCAGAAAGCTGTTACTAAGGATTTTGTTAAACATATGATGATTCAAACCTCCGCTGTTACTAAACATGTTGAAACGACCGCTGGCCGACTCACTATCTTACATGCAATCGACCTGGCAATTAAAGCCGGTGAGAGCGTTGCTATTGTCGGCGCGTCGGGCTCAGGCAAATCAACCTTGCTTTCGTTATTAGCTGGTTTAGACACAGCTAGTAGTGGCCAAGTACTTATAGAAAACGAAAATTTAGGTGATTTGGATGAGGAACAACGTGCGAAAGTTCGCGCTGACAAGGTTGGCTTCATTTTTCAGTCGTTCTTATTAATTCCAAGTTTAACCGCACTAGAAAATGTGATGCTGCCGGCAGAACTAGCGGGGCGTAGTGACGCCGAGGCGCAAGCAAGGGAGCTCCTTGAAAAAGTGGGTTTGTCAGAGCGTTTAGATCATTACCCGAATCAACTCTCGGGTGGTGAGCAGCAGCGAGTGGCGATTGCGCGTGCTTTCATTGGAAAGCCGAAAATTCTATTCGCCGACGAGCCGACTGGTAATTTAGACAGCACCACAGGTGCAACGGTCGAGGCACTGCTCTTTGCAATGAATCAAGATTATGGCACTACTTTAGTGATGGTGACCCATGACAATACGTTAGCGCAAAAATGCGATCGCGTTTTAGTGATGAATGCGGGCGAGTTAAAGGAGCAACGCGCTGATGTGGCATAAAATTTCCTGGCGTTTATTACGCCATGAACTGCGCCGTGGCGAGCTCACGATTATGGCGGCGGCCGTGGCGCTTTCGGTGTGTGCAGTGCTGTCACTGTCCTTGTTTTCTGAACGCTTGCAAGCAGGCTTGCTGGAGCGTAGTGCTGAATTTTTGGCCGCGGATCGGGTGTTGCGCAGTCGCGATGAAATTGACACCCAGTGGTTAGAGCGCGCCCAGGATGAAGGCCTACAGTGGGCGCGGCGCACGACATTTAATTCAATGGCGTTTGCCGCTGAGCAGCTGGCATTGGTAGACATTAAAGCGGTCAGCCCTGGCTACCCGTTACGTGGACAATTAGAAGTAGCACAAACACCGTTTGTGGACGGCGAACCGACAGATGCTTTACCTCAAAGTGGAGAAGCTTGGGTGGCATCGCAATTATTTCAACGACTTGAGCTGAATATCGGAGACAGCTTAGAAATTGGTAACAGTGAGTTCGTGGTCACTCAAGTACTGACCCATGAACCAGATTCTGGGCTGAATGTGTTTACCGACAGCCCGAATGTACTGATTGCGTATGCCGACCTTGAGGGGACGGGCTTGATTCAACCCGGCAGCAGGGTCAACTTCAATTACCTATTCGCAGGCAGCCCAGGTGACATTGCACGCTATGAAGCATGGTTGCTGCCACAATTGGACGATGTCACCCAACGCTGGCGCGGAATTACCGATGATGAGACGCCATTAGCCAGTTCATTACGCCGTGCCGAGCAATTTATGTTATTGGCCAGCTTGCTGGGAGTGGTACTTGCGGCCACTGCAGTTGCAGTAGCCGCCCAGCGCTATTGTCAGCGCAATTACGATGCCGTCGCGATTATGAAAACCTTAGGCGGCGCGCGTGGCCAAATTCAGCGTATTTTTACCCTGCACCTGTTGCTACTGACCGCGTTTTCCATAGCGATTGGTGTACTGCTGGGGTATTCGTTGCAAGCAGCAGTTATTTTTTACGTGCAGACCCAGCTAGGCCAAAGCTTGCCTTCAGCGGGCGCTGGGCCCTACGCGCTGGCGATAGGCACTGGCTTACTGTGTGCGCTGATGTTTAGCCTGTACCCATTGCTGCGTTTAATTAAAGTGCCTCCGCTGCGGGTATTACAGCGTGACTTGGGCGACTCGGCGGTGCGTGTTTGGCTGCAATGGTTGATTGGGGGCGGCACTATCTATGCACTTATGGTGCTGTATTCGTCAAGCTGGATACTATCCCTTGCGCTATTCGTTGGTGGTAGCGTAGCGGTGCTGATATTGCTGGGCATATCGCGTTTATTTATTCGTGCGAGTCGCCAAGCGGGGATGCAGGCGGGGAGTAGCTGGCGATTAGCGATGGCCGGGATGCAGCGCCGGGCGAAGCAAAATTCGGTACAAATGATCAGCTTTGCTACCGCACTGATGCTGTTGTTGTTAGTACTGGCACTGCGTAACGAACTGCTGGCCGACTGGCAGTCGCAATTACCTGACGATGCGCCCAATTATTTCGTGGTGAATGTCGCACAGGATCAAGTGCAGCCGCTAGAGCAAATGTTTGAGCGTGAAAACTTGGTGGCAACGGATTTATACCCCATTGTTCCAGGGCGCTTGATGGCGATTAACGATGAACTGGTGCGCGATGCCGTGACCAAGGAAGAGCGAGACGAAAGTCAGTTTAGGGAAGGCTTTGGGCGTGAATTACAGCTTACATGGCGTGACTCACTGCCACCTAACAATATCCTACGCCGTGGTCAGTGGTTTGATAGTGCTCAGCATCCGAACGGGGAAGTATCAGTAGAAAGTCAGGTAGCGGAGCGCTTGGGGTTAAGCTTAGGTGATGAGTTACGTTTTCTGGTTGGCGGTAATGAATTCACCGTGCCTATCACCAGTATCCGCGATGTAGATTGGAATACCATGCAGCCAAATTTCTTTATGATATTTGACCCTGCATCATTGCAAACCAGCGGCGCGACCTACATTGCCAGCTTCTACTTGCCGACGGAGCGTAAAAACGAGCTTTATAGCTTGTTTAGGGACTTCCCACAAGCGTCCTTGGTCGACGTGGATACCATTATCGCGCAGTTACGCGAAGTAATCGGTCAAGTGTCGCTGGCGATTACGTTTGTACTGGTGCTGGTGGTGTTAGCGGGTGGTTTGGTGCTGGTTGCCCAAGTACAAGCCACTATGGAAGAGCGTGAGAAAGAACTGGTGATCCTGCGTACTCTTGGTGCGAAAGGCTCATTACTGTCACGGGCGGTTAGCTATGAGTTCATTATACTCGGGGCATTAGCAGGCTTAATTGCGGCGATAGCCATGGAGCTATCGGTGTACTTGCTGCAAACCCAAGTGTTTTCAATGCAACCTAGTATTCATTGGCGCTTTTGGTTGCTGGGGCCAGGTTTAGGCGCTCTGGTGGTTGGTAGCTTGGGGCGTTTAACCTGCGCGCGCATGCTGAAGCAAAACACCTCGCAACTGATTCGCCAGTTGAGTTAGTAGTAAGGGGTTAAAAAAACGTCGGCTATGGCCGACGTTTTTTGTGCCTTCCACACGCTTATGCTTGGGGGTGAAAGCACTGTTGCAGAGCCTCCATTAAGGTGGGGTGGCGAAATTGAAAGCCACTTTGAATAAGCTTCTCTGGCAGTACAGCCTGCCCAGTTAAAATCATATCCGACATTTCGCCAAGCAAAATCCGCATCACGGGCGCAGGGACACGAAACAGGCACGGGCGCTTCAGTACTTTGGCCAGGGTTTGACTAAATACTTGGTTACTGACGGGTTCTGGGGCGGTGGCATTAAACGCGCCGCTGGCATTGTCATGGTGAAGTAGGAAAATAATTAAATCCACCATGTCATCAAGGTGAATCCAGGACATCATTTGCTGCCCGTCCCCGATGGGCCCACCCACGCCAAGCTTAAAAGGCAGTGCCATCTTACTTAATGCACCACCGTTGGCAGCCAGAACAATACCGGTGCGTAGGGTGCATACGCGCGTGTGCTCCGATGCGGCTTGCTCCGCCAATTGTTCCCAATGTGCGCATAAACGATGGGTGAACTCGTCATGGGCTTGATAGTCATTTTCGGTCACGGGCGTCTGTCCTTGGCGCCCGTAATAGCCAATCGCAGAGCCAGAAATAAATACCTTAGGTGGCTTGGTTGATTGTTTGAAGCGGGAAACCAATTGCTCGGTCGTTTCGAATCGACTCTGTTCAATGCGCTTTTTTTGCTGGTCGCTCCAGCGTTTGTCTGCGATCGGTTCACCTGCTAGATTGATCACCGCATCAAAGTCGTCCAAATGGCGGAGAGGTTCAAGGCTAGTCAGTGCCTGAATATCATGGCCTAACGTGCGGTATGCGCGTTCGGCATTACGTGTCAGTACGGTAATCTGATGCTGATTACGTAATTTTTTATACAGCGCGCTGCCGATTAAGCCAGTACCGCCGGTAATTAAGATATGCATGATTCAGTGACCTTCCTTTGGATTACGGTATGATATAGATAGTAAAGCAAACAAATGACTGCTTTGCAGTGCTTAAGGTATAAGGATCTACGATGACAGAGCAAAATCAGATGAATTCAGTTGGCCAAGTTATGTTAGTGATGGCCGCTGTGGTCGTTGTATTAGCAGGCGTGAAGGCCGCCAGTGTTGTTGTCGTGCCAGTGCTTTTAGCACTTTTTATCGCGATTATTAGCCACCCCCTGATTGAATGGTTTCATCGCTTGGGTTTGCCGCGTTTCTTGGCGTTGCTACCTGTGGTATTAGTCATTTCAGTAATGGTCGTGTTGTTAACGGGGCTGGTGGTGCAGTCGGCCAATGAGTTTATGCAGAATATGCCGCAATATCGCGTACAAAGTGCAGCGCAACTGGATTGGTTGGCGGAGCGTGCCGAAGCATACAACATTCCCTTTAACTGGGACATGTTGCAAACCCAACTCGACCCGTCGCGGGCGATTAATTTGACCATGAACATGCTCAGCGGTGTGGGTAATTTTCTAACCAGCTTCGTGATTGTGCTATTAATTATGGTGTTTATGCTCGGAGAAGCGCGCTTGGCACCAAGCAAAATTAAACTGGCATTTAAAAGCCCAGAACGTACCACCACTAACGTTGCAACTATTCTGATCGCAATCAACAAATATCTGGCGTTGAAAACCTTAATTAGCTTTATCACCGGCGTCATTGTCGGGGTCGGATTATGGTTGATGGGGGTCGATCACTTCTTGTTATGGGGCGTCATTGCATTCCTATTTAATTATATCCCTAATATTGGGTCTATTTTAGCCTCGGTACCCGCCATTATTATGGCGTTGATTCAGCATAGTCCGCTGATGGCAGGCGCAGTCGCGCTGTTATACCTGGCCGTTAACGTGGTGATGGGGAACTTGATTGAACCGCGGGTGATGGGACGTGGCTTAGGTCTATCCACTTTAGTGGTGTTTTTGTCATTATTATTCTGGGGATGGATGTTAGGCCCGGTGGGGATGCTGTTGTCCGTGCCGTTAACCATGGTGGTCAAGATAGCTTTGGGGGAAAATTCAAGTACTCGTTGGCTCGCGGTGCTACTTTCAGGTGATGAAATTGCGCGCATTGCCGATAACCCTAAAGAGGCCGAATATTACGCCCGTGACGCTGCCCCAGAGCAGGAAAGCGAGGTATCGGCCGACGTAGTGAACCCAAATCTACAAGGGACAACGCGTGTCGAGTAACTTGGTATCAGACAATTCCACGTCTCAAGGGCGTAGCGCACAAAATAGCCGGGTCAAAACTGGCCCTGCCATGTTCCGTGAACGCCAGTCGTATGCGGCTAATGAGCAGCGCTTGGCGAACTTGCGCGAATCGCCGCGCGAAGAAATGTATCGGGTCAACCGCGACCAAATTCAGCGCATTGGACCGCCGCCCCCCAAGATAAACGCCACCAGTGCGGCTGACCAAAATGGTGTGAATCAGCCGCGCGGGGTTGGTCCAGTGGGTAACTTAATCGACGCCTGGGCTTAGACCGTGGCAGCCTTCATGCTGCGCACAAAGTCACTCAACGCTGTTAACATTGCAGTGCTATCGGCTAAGTTATCTTCAATCCGTTGTACCACAGCAGAGCCGCTAATTGCCCCTGCTGCACCGGCTTGAATGGCATGCTGAACATGTTCAGGCTTGGATATACCAAAACCAAGCACAGCTGGCGCACCTTGCTGGGCATTTAAATAGTCAACCAATTGGGTGGCAGGGGCACTGACTTCCACATTCGCACCCGTCACACCTGCGCGACTTAATAAGTAAATGTAGCCTTGGCTGTGCTTAGCAATGCGGGTTAAGGTCTCTGGGCTCGCGTCCGGTGGGGCAATAAAGACCTGTGCGACGCCAGCTTGATTCGCCGCTTGCTGAAAAGTAGCACCCTCACGGACCGGCACATCGGCCACTAACACCGAGTCGACGCCGACTTCGGCGCAGCGCTGATAAAAGCGCTCGCGGCCTTGGGCCATTACCAGGTTGCCATACACCAACAATCCAATTGGCGTGTCAGGGCTGTATGCGCGCACACGAGCAAGTAGCTCAAAGCAATGCTGAATCGACACTTTACTTTGCAACGCACGAATTGATGCACGCTGAATGGTTGGCCCATCCGCAACTGGGTCCGAAAACGGGAAGCCAAGTTCCAGCGCATCGGCACCTGCGTCAATCATGGCTTTGATAATTGCTTCACTTTGGGCTAAGTCAGGATCGCCTAAGGTTACAAATGGAATAAAAGCGCCTTGCTGTTTGGCTTTTAACGCAGCAAACATAGGCTCATAGCGAGTGGTCACTGACATGCTTAAGACTCCTTTGCATCATTGGCTTGGGCAGCAAATATTTTGCGGACGTGGTCGATATCTTTATCACCGCGACCAGATAAATTAACCAATAAAATCAGCTCTTCGTCACTATCTTCAGCACGTTTCACTGCGTAGGCCAGGGCGTGAGCGCTCTCTAACGCTGGAATGATGCCCTCATGGGCGCTGAGTAGTTTAAATGCTGCGAGCGCCTCATCATCGGTCACGGAAACATAATTGGCACGCCCCGATGCATGCAAATGGGCGTGCTGTGGACCGACACCAGGATAATCAAGTCCGGCAGATACGGAGTACGATTCCTCAATTTGGCCTTCGTCGGTTTGCATTAGAAACGAATAGCAGCCATGTAATAACCCTGGCTTGCCTGCATTAATCGTCGCACCGTGCTCAAGGGAGCTCAGTCCTTTGCCGCCTGGCTCAACACCAATTAACGCGACGTCCGTGTTATCAATGAAATCTGCGAACATGCCGATGGCGTTGGAGCCACCGCCAACACAGGCAATGACTTCGTCGGGTAAACGCCCGGCTTGAGCCAGAATTTGTTGCTTCGATTCTTCGCCTATCATGCGGTGGAACTCACGTACGATAGTAGGGAACGGGTGCGGGCCTGCGGCAGTGCCTAACAAGTAATGAGTGGTGGCATAGCTGGCGGTCCAGTCACGTAGCGCTTCATTGACTGCGTCTTTCAAGGTGCCGCTACCGGTATCGACCGGCACGACTTTGGCACCCATCAATTCCATCCGAAACACATTCGGTTGCTGGCGCTCGACATCTTTTTTACCCATGTAGATAATGCATTCAAGGTCGAGTAAAGCGCAAGCCAGGGCTGTCGCAGTGCCGTGTTGGCCCGCGCCAGTTTCGGCGATAATGCGGCGTTTACCCATGCGCTTTGCAAGCAATGCCTGGGCTAATACCTGGTTGGTTTTGTGTGCACCACCGTGTAATAAATCTTCACGCTTCAAGTAAATTTTGCTGCGCCCTTTGCGCGGCAGATTGCGACATAAACTAAGCGGTGTGGGACGGCCAAGATAATTTTTCAGTAAATCACTCAGTTCGCTACGAAACGCTTCATCGTTTTGTGCATCAATGAATGCTTTTTCTAGCTGGTCGAGGGCTGGTAGCAAAATTTCTGGTACGTACTGACCGCCGAATTCGCCAAAATATGGGTTTAATCGAGTGTTGCCGGAGTAATCGCTCATACTACTTCTCCATTAAGTGGCGCGCTTGGCGCTGCACTAGTTACGTCAGAATGCTTATCTGTCATCGCTTGATGGTCGTGTTGTTGATTTTCTCGGAAATAGCGTGTCAGTTGGTTAAATGCACGACCTACTTTGGCAGGGTCTTTCACCCCGGGCGCGCTTTCAAGTCCAGAGTTCATATCTAAGCCAAAGCAACCCACGCTAGCGGCTTGCTGCACGTTATCAGGGGTCAAGCCACCGGCAAGCAGGCAGTGCTGGCGCTGAGTTAGACTGAGTTCATTCAGCAGCGACCAATCGAAAGTCTTTCCACTCCCCCCTTGGCCTTGGTCCAATACCACTTTATCAATGCCCAGCGTGCGCAATTGCGCAATGGTTGCACCAAGGGGCTGCGCAAGATTTGCCATATTCAGTGCATACCACAGGCGTTGGCCTGGGCCGAGTTTAGCCTTTAACGCGCGCACGAGTTCGTCGCTTTGCTGTGCGTGCAATTGCACCACCTGCACATCAAGTTGCTGAGCTAATTCAGTCAATTGATCGAGCGCATGACTGGTGGTCACTGCAACGAACTGTAAACCTTGGGTTTGGCGAATAATTTGTTGGGCTTGGGCAATGTCCACATGGCGTGGTGACTGCGGGGCAAAGACTAAGCCACCGAATTTCGCGCCAGCGCTGCGAGCCTGCAATGCAGCAGCTGCGCTGGTAAGCCCGCAAACCTTATGCTGGCCATAAATTAAAGCGCGACACGCTTGGTCTATGTCAGCCTGTGCAGTTAAATGACTCCCCACTAAGAAGCCATCGACGAAGCGCCCAATATCGCGTACTTGCTGATTGTCACTAATGCCTGATTCGGCGACCAAAACTGCATGTGCAGGTGCCAACGGCGCTAACTGCTGACTCCGCGTAAGGTCAATGCTGAGGTCATGTAGGTTACGGTGATTAATACCAATAATCGCTGCATCAAGTTTAGCCGCGCGGCGCATTTCATCTTCATTACTGACTTCGGTTAATACTTCCATGCCCAAGCTGTGGGCGAGTGTTGCAAGCTCAGTGTATGCTTCATCCGTCAGTACTGAGAGCATCAACAAAATCGCATCGGCTGCATATAAACGCGCTAGATAGACATGCACCGGCTCGACGATAAAGTCTTTGCAAATCACAGGTACATGCACGCGTTGGCTGACAGCCTGCAGATAGGCAAAGTCGCCTTGAAAATAATCTGGCTCTGTCAGTACCGAAATCGCCGCAGCATATTGTTGATACACGGCGGCAATCGCCACTGGATCAAACGGGTCACGAATCAGGCCTTTCGACGGTGACGCTTTTTTACACTCTAAAATGAAGCCTTTGTCAGCTTGCTTGAGTGCTTGGCGCAGGCTTCGCTGCGGCCGGCTGGGTAGGGCGTTAATCGCATCTTGCAGTCGCGCAATTGAGTACTCAGGGCGGCTCGCAAGCTGCTGCATCGACGCTCTACGTGAGTCCGTAATCCGGGTTAAGATACTTGCTTGACTCATACCTTAACCCCTTGCTGCATGCGGGCTAAATGCGCCACGGTATCGCCACTGTGAATATGCGCAAGGGCATGCTCAGTGGCTTCGCGCAAACTTGGGCTGCGACCTTGCATGTACAACAGAGCAGCCACGTTCATCGCAATCGCGGCACATTGGGCGGGGGCACCTTGGCCTGCAAAAATAGTCCGCAAAATGCGAGCGTTCATATCGGCATCCCCGCCACGTAAGGCACTGACAGGCGCGCTCTCGACACCAAAATCACTCGGGGTGAGTTGATATTCTTCAATCTGGTCGCCGTTTACTTCCACCACATGGGTTGGGCCGTGCAATGCAAGTTCGTCTAAGCCACTGCCATGCACTACCATAGCGCGCTCACAACCGAGTAATTGCAAGGTTTCAGCCACTGGGCGACACAGCTCGCTCTTATACACTCCAAGTAGTTGGGTTTGCGGCCTAGCCGGGTTAATCAGAGGCCCCAGTAAGTTAAAAACGGTGCGGGTTTTAAGTTCTTGGCGCGCTGGCATGGCGTGACGAAAGCCAGGGTGGTAATGCGGGGCAAATAAGAAACAAAAATTATAGCTGTCGAGCATGCCACGCGCTTGGTCTGGCGTGCCATCTAACGGGATCTGCAAGCTTTCAAGTACATCGGCGGAGCCTGAACGCGACGACACGCTGCGGTTACCATGTTTAGCAACCGCAATCCCCATACTTGAAGCAACCAGTGCTGCTGCGGTGGAAATATTGATGGTATTTGAACCATCACCGCCGGTGCCGCACGTATCTGCAATTGGGTAGTCAGGGCGTGGAAACGGCTTCGCTGCGCGGCGCAGTGCTTGCGCAGCGCCGGCTATTTCGGTGGGCGTTTCACCGCGAATTTTCATCGCTACCAGCATGCCGGCAATTTGTGCGTTGGTGAGTTGGCCTTGAATCAAATGAGTAAACAACTTGTCCGTTGCAGCCAAATCTAATACATCGCCATTTAATACTTGGGCTAGTGGTTGCATGTGAGTTGTGCTCCTTGAGTCAGTAAAAATTCTACACTTTGTTGTAACAGCTGGGTGCCGTGGGTGGTCATCACCGATTCGGGGTGAAACTGGAACCCTAAGCATACGTTGGCAGCGTCATAACCGACCATTGGAATGCCATCGACGTCGCCAATAATCTCAATATCAGCTGGCACGTCTAAGCCTTGCAATGAATGGTAGCGCGCAATCCGCAGCGGGTTAGGTAATCCCGGCGTCGTTGCGTCGGGATAGAAAATCGGGTGGTTCTTGAGTGTCATCGCGCTGGTTTTGCCATGCATAACCTGAGCGCAACGCCCAACCTGACCGCCAGCCTGATGAATCAACGCCTGAAAGCCAAGGCAAATGCCTAAAATCGGGAATTTGCCTTTGCAAAGCGTCAATAATTCAATTAAGCAGCCTGCTTGGCTGGGGTGGCCGGGGCCTGGCGATAGGCAGAGCATCACAGGTTCGTGTTCAGCAGCCTGTTGCATATGAGTAAAAATGGTGCTGGCGCTGACTTGATTACGATACACATCAAGGGCAAAGCCCAACTGCGCAAGCTCATCCACCAGGTTATAGGCAAAGCTATCTTGGTTATCGAGCATAAAGATGCGTCCTTTACCCATGTGACACCTCCTGCTGTGACTTAATGATGGCTTGAATAACCGCGCGCGCCTTGTTCTCAGTTTCTTCTACTTCGGCCTGAGGATCTGAGTCGTAGACCACACCGGCCCCCGCTTGCACCACCGCAATACCGTCACGCACCAGTGCTGAACGAATCACAATACAGGTGTCCATGTCGCCTTGCCCGGTCAGGTAGCCCACGGCGCCACCATAGCTGCCACGACGTTGCTGTTCGACCTCGCGAATAAGTCGGCTCGCGCTGATTTTGGGTGCGCCAGTTAAGGTGCCCATGTTCATACACGCACGGTATGCATCCAGAGCGTCAAGCTCCGGGCGCAGTTGAGCCACGACACGCGACACTAAATGCATGACGTGGGAATAACGATCAACTTTTAGCAAGTCCGCGACATGGCGACTACCGGTCACGGCGATGCGTGCTAAATCGTTACGCGCCAAATCGACCAGCATCATATGCTCGGCAAGTTCTTTAGTGTCGCTGCGTAGTTCTAATTCGATACGAGAATCTAAGTCAGCGCGCACACGCCCTTGTGAGTCTTTGCCGCGAATACGGGTGCCGGCGATCGGATAGAGTTCGACCTGATTACTGGCGCTTGAGTATTTGAGCGCCGACTCAGGTGACGCGCCAAACACTTCAAATGCCTCGTTACGCAAGTAAAACATGTACGGACTCGGGTTATCCGATTTAAGCTGCTGATAGGCAGCTAACGCATTGGCACAAGGCAGGCTGAATTGACGCGACGGCACCACTTGAAAAATATCGCCTGCGTAAATTGATTCTTTGAGCGTAAGTACATGCTGCTTGAATTCCGCTTGGCTCGGGCTCGCACTGACTTCAACTGTCCCCGCGTTCACGTTAGGTTTCACTTGTTGAGGGCGTTGTAGTCGCGCACTTAGCTCACCCATGCGGCGAAAGAGTTGATCCGCGCGCGCATCGAGCGCATCGCCACCAATCAGATGCCCGATGAGTTCGGTGCGTTTGGCTTGGTGGTCCATGACAACCAAGGTTTCGGCCAGATAAAACACGTAATCGGGGCAGTTATTGTGGCCCGTCGGTACTTCAGGCAGTTGCTCAAAACTCGCAATTAAGTCGTAGCCGAAAATACCGCCTAAAAATACCGCGAACGGGTGCGGGCGGGTGGCTTTCATGCGCTGCACAATGCGCAGTGGCGTTAAGTTAGAATCGGCGCGTAAGCGCGCGTCCTCTGGCAACTCAGGGTCAGTGATTGGGCATTCGATACGTAGTTGCTGGCGTGTCTGTTGTTGTTGAAAACTGGCCGGTAACTGGGAGCGAATGTAGGGTAGTAATGCTTCGCCACTTGGGCTGAGTGCGTCGATTTCGACGAATTGACCGCGGCAGGTTAGACGTAACGCGGCATCCACCATCAATAGGCTCTTCAAGTTTGCCTTTGAGTCAATCTCCGCAGATTCGAGCAGCATGTGTTCGCCGCCATCACGTTGTAACGTATTGAGCACACACAGGGGGTCTGCCTGATAGGTCAGACTCATGGTGATAGGCTCAATTTCACCAAGTTGTATAGTTTTATCGGGCTGCATGCCGCGGTTTCCTTTTTACTTGTCTGTTTCTTCGTGCCTACAAGCGTTGTATGCGAGCCAGATACAACAAAGCCCGCAACAGTTGCGGGCTTTGCTTAAATGTCTTATCCGGCTGTGCTGAGTTAGCGAGCCGGGTGATGAATAAAGACGTTCAATAGCACCCGCATGTTTGCGCGATGCCACCACCAAGATTGATGTAGACGCTGAGAGGCGTCCAGACCTGAGCCCACGCTCACATGCGCCATGACTGGATTAACCAGCTTACAGCGAACATGTGCGAAAAGGTTTTTCAGGACCATGTTGGTGAACATGAAATATCTCTTGGTTGTATACTTTCGCTTAACACTACCGTTGCATTGCTACGCTGTCAATAGGATTTGGGTGAAGATCCATGGATAAAAGCGTATGATAACCCCATGAAAATAGATATACATTGTCATAGCACCGCATCGGATGGCTGCTTAAGCCCTGAAGAATTAGTGCAGCGGGCGCATAATTTACAAGTCAACGTGCTGGCGCTGACTGATCACGATACCTTGGCGGGTATTGTGCCAGCAAAACAGGCGGCTGAGGGCTTGCAAGGTGGCGTGCCTTTGAGCATCGTCTCAGGTATTGAGCTGAGTTGTCGCTGGCATAGCTTTGAAATTCATATTCTGGGCTGGCATTTTGACCCAGAACATCCGCAATTAGTGAATTTAGTTGCGCAACAAACTGCTGCGCGGCGCGAGCGTGCAGCCCAAATATTAAAGCGTCTTGACGCCCGGGGTGTTAAAGCGGAACACTTGCAAGGTGTGTGGGTACAGCAACAAGACCCAAATAAGCTGGTCACTCGCAAGCACATTGCCGATGCATTGTTAGCGGGTGGCTATGTGAAAAATTTAGACGAAGCATTTGCGCGCTATTTAGGGAAAGGGCAGTCGGCTTACGTGCAACCGGCTTGGTGCACAATAGAGCAAGCGGTTGACGCGATTCAAGCGGCTGGTGGCGAGGCCGGTATTGCACACCCTTTAGCGTACGCAATGAGCAGTAAATGGTTGAAGCGCTTAGTCACCGATTTTCAACTGGCTGGCGGCCACGCCATTGAAGTCAGTAGCGGTCAGCAAGCGCCGCAACAGCGTGCGCAATTGGCACAATTGGCGAATGACTTCGAGTTGATGGCCAGTGCGGGATCGGATTTTCATAGTCCCGGACGTTGGCGAGAGCTTGGGCATAACCTAAAATTACCACCACAAGCTCGCCCAGTATGGCAACACTGGAGCGAGGTTAATGGACAGTCGATTTAGCGGAGCATTTAGAGCTAATTATGAGTGAATACATTTATATTCATCCGGAAGATCCGCAGCCACGCTTGATCAGTCAAGTTGTGCGTTTAATCAAGCAGGGGGCTGTGGTGGTGTATCCCACGGAGTCCGGCTATGCCATTGGTTGCCAGATTGGGGATAAAGATTCGTTGGCCCAGATATGTCGCATTCGAGATATCGGTAAAGACCATAACTTTACCCTAATGGTACGCGACTTATCGGAATTGTCAGTTTATGCTCGGGTGGAAAACCAGGATTTTCGGCTGTTAAAAAATAATACCCCCGGACCTTATACCTTCGTGTTGAAAGGCACCAAAGAGGTGCCCAAGCGGCTATTGAACCCGAAGCGTAAAACCATTGGTTTGCGTGTGCCTGAGCATCCCATTGCGCAAGCATTGCTGGCAGAATTAAATGAGCCGATGATGTCGACCAGTTTGATTTTACCCGGCAATGAAGTGGCGGAATCAGACCCCTATGAAATTGAACAAAAGCTGGGTAATCAGGTGGGCGTGATTATTGATGGTGGGCATTTAGGCGAAGAGCCGACCACTGTGATCGATTTAGCCGATGGTCATGTGGTGATTTTACGACGTGGGCAAGGTGATACCAGCCCCTTTGAGGCATAACTTAATGCCAGGTCTACGGAGTCTGTAATGCAACAGCAACAGTCCTTACCGCTTGGGTTTGTGCGTGGCGAGCCGGTGCTTGAGAAGCCGGAGAACTTGTACATTCCGCCTGATGCGTTGGAATTATTGCTTGATGCATTTAGCGGTCCGATGGACTTACTGTTGTATCTAATTCGGCGTGAAAAGCTCGATATTCTTGATTTGCCAATCCTAGCGATTATTCGCCAGTACATGGCGTATGTCGAAATGATGCGCGAGCTTAAATTAGAGCTTGCGGCGGATTATCTGGTCATGGCTGCGATGCTGGCAGAAATTAAAAGTCGGTTATTGCTACCCCGACCACCGAGTGACGAAACAGACGAAGACGACCCGCGCGCAGAGTTAGTCAGACGTTTACAAGAGTATGAAATCGTTCGTCAAGGTGCTTACGAGCTGGATCAACAGCCCCAGCAGGAACGTGATTTCTTTGTTGCCAATGCACTTGCTCAGGTGCAGGCCTCTCAGGCTGCGCCGGTTGAAGTGGGATTAGATGAACTGGTAGTCGCCCTGCGTGCGGTGATGCAGCAAATTGACGTCAGTCAGCACCATCAGGTCAGCCGCGAAGTGTTATCTACCCGCGAGCGGATGAGCCAAATTCTTGACCGCTTGCAGCAGACGCCAAAGCTTGAGTTTACCCAGCTATTCGTGCAACAAGAAGGACGGGCAGGGGCTGTGGTTAGCTTTCTGGCGATTCTTGAGTTGAATAAAGAAGGCATGCTGCGGCTGATTCAAGCAGAAAACTTCAGCACTATCTATGTGCATGTAGGCTATGTGCATGAAGGGGCTGCGACTAGTGACGGCGAAACCCACGAGGCGATTGCAGATGAATGAGCAACAACTCAAGCAATTAGTTGAAGCGGCTATTTTTGCAGCGACAGAAGCTGTCACCGTTGATAACCTGCTGCAGGGGGCGCTAGCCGGTTATAAGCTGAACCGGCCTCGAGTGCGTCAGATCATTGATGAATTAATGGCAGACTATAGCGATCGTGGGGTACAATTGGTCGAGGTTGCGTCTGGCTATCGGTTTCAAACGCGCGCGGAGCTAGGGCCCGCGTTAGCCAATATGTGGCAAGAGCGGGCGCCCAAGTATTCAGCTGCATTGCTGGAAACTTTGGCATTAATTGCTTGGCGCCAACCGATTACCCGCGGCGAAATTGAAGCCGTGCGCGGGGTGTCGGTGAGCACCAATATCATTCGAACCTTGCAAGAGCGCGACTGGGTGAAAGTGGTTGGGCATAAAGAAGTGCCTGGCCGGCCGGCGCTGTATGCAACCACCAAAGCATTTTTAGATTATTTTTCGTTACAGTCGGTGGCGGATTTACCCGCATTGGCTGTAACCCGACCTGAACTTAGCAGTGATCCTGCAGCGCCAAGCGCGCAGCCAGATGACACTGATAACGACGGAGACACGCGAGAGCGTGACGCAGATAAGGCGATATTGCATTGACAATGACTGAGAAGTTACAAAAAGTTTTAGCCCGTTCCGGGCATGGTTCACGCCGCGAGATCGAGCAAATGATCGCGAACGGGCGGATTCGAGTCAACGGCCACGTGGCGCAATTGGGTGAGCGCATCGACGCTGATGCCGATGTGCGTATTGATGGCCATCGGGTCTCGGTGAAGGACGAGCAGGCATTGGTATGCCGCGTATTGATGTACCATAAGCCTGAAGGCGAGTTGGTAACCCGTAAGGACCCGGAAGGACGCCCTACGGTGTATGACCGCTTACCAAAATTAAATGGCGCGCGCTGGATAGCGGTGGGTCGTTTAGACGTCAATACCTCGGGTTTGCTGATTTTTACCACCGACGGCGAATTAGCCAATCGTTTAATGCACCCTAGCCGTGAAATTGAGCGTGAGTACGCGGTCCGTGTGTTTGGTGAGGTGACCCAGCAACATTTAAACACCTTACGTAAAGGCGTCAAGCTCGACGACGGCCCCGCGCGTTTTAAGAAAATTCAAGCTACGGGTGGCGAAGGCATGAACCAGTGGTTTCATGTCACCTTGACCGAAGGTCGTAACCGCGAAGTACGTCGCTTGTGGGAATCACAAGGCATGCAAGTCAGCCGTCTGATTCGGGTTCGTTACGGTGACGTCTTGCTGGAAAAAGGCCTGGTACAGGGCGCTTGGATGGAGCTTGAGCTGGAACGTGTGAACTACCTGCGTCGTTTAGTCGAAATGGACAAGGAAACCGAAAGTTTCGTCAATAGTGTCGATAAAAAGGACAACGAGCGCCAGTTAAAACGCGCTCGCCGTGCGGTTCGGCGTAGTAAGCACACGCGCCCAGGCAGTGCGCGCAATCAAACTAGTGCGCGCAACCAGAGCAGTAAAGCAGGTGCAGCCAACAAACCCAACCTTAAAGCAGGCGGCAAGCCAGCCGCGAAGCCGGGCGACAAAACACCAGCCAAGCCGAGAGCGAAGTCACCGACTAAGCCAGTGAGCAAAAGACAGCCACGCCAAGCCCCTAAAGGCGGTCAGCGCACGCGCAATCATGGACGTTCTTCTTCCTGAATGGTCGCCACGCAGAGCTTTAGTTCTGCGTTGGCCCACGCGCAATGATATCTGGCCCTATCAAGCACAAGCAGCGCAAGCCGCGACGCTCACGTTATTAAGCAGCTTAGCGCCGCTGATGGCTGCGCGTGATATTCAGCTCCAACTTGAAGTAGTGCCCGAGCCAACTGAGCGGTTCGCGGCGCTGCGCCAACAACTACCGTCAAGTATTGACATGGTGCCGTCCGGATATGCCGATATTTGGATCCGCGACTGTGCACCTTTTTACCTCGGCGACCCGACATCCGGCGATGCTAGCGCGACTATCGTCACTGATTTTAACGGGTGGGCAGGCTTAGATACAGACTTCCAGTACGACATTCAAGCTCGTACCGAATTATGTCGCCGCTTTCAACTCAACCCCCAGCACTTGCCGATAGTACTCGAGGGCGGTAGCCTGCACACCAATGGTCAGGGATTAATCGTGTATGTAGCCAGTAGTGTTTTAGACAGACGGCGTAACCCAGAGTTAACGACTGCTGAATTCGAATCAGTCTTGCGTGAATACTTTGGCGCTAAGACGATTATTCGGCTGCCTCAAGGTTTGCAAAGTGACGAAACTGGCGGCCACGCGGACAATCTGCTGGCGTTTTTAAGCCCAACCCAGTGTGTTTTGAGTATGCCTGCGTCAGGCCATATTGATTACGCCCAAGCCGTCTCATATCAACGTATGCTTGAACAGGCGGGCATGGATGTGATGCCTGTCGCGCAACCGGCGTTAAATCTGTCTGCTGAAGAGGCTGACAGCATAGTGCGGCGTGAAGGTGTCATGTCGCGTGAAGCCGGAATGCCGCTAACGGCGAGCTATACCAACGGGATTCGTATTGCAGATATATACGTAGTCCCTCAGTTCGGTGTACCTGAGGACGCTCAAGTGCTGGCGCAGTTGCGCGCAAGGTGCCCAGATTTAACCTTGGTGCCTGCCCCAGCGCGGGATATTCTTGTGGGCGGCGGTGGCTGGCACTGTGCCAGCCACGCGGTGGTTTAACCCCGATTTATTCGAGTCTAAATGTCACCTCAACCTGCGCCTGCACTGTTTGCTGACCAGGTTCAGATACATCCATCGACATCGCTTCTGCCGCCATGCGGTACATAGGCGCATAGTGACCGCCCGAATTTTCACGAATTGACAGCACCTGACCGAGTTCGCGCTGACTATGTTCAGCCATCAATTTAGCTTTGCGGTGGGCGTCTTCAATTGCATTGAGTAGCGCTTGTTGCGCCGCTTCGGTTGGGTCACCAATCCGATATTGAATACCACCTACCCGGGTGACGCCTTGGGCGAGGGCAAAGTCAATTAAGCGGTCGAAGTTATCGGTTTGACGTAAAGTCACGTCAACTTGGCGACTGACTCGAAAGCCGTCTTGTACGGTGGTATCACCTTCGCGTTTATATTGCGGCTGTACCGAAACCTGAAACGAACGAATATCTTCGCGCGGCACGTCACGCTGCTGAAAATCACGTAGCAAGGTCGCGGTAATTTGGTCGACCCGCGTTTTAAGCGGCGATAGCTGATTGCCCGTCGCTTCCACCCACATACTAAATTGAATAGTATCCGGGGTAACTTGGGTAACACCTTGACCACTGACGACCACATGGTCCGGCTGGGTATTGGCTAAGCTTGGCATCGCTAGTACCATCGCACTGAATACGCTGGCCTGAATAGATGTTTTCAACCATGAATGCATAGTGTGTTCCTTAACTAAGGGTAGAATTAAAGCTTCGAACTGAGTTAACGATAAATGGTTCCCATCTAATTAGGGTAAGTTATGCTAATTTACATAACTAGCACGGAAATAAGTGGCTTTCTATGTTTCAACGTAAACGTGAAGTAAAAGACCCTCATGACACCCAAGCGATTGAGCAAGCGGTTGTGTTTTTGTTGGGGCGGCGTGAACAAAGTGCGGCTGAATTGCAGCGTAAAATGCGCGCCAAAGGATTTCACCCAGATGCAGTCGACGAGGTGTTAGCAAGCCTGCAGCAACGAGGCTGGCAGAGCGATGAACGCTTTGCTGAAAGCTTGATTCGGCAACGTACAGAAAGCTGCTATGGGCCGTTAAAAATTTATGCGGATATGCAGCAAAAAGGCATTGACCGTGGCCTCACGGAGGCGATACTTGAGCGCATCAATATCAATTGGCAACAACTCGCAGTGGCACGTTATCAGCGCAGGTTCGGTACTGAGCCACCCGCCGACGACAAAGAAGCGGCGCGTCGACAGCGCCATTTAGCGGCACGCGGTTTTTATCCCGCTGACGTCTATGCGGCATGCAAAATAGCCGTGCAAGCACCTGATTGATAAGTGCCAAGTGATGCTTGATATGGTAGGCTAACGCGCATCTTGTTATCTTCTAATGAACCGATAAGTTAGGACATTTTCCATGAGTATGAGTAGCGCTGAAATCCGTTCTGCGTTTTTGAATTTTTTCGCTGAGCGCGGTCACGAAGTGGTACCAAGTGGCTCGCTAATTCCACACAACGATGACACCTTGTTGTTTACCAACGCAGGCATGGTGCCATTTAAAGACGTTTTTTTAGGCACAGATAAACGTGCGTATCAACGTGCGACCAGTTCACAGCGCTGTGTGCGTGCCGGTGGTAAACATAACGATTTGGAAAATGTCGGCTACACCGCGCGTCACCATACGTTTTTTGAAATGCTGGGTAACTTTAGTTTCGGTGACTACTTTAAACGTGAAGCTATTCAATATTCATGGCAGTTCCTCACCGAAGAATTGAAATTGCCAGCCGAAAAACTGTGGATCACGGTATTCGAAAGCGACGATGAGGCCTTTGATATTTGGGCTCAGGAAATTGGCGTACCGACAGATCGTATTAGCCGTATCGGTGAGAAAGATAACTTTTGGTCGATGGGTGATACTGGCCCTTGTGGCCCATGCTCTGAAATCTTTTATGACCACGGCGAAGACGTGTGGGGTGGACCACCCGGTACCCCGGAAGAAGACGGCGACCGTTATATTGAAATTTGGAACCTGGTATTCATGCAGTACAACCGTCAAGCAGACGGCAGCATGCAGCCTCTCGCCAAGCAATCTATTGATACTGGTATGGGCCTGGAGCGGATTGCAGCGATTATGCAGGGTGTGCATTCGAATTACGAAACGGACACATTTGTAGCCTTGATTGCGGCCGCGGCCCAAGCTGTTGGGTGTAACGACCTGAAAGAGCAGTCACTGCGTGTTATCGCTGACCACATTCGCTCATGTTCGTTTCTAATTGCCGATGGTGTATTGCCCTCAAATGAAGGGCGCGGTTATGTGTTACGTCGGATTATCCGCCGCGCGGTACGCCATGGCACCAAATTGGGCGCCAACGGTGCGTTTTTCTACAAATTGGTTGATGCGCTGATTGCGCAAATGGGTGCGGCCTATCCTGAGCTGGTGAAGCATCAGCAACGTATTGAGCAGGCATTACTGCAAGAAGAAGAGCAGTTTGCACGCACCTTACAACGCGGTCTAGGCATTCTTGACGATGCGTTGGCAGAGCTTAAAGGTGACACCATTGATGGTGAGCTCGCATTCAAGTTGTATGACACTTACGGCTTCCCCCTTGATTTAACCGCCGATGTGGCGCGTGAGCGCGGTTATAAAGTCGATGAGGCTGGCTTTGCCGCAGCGATGGATGCGCAGCGTAAACGTGCGCAACAAGCGTCGCAATTCACCACCGATTACACCAAGTTGATGCAGTCGCAGCATGAAACCGAGTTCAGTGGCTATGAGCGGGTGCAGGAAGAAAGTCAAATCGTCGAGCTATTTTATGAAGGAAAATCTGTTGATAGCTTAGCCCCAGGCCAAAGTGGTGTGGTGGTGTTGGCGAAAACCCCATTTTACGCTGAAAGTGGTGGTCAGGTAGGAGATACCGGCACGTTAAGCCTTGCGGGTGAAGCGGCATTTAATGTCACAGACACACAGCACATTGGTAAAGCGGTCGGTCACCATGGTGAAGTCACGATTGGGTTATCTGTTGGCATGACTGTGCTGGCACAGATAGATGCCCAGCGCCGCGAGGCGATTAAAGCGAACCATTCGGCAACCCACTTATTGCACGCTGCTTTGCGAAATATTTTAGGCGACCATGTCAGTCAAAAAGGCTCGTTAGTCGATGCTGAGCGTTTGCGCTTTGACTTCGCCCACCCCAAAGCGGTGAGCTACCGTGAGTTGCAAGAGATTGAGGCTCAGGTTAACGCCGAAATACGTCGCAACAGTGAATTGAGCACTGCCTTGATGCCGATTGAGGATGCGAAAGCCAAGGGCGCGATGGCGTTATTTGGTGAAAAATATGACGATGAAGTTCGGGTTGTTCAAATGGGAGCTTACTCTCTTGAACTTTGTGGTGGTACCCATGTCAATCGCACCGGTGATATTGGCAGCCTGCGTATCATGCAGGAAAGTGGTATTGCGTCTGGAGTGCGTCGGATCGAGGCGACTACAGCGGAGCATGCTGTTGCGTATACTCAGCAGCAGCAAAGTGCGCTACATAAGCTCGCAGAACTGACCAAAGTTGATCAAACTGCACTGGTGTCACGTATTGAACAGTTACTTGACAAGCAAAAGCAGCAAGAGAAGCAGCTCGCTGAGCTACAAAGCAAATTAAGCCAACAGGCTGGTGCCAGCTTAATTGATCAAGTAACTGACGTAGCTGGGGTGAAAACCATTATTGCAGAATTGCAGGGCACGGAAGCGAAAGCGTTGCGAGGCATGGTGGATGACCTGAAGAACCAGCTTGGTGAAGGTATTGTGGTGTTAGCTGCGGTACAAGGTGAAAAAGTTGCGCTGATTGCAGGGGTAACTGATTCATTAACTGCTAAGGTTAAAGCGGGTGAGTTAATTAACCACGTTGCAAGCCAAGTAGGAGGCAAAGGCGGTGGTCGTGCAGATATGGCGCAGGCAGGGGGAACCCAACCTGAGAATGTCGCGGATGCACTGGGCTCAGTCACCGACTGGTTGTTACAAAAATTGTAAGTAATTCATAACGTTTGCAATTTTTGGATATGTCCAGTTTAAGCACTGATCCGCCCATGCAGTAGCGAAACTTGTGTTATGCTTAGTGTGCTATCCAAGGCTGGTAACCGAATGTGTAGCACGTCATAGTACTATCATTAACATTGTATCCGAGTTGGATATGAGTTTCTGTATAGTGCTATTCAAAGTAAGGCTGGTAGTATGCATGTTCACCCAGCGAGTCTCGCTAGTGGGTATGTATACTGGGAATAAGGTATTGAAGGAGCAGACGAATGTTGATCTTAACCCGCCGTGTAGGTGAGACCCTAATGATTGGCGACGACGTCACAGTGACTGTGTTAGGGGTTAAAGGTAATCAGGTTCGAATTGGTGTAAATGCGCCCAAAGATGTGTCGGTGCATCGCGAAGAAATTTACATGAGAATCCAGGCAGAGAAGGGTGAGACGTCTGGCGAGTCGAACGAATAAACGCGAAAAAGCTGGCTTAGGCCAGCTTTTTTGTTGTTTATTGCAGTATTATTCATCGAATTGCGCAAATATACCGCAATCAAATCTTTTCGGGCTAAAAAGCGTTTGACATATTTTCTCAAGTCGCTATTATTCTGCCCCATCAAGACGCGGTGAGGTGGCCGAGCGGCTGAAGGCGCTCCCCTGCTAAGGGAGTATGGGGTTTATAGCCTCATCGAGGGTTCGAATCCCTCCCTCACCGCCATTTTGATAACAAGCATAGTAAGACTGATATGCGCGCTCGTAGCTCAGCTGGATAGAGTACCTGGCTACGAACCAGGCGGTCGGAGGTTCGAATCCTCCCGAGCGCGCCATTTCTTCTTACGACTGCAAGCAATACAACTCAAGTAGTTGTTCAGACAGCGCGCTCGTAGCTCAGCTGGATAGAGTACCTGGCTACGAACCAGGCGGTCGGAGGTTCGAATCCTCCCGAGCGCGCCATTTCTGAACACTGTCAATGCCTAACTCCAGGCAGCCTAAAACTAAGCACATCCAACCAATTAAAAGACGTTGTCGATATCCTCAGCGACGCATTAGGCGTTGACGATTAAGCTCCCTTTATCGCTCAGTAATGCTGTTTGATATTGCTTAAAGCATGAACAAAATCTATCCCACTTATGCTTGCTATTCATTTATTTACCCTTCACTCCCTGCAATCTTACGCTATAGTTAACCTAAGTTAACATTCTGATAACTTGCGACTTACTGCGCCATGCAATGAGATGGTGCAGCTGTGACGTGGAGTTAATTGCTAGAGAGTCAATCCATGCAACCAACTATGAGCTCGATGCTGACAGACGCCGCCACGTTAATGGCGATCGGTATGTTGAGTGTTTTCTTGTTTTTAGTCGTGTTGACCTTGCTGGTTAGCGCACTGACTAAGCTTGCACCCATGCCTGCAAGCGCAGGTAACGAAAAGCGTTCTTCCAGCCAAGGTACCCAGTCCGAGGCGGGGCAGCCTAACGCAGCACAAATGGCTGCGATTGCTACCGCAGTTACACAATACCGCGCCGCACACGAGTCGCCTGCGCGCGACTAACGAATTTATTTTCAGGAGCCTTTACCGATGAGTAAACCGCTATATCTTACCGATGTTGTTTTGCGTGATGCGCATCAATCACTCCTAGCAACCCGCTTTCGTATTGACGACATGTTACCGATTGCTGAAAAACTTGACCAAGTTGGATTTTGGTCACTTGAATCTTGGGGTGGTGCGACCTTTGACAGTTGTATTCGCTACTTGGGCGAAGACCCATGGGATCGTATTCGTGCATTTAAACAAGCGATGCCAAACACCCCGCAACAAATGTTGTTACGGGGGCAAAACTTACTTGGCTACCGGCACTATGCCGATGACGTGGTAGAGCGTTTTGTTGAGCGAGCAAAGACCAATGGCGTGGATGTATTTCGTATTTTCGATGCGATGAACGATGTGCGTAATTTACGCACTGCGATTAAAGCCACTATCGCGAATGAAGGACATGCCCAAGGGACTTTGTCATATACCGTCAGTCCCGTGCATACGATTCAAACCTGGGTCGATATGGCGCGCGAACTTGAAGATCTTGGCTGTCACTCGATTTGTATCAAAGATATGGCGGGCCTGTTACGACCCTACGAGTGCGAGGCGTTAATTAAGGCGTTACGCGAGGCCGTAGAGCTACCTATCGCGATGCAGTGCCATGCAACCACAGGGTTAAGCACTGCAACCTACCAGAAGGCGATAGACGCCGGTATCGATATGCTGGATACCGCAATTTCTTCGATGAGTATGACCTATGGCCATTCCGCGACGGAAACTTTGGTGGCGATGGTGCAAGATACGCCGCGTGACACCGGCTTAGATTTAGAGTTACTTGAAGAGATTGCAACGTACTTTCGAGGCGTGCGTAAAAAATATGCCCAGTTTGAAGGGTCATTGAAAGGGGTTGATGCGCGTATTTTATTGGCGCAAGTGCCCGGCGGCATGTTGACCAATATGGAGAACCAGCTGAAAGAGCAGGGCGCGCTGGATAAATTTGATCAAGTGCTGAAAGAAATCCCGGCCGTTCGCAAAGACCTAGGGTATATACCTCTGGTCACGCCAACCTCACAGATAGTTGGTACTCAGGCTGTGTTAAACGTCATTACAGGTCAGCGTTATAAAACAATTTCGCGTGAAACTGCGGCGGTATTGAAAGGCGAATATGGCAAAACCGCCGCGCCGGTTGACGAGGCGTTGCAAAAGCGCGTGCTCAAAGGTGAGGCACCGGTAACATGCCGGCCAGCAGATAACCTAAGTGACGAGATGGATAATTTAACCGCGGAGCTGAATGCAAAAGCTAAAGAGCATTCGATTAAGCTTGCTAAAGACAGTGTGGATGACGTGCTGACCTATGCACTATTTCCGCAAGTGGGCTTAAAGTATTTGCAGCATCGTGGTGATGCCTCAGCCTTTGAACCTGCACCGAGTGATGCAGCTGCAACGGATGCCAATGACACCACACAACCTGCTGCCAAGCCAGCGGGTCAAACCAAGGTTGAGCGTTATGACGTCAACGTCGATGGCAAGGTGTTCTCTGTGCAAGTGGGCCCTGATGGCAGCTTAGCGGCTAGCGAGAAGGCAGCGGCATCCAACTCGGACGCGTCAAGCACAGAAAGCTCCAGTCAAAGTGACAGCAGTGCGGGCGGCGCAGAGCAGGTGGTGACCGCGCCGCTTGCGGGTAATATGTGGAAACACAAAGTTAAAGCCGGTGATAAAGTGGCTGAAGGCGATGTATTAGTCATTTTGGAAGCGATGAAGATGGAAACCGAAGTGCGCGCAGAGCACGCTGGGGTGGTCTCTCGTTTAATCGCCAAAGAGGGTGACAGCGTACAAGTCGGCGATGAATTGGTTGCGTTAAAAGGAGCCTAAGGTGGAAGACTTACGTACCCTCTGGCTGAATACCGGTGTCGCCAATTTAGAGTGGGGCATGGTGCTGATGGTTGTCGTCGGCGCCGTGCTAATCTACTTAGCGATTCGGCATAAATTTGAGCCTCTGTTGCTATTGCCAATCGGTTTTGGTGCGATACTCGCAAATATCCCCTTGGCAGGTTTAGCTGAGCCCGGTGGTTTGCTTTACTACATTTACCAGATTGGGATTAGCACCGGGATATTCCCGTTGTTAATCTTCCTGGGTGTTGGCGCGATGACGGATTTTAGTGCCGTGCTTGCGAATCCGAAGATGTTCATTCTGGGGGCCGCCGCGCAATTTGGAATTTTTGCGACCTTAATTGGTGCGGTCGCGCTGAATTGGGTACCTGGCATGGAGTTTACCCTTGAGCAAGCGGCAGCGATTGCCATTATCGGTGGCGCGGACGGGCCAACGGCAATTTACTTATCGTCGCAAATTGCACCAGAGTTGTTAGGCGCCATTGCTGTGGCTGCCTATTCTTACATGGCATTAGTGCCTGTGATTCAGCCGCCAGTGATGCGTTTGTTAACCAGTAAGAAAGAACGCCAAATTAAAATGCAGCAATTGAAGCCCGTATCGAAGCGCGCGAAAATATTGTTCCCGCTGATGGTATTAATTATCACTGCATTTTTATTGCCAACGGCAGCGCCTTTGGTGGGTATGCTGTGCTTAGGTAATTTATTACGCGAATCTGGCGTAGTGGACCGTCTTAGCAATGCTGCGCAGAACGAAATTATTAACGTCGTGACCATATTTTTAGGGCTTGCGGTAGGTGCTCAGTTGTCGGCCAGTGCGTTCCTTAATGTGCAGACGTTAGGTATTTTGTTGCTCGGCGCGGTCGCTTTTGTGATTGGTACGGCGGCGGGTGTACTGATGGCGAAGCTCATGAATGTGTTTAGCAAAGACCCCATCAACCCATTGATTGGTGCCGCTGGTGTATCGGCGGTTCCGATGTCAGCGCGGGTAGTGAATAAAGAAGGTCTTGCAGCCAACCCACAGAACTTCTTACTGATGCATGCCATGGGGCCGAATGTGGCGGGTGTGCTTGGTTCGGCGGTCGCTGCGGGTATCTTACTTGCGCTTGTCAGTTAACCAACAGCACTCTAGGTGCTTAGGTGGCTCACTTAGGTGAGCCACCACATCAATGTATAAAAAGCGGCTATCACGCTGCTAATCACCAAGATATATACAAATCCTTGCTTACCGTCTCTGATGCGATAGCCGCGTGCGGTTAAGTACAGCATCCAGAGTAGGCAGAGCACCAACGGAATTAAAAATAACAGGCGTATCATGCGTCCTCCTTCTGAGCATTTGCTTTTTGCATAGCGGCAAAGTCATCCGCTGCTTGCTCAACTTGTCGTAATAACTTATCTAGTCCACTAATAAGGTCTGCAACGGTGGCAATATCGCCACTTTTCATTGCCTCTTCCAGCGCGCTGGCTTTCTTTTCTAAGGTGATTAGGCCCAAGTTTGCAGACGCGCCTTTCAATGAATGGAAATAACGCCGCGCTTCGTCATGCTTACCTTTGGTGATAAAGTCTGACACCTTAAGTGCGCTATGCTGATAACTTTCTACGAGTTTACCCAGCAATTTTAAGTATAGAGGCACATTATGATTTAAACGCGCGAGCGCTTGGGCAAAGTCAATCCCTTTAATTTGAGGGTATTTATGCGTACTGATGCTCTGAGGTTTTGGCTCTTCGGCTACAGGGGGCTTCGCATGGTATGGGCCTGGCACCGCCCATTTCGCGATTTGGCTGAGTAACAAGTCTTCGTCAATCGGCTTTGGAATATGGCCTTGCATGCCAGCCGCGAGTGAGCGTTCCGCATCGCCTGACATCGCATTGGCGGTCATCGCGACGATCGGTAAGCGTTGATAGCTAAAGGTTTGGCGAATGGCCTCTGCGGCGCGGTAACCGTCCATCACTGGCATCTGAATGTCCATCAGCACCAACGCATAAGCTTTTTCTTGCACTTTTTGCACTGCAATTTGACCATTTTCGGCGATATCGACATCAAAGCCAAAGCCACGCAGTAGCTCGAGCGCGACTTGCTGGTTAATTTCGTTGTCCTCAACCACCAACAAAGGTGCGTTTTTAAGCGCTAACGGTACTTTATCGGCACTCGCACTTTTCGCAGGCGAGTCAACTGCATCAGAACTCGATGCAGCCGGTGTGTCCGTTGCATTTGCGCCATATGCCGCAGTGTGTAGCACCCGCGCTAAAGTGGCCGTGGTATAAGGCTTAGTGATAAAGTCGCAAGCACCGACTGTTTTAGCTTTTTCCGCCAGTTCTTCAGCGTAGTAACCCGTTGCAAGAATGGCTTTAGGCCGCTTGGTAGCGTCTAAATGCTGGTTCATGGCTTGCACTAATTGCAACCCATCCATTCCTGGTAGGCGCCAATCAATGAGAGCGATCTGGTACGGCTGACCATCGCGCTCGGCTTGCTGCATAATGTCGAGTGCTTGCTCGCCACTACGCGCAACTTTTGCCTGCATGTCGTAGGAGCGCAGTAACTCATACAGCATTTCACGGGTCGATAAATTGTCGTCTACGGCTAAAATGCGCACCCCTTTTAAACGCTCCAGCAACACTTGGTGGTGGCTGGCGTCTTGGTGCGGTTGCAGCGGCAACGCAATTTCCACATAGAATGTCGAGCCCTGACCTGCGGCACTGATCACCCCAAGGTCGCCCTGCATCAGTTTGATTAAGCGCTGGGATATGGTTAAGCCCAATCCGGTGCCACCAAACTTGCGTGTGGTAGAGGTGTCGGCTTGCGTAAACGCCTGAAAAAGATTCGCGCGCTGCTCTTCATCCATGCCAATGCCGGTGTCGGTCACTGAAATACGTAACCACACTTTCTCTTCACTTTGTTCCAGCAAGGTACAAGAAACGTTAATTTCCCCTTCGTCAGTAAACTTAATCGCGTTACTGACTAAATTGACTAACACCTGATTTAAGCGCATCGGATCACCCAGCAGCATGGTCGGGATATTGCTTGGCAAATTGATAATAAATTCAAGGTCTTTGTCGTACGCTTTATAAGCGAACATATCGGCTAAAGTGCTCAGCACTTCGCTCAAATCAAAAGGAATGCTTTCAATGGTTAACTTGTTCGCTTCAATTTTAGAAAAATCTAAAATGTCATTAATAACCCCGAGCAGCGCGTTTGACGACGAATTGATCACTTTTAAATAGCGTTGCTGCTTCGGGCTTAACTCTGTTTTCAATGCTAAGTTAGCCATGCCCACAATCGCATTAATTGGGGTGCGAATTTCGTGGCTCATATTGGCTAAAAAGTCGCTTTTCGATTGGTTCGCTTGTTCTGCAGCTTCTTTGGCTGCCGCCATGTCTGCGGTAGCTGCCTTGATACTCGAAATATCGTAATAACTACCGAGTACGCCAATCAACTCATTCGCGTCGTTATACAACGGCGCACTGGCGTGTTCGACCCAGCGCTGTTGACTACTGTCATCACCCAAGCACAGTTCCAATTCAATACTGGTGCAGGCACGCTGACCATTCAAGGTGGCGCGGTCGCGTTCTAATAGTTGTGGGTTGGCGGCTAAACCAGCCGCAGTTTCATGGCTCATATCAATGTCAGACGCGGTACGATCGTGGCCGGCGAAATCGTCGATAAATGCGCGGTTAGCGCCAACCAATTGCAGGTCGGTATCGCGCCAGTAGACTCGGTTAGGCAGGTCATTGAATACTTGGCGCAGTACTTCAGAGCTATCGGTGCTGAGGGGGCGAGCATCGGCGGTCTCGGTGGTGGCGTAGCGTAGGGCAAAGGTGAGGGCTATCAACACGGCAATGGGCACGCCGACCCAAACACCGGGTAGCAAAAGAATCAAAATAACCAAGAGTACAGTCATCCACCAGAGGTGAGATTGCAGTATACTCAGTCGGTTGGGCTTGAATAAAACCTTCAAGATAAACACCCCACGCTGTAATTTATAGTTGAATATGGCAAACTAGCCGCATCATAGCAGGAATTGTATAGGAATTGCTTTGTCGATGAACTTAACTGCACGACTCGACGCGTTAAATCAACGCCAACATTACTCCGCTTTGGCCGCGATTAACCGAGGTGTCGAACGTGAAGCTTTGCGCATTACTCCACAAGGGCAGCTGGCCCAGAGTATGCACCCCGAAGCTTTAGGTGCGACCTTAACACATCCGCTGATTACTACTGATTATGCAGAATCGTTACTGGAATTCATTACCCCAGTGGCGCGCTCTGTGCGTGATACCTTAACTCAGTTGCGTGACTTACATCGCTTCACGTATCGTCATTTGGGTGACGAGCTACTTTGGCCGCTGAGCATGCCGTGCTATGTCAATGAGCCCCAGGATATCCAGATTGCCGATTTTGGTAGCTCGCACGTTGGGCGCATGAAGATGACCTACCGTATGGGATTGACCAAACGCTACGGCGCGGTGATGCAAACCATTGCTGGCGTGCATTACAACTTTTCCGTACCTGACGCATTGTGGCCGATTTTAGCGGCGCAAGACGGCGTCGACGACACCACCGCATATCGGTCTGAACGCTATTTCGGACTGATCAGAAACTTCTTACAGAAAGCCTGGGTGGTGCCATTCTTCTTTGGTGCCTCTCCTGTGGTGTGTAGTTCGTTCGTGCGCTACAGCCCTGGCGACGTCGACCTGTCAGATTTCGGTGGCGGCATGCTGTACAGGCCTTACGCGACCTCGCTGCGTATGAGCGATTTAGGCTACACCAACAAAGAGCAGGCGGCGTTAAAGATTTCCTATAACTCAACCCAAGCCTATATTGACGGCTTACGCCGCGCGGTGTCGACGCCTTCAGAGCGCTTTGCTGCAATCGGCGTGCAGGACGATAGCGGTGAGTACCTGCAATTAAATAGCAATATTTTGCAAATTGAGAACGAGTTCTACTCGTCAATTCGACCTAAACGGACTGCCCGTTCTGGCGAAACCCCAACCCAAGCGTTAGAGCGTGGTGGGGTCGAGTATATTGAAGTGCGTGCCCTGGATGTGAACCCGTTCAGCCCGGTGGGCATTAGTGCCGAGCAAATGCTGTTCCTTGATTTGTTATTAATGCATTGCTTGCTGGACGAGAGCCCTGAGTTAGATTGGGAACAGCAGCAGCAAGCGGTGAAGAACTTGAACCAAGTGGTATTGAATGGGCGTGACCCGAAGTTGCGCCTACAAAGCCAAGGCCAACAAGGTTTAGTCAGCGAACTACTTAAAGATTTCTTCAAGGCCCTCGCATCAATCGCAGAACTGTTGGACAATGCTTACGGCGGTGACGCCTATGCCTGCGTATTGGAGACCCTGAGTAAGCAAATTGACCATCCTGATTTAACCTTATCAGGGCAGCTGTTACGCGATATGCGCCAAGCCCAGCAAAGCGGTCAGGGTCTAGCCATGCAATTAGCTCAGACGTACCGCAACCAGCTCAGTACTGAGCCGTTAGAGTTTTACAGCGATGCGCAACTAGAGCAGATGGCGCGTCAGTCGTTAGCCGATAAAGCAGAGATAGAGGGTGAACAGGCGGGAAGCTTTGATGCGTTCTTGTCAGCATACTTTGCCGCTGCATTAGAGAAAAAAAACGCGCCTAATTAGGCGCGTGAATTGGATGTAGTCCAGGGGAAGACCAATCATGTTCAAATCTCTCGTAGTATCAGAGCCCAGGCGTGGCAATAAGTTCAAAAAATTGCCAGAAAATCGCAGAAATTTTGCAATTGTTAGCTTAGTTCTTGTTTCTACTCTGTTTTTAAGTGGCTGTTCAACGTCACCACCAAAGGACCCAGAGAACATCTGCAATATTTTTGAAGAGCGTCGGGATTGGTGGCGTGCATCGAAAGATATGCGTGACGAATGGGGCGTACCCGTTCATGTTCCCATGGCAATGATGTACCAAGAGAGTTCGTTCCGTGCCCGTGCGTTACCGCCGCGTCGCTATGTGCTTGGCTTCATTCCTTGGGGCCGGGTGTCTGATGCGTATGGCTACGCCCAAGCCAAAACCATGACCTGGGATGACTACATTCGCGAAACCGGCAATCGCCGTGCGCGGCGTGACAATTTCGCTGACGCGATTGACTTTATGGGTTGGTTTATTACCAAGAGTCAGCAAATCAATGGCGTGTCGAAATGGGACGCTTACGCGCAATACCTCAATTACCACGAAGGGTGGGGTGGCTATCAACGCCGCACTTACCTGCAAAAGCAGTGGCTAGTGGATGTATCGCGCCGCGTTGACCAGCGTTCGAATGTGTATGCCCAGCAATTGCGTAGCTGTGAGGAACGTTTAAATCGCGGTTGGTTCAGACGCTTGTTCTTTGGCTAAACCGCCTGCGGTTACGCTCCATACAATAAGCCCTTGGGGCGGCCTAGCGGCCGCCACCTGGGAACATACCTGGGGGCATCTTACCGCCCATCTGGCGTAGCATTTTTTGCATGCCGCCGCCTTTCATCTTCTTCATCATTTTCTGCATTTGAGTAAACTGCTTGAGCAGCTTATTGACGTCCTGAACTTGAGTGCCAGAACCTGCTGCAATGCGACGTTTGCGCGAGCCTTTAATCAGGTCGGGGTGCTGGCGCTCGTGGGGTGTCATTGAATTGATGATAGCTTCCATCCGCACCGTGACTTTATCGTCCATCTGGCCTTGTAATTGGCCCTTCATTGCGCCCATGCCCGGTAATTTGTCCAGCATACCCATCATGCCGCCCATATTTTTCATCTGTTGCAGCTGCTCGCGAAAATCCTCTAAACTGAACTTGCCGCTTTTCATCACTTTTTTCGCGACTTTCTCGGCTTTTTGGCGATCAACTTTACTTTCTACTTCTTCAATCAGCGACAGCATGTCGCCCATACCAAGAATACGTGACGCGACTCGGTCGGGGTGGAAAGGCTCTAACGCATCGTTCTTTTCACCAACCCCTAAAAACTTAATCGGCTTGCCGGTGATATGGCGAATTGACAACGCGGCACCACCACGGGCGTCACCATCGGTCTTGGTCAAGATGACACCGGTAAGCGGCAGGGCCTGATTAAATGCTTTGGCGGTATTGGCTGCGTCTTGACCTGTCATAGCATCGACGACGAACAGCGTTTCAATCGGCTTAATGGCGCTGTGTAAGCGACCGATTTCGTCCATCATCGCTTCGTCAACGGCCAAACGACCGGCGGTATCGACCAATACCACGTCAATGAACTGCTTGCGCGCCTGTGCAATAGCGCCATTCGCGATATCAATTGGGTCTTGATCGACGCTGGATGGGAAGAAGGTGACATCTACTTCTTGGGCTAGCGTTTCGAGCTGCTTAATCGCCGCTGGGCGGTAGATATCTGCGCTCACCACCATGACTTTTTTCTTTTGCTTTTCTTTCAAGTGGCGCGCGAGTTTACCCACGCTGGTGGTTTTACCGGCACCTTGCAAACCTGCCATCATGATCACTGCAGGTGGTTGCGTAGCAAGGTTTAATGGCACATTGGCTTCGCCCATGGCCGCTTCAAGCTCTTCCCGTACAATTTTGATAAATACTTGGCCAGGGTTGAGGTTTTTGTTCACCTCGGTGCCAATCGCGCGCTCTTTTACACGCCCGATAAAGTCTTTAACGACGGGCAGCGCCACATCCGCCTCAAGCAATGCCATGCGCACTTCGCGCAGTGTGTCCTTAATATTGTCTTCGGTGAGGCGTCCACGACCGCCAATATTGCGTAGCGTTTGCGAGAGGCGTTCACTTAAATTGTCAAACATAGGGGCTTCCTGTGGCAAAAGTTTGGGCTATCATAGCGTAAAAAGTTTCGGCTATGATACCGTATTACGGTTGGGTTTGGCGATGTTGCACAGTATACTCAAGCCAAGTTTATCGCATGGTTCTGGTTTCCTAACCGTTTACCGCTATTCAGTCTAAGGTGTATTTGCATCATGATAACCATTTTGCTGGTATTAAGTTTGCTCGGCTACGCTGCAGCGGCAGCCTTTACCGGCCAACGCTTTGCCAACCGTGAACCTTGGGGCCAGCGTCGGATTATGCTCTCAGGTGGTTTCGCAATACTGGCACAATTTGCCGCTGCGATACTGATCCTCGATAGCACGGGTTATGCACGTTTTAATATGGCATCTACCTTACTTATCATTGCGGTGCTGTTAGCGGTTTTCAACTATTTGCGTGGTTCGCGACCAGAAGCCATGCTGCTGCGCCCAGTCATTTACACCTTTGCCATGCTGAGCTCTTTGATTGCACTGCTGACGCCTTTAGATGCGGGGCACCCAATCACGGTAAACCCGGGTGTCACGGTACACGTTGGTTTGTCATTGTTGGCGTTCAGCATTTTAGCTTTAGCGGCGTTGTATTCAATCCAGTTGCTGTATGTCAATCGTTTGCTCAAGCAACGCAAGGCCAAGGCGCTAAGCGCTAATTTGCCCCCGTTAATGACGGTAGAAAATTACTTCTTCAAGCTACTCACGATAGGCACTGCGGTGCTGACCTTAGCTATCGCGTCAGGATTCTTATTTTTAGAAAATATGTTCGCCTCCGGCCAGCTGCATAAAACGATTTTAAGCATTGCCGCCTGGTTGACCTTTAATGGCATCTTAATTGTTCATTACTGGCGTGGTGTGCGTGGCAAACCCGCGGTGATTATTACGCTGATAGCCAGCTTCATTCTTATCTTAGCTTACTACGGTAGCCGCTTCGTGCGTGATGTAATCCTTAGCTAGCGCTTGACTTTCACAGTTGAGACCGTACATTTAACCTTCTTGCAACAATATAGGAATCCCTCTTGGACGACATAGCTACGAGTACGCTGTTTATTATTTTGGGCGTGCTGATTTTCATTTCTGCTTACTTTTCGGGCACTGAGACTGGCATGGTCTCGGTCAATCGCTACAAGCTTCGTCACCTTGCCCAAAGTGGTGATCGCGGTGCCAAGCGCGTCAGTAAACTGCTCGACCGCCCGGACCGTCTGATTGGTTTGATTCTGATTGGCAATAACTTAGTCAATATTTTAGCCTCAGCGATTGCGACTATTATCGGTTTGCGTCTATATGGCGACGCTGGTATTGCGGTGGCGACCGTAGTGCTGACCTTAGTGATTTTAATTTTCGCTGAAGTGACCCCAAAAACCATTGCTGCGCTCAACCCAGAGCGAATCGCAATGCCCAGCTCCATTATTATTTCGTTGCTGATGAAAGTCATGTTGCCGTTTGTGATTGCAATTAATTTCATCACCAACAACATGATGCGGCTATTCGGTGTAAACCCGACTGAGCAACAAAAAGATGCGTTAAGCGCCGATGAATTGCGCACCATAGTGAATGAAGCAGGTTCATTGATACCTTCGCGCCACCAAGACATGCTGGTCAGTGTGCTTGACCTTGAAAAGGTGACGGTGGATGACATCATGGTGCCGCGCAACGAGATAGTTGCAGTGGATATCAACGAAGACTGGTCATTGATTATGAAACAACTGATGACCATGCAACACACCCGAATCTTGCTGTATCGCAACCAAATTGATGATGCGATTGGATTTTTACATGCACGCGATATGATGCGTCTGGTGACGCGTTACCAAGCTGAGCCAGACAAAGCCTCATTAGTTCGTGCCGCGCGCGATATTTACTTCATACCCGAGGGAACGCCGCTGAATGTGCAGTTGGTGAAGTTTCAGCGCAATAAAGAGCGCGTAGGGTTAGTGGTGGATGAGTATGGTGACATTCAAGGTTTGGTGACTTTGGAAGATATTCTGGAAGAAATCGTCGGTGACTTCACCACCACGATTACCGGCACCACCAGTGACCATGTCGCGCTACAAGCTGACGGCAGTTATATTATCGATGGCACTACCAATTTACGTGAACTGAACAAAGACCTTAATTGGAGCTTTCCAACCGATGGCCCAAAAACCATTAATGGCCTGATTATTGAGACCTTTGGCGATATTCCTGAGGCACCGATGTGTCTGGTGGTGGGCAAGTATCGAATTGAAGTCACCGATGTGGATAACAACATGGTGAAGGCCGTACGTGTCCATGCTGCTAAGCGCAAGCGCAAGAAAACAGCCTAAGTGCCTGTTCCAGGTGCTATCAAACCGCCATTAAGCGCGGTTAAACCTTGCATTTTGTTTCCAAATGCGTACAATTGGCGCGCTTCCTGACTTAGGTCGGGAGGCTTTCTTTATCCTTAAAAACATTCATTAACATTGTAGAGGACGGTATGGTAACCATTCGTTTACAACGTGGTGGCGCGAAAAAGCGTCCATTCTACCAAATGGTTGTAACCGACAGCCGCAACGCCCGTGACGGTCGTTTCATTGAGAATGTCGGTTTCTTTAACCCGGTAGCACGTGGTCAAGAAGAAAAATTACGCGTAGATTTAGGTCGTGTGGAGCATTGGGTTGGCCAAGGCGCACAGTTATCTGATCGCGTAGCAAAATTAGTCAAAGACGCGCACAAAGCTGCGTAACTTAACTGATTCTAGGGTAGTGGAGTAAGCATGAGCGACAACAACCCCGTCATTTTAGGCACCATAGGTGCGGTTTATGGCATTAAGGGCTGGTTGAAGATCAATAGCTTTACTGACCAACCCGAAGGTATTTTCGAATACCAACCCTGGCTCGTGGGCCAGGAAGGCAATTGGCAACCGATGGAAGTCGCGCAATGGCGCTGGCATAACAAAGGTCTGATTGCCAAGTTTGCGAACATGGACGACCGCGATGCAGCGCAGCTGCTGGTGGGTCGTAAGCTCGCGATTGCAGCAGATCAACTGCCGCAGTTACCAGACGATGAGTTTTACTGGCGTGACCTGATTGGTTTGCAGGTGGTAAACACCGAAAACTATGACATGGGCACGGTTAGCCAGATGTTACCAACGGTATCTAACGATGTGTTGGTGGTGACGGCAAACAGCAATGATGCCTTTGGCAAGCGGGAGCGTTTAATTCCGTTCATCCAATCACAATATGTGGTAGCGGTGGATCGTGATGCTAAACGTATTACCGTGGACTGGCCTGCGGACTTTTAATGGCCGCGGCATTACAGGTTGGGGTAGTCAGCTTATTCCCTGACATGTTCAAGGCAGTGACAGAATTCGGCGTGACGCGCCGTGCGGTAGAGCAAGGTTTGCTCAGCTTAGAGACGTGGAATCCGCGTGATTTCACAACGGATAAGCATCGGACGGTGGACGACAGACCCTACGGGGGCGGTCCAGGCATGTTGATGATGGTCGAACCGCTACGTGCGGCGATTGCAGCAGCAAAGCAAGGTTTGGGTGAACAAGCACGGGTGATTTATTTGTCACCACAAGGTCGAAAGTTAGACCAGCGTGGCGTTTTAGAACTAAGCCAATACAGTAAGTTGGTGTTAGTGGCAGGGCGTTACGAAGGCATTGATGAGCGGGTGATTGAATCTGACATTGATGAAGAATGGTCAATTGGCGACTTTGTGTTAAGTGGCGGTGAATTACCAGCAATGGTGATGATAGACGCGCTCGCACGACAAGTGCCAGGTGTGTTGGGTCATCAAGCATCAGCAGTGGAAGATTCATTTGTTGATGGTTTGCTGGACTGCCCGCACTACACCCGACCCGAAGTGTTAGATGGTAAACAAGTGCCTTCAGTGTTACTGAGTGGCAACCACGAAAAAATACGTCAATGGCGTTTGCAACAAGGTCTAGGTAGAACTTGGCTGCGGCGACCAGAACTTTTAAACAACCTAGCTCTGACTGACGAGCAGCAGCGCCTGTTGGATGCCTTTATCCAAGCGCATCAAGACGGCGTCGAGTGACGGGCAGTGCAACCTAGGAAGAGAGATTATCATGGCTAAAGTTAATCAAAATATTATTAAGCAGCTTGAAGACGAGCAGCTGAAGCAAGATTTACCGGAATTTGCTCCGGGCGACACCGTTGTGGTGAATGTTAAGGTTAAAGAAGGAAACCGCGAGCGTGTGCAGGCCTTCGAAGGCGTTGTCATTCGTAAGCGTAACCGTGGTTTGCACAGTGCATTCACGGTTCGTAAAATCTCTAACGGCGAAGGTGTTGAGCGTACTTTCCAGACGCACAGCCCATTAATCGACAGCATCAATGTTAAGCGCCGTGGTGCAGTACGTCGTGCTAAGCTTTACTACTTACGTGAGCGTTCAGGTAAATCTGCGCGTATCCGCGAGAAGTTGGCAACCAAGTAATATTGGTAATGCACGAGAAAAAGCCCGCAGTAGCGGGCTTTTTTGTATCTGGGGTGCTATCTTCAAGCGATGAATGACACACTGACGCAAAATCTTATCCCTTTAAAGCGCGCACTCAGCGATATCCTGCTGGCGCGTGTCGAACCGATTAGTGAATTTGAACTCATCCGGTTACTTCAAAATCCACCCTATGAGCTGCTTGGCGAGCACGCATTACGTGGCCAACTCGACCTGTTTCAAACCCATTTTTTGGTCTTTCATTGCCTGTATGTTTTACGGCATGAGTGGGGGCAGGAAGGGCTCGGGCGTCTGCGTATAGAGCCATTAGCGATAGCCTTAGAGCCAGTGGCACAAGCGTGCCGTGATACCTCTGAAGTAACTAAAGCAGACCCACTGGCCAGCTATTACCTTGACCTGGACCATCTCGCCCAAACTAAAGAGCAAGACGTAGCGAGCTTGTTGGGGCAATTTTGGCAGCGCTTTGGTCAGCGCCAGGAGGTGACCGCTGACCAACGTAGTCAAGCCTTGGTGGTAATGAACTTAACCGCAATGCCAAGCTGCCAGGCACAACTTAAGCGTCGCTTTCGTCATTTAATTCACCAACGCCACCCTGACAAAGGCGGTAGCCATGAAGCCATGCAAGAGCTGCAGTGGGCGTATAAAATTCTACGTCAAACATTGTCTTATGGTATCCATTCAAGTTAACTTAACCACATACTCCCAACCGCATACACGAGCGCCGTTCAGCGCTAATAACAGCCAATAAAAGCTAATAACAGATAGAGAAGTCATTCATGAGCACACCTTCCTTAGACGATTTACGCCGCCAGATAGACGAGTTAGACAGCCAGTTGGTTGCCCTGATGGCGCAGCGCTTACAGCTCACCGGTCAGGTCGGCCAATTAAAAAGTCGTTTAGGACAACCGCTGTATGTACCTAGTCGCGAGCAAGCGCTGATTGCCGCGCGCCGTGAAGAGGCTCAGCGGTTAGGGGTTAATCCTGATTTAGCGGAAGATGTTTTGCGTCGATTGATGCGCGAGTCGTACTTGTCACAAAAAGGCAGGGGCTTTAAAAAGTCCCGCACCGATCAGCGCAGCGTCGTGGTGGTGGGAGGTCGTGGTCAACTGGGTAGCTTGTTTGTGCAGTGGTTTGAGCTGTCAGACTATGCGGTGCATGTGATTGACCAAGATAACTCCCATCAGTTGCATGACGCGCTCGCCGATAACCCTGCGCTGGTTCTGATTAGTGTACCGATAGCCGTCACCGCTGAGGTGATTGCTAACTTACCGAAACTGCCGAACGACTGTATTTTGGCTGACTTGACGTCAGTCAAAGAAAGTCCATTGCAGGCCATGCTGTCAGTCCATGAGGGCCCTGTGGTTGGTTTGCACCCGATGTTTGGACCCAATGTATCGACCTTGGCCAAACAGCTTATTGTGGTCACTCCGGGGCGTGATAGCCAAGGCACCGAGTGGCTGATGCAGCAACTGCAAACCTGGGGTGTCCATTTGGAGCATTTAGATGCCGTTGAACATGACCAAGCAATGAGTCTGATTCAGGTGATGCGCCACATCAGTACCTTCGCCTATGGTGTGCACTTAATGCAGGAACAGGCAAATTTGGACCAACTGCAGCGTTTAAGCTCACCGATTTATCGTTTGGAGTTGATGATGGTCGGGCGTTTGTTCGCGCAGTCGCCGAGTCTGTATGCCGATATTATCCTCGCAGAGCCAGATAATTTCAGCATGATCCGTCGCTACTTAGCGCGCTTTAATCAACTATTGGATAGCTTAGAAAGCCAAGGGAAAGACGCCTTTGTGACGACCTTTAATGACGTTGCGGCGTGGTTTGGTGCGGATGCAGAGATATTTTTAAAAGAATCGACCGCGTTGCTGCAACAAGCTGATGATGCACGCGCCCGCGTTTAAGGGCGCCGTGCAGGCTTGTCCATTAAAGGCTCAAATACTCGCGTAACAACACTGCGAGGGTGTCAGGCGAGACCGGTTTATGAATCGTTTCGTTCATCCCCGCAGTGCGGCAAGCATTAAGCTCTGATACGCTTTGATGGCCCGTTAATGCAACAATCGGCGTATCTGCGAAGGCAGAATTTTGACGCAGGGTGCGACACACTTCCGCTCCAGTGAGATCGGGCATGTCATAGTCGAGAATGAGCAGCTCTGGTTCATGGGCAAGACACAAGTCGAGAGCTTCCTGACCGTTATTGGCCACCAATAAGTCGAGTGGAAACTCTTCGAGCATGGCTTTTAATACTTCGAGACTGATGAAATCGTCATCGGCAATTAAGACAGTGTGCATAGTGGCCTTACAGCTGTGGAACCTTCATGCATACTAGCATAACTACCCGAGCCACCAAAATACCCAACCTAGATTGACAAGGAATATCACTATGCCGATGCCGCCATGGACAATTTTCGGAGGTGTTTGTACCGGACCTTGCGCAGTCGGTTTGCTGGCGGCTTTTTTATTGCCACTGAACATTGGGGTGAGTAAGTCTTTGCCACGCATGAGGTAGATAAAAATCACCACGACATGGACAATAACCGCTACCAACAGCCAGTCAAAGTGGTTGCGATGAAAGCGGGTCAAGGCCCGCTGGGTATCGTAATCGACCCAACTTGCTAACGGCCCCATAAAAAACAGGTCATCGTTGGTGAATAGCCCGCTCAGTGCTTGCAGCATGACTAAGGCCAACAGTAAAAGAATCATCCAGGCACCTGCTGGATTGTGGCCCAGAGGTTCGCGTGCGGTTTGCCTGATTTCATCGCGTAAGTAACGCAAGCCAGCCCAAGGTGTACTGACAAAGCGGCTGAACCTGGCGCTATGGCTACCGACAATACCCCACATCAAGCGGCTGATTAATAAGGCTATGACCACTAGCCCCAGATTCTTGTGCCAATCAATGTAGTTGATATTCCCGCCAGTCAGCCACAGGCCAACCAGCAGCAATACCAATACCCAATGGTAACTGCGAATGAAACCGTCCCACACACGCACTAAATGCTGCATATTGACCTACCTGGATGACGTATTTAGCCGCTTAATCGCGGTAGCGCTCGTGGCATTGCTGGCAGTTGCGCGCAGTGGTCATAAATGCGCTACGCACATCGCCAATGCTATGGCTAGCTGAGGCTTCTGCTAGATTCTTAGTGTCTTCCTGCAGTTGCGCCACACGCGCAGTGAAGTCGTCCCAGTTATCCCACAGCTCAGTTTTGGCATCGCCGCTGCCGCGATGGTTCTCGCCGGCGTAGCGAAAGCCGTCCCAAGGTACGTGACTTAAATGGTGCAGGGACTGTGCACGGGCTTCAAACATGGCGCCGTCGAAAGGCACTTCACCGCGCACCATAGCTGCCATATAGGCAAAATTTTCTCGTATCAGTTGAAAGCCTTGCTGGCGATACTTGACGGCGTCATCGGCGTCAGCAAATGCACTCGCAGTAGCGGTTTGAATCGGTGCAAGGCTGGCAGATAGGGTAATTGTAGCCGCTGTAATGGCGCTTAATAGATACTTCGACGTGGACATTTTAATACCTCTTAACCCGACAGTTGTGCGCTTTGTCGAGCAAAGCGGTGATTTTGCCGTGGTTGCTATGTTGATTTTGTGACGTACTTGTTATCGTACCCTTGGCAATCGTTAATACTCTAAGTATTTGAAGCAACAGTGGCAAATAAGATAACTGATTCAACCAGACTGTTACAACACATTATAGTGAGCGCCTAACATTACGCCAATATTATAACAGGTGCATACACGACCATAACGAATTGCTAACCTGTAGCAAAGTAAAAGCACAATAACATCATAAAGGGGAAGACACATGATCGGGAACTGGCGCATCGCAAGTTGCGTACTAGCGGCCCTTGGTACAGTTGCTGTGGGACACTCCCATGCCAGCCAGACCACGCCCGTACGCGGTTTGCACGACAATAGTCCAAGTTTGGTGGCGTTACAAAACGCGACCGTAGTCGCCCAACCGGGTGAGCAACTCGAGAACGCGACCATTGTGATTGAAAATGGCAAGATCACGGCCGTCAATCGCAATAATAGCGCGCCTGCAGGCGCACGCATCGTGGATGCGGCTGGGTATACGATTTACCCAGGTTTTATTGACCCGTATTCAAATTACGGTGTGCCTCAGCCAGGGCAGGCCGAACGTTACCGCCGTGACCGCCCAGCCCAGTACGATAACCCCAGAAGCGGCGGCAACGCCAGCAATGCTGCGATTCACTCGCAAACTAATTGGGTTGATCACTTAAGCCATCAAGGTGATGCAGCAAAAGCTTATCTCGAGCAAGGTTTTACCACGGTGCAATCGGCTCGCATGGACGGCATTTTTCGTGGCCGCGCGACCACGATTTCGTTAGCCAATGACATTCCAAACCAGCTGGTTTATAGACCTCGAGCGGCTCAATTTGCTTCCTTTGACAAGGGCAGCTCGGAACAGCAATACCCCGCGTCACTGATGGGCAGTATCGCATTAATTCGCCAAACGTTAAGCGATGCGCGCTGGTATAACGAAGCGCAAGGCCGCACCCTGGGCGATGGTTCTGTACTTGAATACAATGCAGCCCTTGCTGGCTTGCAGAACTTAGCGGATCAGGGTGTTATTTTTGAAACCAGTGATGAGCACGATGTATTGCGTGCCCATCAGGTATTCCAGGAATTCGATATTCCAGTCACCTTTGTTGGTTCAGGCTACGAATATGCGCGCATAGACGACATGCGCGCGACTTCGAGCCGTTTTGTTGTGCCACTTAATTTCCCTGCCGCGCCGGATGTGAGTGCTGAATTTGCAGAATTGGATGTCGATTTAGGCCACTTACGGCATTGGGAACGTGCGCCGGGTAACCCCGCGCAATTAGCCGCGGCTGGAATTGACTTCGCCTTTACGTTGCATGGCCTGGAGAGTCGCAAAGACTTTTTACCGAACCTGCGTAAAGCGGTCGCCCATGGTTTAGGTCGTGATACGGCGTTAGCTGCGTTAACCACGCAGGCAGCGCGTATTGCTGGGGTAGAGGAGACTTCCGGTCGTATTAGCGCCGGATATCATGCTGATCTTGTGATCACGCGCGGAGATTTATTTGCCGATGGCGAGATAGTCTCAGTGTGGACGCAGGGTCGCGAGCATGTCATTCAGCCTATGCATCCGACCCAATTTGCGGGTGAGTACGAGCTCAATGTTGGCGGGCAAAGTCTAAACCTGCAGATTAACACCGGTGCACGGGACCGCGGGCAATTAAGCCAAGCAGACACGCGGGTTGATCTCGCCCATGTGCGCCGCGATGCCGACACACTTAGCTTCGCAGCTCAGCTTGAGGAATTTGGTCTTGCGGGTGTATATCGCTTCACTGTGCGTGCAGGCAGTCGTGAATACCTGCGTGGAAGTTACACCGACCCAGAGGGTCGCAGCCACGCAATTCGCGCGATACGTCAACAGCAGGAAGAAAGCAGTGCAACTGCGCAAGAACCGGCACAAATTGAGTATGTATCACGCTTGAGTTTTCCAAATATTGGTCTTGGGGTGGACGCGCCAGCACAGGCTCGCAACCTAATTATCAAGAATGCCACTATTTGGACCTCAAGCGATGCGGGTATCATTGAAAATGCGGACATGATCGTGCGCGATGGTCGTATTGTGCGCGTCGGGCAGGGGTTATCAACACCACGCGGTTATACGGAAATCGACGCCACCGGTATGCATGTGACCCCAGGTATTGTCGATGAGCATTCGCACATTGCGATTGCACGCGGTGTGAATGAGGGCACCGAAGCGATTACTTCGGAAGTGCGGATTGGCGACGTCGTAAACCCGGATGATGTGCATATCTATCGTTCGTTAGCGGGGGGTACGACAGTTGCGCACCTATTGCACGGTTCTGCCAATCCTATTGGGGGGCAGGGGCAAAATATTAAACTGCGCTGGGGGCAAAACGCGGAAGGTTTGAAATTTACCGAAACACCGCCGACGATAAAAATGGCACTGGGTGAGAACGTCAAGCAAAGTAACTGGGGTATTACCAATAACCGTTATCCGCAAACGCGCATGGGGGTCGATGCGATTATTCACGACTTCTTCCGCACCGCTCGCGAGTACCAACAAGCCCATGACGATTATGCCAATTTGAACCGTCGTGAGCGTAACCGCACCGCGCCACCAAGACGTGATTATCGCCTTGAAGCCTTGGCTGAAATTTTAGCCGAGCAACGCCATATTCACGCGCACTCGTATGTTGCTTCTGAGGTGGTGGCTTTGATGCAAACCGCGGAAGAGCTAGGTTTTAACATCCATACTTTCACGCACATTTTAGAAGGCTACAAAGTGGCGCCAGAAATGGCGGCTCACGGCGCGCGTGCTTCGACATTTGCGGATTGGTGGGCATTTAAAATTGAAGCCTTTGACGCGATTCCTTACAACGCGTGTGCCATGATGGACCAAGGCGTATTGACGAGCTTGAACTCTGATAGTAACGACTTACAACGTCGGATGAATATCGAAGCGGCTAAATCAGTGCGTTATTGCGGCATGGATGAGCAAGAAGCGTTGAAAATGATCACTTTGTACCCGGCAATGCAGCTAGAAATAGCAGATTTAGTGGGTAGCTTGGAAGCGGGCAAGCACGCAGACTTTGTGCTGTGGAATGCGCATCCGTTGTCTGCCTACGCCCAAGTGCAACAAACCTGGATTGAAGGCGCGAAGTACTTTGACCGCGAGCAAGATTTAGCCCGCCGTGCCGAGATTGAAAGTGAGCGCCAACAGCTAGTCCAGCGTGTACTTGACGCAGGCAGTGATGCATTGCGTGGTAGCCGTGCGAATTACCGTGAGCAACAGCCAAGCTGGCATTGTGACACCGACCACGATGTGTGGCGCGATCACGCGCTGCATTCGGAGCACTTTGGTCAGCATTTAATGCATAGTCATTCTCACAGCCACGGAGGTCACCACTAATGAAATATTCACTCAGTTTACTCAGTGCGGCTTTACTGGCTGCGAGCGCGGCCTTACCTGCCCACGCGAATAATATCGTGCCAGGTAGCGCACAAGAACGTCCTATCGTGTTGCAAGGCGGAACCTTAATGACCGTCAGTCACGGTCAGGTTGAAGGTGATTTGCTGTTTGAAGACGGCCGGATTACTGCTATCGGTGCTCAGATAGAACGCCCAGACAATGCGCAGGTGATTGATATCACGGGGCACCATGTTTACCCAGGCTTAATCGCATTGGACACGACCTTAGGCATTCTGGAAATTAGTGCAGTACGCGCTACCGTGGATACCAATGAAGTGGGGCTTGTTACCCCAGAGGTAAGCACCCACACCGCCTACAATGCTGATTCACAGATTATTCCGACCATTCGGTATAACGGCATTACCCATGCTCAAGTGGTACCACAAGGTAACTTGGTGCGGGGTAGTTCGAGTTTGTTGAATCTTGATGCGTGGAATCACAGCGACGCCTTGACACGCGCCGATGTGGCCATGCATGTGACCTGGCCTGCGGTCGGCTTGAGCCGCTCACCTTGGGAGCGCCGCAGTGCCGAAGAGCAACGCCGCGCCCAACAAGAAATGCGCGATGCGCTGACCCAGACATTTACCACAGCACGTGCTTACCATACCGCCAAACAAGCTGGCAGCGTAAGCCGTGAAGATGTGCGCTGGGAAGCCATGCTAGGGCTGTTTGACGGCACCAAAGCGTTGCATGTGCATGCCGATGACCGTCGTCAAATATCTCAGGCGCTCGAGTTTGCCGATGAGCAGGGTGTTGATGTAGTCATTGTCGGTGGCCGCGATGCATGGATGCTGGCTGATGAATTAGCGGCGCGCGATGTCGCCGTGGTATTTGGTGACGCTTATGGTCTACCTGCGCGTGTGGATGAAGCCTACGATACAGCTTTCGCGACACCTGCTAAGTTAGCCGCTGCAGGCGTCGATTTCGCGATTGCGTATCCGGGTAACTGGGACACTCGTAACCTGGCATTTGCTGCAGGTCATGCCGTTGCCTTTGGCCTTGATCATGCCACTGCGTTGTATTCAGTGACCTTGGGCCCCGCCAAAATTATGGGCGTAGAGCAGGACTTAGGTTCGCTGGAAGTGGGTAAGAGTGCCAGTTTAGTGGTGTCCAGAGGGGATATTCTGGACCCGCTGACCCACTCGGTTGAGTATATGTTTATTGATGGCCGTTTGGTCGAAATGGACAATAAGCAACGTCAGTTATGGCATAAGTACCAGCAACGCTAATAGTTGCACAGATAAAAAGGGTTGCCATGGGGCAACCCTTTTTTTTAAATGTCTAAAATACGGCTTAGCAGCGCCCGCAGGGTGGCAGGCTCAAAGGGTTTGTCACTCAAAGCATTCACGCCAGCCTGCTCAATTTGCTCTAAAGTAAGCTCATCAGCGCGGGCTGAAACCATTAAAATAGGAACGTGGGCATCATTTAACTGCGCCCGCACGCGGCTCGCGAACTCATCCCCATTCATGTTGGGCATGTGATAATCGGTGACAATCAAATCCACACTATGCTCGCTTAAGTAAGCAATCGCTTGGTCGCCAGATTCCGCTTCGGCCACCGCTTCAACACCGATACTATTTAGCACTCGGGTGAGATAATGTCGCGATGTCGTGCTGTCATCGACCACAAGTACATGCAAGTCTTCGGTTTCAAAGTTCTTAAGTTGCATGGTTTGCGGTTCTATCAAGTCGATAGTTGCGTTGAGCGCACGTTGTAAATGGTCAATAGTGAAAGGTTTCGGCAGAATTGCAACCACACCCGCCTGCTTATATTGTTCCAGGTAATTGCGTTTATGTTCGCTCGACACCAACATAAAAGGGATGTCACGTAAATGATTGTGCGAGAACATAAAATCAAGTAAATCATCAGCAGTGCCGTCGCTGAAGTACATGGCACTTGCGACTAGATCTGGATTGGCATAGGCTAGTTTTTGTTTGGCTTCGGCAATGCTACCGACCCCTTCAATTTGTTCAACCCCTGCATTTTTTAAATGGCGGGTGATAACTTTACGTTGTACCTCAGAAGGCTCAATGAGTAGAATCGAGAGGTGGCTGGCAGATGAACTGTCCGAAGCATTCGCCGACATGAATAATATTCCTGATATATAATGTGGTCACAGGTTAAAAAAATGCGCGGGCTTTGACAAGTGAAGTCATTCAATCAGTTATAAATAAAATTAGAAGGTTTTCATGACACTCTCGACAGAATACTCCAATGATGGAAAGCAATTTATTATTCATGTCAAAGGCAAGTTCGATTTTGGCTTGGTGCAACAGTTTCGTCAGTCTTACGGTGACTTGAACGCGAGCACTGACAGTGTAGTGGTAGACTTTCGGGAAACAGAATATATCGACAGCTGCGCCCTGGGCATGTTGCTGAATATGCGTAAGTCACTGGGCGCAGGGGATAAGCCCATTCACTTGGTCAATTGCCGACCAGAAATTCGTAACATTTTAGAAATTGCGCGTTTCGATAAATTATTCCATATCGACTAAGGCATGCGAGTTCTCATTGTAGATGACCTTGATAGTAATCGTTTGCTATTAAGTGACATGGTCAGTGGTTTTGGTTACCAGTGTTTATCGGTTGACGATGGCGAGTCCGCAATTGCCGCGATGCCCATATTTCAGCCCGATATTGTCCTGCTTGACGTGTTGATGCCCGGTCGCAATGGCCTGGATACCGCACCTATCTTAAAAGACTTGGCAGCTGGGGTGCACCTGCCAATTATTTTTATTACCGCATTAGACGATCAACAAACACTCATTAACTGCTTAGCGGCAGGTGGTGACGATTTTATCAGTAAACCGTTTGCGTCTGTGGTGCTAGAAGCCAAATTGCGCGCGCATTATCGTAATCGCGAATTAAACATGTCGCTGGCTGAAAAAAATAAAGCATTGGCGTACCATTCCAGCCGTGTTGAACGTGAGCACCAAATCGTTGAGCATATTTTTCAAAATTCATTAGCGCGTAATTATCTCGACTACCCAAATTTGCACACCTATTTGTCGCCTATGTCGATGTTTAACGGCGATGTGCTACTTGCGGCGCCTGGGCCGCTTGGCAATATGTACATTTTTCTTGGCGACTTTACCGGGCACGGCTTGTCAGCCGCGGTGGGTGCATTGCCGATTTCACAAACTTTTTTTCGCATGGCCGATGAAGGTGCAGCTGTGGGTGATATGGTTCGCGAAATGAACCGTCGTTTACACGAGCTGCTGCCGACGGATATGTTTTTAGCCGGCTTACTCCTTGAAATTTCTGCCTCAGGCGAACGTGTCACCTACTGGAATGGCGGAATTCCGCCTGCACAGCTGATCCGCGGCAATGGCAAGGTCAGCACTGCGCTGGCGCCCGACCATTTGGCCCTTGGCATCATGTCTGATAGCGAATTCGATAGCCGGGTTGCCAGCTTACGCGTGGAGCATGACGATAGCTTGCTGCTATACACCGATGGGCTAATTGAACTACCGACTGCCAAAGGTTGGTTGGGCATTGCGGGATTGCAAGACATACTCACGCAAGTCACCAATATGGGCGAGCTTAGCCAACTAGTACGCCAACGCTTGCGCCATAAGCCGCAACGGGACGACGTGTCGATGGCGTGGTTACGCTGTAAACCTACTGGGCTGCAACGTGACTCGCGGCCTGTTGATCTTTCGCCGCTTGGTTTTGAGGCGACCTTTGAGTTGCAGGCTGCGGAGTTGAAAAGCGTTAATCCAGTCAATCGGATTGTCTCTACACTGGCCAATATTGAGGGTTTGGGCGCGTATAAATCGCAGATATTCATCGTGTTACAGGAAATCTATAATAACGCGGTTGAACACGGCATTTTACATTTAGACTCAAGCTTAAAGCAGTCAAGTGAAGGGTTTGAAGCCTATTATCAGTTGTATCAGCAACGCTTGGAGGCGCTGCAAGATGGCTGGGTACGCATGAAATTACAGTTTCAACCCAAGCAACGCAGGTTGTGTATTGAAGTCACAGACTCAGGACAAGGTTTCTGCCCGATACGCTCTGCGACTGCAGCCCTGGATGCCGACACGGCTGATACTGAGTACGGACGTGGACTTAACTTGGTTAGAGAGCTGTCAAGCCATTTGAGTTGGCGTGATAATGGCCGCACAGTGCGCTGTGAAATGCCTCTGCAACGAATCGATAGGCGTGGGGACTAGGGCCTGCTTAGCCCCCCGCAAGTTTGACGTGGTGGCCTTGGCGCTCAAGCCAGGCTTTGCAGGTGTCGCGCTGGTCGCCTTGTATTTCAATATCAAAGCCTTTGACGCTGCCACCGACACCGCAGTGTTTTTTTAACTGCTTCGCCACCTGCTTGAGCTCCTCAGGCGTCAACGCTAGGCCACGGATAATCGTAACCCCTTTGCCTTTACGGCCTTTGGTTTCACGCTGAATGCGCACAATACCGTCACTCGGCCCGCGCTCGGGTTCGGCGGGCGCTGGGTCAATTCGCCCGGCGTCAGTGCTGTACACCAACTGGGATAATTGGTCTTTTAAACTCATTACCACTTCTTCTTCGGTTGAAATAGTTCGTCTAATTCATCAACTTGTTTCGCGCGTTCCGCGGCATCGCGGGAATTAGTTTCGCGCAATGAGCTAGTGATTTCCTCAAGGGTTTGTTCGACTTGGCGCTTATGCTCGACAATATACTCGTTGCTGTAGCTTTGGTTATTCAGTGTCGACAGCGCTTTTTCGTAGTACTGGCGTGCAGAACCCGTCAAGTTCGATTGCAACGCTGACTGCCCACGGCGCTTTAAGCTTTCGACGGTAATGCGTAATTGACAGAACTCTAAGCGACGGTCCTCTTCATTAAACGTTTTTGCATCAACACGGCCACGGGCATGCTCTTTTTTAAGCACCGCACGCAATTTCTTCAGCGACTGAATCATGGTGATAATCTGTTTGTCGCTATCCGGTAGGGTGAACTGCTCGTTGACCAGAGTCGTGTCATCGGCTTTCATCGTACGCATCACGTCTTCATATTCTTGTAACCGGTCTTTGTAGCGCTGGTTCTTGGGATCAACTTCAACTAACTGTTTAAGCGAGTCGCGAGCACGCGCGTGCAGGGTATACACTAAACCGCGACCCACCGGAAAAGCACCGGCATTGGCAATTAAGGTTTCTGACTCGTCATAGGTATGGCGATGACGCGCGATCTTTTGTCTGCGCTCAAGCTCTTGACGCTGTCGATGTTGTTGGTAGGCATTCACACCAACCGCCAACAAGATAAGGCTGATAATGAGCAAAATAATGATATAAAGCATGCGTGAGCGAATCCTTATTAATTTGTTTTGCGTCGCGAACTAATACTAACTGACTTTTCTAAGTTACGGTAGATACAAGGTGAAAATGCCACCATTATCATTGGTTAACGTGATCTCGCCCAATTGTTGCTGGCGCTGATGCGATTGCGCAATTCGTTGGGCGAAGTAAAGCCCGAGACCTGTGCGCCCGCTCGCTAGGTTGGTTGGGCTTGGTTGTGACTGTGAAGGCGTGTAACGCGTAATCACGTGTTCCGGGTATCCCTCACCATCATCGGCGACTTGAATAGTGACGCCCTGCTGCAGTGCTTTGGCAGTGATAACGACCCGGCTGCTGGCGTAGCGAATCGCGTTTGCAACCACATCTTGCAGTAACACAGCAACCACCTGTTGGTCGATAAACCCCTCAAGCCCATCGTCCACCTCAGCGTGGACTGTAATCTGGTGGTGGCGCGCGTAAAACTCGGTGTCGGCGACAATATCTTCAATTAATTCCTCAATTATGCAGCGCTCTAAGCTGAGCACAATCGTGGTTGCTTCTTGCCGATATAAATTGAGCAATTGGGTTAAGCTGACGTTCAAGCGTAGAGTTTCATAGTACATGTCGGCGAGAGTAAGCGCCTGCTCACTGCCTTCAAGCTGGTTCGCCAAGGTTTGCATTTGTTGCAGCTGCAGTTGCAATGAATTCTTCATGTCATGGGCAGCAGCACTTAATATGGTAGCGAAATCGATACCTTGTTGCTGCGCATCACTGCTGTGAACGGCACGGCTTGTGGCTTCCTGATTCAGCATGCTTGATAGTTCCTGTCGCTAACGCGGTGTCTATGATGGTGTATCGGCTGACAATGAAACAACCTAAATATAGTTTAGATCAAACGATTGCCATGGATTAAATTTGACACTTTGCATAGATATTGACAATCTTATACTTGATGGGAATAACGGTGCCATTCTCGGCACAGAGTAGACAGATGTTAGCTGGGCGCTTGCCGAGCTTAACTAAGGCAATCGAGCTATGAAATTGCAACAACTGCGTTATATCGTAGAAGTTCTCAACAACAACTTGAACGTGTCTGCAACAGCAGAGAACTTGTACACATCGCAACCTGGTATTAGTAAGCAAGTACGCATGCTGGAAGATGAACTAGGGGTGCAAATTTTTGGTCGCAGCGGTAAACACTTGACCCATGTGACACCCGCTGGCCAAGAGGTGATTGAGATCGCGCAGCACATTTTATCTAAAGTGGATGCGATTAAATCAGTGGCTGCGGAGCACACCAAGCCGAATCAAGGCAAGCTGAATATCGCGACCACCCATACCCAAGCTCGATACGCGTTACCGCCTGTTATTCGCCGTTTTATCGATAAATATCCGCAGGTGTCATTGCATATGCACCAAGGCTCACCGCAACAAATCAGCGAAGCGGCCGCCAAGGGTAAGGCGGACTTCGCAATTGCCACCGAAGCGCTGCATTTATATAACGATTTGGTGATGCTGCCTTGTTATCACTGGAATCGCAGTATTTTGGTGCCCAAAGGACACCCGCTGACACAAATAAGTAAGGTCAGTATTGAAGACGTTGCCAGTTTCCCATTGGTTACTTATGTGTATGGCTTTACCGGGCGCTCACAACTTGATAAAGCATTTTCGCGAGCAGGCTTAGAGCCACAGATCGTATTTACCGCCACCGATGCTGATGTGATTAAAACCTATGTACGCATGGGTCTGGGTATTGGTGTGGTCGCGACCATGGCCTATGAACCTGGCAAGGACAGTGATTTAGTTGCAATTCCAGCCGGGCATTTGTTTGAACACTCAACCACCAAGATTGGGTTCCGTAAAGGCACCTTCTTACGTAGCTATATGTATGACTTCATCGAGGGTTTTGCACCACACTTAACCAAAGACGTGGTAGAAAAGGCGATGACGATGCGCAGTTACGATGAACTTGAAGAAATGTTTAAAACCTTCGATTTACCGAGTTATTAAATCGATATATTGGTGCAGCCTTACTCGCCAAGAGGCCCGCAATGTGCGGGCCTCTCTGGTTTTTTGCATGCTAAACGTTGGTGTTAACACTCAATAATATTGACCGCCAGGCCACCGCGTGCGGTTTCCTTATATTTGCTTTTCATATCATTACCTGTGTCCCACATGGTCTTAATGACTTTGTCCAGGGACACTTTATGGTCACCACTGCCACGCAATGCTAAACGCGCGGCATTGATAGCTTTAACTGAGCCCATTGCATTACGCTCAATACAAGGCACTTGCACTAAACCACCGACAGGGTCACAGGTCAGGCCTAAGTTATGCTCCATACCAATTTCGGCGGCACATTCTACCTGACCAGGTTTGCCACCCATGACTTCAGCCAGTGCTCCAGCTGCCATTGAACAGGCCACACCGACTTCGCCTTGGCAGCCCACCTCGGCACCAGAAATGGACGCATTCTTTTTATATAAAATGCCGATAGCCGCAGAGGTTAGCAGGAAGTTAATCACGTCATCGTCGCTAAGTTTGCGAACAAAGGTGTCGGCGTACTTCATCACCGCAGGAATAATGCCTGCAGCGCCGTTAGTCGGTGCGGTAACAATGCGGCCGCCAGCAGCATTCTCTTCATTCACAGCAAGGGCATATAAGTTCACCCAGTCCATCGCCCCCATCGGGTCTTGCGTGGTTTCGGTGCTCAGGCAACGGTATAGACCCGGTGCGCGACGTTTAACTTTCAGCCCCCCTGGCAAGATACCTTCAGTCGCAATGCCGTTATCAATGCAATCTTGCATGGTTTGCCAAATATGCAGTAAACCACTGCGAATATCCTGCTCACTGCGCACTACACGCTCATTGGCCATCATCAATTGGCTAATACTTATGCCATGTTGCTGACACTGCGCCAGTAAGTCCGCCGCCGAATCAAACGGGTGGGGGATCGGTTGGCTGCTTTGCTCAATCGCTTCTTCTAAGGTGTCATCAAAGTCTTTGTCTTTGACAATAAAGCCACCACCAATTGAGTAGTAGAGGTCTTTGTAAAGTAGCTCTTCGCCTGCGTAGGCGCGTAATTCCATCGCGTTGGCATGCTTGGGCATAGATTTACGGCGATGAAAAGTAATGGCGCCTTGGCGCGGGAACTTCACCGCATGGGTGCCAATTAACGGCAGCCGTTGGCTACTTTCTACCGTAGCTAGAAAGTCATCAATTTTGCTGGTGTCGACGCTTTCTGGTAACTCGCCGGCCAAACCCAGAATCACGGCTTTGCCAGTACCATGACCTTTACCGGTTTGCCCCAGTGAGCCGAATAATTCGGCTTTAACGTGGGTGACACGTTGAATACCAAACTGCTGGTCTACTTCACGAATAAAGTCATGCGCCGCGCGCATAGGCCCCACGGTGTGGGAACTCGAAGGGCCGATACCTACCTTATACATGTCGAACACGCTAATCATGCGTTCACTCCAATTCATCCTATCGTGATTTGCCCGTTAGTGTGGGGGCGAAAGTGGTTGCTTGCAAGTGCTAGTTAAGTGGTCGGTACAGCGCTTTATATTCGGGCCGTAGCTGTTCGCTTAAACTACGCACTATGCCTGCAGTAGCGCCCCAGATTATGCGTTGTTGCCACGGAATAAACCAGATGCGCTGCATGTCTAAGCGTTCCGCCGTGAACGCAAAATGTTGCTGATGCTGCAATAATTCGTGTAAAGGCACGCTAAATACATCGCCAACTTCATTGGCGTCGGGTTGCCACTGCGGTTGCGCGGCAAGAAAACCGACATATGGGCGAATTAAAAAACGACTCACCACCGGCATATCAGGGAGTTGCCCCAAGAGCTCGACTTGCGCTCTGTCAACGCCCAGCTCTTCCTCAAATTCACGTAGCGCAGTGTCCGCAAGGCTGTTGTCATGATGTTCACTGCGCCCGCCAGGAAAGCAAATTTGGCCTGCATGATGGCGCAGGTGCTGGCTACGCGTGGTAAATACCACTTCTAAGCCGCGCTCACTTTCATACATAGGGATCAGCACCGCCGACGCCGCTAATGACTGTTGTGTCGAAAAGCGCGTGGGGCTCGGTGGCGCGAGCATAAATCGGGTCAGGAAGTCAGTTCGCGTTTTAATCGGCACGCTGACCTCCTAAGGGCTGGCCATCAGCGGTATTGGCCAGAGGCTTATCTCTGTGGCCGCGATTGAGTGCGGTCAGCAGTGGTACAATTCGTTTCACTTTATCAAAGGTTTCCTGATACTCAGCAGCGGCATCTGAATCGAGTACAATACCGCCACCCGCCCAACAATACAGGTGTTGCTGACACGCCACTAGCGTACGAATCGCAATATTCGTGTCGCAACTACCGTCCTGATTGATATAACCAATGCTGCCGCAATACACACTGCGCCGATGCGGCTCTAACGACTCAATGATCTGCATCGCACTGACTTTGGGGGCGCCGGTGATTGAGCCACCGGGGAAAGCGGCTTGTAATAAGGCTACGGAATCAAGGGGATCGGCAAGCTGGCCTTCAATGGTGCTGACTAAGTGATGAACCGCGGCGAAACTTTCGATACTGAATAATTTGGGTACTCGCACGCTATTGGGCAGGCAAGTTCGCGACAGATCATTTCTCAGCAGATCCACTATCATCAAGTTCTCAGCTTGGTCTTTGCCCGATTGCTGCAATTGCGCCAAATTTAGCTCATCTTGCACAGGGTCGGCAGCTCGAGGTCGGGTGCCTTTGATCGGTTTGGTTTGCACCTTGCCCGTGCTTGAACTTTGAATAAAGCGCTCAGGTGACAGACTCAAAACCTGTCCGTCGGGTACATTCAAGTAGGCCGAAAACGGCGCGCGATTGGCTTCACGCAACGCCTGATAGGCTTGCCATGTGCTACCTGTATAAGGCGCGCAAAAGCGCTGTGCAAGGTTAATTTGGTAACAGTCACCAGCATTTAAATGGGCTTTAATCTGCCCAATCCGGGTGTGGTAATCCGCCTCACTCATGTTGCTCTGCCATGCCGCAGTAAGATAGAAATCCGCCTCGCCAAGACGATGGATAGGTTGCCAAAAGTCGGCTACCTGTTGTTCCCAATCGCCAGTTTGCAACTGGGTTTCTGGGCCCAAGATAAAGCTGCGTTTTGCGTGGTGGTCAATGACAATGGCGTGTTGATAAAAACCGAGCGCGATGTCCGCAAGTGCAATATCGGCTTCGGCGGCGTGCACCTGACTACTGTCATGTCGTGGGCTGGATGCCGCATCAACAGGCAATGCGCGTGCAGCGGGGGTAATGGTTTCGCACCAGCGCCCCGCGTCGTAACCTAAATAGCCCAAAGCGCCACCGGTAAATGGTAACGCATGTGTACCGCGATAGGCTGGCACCTTGGCTAAGCATTGACTAAGTTCAGCAAATGGCGAGGCGTCGGGGGTCTGCGCATGTCGATACGTCAGAGTCATCAGTGGCTGGCGCACAATGATATCGTAACGACTGTTCTGGTGCTCACTAGCTGCGGAATCAAGCAGCATGGCCCAAGGCTCATCAGCAAATGGGGTAAAAATAGCGAGCGCGTCGCTCCACTTTGAATAGTCAACTTCGCGACTGGTCAGATACATGGGGTCGCGAGTTGATGCTTGAGGGGCTGCATGCATATAAAACCTGTCTCCAACTGGCAGCGCAATGGCAAACAGAGTATCATAATCAACGATTTCGGGACACGCTATCCCGGCCTGCACTCGCATGCGGGTGTATCAAATACCAGACAACCAGAACCGTGTTGGCTGCCGCAAGGTTGCTGCACATCGACTGACATGAGGTAAGCTATGTCTGCTGCAAAAGGTGCTGTTACGGGCGGCGCACAAACCATTAAACAACAAGATTTCATTGATAGTATTGCTGATGCTTTGCAATTTATCTCCTACTATCACCCACTTGATTTCGTTGAAGCCTTGGCCGATGCCTACGAGCGCGAGCAGAGTGAGGCAGCCAAGCACGCGATCGCACAAATGCTGCAAAATTCGCGGATGTCTGCACAAGGTCACCGGCCGATTTGCCAAGACACTGGTATTGTAACGTGTTTTGTCAAGGTCGGGATGGACGTGAAGTGGGACAAAACCGACATGACAGTGCAGCAGATGGTTGATGAAGGCACCCGCCGTGCATACAACAACCCAGACAACCCTTTACGTGCATCCATCGTGGCCGACCCGGCCGGGGCGCGCAAAAACACCGGTGACAACACACCAGCCGTGGTTCACATTGACATGGTGCACGGTGGCTGTGTTGAGGTCATGATTGCGGCCAAAGGTGGCGGGTCCGAAAACAAATCGAAGATGGTGATGTTAAACCCAAGCGACTCAATTGCTGATTGGGTGGTGGAAACCTTGCCGAAGATGGGCGCTGGTTGGTGCCCGCCTGGGATGATTGGTTTAGGCATTGGCGGCACTGCGGAAAAGTCTGCGGTACTCGCAAAAGAGTCATTGATGGACCCAGTCGATATTCAGGAGCTGATAGCACGTGGTCCAAACAACGCAGAGGAAGCGTTGCGCCTGGAAATCTATGAGCGCGTCAACAAGCTGGGTATTGGTGCCCAAGGCTTAGGCGGTTTGACCACTGTGGTTGATGTGAAAATCAAGTCATTACCGACCCATGCGGCGTCGAAGCCTGTCACCTTGATACCAAACTGCGCGGCAACTCGCCACGTACACTTTACCCTTGATGGCAGCGGTGCAGCCGACTTACAGCCGCCTAAGTTGGAAGACTGGCCAGATATCACCTTTGAAGTTGGCGAGAATGTACGTCGAGTGAATTTAGACACGCTGAAAAAAGACGACGTACTGGAATGGCAAATGGGTGAAACCGTGTTGCTGAGCGGTAAGCTGTTAACTGGACGCGATGCAGCACATAAACGTATTGCGGATATGCTCAGCAAAGGCGAGAAGCTACCGGTCGATTTCACCAATAAATTTATTTATTACGTCGGCCCAGTTGACCCTGTTGGCAATGAGGCAGTAGGCCCAGCCGGTCCTACCACCGCAACGCGGATGGATAAATTTACCGATACCATGCTGGAGCAAACTGGCATTATTGGCATGATTGGTAAGGCTGAACGCGGCCAGAAAACCGTTGAAAGTATCGCTCAGCATAAAGCGGTGTATTTGATGGCGGTTGGCGGCGCCGCTTACTTAGTGGCAAAAGCAATTAAGAAAGCTGAGGTGGTGGCATTTGACGACTTGGGTATGGAAGCTATTTACGAATTTGAAGTAGAAGACATGCCAGTGACTGTTGCGGTAGACTCCCAAGGTAACAATGCGCACCAAGCAGGGCCTGCAACATGGGCGGTGAAGATTGCCGAAGCGGATGCTGCACTGAGTAAATAACGCAAAGTCGTTAGCGTAACGCATTATGAAGCCTGCCTAGTTTATCTACGCAGGCTTTTTTTAAATTTAAGTTGGGAGTTCAACATGCAATGGACCTTTGAGTGGTGGCAAGCACTTGCTGCGGGCGCTGGTGTGCTGTTAGTGGGTGGGTTGCTAGGGTATGGGTGGCAGCGTCAGCCGCAGCGTTTGTTGGCGCAACAGCTGTCCGAGCAACAAAGTCAGTTGCAGCAATTACAGCAACAACTCAGAGAGGCGCAGCATGACAGCCAGCAACTCCAGGTTAAATTGGCGAGTACGCGCACGGCAGCCGAACAACAACGCGCCCATGCAGATGAGAAAATCGAATTATTGAAGAAAAGTGAAGCGCGCTTAGAAAAAGAATTTGAGCGTTTAGCCGCGCGTATTTTAGAACAGACATCGGCACAATTTGCCAAGCGCAATCAAGATGATCTACAACATACGTTAGCTCCACTGCGCCAACAGATTGACCGCTTTGGTCAGCAGGTCGCGGCTCAGTTCAGTGATGAAACGAAGCAACGTGCGTTTTTAACCCAGCAGTTAAATCAACTGCGCGAACTAAACCAGCATATGGCTAGCGAAGCGCGTGCATTAACCTTGGCGCTGAAAGGCGACAATAAGCAGCAAGGCAATTGGGGCGAAGTGGTGCTTGCGCGCATGCTGGAACAATCGGGGCTGCGCGAGGGGCACGAATATACCACCCAAGCCCAACATAAAGATGAGCAAGGCAAGGCGTTTAAACCCGATGTGGTGGTGCATCTACCGAACCAAAAAGATGTGGTAATTGACTCGAAAGTGTCGCTGGTGGCTTATGAGCGTTACTTCAATAGTGACGACGACCTAGTCCGCCAAGCATCATTGCAGGAACATATTCAGTCGTTGCGTCAGCACATTAAGCAATTAGGTAAGAAAAATTACCACAGCTTAGATGGTGTTCGAACGCTGGATTATGTGTTGTTATTTGTGCCATTAGAACCAGCATTCCTGCTGGCGGTGGATAAAGATCCTGAGTTGATTTCATTAGCGCTGGACAACAATATTATGTTGGTCAGCCCGACCAATTTACTCGTTGCACTGCGCACTGTGCATAATATTTGGCAATATGAATATCAAAATCAGAATGCACAGCGTATCGCTGGTGACGCAGCTCGCTTGTATGACAAGTTTGTCGGCTTCGTTGACGATATGAATAAGGTACGGGGGGCGCTGGATGCGTCCACCAAACATTTAGACAGTGCCTTCAATAAACTGTCTGAAGGCCGTGGCAACTTAGTTAGCCGGGTTGAGAAGTTTCGCAGCTTGGGCGTGCAGCCGAATAAACGTCTGGCTGACAGCGCAGTGCTGGACGACGAGCAGGGTGCAGATTAGTCTGCGCCCTGTGGTTTGTCTGACAATTCAAAATAGGTACCGAACTGTTGATTATAAATCTGTTGGTAGTAAGCCTGCTCGGCTTCCGGCACCCAACTCATATGCAAATCAAAATACCCGCGCTGTTTCACGCTATCGGTAATTGCACGGTCAAGATCAGCAAGGAATCGGCGGCTCACATCAGAGCGGCTGCACATCACGTAACCCAGTAGTGGCTCGCTGGCTTCGCGCAGTGGAACAACCAGCAGCTCTGGTTCAAGTTGGCGCAAATCCATAAAATGACGCATTTCCACTGAATTATGCAGTGACATGTCGATACGTCCGTTGAGCAACATGTCGAATAACCCAGTAGCGCGATCAGGAACGGTACGTATCCAAACTTGTCCGTTTGGTTCGAGTGTTTGAATCACGCTATCGACTGCAGGGGTGTACGAGCGGCCGCGCATAGCGCCAAGTACGAGTTCAGGCCCGAGCTCTACTAGCACTTCAAGGGGGACATGTCCGTCTGGACTGCGGTTAATTAAGTCGCGCACTTGCGCCGCGCGTGGGTGGCTCGCCAACATGTAGAGGCGCAATGGTGGAAAAACTACCTGAGGTTGTGATGAAAAATAGCCCAATGCACTGCGTTCTGCTGTTTTGACCGCTTTTGGCCAACAATAGTTGGTACGTTGCTGCATTTCGCTAAGCGCTCTGGGTGCATTGATAAAGCGTGAATGAAGCTGGTAATCGCTCAGGTAAGGCGAATAGAAGTCGAACAGCTGGGCTCTGATGTCCAGCACTGGCGAGTTGCCCCCGGCGTACGCACTTGGGTGGATATCACTGATAATAACAATGTCGGTGCGATTTGCCTGAGCCTGAAGAGCTTCAGTGGTTTGCGTGTTATTCGTTACCTCACTTGCTACCGTCGTTAGGCTGAGCAGCAGACAACAGGTTGTTACGGAACGAGCCCAATGGCGTACAGATTTGCCGAGATGAGCGTACATACTTCACCGCTATTGTTAACATTACCGTTACAATCATATAGTAGTAATGTTGACTAATGCAATAGCGGTGTTAAAAGCTGTAACCCACGTTTAGCATGACGCCAGACGTACCAAAAAGAATCATCTCACCATTAAACCGTTGATAATGCAGGGTCAAACTAGGAATGGCGGCAGGCGCGGTGCCAAAGCTATTGAATGGAATTTTATCTTGAAATTCATTGCGATAACCATGAATAAAGCCCGCACCTACTTTGACTCGCGCTTGCCATGACTCGCGTTGCCAAATGGCTTGCGTAAAGCCAGCGTAGGCGAAAATGGTACTCTGGTCGAATGAGTTACGAAAGTGCGCGATACCGAGCATAGGGTCAGCTTCCGCTAAGCGTTCGAATCGTTGCTGTAGTGGTCGCGTGACAAAATTATCGCCATAGCGCTCAATGCCTAAAAAGCGTTGCGTATTGTTATGCTCGGGACGTGGGTTAAAGTGCGTAGTCCAAAGTGATGTGCTGAGGTTGTATTTGACCGCCTCGCCATTGATATCGATGGTTTGGCGCGGTTCAGCGGCGACTGCGGCTGAGCTGGCGAATAGGCAGGTTGCCACCAGCGCGCTACGCTGACCAAATGCTGAATCGTTACTGAAGAACCGCAGCTTAGACTTTAACAATTCATTCCACACCCGTCATGACTCCCTTCGTTCGTCTTGGCTTTGGGCTGCAAGATTGGCTTTACATCTTGGTAAAACAATCGCAAATGCCCGTAGTAAAAGCGCTATAGTGTAGTAATTTCGAGGCTTTAGCGCAATTCGAATCGTGTAGATTTGCAGCTTACTAACATTCTTGTGGAAACACGTAGTTTACCGCTAGACTAGTGATTGAAATGAAGATTCCATAGCAACCTGACAACGCCAATAATAATACCAACTACATGCGCCTAAATTATATCAAACTTGCTGGTTTTAAATCTTTTGTGGACGCCACAAAGGTGCCTTTTCCCGACCAAATGACCTGTGTGGTGGGGCCAAACGGCTGTGGTAAATCAAATGTGATTGACGCGGTACGCTGGGTGTTGGGTGAAAGTTCGGCGAAAAATCTGCGTGGCGACGCCATGACCGATGTTATTTTTAATGGTTCCAGTGCGCGCAAACCTGTGTCCAGAGCCAGTGTTGAGTTGGTTTTTGATAATAGCGAAGGGCGCTTACAAGGCGAATTCGCTAGCTATAACGATATTTCGGTCAAACGCGTGGTGACCCGCGATGGGCAGTCCAATTACTTCTTGAACGGCAGCAAATGTCGTCGTCGCGACATTACTGATTTGTTTTTAGGTACTGGCTTAGGGCCGCGCAGTTACGCCATTATCGAACAAGGCATGATATCCAAATTGATTGAGTCACGTCCGCAAGAACTACGCGTCTTTATCGAAGAAGCAGCGGGGATTTCAAAATATAAAGAGCGGCGCAAAGAAACTGAAAACCGGATGCGCAAAACCCATGAAAACCTCGAGCGCCTAACCGACGTGCGCGATGAGCTAGGCACGCAATTAAGCAAGTTGCAACGCCAAGCGGCGGCGGCACAGCGTTATAAAGCATTAAAAGCCGAAGAGCGCGAACTTAAGGCACAGTTGCAGGGTTTACGTTGGAACCACTACCAGCAACAATGCGATCTCAATGAACAACAGTTAGCTGAACAACAAACCGAGCTTGAACGTTGGGTGGCGCAGCAACGTGGCTCCGAGCATGGTCAACACCAGTTGCGTGAACAGCAACAAGACCTCAAAGATCAGTTGGACGATGCGACCCAGCAGTTTTATCAGTGCAATAATGAAATTACCCGCATCGAACAAGGGTTGCAGCACCAACGGCAACTGGCGGAGCAACGCCGCAAAGATCTTCAGGATGCGACATGGCAGTTGTCCCAACTTGACCAAGAGTATCAAGCTGAGCATGACGAACAGGCTACGTTTGAAGCGGATCTTGTGCGCTTAGAGCCTATGATTGCGCTACATCAAGCCAAGCAAGAAGAAGCGGCGGCGCGTCTGGATACGCACGATGACGCGATAGAGCAAGCACAAGCTAAACTTCAGCAGGCGCAGCAGCAGGTTGAGCACCAGCGTCAACAAGTCCAGGTCATCAGCACTCAGCTTGAGGGCCAGCAGGCATTGACGCAGCGCTTGTTGCAGCAGCAGCGAGACACCGAGCAGCGTATCGAAACTATAAAGCACCAAACCATTGAAGCACAGTTGGCGCAAGCAAACGCTGAACTTTTGCAGCAACAGCAGCAGCTAAGCGCCGCAGAAGCGGCCCATAGCCAAGCGGAGCATGACCTCAACCAAGCTCAAATGGAACTTGAAAACCAGCGTCAAGCACAGCAAAGCGTCGAGCAAGATTGGCTAAATGTGAATAGCCAATTAGATAGTTATCAGACCTTACTTGATAACGCGGATACACCACCGAGCGAGGCACTGCAAACCTGGTTAGAGCAATATGAGTGGCGCCCACTGCGCGAGTTGTTGCAGGTTGACGATGTCTATAGTTTGGCTGTCGAGGCAGTGGCTGAGCCTTGGCTGAATGCGCCGGTTTTGTTGGGTCAAGACGTTGATACTATTGTCACTGCCCCAGGGCAGCATGGTCAACTGTTAGCGCTTGATACGGAGCAGCCAGCACCTCCCTCTGCGAGTTTAGCGCACCATTTGCTGGCGCGTTCAGTCAGCGGCGGCAAGGACTCGATTAAGCAGGGGCTAGGTGCTTACTTCAGCTTATTTCGCCAGGTTGCTTGGATACCCGATGGAGCCGAGGCATTGGCGACATTACGCCAAAGCGGGCTGGCGATGGGGGTCGACGAGAAAGGGCGAATTTACACCAAAGATGCTTGGCGTCAGACACCCCAAGATGGTCATCAGGTATTGGCCTGGCAGCGTATGTGGGACGCTTTAAACGCCCGTAAGCAAACCCTTGAGCCGCAACGCAGCCTGGTAACACAGCAAGTGCACAAGGCCCAAGATGCGTTGCAACAAGCGAAACAGCAAGCTCAACAAACTCAGCAGCGTTGGCGCGACGCCCACCAGCAAAGTGTGCAGCTCACGGCTCAATGTGACACCTTGCGTCGGCAGCATAGCGATCAACAGCATCGCCTCGATGAGTTACAGCTTGAACTTGAGCAGGTCAGTTTGCAGCTTGCTGAGCACACTGAAAAAAGCCACATGCTGGCGCTTGAACGCGAGGAGTACGCCGACCAACTCGCTCAGCACAACCCCCAGTTACAGCAGCTGCAACAGCGGGTTAATGATTTGAAGCAAGAGCTGCAGCCGCTTCGCGATCAGTTTCAGCAACTGCAACAGCAAGGTCATCAGCTCAACCTGCAAGTGCAACAGTCGAAGCAAGGCGCGCAGCACAGTGAGCGTAATTTAGCACGCTTGCAGCAAAGCAAAGTTCAATTGCAACAGCGAATTGATTTGCTGAGCGCTAGCGAGAGCGACGTAGACACTGAGCTTGAGCAAGCACAATTAGAAGAAGCGCTATTACGTCGTGAAGAAGCAGAAACACGGCGCCGTGATCTAGGTGAACAGCTGGCTCAGGTAGACGCTGAAATTCGAACCCTCAACCAAGGCCAGCAAGGGGTTCAACAGCGCATCGAAGCGCAACGTGAAAAAGTTGAAGCCAGTAAGCTGGCATTAACCGCTGCGCGTGAGCGCGGACACAGTTTGCTCGAAGGGCTACAAGAAACAGGTTACTCACTGAAGCAAGTCTTGGAAAGTATGCCTGCAGACGCAGATGAAGCGGCTTGGCAGCAACGGCTTGATAAGATTAGCCGCAGCCTGCAACAACTCGGCGCGATTAACTTAGCGGCGATAGAAGAAGCCCAGGCACAAGCTGAGCGCAAAGCGTACCTGGATGCCCAGCACGATGACTTAACCCAGTCGCTAGCGCTACTGGAAGACGCGATTAAGAAGATAGATAAAGAAACACGCCAACGTTTTCGCAAAACTTTCGATCAAGTAAACAGTGACTTAGGACAGCTGTTTCCGAAGGTTTTTGGTGGCGGGAGTGCATATTTAGCGTTAACAGATGATGACTTACTGGAAACAGGTGTTACCATTATGGCGCGGCCACCAGGCAAGAAAAATAGTACGATTCATTTGCTTTCGGGTGGCGAAAAAGCGCTAACCGCATTATCGTTAGTATTTGCAATTTTCCGCCTCAATCCAGCGCCGTTTTGTATGCTGGACGAGGTCGATGCACCATTAGATGATGCGAACGTCGGACGTTTTTGTCGCTTAGTGGAAGAAATGTCGGAAACAGTACAATTTATTTATATTAGCCATAATAAAATTGCTATGGAAATGGCAACCCATTTAGCTGGGGTCACCATGCAGGAGCCGGGTGTTAGCCGGTTAGTAGCCGTGGATGTTGACGCCGCCGTTGCGATGGCGGAAGCTTAATTGAGGCGGTATTGGGTTCCCCAGCGCAGTTGCTGATAACAAAAAGGTTTGAGAGTCCAAGATGGATAGTATGCGTACGGTTTTAATTATTATTGGGTTAATGATTATTTTAGCCTTGCTGGCCCATGGCTTGTTGACGATTCGGCGTAACAACCAAGCGGCGAAAGACCGGCGCGAGCAGGTTGAACGCAAACGTAGACGTTCGTCTGAAGATTTATTCAGTCAAAACGAAACCGTTGACGAATCGACGCTGCAAGACCCATTGAAGCCGCGGCCGAGCCGCAAGCAACGAGCCGTGCATGTCGAGCAAGCAAATGCAGATGACAGCGTGCGCGCACAAGTACGCGAACCCGAGTTGGACTTAGGTTTAACCGATGATTTGTTTGCACAGCAAGATTTAGCCGCCGATATCGAGCAAATGGAAATTGATTTAGAAGACGACACATTCGCACAGCGTCAGCAGGCACCTACACGGAAGCGCTCAGAGGCCGACAACGACCAGGCGGAGGCATTGTTGGATGATGTCGAGCCCCGAACCTTGAGCGCTGATGAATCCGGTATTGATAGCGCGGATGAACTTGATATTGACCTCGATGAGGTGGTAACCCGTGACGCATTTGAGGATGACCCAGAGCAGCTGCTAAGTGACGATGAAGAGCATTTAACACGCCAAGCCGATAAGGCGCCCAGCGCAGATAAGAAACAAGCCCCCACCCAAAAAGCGCCTGATATGGAAGTGATCACCTTGTTTGTGACCGGTGACATTCAAGGTGCTATTTTGCTGCAAATGACCGCTGAACTTGGCTTAAAGTACGGCGATATGGACATTTTCCATCGCCATCAAGAGTCTTCTGGCCATGGCCCCGTGTTGTTTAGTGTGGCGAATATGTTTAACCCCGGCACCTTTGATATTACTAATATGGAACGCTTCCACTCCCAGGGCATTGTCTTATTTATGACATTGCCACTTAAAAGCGACGGCCATCAGGCGTTCACTATGATGTATAATGCGGCCAATAAAATTGCCGACGCAATGCCTCGCGCGGCGGTGTTGGATGGTAATCGTAACCCGGTGACCAAGCAATCGGTGCAGCATACCTATCAGCGTATCCGCGAGTTTGAGCGCAAGCAGCGCCTGCAAAAACCTTCAGTTCAGTGGTAAAGGTGAATGACCAAAGCATTAGAACAAGCCAGCGTTGAGCTGGCTAAACTGCGTGAGCGGTTAATCCAGTTAAATAACGAATATTACGTGCAGGACGCTCCCAGTGTACCTGACGCAGAGTACGATAGACTCTTTCAACGCACGCTGGCGTTGGAAGCTGAATTTCCGCAGTTAGCCAGCGATGATTCGCCAACCCAAAAAGTAGGTGCACCACCTGCGGGAGCCTTCGCCAGCGTCACTCACGAAGTGCCAATGTTGTCGTTAGACAATGCCTTTGACCAAGACAGTATGGATAATTTTATCCGTCGCGTCGGTGAGCGTAGTCAAACCTCAGAGTTAACCTGGTGTGCGGAGCCTAAACTAGATGGTGCCGCGGTAAGCTTACTCTACGAAGCAGGCAAGTTGGTGCGTGCGGCGACGCGCGGCGACGGGTATCAAGGTGAAGACATCACCGCCAATGTGCGTACGATTCGCAATGTACCGCTGAAACTGACGGGTAACGTGCCAGAGCGTTTAGAAGTTCGCGGTGAAGTGTTTATGCCGTTGGCCGGTTTTACCGAGTATAACGAGCGTGCGCGCGAGCAAGGCGACAAGGTGTTTGCTAACCCGCGTAATGCGGCTGCGGGTAGTTTACGACAGCTCGATTCGAGAATTACCGCCAAGCGACCCTTGATGTTTTATGCCTATGCCATGGGGCAAGTTGAACCGCAACGTGAGCTTGATGATGATAGTCACTATGCACGGCTAATGCAGCTTAAAGCGTGGGGGCTTCCAGTATGCCCCGAAACACGTCAGTTACCGAATAATGCTGCCTGTCATGGGTATTACGCCGACATCATGGCAAAGCGCGACAGCCTGAAGTATGAAATTGACGGCGTCGTGTTTAAAGTCGATGCGATTGCGCTGCAAGAGACGCTCGGGTTCGTTGCGCGTGCTCCGCGTTGGGCAGTGGCGTATAAATTCCCAGCTCAGGAACAATTAACCTGGTTACAAGGTGTTGATTTTCAGGTTGGGCGCACTGGTGCTATTACCCCAGTAGCTCGCCTTGAACCGGTCAATGTGGCGGGTGTGGTGGTATCAAATGCAACCTTACACAATGCGGATGAAATTGAGCGCTTAGGGGCGCGTATTGGCGACCGCGTCATCATTCGGCGCGCCGGCGACGTGATCCCACAAGTGGTCGGTGTGGTGCTTGACGAACGGCCTGCCGAAACTCATGCCATTGAATTTCCCGTGCAATGTCCGGTGTGTGATTCCGCGGTAGAGCGGGTCGAGGGTGAAGCGGTGGCGCGCTGTAGCGGCGGCTTATATTGCGCGGCGCAGCGCAAGCAAGCGCTGATCCATTATGCTTCACGCAAAGCCATGGACATTGACGGCCTGGGTGACAAGCTAATTGAGGCTTTGGTTGAGCGCGAGTGGGTGACCAGTCCAGTTGATTTATATCGCCTGACCGCACATCAATTGGCCTCGCTGCCGCGCATGGGCGACAAGTCCGCACACAATCTAGTCCGCGCCATTAGCAAAAGCCGTCAAACTACCTTGGCGAAATTTTTATATAGCTTAGGTATACGTGAAGTTGGCGAGGCAACGGCACAAAACCTTGCCACCCATTTTACCTCACTGGAAGCACTCATCAGTGCCAGTCGTGAGCAATTGCAGGAAGTGAACGACGTCGGTGCAGTTGTTGCTGAGCACGTGTATCGGTTTTTCCGGGAACCTCATAACATTGAAGTGATTGAAGGCTTAACGAAGCCACGACAGTGGCCGCATGATGAACAAGACACGCGTGGCTACGTGTATTGGCCGGACCCAACGCCGGTGGCTGGCGCTGATGCCGCTGAGTTGCCGTTCCAGGGCAATACCTATGTGATTACAGGCACCTTGAGCGAGATGACCCGCGATGAAGCTAAGCAGGCGTTGATGGCACTGGGCGCGAAGGTGGCAGGTAGTGTGTCGGCTAAGACGACGGCATTGATTGCTGGCGATAAGGCGGGTTCAAAGCTGAGTAAAGCCGAATCGCTCGGTGTACCGGTGTGGTCTGAAGCCGAGCTGGTAGACGTACTAGCGCGTTATCGCGGCTAGCCAGGCGATTGAACGCCGTGTCCTATTGGGCACGGCGAATCGATAAGTCGCGCAAGGTGCGCTCAGCGACAATGTTACTTAGACCTTGCTCGCTAAACTCAATACGCAGGCGAGGGTGGCTGCTATCAAAGAGAAACTGGCGGTCGTCGATACGTAAGCGCATACCGAAGGAAATATCTGCACTGCTTGCCTGCATCAGCTCAATCTCCCGACCTTCAAATGTCACCTTAAAATGCTTCAACGGCTGTTGACTAAACTCCAGCACATAGGCTTGGCCGTTGCCGTCCATGATCATATTCAAATAATACGATGACGGTGGGTTGTCCCGAAACACGTACTCAGGACCAACCCGGAAGTACCATCCGCGTGTCTGACTTTGCTGAAATCCGATCAACATGTTGATGTCGATTGACTCGCCGCTGGCTAGGGTGGCAGTTCCTTGCATGCGGTGCGAAAACCCACGATCACCGTGCTCGACTTCAGAGCCAACGGCTTTTACCGAGGTAGAGAGCGCCCATAAAATCAGGCAAATGCTAATCAGTAAAAGCCGCTTCATCAGATACTCACCTGGGTCACGTCAACGTACAAGGTTAATTGCTGACCTGGCTGTAAAAAGCGCTCGCGGTTGATTTTATTCCAGCGTTCAATGTCGCTAATGCTCACCCGAAAACGATTCGCGATGCGGTCAAGGGAATCACCTGAACGCACACGATAATGCACGGCGCGCACCACCGCGTCGTTGGTTGCGGCGGCTGGACGCTCTTGTCGCCAAATGGTCAGCGTTTGGCCAGGGCGTAAAAAATCACCCGGTGCCATATTGTTCCAGCTGGCTAAGCTACGTACAGGCACACCATAAGTGCGGCTTAAATCCCAAAGGGTATCGCCACTGACAACTTGGTGATTAATACGATGGTTGCCACGCGACCGGTTTTGCGTTGCAGTACGGCGTTGTTCGGCACTAAGGGTATATTCTACCAAGTCCAAACTTGCCACTGGGATCAGTAGGTGGTCGCCTTGGCGAATAACGTGACCGTCAATATTATTGGCTAATTGAATGGCGCGAGTTGTGGTGCCATATTGCTGTGCGATACGGCTCAATGATTCGCCACTTTTGACTTCATGACGCTGCCAATTCATCCAGTCCTCAGGCGATGACTGAGCTAACTGCTGACTGAAAAGTTCGGCGTTCTCTGCAGGTAACAGTAAACGATGCGGACCATCAGGCCCTGTGGCCCAACGGTTATAGCCCGAATTGAAGCGGTGCAGCTCACTTAAGCTCATGCCTGCCATGTCAGCGGCTTGAGCTAAGTCAATCTGATTGTCCAACTCGACCACAGTTGTCACCGGTTGGTTGGCAATGTAAGTCCAGCTTACACCGTGATCTTCACTATTGCGCAGTAACTCTGCAAGGGCGAGAATTTTCGGCACATAGTTTTGAGTTTCACGAGGCAGGTCGAGTGACCAAAAGTCACTTGGCTGGCCGGCTTGCTCGGCACGACGAATATGTCCGGCAACACGGCCTTGTCCCGCATTATAGGCGGCAAATGCGTGTTCCCAATCGCCATTAAAGGTGCGGTGCAAGCGCTCTAAATAATCCAGTGCTGTTTCGGTGGCGGCCAAAATATCGCGACGGCCGTCGTACCACCAATTAATTTCGATACCATAGTGCACTGCAGTACTTGGAATAAACTGCCAAATACCCGAAGCGCTGCCGTGAGAATAAGCGAAAGTATCGTAGGCACTTTCCACAATCGGAATTAACGCTAATTCAACTGGCAGGTCGCGCTCTTCAATCATCTCAATAATTAAATGTAAGAAGGGTGCGGCCTGTTGCGAAATGCGATTCAGGTAATTTGGATGGCTTTTATACCAGTCAATATGGGTTTGCACGCGTTCATTGTCAGGCACTTCAAGGCTGAGCTGCATGCGAATACGATCCCACAAGTCAGCTTGCTGTTGGGGTGACAAATCGGCACGCATAAGATTTGGCGTGGTGTCATTAACTGTCAGCTTTTTGACGTTGCCATTGGCGGCGAAACGCGCAATACCTTCATCTAAGCTGTCTACGGTTTGAACTTGGTTGCCAGCGGTTGGCCTAAGATTGTCTTGTACCCACTGCGTTGTCTGGCACGCAGACAAAGACAACGCGCTGAGTACGGCAATACTCAATCGTTTCATATAATACCTTTAGCGCACGGCTCTATGGCCTTTTCTCACTTATACCGTGAGTTGATATAAAAACAAAGTCTATATTTTACCCAGCTTGTCGAGCAAAAACTACGCCATTTGTGCTAAGAATTAAGTAAAGTAACCAACAAAGCTACTATCACCTTGAGTTAGAAGTTATCTTTCCACGCGCGCAAACTGGCGAAGACGTCAGTCGGCGATGTCAATGCGTGTTCAGCATGCGCTTGTGCCGCTTGTTTGACGCTATTCACCCGAGTGCGTAAAAATGGGTTGATCTCAAGTTCGAGCGCTAATCTGCTGGGCAGCGTCATCTGATCGTGTTGACGTTTACGTGCAACCCAAGCTTGATGTTGGTGTATTGCTTGGTTATCTGGCTCTACAGCGTTAGCAAAGCTGAGGTTAGCAGCGGTATATTCATGGGCACAGTAGACTTCCGTCTCAGCCGGTAGCGCTGCTAGCTTATCAAGGCTGGCTAAAAATTGCGCCGGTTGGCCTTCAAACATACGCCCGCAGCCCGCAGAAAACAAAGTGTCGCCACAAAAAAGCCACGGCTGTGCATAAAATGCAATATGGTCTAGGGTATGGCCTGGGCATTCTAGCACTGCAAACTCGAGCGCTAGTGCGTCAATATGCACGGTGTTGCCCTCATGAACGGGGTGCGTAATACCGTCAAAACGCGAGTTTTCAGGGCCATACACCGGGCATTCGTGTTGCGCAAGAATGTCGCGCACACCCCCAGTGTGGTCGCCGTGGTGGTGGGTAATCAAGATCGCCGCTAAGCGCAGTTGGTGCTGAGCAATAAACTCGAGTACGCCTGGCGCTTGACCTGGGTCGACCACAATGCAATCGTGTTGGTTATCGATGACCCAGATATAATTATCGTCGAACGCTGGAATAGCGCTTACGTTCATTTGCATAGCATCTACCTATAGCTGTTCAGTTAAGCACTAGTATAAGGGGCTCAAGGTGTTTATTAAACCCGCATTAATTGACCGCGCAAAAGCCCAACCCATGAGTTGGCAGGATATTGCTTTTGGGCGCTGGCTTAGCCGCCAAGAAAAGCTAGCCTTCGATCCGTTCTGGAGTCGTATGGCGGGTGATTACGCACTTACTTTGGGGCCATTGAGCGAGGCGGTTGCTACCGCATGTAAGGCAACTGAAGTTATCAGCGTGCATGCGGGCGATAGCGCTCGAGTGCGAGCTGATTTAATGGCGCTACCTTTTGCTAAACGCAGTGTCGATATGTGCGTGATGGCGCATGTACTGGAATATGCGCGAGATCCCCATCAAGTGCTGCGTGAAGCCGACCGTTGCCTGGCTTTTGACGGTTACCTCGTGATCTCTGCATTCAACCCACTGGCGCTTGCCAACTTGACTGGTTTATGGCCGTCGCACTTTGGGCGCGCACCATGGAACTGCCGCTTACTCACTCGCCAACGCGTCGCCGACTGGCTAAGCTTATTAAACTATGAAGTGCTCACCCAAGGGTATGTCAGTGAGCACGCACTTTGGTTCGGTGATGAGTCGGCGATTGAGCAGCGCAGTAACCCGCTGTGTCACCATGTACCTTGGCTGCGTGGCAGCTATTTTATGATTGCACGTAAGCGCGTGTACCCGTTAACCCCCAACCCAAGCTTTTTACGTTTTGCGCAGCCGATGCGCAGTGCTCAGCCCGCTCAAGCACGCTGGAACAACCCCGTTGACAAATATTAATTAATACTTATAATTGTGGTTATATACATATTCTAAAAAAGAATATTGTTTTAACCTTGGTAGAGGATACGCAACACATGGTGTTATTGGGTGCTCTGATTATAGGTCTTAGTTTGGGCTTGTTTGGCTCGGGCGGCTCTATTTTAACGGTGCCCGTGTTGCTGTACTTACTACACCAACCCCCGCAAGTCGCAATCGCTTCATCGCTACTGATTGTCGCAGGTATCAGCGCGTTTGGTTCGGTACGAAATGGCATAAAAGGCTTAATTAGCTGGCGCCATGTGGCGCTATTTGGTGTGCCTGGCATCTTTGGTACTTGGTTAGGCGCTTTGGCAGGCCTAATGGTTGATCCACGTTGGCAATTATTGGTGTTTGCGCTGCTCATGGTAGTGGCAGCATGGATGATGTGGCGCGTGAAGCTACCTGAAGCCACCCAGCCTGTGGTGATTAAGCCCTACAAGGTCATGTTGGAAGGTACGCTAGTGGGCGCCATTACTGGCTTTGTAGGCGTCGGTGGCGGCTTCTTAATTGTCCCTGCCTTGGTGTTATTGGCCGGGCTGAGCTTACCGATTGGGGTGGCGACCAGCTTAGTCATTATCGCGCTGAAATCGACGGTCGGTTTTGCCCAGTATTATGTACCTATGGTCAACGCCGGCTATGAATTCGACCTGCAAGTGATTGTGACCATGGTGGTTGCTGGTGTCTTAGGCAGTTATGTCGGTAGTTGGTTAGGAAGCCACCTGCCCAAGCAACGGATGCAACAGGGCTTTGCGGTCTTTTTATTGATGATGGCGGTGGTAGTTATCTACCAATCTGTCTGGTAGTTACAACAACTTACCAGCATTGACTTTAGATAGATTCGATTTAAATAGGAGAGAATGATGAAAACAGCACAACAATTAGTTGCAGAAGCAAAACAACGCATCCAAGAGGTGAGTGTCAATGATTTAGCTCAAGTCCTTGAAACCGATGCGCTGATTATCGACACCCGCGAGCCGGCAGAATATGCCGACCATCATATCGCTCAGGCAGTGAACTTGCCACGTGGCGTACTTGAATTTCAATTGGCGAGTCACCCGCAGGTGGTTGCCAGCGGTTGTGCCCCCGAAGTGGCGCTAGAACAGCTGCGTCAACGCCCAACCTACTTAATTTGCCGCTCAGGCGGACGTTCTGCGTTGGCAGCTGATGCGCTGCAGCAAATGGGATTGGAGCGTGTGTACTCAGTGGCTGGTGGTATGCAAGCGTGGGTGGATGCCGACAAACCAGTGGTTAAATAATCAAGCGAGTATCAATGATGGAAAACTTTACACCGTTCAGCGCATTGGCGGGTGGCGCGATGATCGGCGCCGGTGCACTTATATTGTGGCTATTTCTGGGCCGTATTGCGGGCATTTCAGGCATTACCCAGCAAGCGTTTACCAACGCCCAAGGCCGCGGCTGGCGGCTAGCCTTTGTCGCTGGCTTGTTATGTGGACCCTTGGTGCTGACATCATTCTGGCAAGACTTTAGTTACGCCACGCCGCAATTGGGCTGGCAAGTGGTGGTGGCTGGCTTATTGGTGGGTATCGGTACAGGGTTAGGCTCTGGCTGTACCTCGGGTCATGGTATTTGCGGTATCGGGCGACTGTCGAAGCGCTCACTCAGCGCAACTATAGTGTTTATGCTCGCAGGCGTATTGATCGCCACGGCATTCACCCAAGGAGCGGCGACATGGTAATTATCATTGCATTTTTAAGTGGCTTACTAATGACCTTGGGCATGGCAGTCTCAGCCATGATAGACCCGAATAAAGTACTTGGCTTTTTACATATTGGCCCGAACTGGGACCCAAGCTTGGCCTTAGTGATGGCTGCTGCGTTGGCCGTTTTCGCGCCGGGTTACTTCCTGAGTAAAAAACGCCAAGCGCCGGTATGTGAGCGCGAATTTCATGCCCCAACCAACCAGCAGATTGACCGTCGCCTATTAGTCGGCGCGGTGCTATTCGGGCTTGGCTGGGGATTAGTCGGATATTGCCCGGGTCCCGCGATTGCCGCGTTAACCTCGGGCAGTATCGCAACCATCACATTTGTAGCGTGCATGGGACTAGGTTGGTTCGTCAGTCGTAAAATCTAACCTTACGCGTTGGCGTCGTACCCGTAGTCTTCCTCATGCGGGCCTTGCTCTGCGGCTGACCGTGCAAGTTGGTCGCATTGCTCATTCTGTGGGTGACCCGAATGCCCCTTGACCCAATGCCAGTTGATGTCATGACGCACAATGGCTTGGTCCAGGGCTTGCCATAAATCTTGATTTTTAACCGGTTTCTTACTTGCAGTCATCCAACCTTTCTTTTTCCATCCATGAATCCATTTCGTAATCCCTTGGCGAACATACTCACTATCGGTATATAGTTCGACCGCACAACGCTTTTTTAACGCGTTCAGTGCCACTACGGTGGCCATCAGCTCCATACGGTTATTGGTGGTTAAACGAAATCCTTGCTGCATGGTTTTTTCATGCTTACCGGCTTGTAATACAATGCCGTATCCGCCAGGTCCTGGGTTCCCCAAGCAGGACCCATCGGTAAATATATCCACATGCTGTAAAGGCATACTTCTTCTCGCGTGGTGATGTTGCTACTATAAGCCCGCATTTATATAAGTACAGACAGCGAAGGTGATACATGCACGAACTGACAGACTCGCAAGCCCGCCGCCAAATCGTGTTAGATACGGAAACCACAGGTATCGACCCGAAACAGGGACATCGTATCATTGAAATTGGCTGTGTCGAGTTAATCGATCGTAAACTGACTGGGCGTCATTACCATGTGTACCTGAATCCTGAGCGCTTGGTTGAAGAAGAAGCTATTCAAATTCATGGTATCACCAACGAATTCTTACAAGACAAGCCCGTGTTTGCGCAAATCGCAGATGAGTTTGTTGATTTCATTCGTGGCGCCGAACTAGTCATCCACAACGCGCCCTTCGACGTCGGTCATATGGATCATGAGTTCGCGCGCCTTAATTCTGATTATCGCGTGGACCGCATTGCTGATGTGCTTGACACCCTGGCACTCGCGCGCAAGTTATACCCAGGCCAGCGCGTTAGCTTGGACGCTCTGTGTAAACGCTTCGATATTGATAATTCACACCGCGAGCTGCACGGCGCTTTGTTAGATGCGGAGATCTTAGCCGATGTGTATCTATGGATGTCTGGTGGGCAGCGTAAATTATCGCTGCAGGACAAAGGCGCGGACGGGGCGGGGATTGACCCGACAGCCATTCGCCGTTTAGATAATCAGCGCCCCGCGCTAAAGGTTTTAGCTGCGTCGGCCGAAGAAGAGAAAGCGCATCTTGAGCGCATTCGTCAGCTCAGCGAGAAGGGAGGGCCGTCTCTTTGGCCGCAACAATGATAAAATTTGGCAATGCCATAAGCGTCGCACTGAGTAGCTTGCTGATGTGTGTGGCGCTTATCGGTGTCGTGTCGGTGCCTAAGGCGTCAGCGCAGACCAGCGAACGCCTGCCAAACCCCTACGACGCGTTTCGTCTGGCGGACATGACCCCTGACTCGCAACTACCTCTATTGGGCGATCGCTTTCGCATTGACGACCATATTGATGAAATCACTATGGTGTTTTTCCGCCAAACCCAAAGCCGTCCAGTGGTACTGATTCTGCCCGATGGCAGTAAATGGTATAGCTCACGTCACCCTGAGCATGTGCGCTGGGAATCCGGGCCTGGCTTTGATCAAGTCAGAATTCAAAACCCGATGCGTGGGCCTTGGCAAGTATCTGGCGAGTTGCGCTCAGAAAGTCGCTTGATGGTGATTTCCGATTTAACTTTTCAAGCGGACCCTTTACCTGAGTTGATTTTTCGCGGTGAACGTCTTGCCGTGACGGGGCGCTTTTCAGAAGCCGGTGAGCCCATTGAACAACGTGATTTTCGTAACGCGATTGAAATGCAAATGTACTTGGTCAGCACCAATAGCGAAAATGAAGAGAACTTTGGTCTGAATCCACGTCTTGTCGGTGAATTTGTCGATGACGGACGAGGTTTAGACGCACGTGCCCGAGACGGTGAATTTACTGGTGAAATTGATTTCAGCGTGCCGACGGGATCTTATATTCCGTCGTACCGTGCGCACACCCCTTTGTATCAACGTACTTTCGAGCAGCCTCCGATTCGAATCACTCGCTTGCCAGCGACCACCCATGTAGACGTCTCAGAAGTGGCTGAGCGTTCGCATCGGCTCGAGTTCAAAGTGAATGATGCATACTTCGACCCCGCAGATATTGTTTTGCGCGGTGAAGTAGAGTTTCCTAATGGTGAACTGCAGCTGATAGATATTCGTACCAAACAAGGTGATAGCTTGGTGCAACGCATTCCAAACTATGTCACTGGGTTGTTTAGTGTGCGTGCCACTTTGTATGCAACGTCACGCCACGACGGTCGTGAAATAGTGGCGCAATTGGACGACTACGAATTTATTTCCCGTCAACCAGAGCCACCAGGCCCAAGTGACGAGGAATTGATGCAGCAGCGTTTGGCAGAACGTGAAGCCGCGGCAGTCGCGCGTATCGAAGCTGAGCAGCAAGCCCAGCGTAGTCAGGTTCGCATACTGATGATGATCATTGCATTTAACTTGTTATTGGCGACAAGTTGGATTGTTTGGCTACTTTGGCGCAAAGGTATGATTGGTAAGCGCGGGGCTAAACCGGCGAAGAAAGGCGCAAAGAAAGCTAAAAAGTGAGCGTTTTGATGATTTCGTGCGCAAACGCGCATAAACCTTAAAAAAGGGGTTGACTGAGGCGCAGGCTGCTCGTATTATCCTCGCCGCATTGAGGGCAAACGTGGAGCGGTAGTTCAGTTGGTTAGAATACCGGCCTGTCACGCCGGGGGTCGCGGGTTCGAGTCCCGTCCGCTCCGCCAACTCAACTCTCAATGTAAGTAGTACCTGACGTAATGCCACGTGCAGTGGAGCGGTAGTTCAGTTGGTTAGAATACCGGCCTGTCACGCCGGGGGTCGCGGGTTCGAGTCCCGTCCGCTCCGCCATTTGCACAAGGTTTACGACGCTACATCCTGAGTTTCTTAGTGTGGAGCGGTAGTTCAGTTGGTTAGAATACCGGCCTGTCACGCCGGGGGTCGCGGGTTCGAGTCCCGTCCGCTCCGCCACTTAAGAACTAAGCTCAGGAAAAAAGAATCGCCTTCATGGCGATTTTTTTGTTTCTAGTGCTGCAATCTTTTCCTAACGCCTATTTTCTACTTTAAACCTCTGCATTTCGGCACTTGGCTACCGGTGTAAGCGCACCGTTAATCAAGACTTAAACGGTGGTTATCCGCGCCGCTTTAAGGCACAATGTTTGCCCCCGTTGCGCGGCTATCTTTAGCTGTTTATGCGTTGAGCGGCGACACGATATAGACTATTGAAAGGGTTAAAATGTCGAATCAACCAAGTTTCATTCATTTGCGTGTACATAGCGATTTTTCCATGCTGGATGGCCTGCAAAAAGTGGTGCCGCTATGCAAGCGCGCTGCGGAACTTGGTATGCCGGCGATGGCATTGACTGACCAAATGAACTTATGCGGTTTAGTCCGTTACTACAAAACGTCTGAAAGCCTGGGCATGAAGCCATTGATTGGTGCTGACGTTTGGGTGCTCAATGAGGACTGGCCTGAACAACCGTTTCGCTTAACCTTGATAGCCAAAGATAATCAGGGCTATCAGAATCTTACCAGATTGATTTCAGACGCCTATTTACGTGGGCACAGATGCCAGCGACCCTGCATTGACCAAGCTTGGCTCGGCGAGCGCCATAGTGGCTTAATCATCCTTTCAGGCGCGCGCGATGGCGATGTCGGGCGTGCTTTGCTGACCAACAACCACAAAGCTTTACACAATAGCGTGGCGTTTTATCAACAGCACTTCGCAAATCACTATTATTTGGAATTAATTCGTACGGGACGGCCGCAGGAAGAAGATTATATTCATTTAGCCGTGGATTTAGCGGCGCAGCATGGGCTGCCTGTTGTGGCTACCAATGAAGTGGTGTTTACCCAAACCAGCGATTTTGACGCCCACGAAATTCGCGTTGCAATTCACGATGGTTATACCTTGGGTGATCCGCGCCGACCGCAGCTATACAGCGAACAGCAATACATGCGCAGCAGCGAAGAGATGGCGGAATTGTTTGCTGATATTCCTGAAGCACTCGCCAATAGTGTGGAAATAGCCAAGCGTTGTAACGTCACGGTACGTTTGGATGAGTACTTCCTGCCCGATTTTCCGACCGGTGATATGACCATTGCCGACTTCTTGGTCAAAGTATCCGAGCAGGGTCTTGAAGAACGTTTAGAATTTCTATTTCCCGACCCTGAAGAGCGTGCGGCTAAGCGTCCTGAATATGACGAGCGCCTGGCGATTGAGCTTAAAGTGATCAATGACATGGGTTTCCCTGGTTACTTCTTGATCGTCATGGAGTTTATTCAGTGGAGTAAAGATAACAATATCCCAGTTGGTCCGGGGCGGGGCTCAGGGGCAGGCTCGCTGGTGGCTTATGCGCTGAAGATCACCGACTTAGACCCACTCGAGTTCGACCTACTCTTCGAACGCTTCTTAAACCCGGAACGGGTATCGATGCCAGACTTCGATGTCGACTTCTGTATGGACCGTCGCGATGAGGTGATCGACCACGTCGCAGAGTTATATGGCCGCGACGCTGTATCCCAGATTATCACCTTCGGTACCATGGCGGCCAAGGCCGCAGTGCGTGACGTAGGGCGAGTCTTGAGTCATCCGTATGGATTCGTCGACCGCATTTCTAAGCTCATTCCGGGCACGCCGGGGATGACATTGGCGAAGGCGTTCGAGGAAGAGCCAAGACTTGAACAGCTGTACCAAGAAGACGAAGATGTCAAAGAAGTGATCAACATGGCGCGGCGCCTTGAAGGGGTCACACGTAACGCGGGTAAGCATGCGGGTGGAGTAGTCATATCGCCAACTACCATCACTGATTTTGCACCAATTTACTGCGACGAAGAGGGTAATTTCCCAGTCACTCAGTTCGATAAGAATGACGTTGAAACCGCAGGTCTGGTCAAATTCGACTTCCTTGGTTTACGCACCCTGACCATTATTCAATGGGCGCTGGACATGGTAAACCCGCGATTGCAAAAGGCGGGCAAACCAATCATTGATATTGCCGCGATTCCACTGGATGACAAAGCTTGCTTTACCTCACTGAAAAAGGCGGAAACTACCGCAGTATTTCAGCTTGAATCCCGCGGTATGAAGGAGCTGATCAAACGCCTATTGCCGGATAGTTTCGAGGACATTATCGCATTGGTCGCTCTTTTCAGACCGGGCCCATTACAATCGGGCATGGTGGATAACTTCATTGACCGCAAGCACGGGCGTGAAGCCATTTCTTATCCCGATGCCCAATACCAGCATGAGTCATTGCAGCCGATTCTTGAGCCGACTTACGGGGTTATTTTATACCAAGAGCAGGTGATGCAGATCGCTCAGGTCTTGGCAGGTTATAGCCTCGGTGGCGCTGACTTATTACGCCGTGCGATGGGTAAAAAGAAGCCCGAAGAAATGGCCAAGCAGCGTGAAGTATTTCAAGATGGCGCTGCGAAAAACGGGATTGACCCAGATCTTGCAATTAAAATCTTCGATCTGGTAGAGAAATTCGCTGGATATGGCTTTAACAAGTCGCACTCTGCTGCGTATGCGTTAGTCTCATACCAAACTTTGTGGATGAAGGTGCATTTCCCCAGCGAGTTTATGGCGGCGGTGATGTCGGCGGATATGGACAACACCGATAAAATTGTCACTTTGGTGGATGAGTGCGAGCGCATGGGGCTGACCATTCTGCCGCCTGACGTGAATGCCGGTGAATACAAGTTTAGCGTCGATGAGCAGTCGCGCATTGTATATGGCATTGGAGCAATTAAGGGCGTCGGCGAGGGGCCGATAGAATCGATTATTGCGGCGCGTAGTGCTGAAGGCGCATTCAGCGATTTATTCGATTTTTGCCGTCGCGTCGATTTGAAAAAATTGAATCGACGGGTGATGGAGCGCCTGATTAAAGCCGGCGCGCTGGATAGCCTCGGTCCAACCCGTGCTATCTTAATGGCCAGCTTAGAAAAAGCGATGAAACAAGCGGACCAAGCCGCCAAAGACGAAGCGATGGGCCAAGCTGACTTATTTGGTGTGTTAACGGTAGAACCTGCGGCGATAGAGGCCGAATTTGTGCAGGTGTCGCCGTGGCCCGAGCCCGTATGGTTAGACTACGAGCGTGAAACTTTAGGTTTATACCTGACCGGACACCCAATAAATCGCTACCGTAAAGAGCTTAAGCGCTATGCCAGCGGACGTTTAAATGATTTGAATGAAACCCCTCGAGGTCAGTACGTCAGTGCAGCAGGTTTGGTGCTCGACATTCGACCCATGGTCAATAAAAAGGGCCAGCGCTGGGCTATCGTGACTTTAGATGACAAAAGCACTCGAATGGATGTACGCTTATATACACAAGAGTTCGAAAAGTACGAGGACTTGCTGCAAAAAGACACTATTTTGTGGGTAAAAGGAGAAGTCCGATTTGATAACTTCAGTGGCGGCAATACAATGACCGCTTATGAAGTGATGACAATAGAGCAAGCACGGGCACAATACGTTAAAGGGTTACACATAGACCTTGACGTCGCAGCGCTCGACCAAGCCGTGATACTGCGGGTCGAACAAGCCTTGCAACAAGCTAGCGGCGGGCTCTGCCCGGTGCTGCTAAAATGTCAGCTAGATGATATTAGTGTGGCGCTGAAGCCCAGCGCGAGTTGGTATGTCGAACCAACTGATGCCTTATTGTACGAATTGTGGGATACCTTAGGTACCAGTCAGGTGGCACTGGTCTTTTAACCGAATGTTGGAATACTCGAATGAGCTTGAATTTTCTGGATTTTGAACAACCTATCGCTGAGCTGGAAGCGCAAATTGACGAGCTTAAAAGTGTCAGCGCTAAAGGTGATTTTAATATCGACCTTGAAAAAGAGGTGAAGCAGTTACAGAAGAAGCGCTCTGAACTGATCGGCAAGATTTTTGCTGATTTGTCGTCTTGGCAGGTTGCTCAGTTAGCCCGTCATCCGCAACGACCTTACACGCTGGATTACATTCAGCATGTATTTACCGACTTTGAAGAGCTGGCAGGCGACCGCGCTTTTGCCGACGACAAAGCTATTATTGGCGGGATGGCGCGTATTGATGGGCAGCCAGTGATGGTCATTGGTCATCAAAAAGGCCGTGAAACCAAAGAAAAAGTTCGCCGCAATTTTGGTATGCCAAAGCCTGAAGGTTACCGTAAAGCATTGCGTTTAATGGAAATGGCCGAGCGCTTCAAGCTACCGATCCTAACCTTTATTGATACCCCTGGCGCATACCCAGGCGTGGGCGCTGAAGAGCGTGGGCAAAGTGAAGCGATTGCACGCAATTTGAAAGTGATGGCGCGCTTGAAGGTGCCAACGATTTGTACCGTGATTGGTGAAGGTGGTTCTGGCGGCGCATTGGCAATTGGTGTGGGCGATCGCGTTAACATGCTGCAATACAGCACCTATTCGGTCATTTCACCGGAAGGCTGTGCTTCGATTTTATGGAAAAGCGCGAGCAAAGCTGAATTAGCTGCCGACGCCATGGGTGTAACGGCTCAGCGATCCCACGAATTGGGCTTAATTGATACCATTATTGAAGAGCCACTTGGCGGCGCGCACCGTAGTCATGAAGGCATGGCAAAGAACTTGAAAGCACAATTGCTTAAAGACTTACAAAGTCTGCAAGGCTTAGACACCGATACCTTGCTGGATCGCCGATACGAGAAATTAATGAATTTTGGCTACTGTTAAGTCGATTAGCGATACGTTTTATCAGCACTATTGCAGGGCCCTTGCTAAAGTGGTGGCTCACCACTCGGTACAGCAGGGGCCGTTGTCGATCGTGGTGGCGCTGGGCGGTGGCGCAGACTCCCAAAGCGTACTCGATTTAACCTTGCGCTATCGCGAGGAGCACCCGCAGCATCATTACCTGGCCATTCACCTCGACCATTATTTTCATCCGCATTCGCCAAAGTGGGCTGAATTTTTACGCCAGCAATGCATTCAGCACGGTATCGCGCATATCGTTGAGCCCTTAGACGTTCCCAAGCAAGGGCGTGCAAGCAAAGAGGCGCTGGGGCGTGAGGCGCGTTACAGTCGGATGGCACAACTGACCGACCCACGAGCCGTGATCTTGCTTGGCCATCATTTAAGTGACCAAAGTGAGACCTTCTTACTGCAGCTAAAACGTGGGGCCGGTCCGAAAGGGCTTGCAGCGATGGCGCCCATTGCCCCCTTTACCGATCAGCGCTTGCTGGTGCGGCCGTTACTTGGGCTCAATAAAGCGCAGATATACCAATATGCGCAAGCACGCAAACTACAATGGATAGAAGACGATACCAACACCGACACCCGCATTGAACGTAACTTCCTGCGTCATCAGGTATTGCCCGTGTTAACCGCCCGATGGCCGCAGTTTGAAACGACTTTAGCGCGTTCTGCGGCGTTATGTGCTGAGCAGCAGAACTTATTAGACGAACTGTTAGCGGCTGAACTCGCGTCGCGTAGTGACGGCCAGCGCTTACATATTGAGGGTTTTCTAAGCTATTCGAGCGCACGCCAGAGAGCCTTGATTCGTCAATTCATTGACCAGCAAAACCAGCAATTGCCAACTTGGGCACCGCAGCGCTTGCGCCTTCCAAGCCAAGCGCAGTTAGAGCAGGTGATTAGCCAGTTGGCTAACACTCGCGCTCAGGTCAGTTGCAGTGATTATCAGCTGTGTAGTTTCGCCAATTATTTGTATTTAGTGCCGCACTTTGGCGCACTCACTGATGTGACCGCACCACTGCCTTGGCCAACTGAGGCACAACCAAGTCAAGTGATCTTAGCGGATGATATTGGCGTCGTGGTTGCGACCTGGCAGTCCGAAATACCGATGCCCTTGCCAACTGACCTTCTCGCAGTGTCATTGGTGCAGGACGGTGATGAATTTATGCGTCGCACCGATGGCAGCCGCCAGCGCTTAAAGCCGTGGTTAAAGAAACGTCAGCTCGCGCCGTGGTGGCGACAACGGTGGCCATGTGTGCGTTTTAAAGGTGAACTGCTTTGGGTTGCAGGTTTTGGCTATAATATGGCGCACCCTGACGCGCAAACTTGGGCACAGCTGCTGCGTTTAGATTACCAACCTGGCATGCGTGGTGCGCCATTGCAGCAATGGCCTCATCCCGCGTGATGTGAGCTACACAATAGGGCGGCCACCAAGCTCCAAAAAGCGGTGAATATCGTCTTCGCGTTTAAGCGCGTCGGCATAGCCAATATCCATCAGTTCCTGGCAGTATTCTTTTTCAAACAATAAATAGCTAACAATACTGGAAGGTGTGTCGTGATTGACCCCGACTAAGCCAAGTAAGCGTCTGACCGCTTTGGGCATGCGTTCGTAATGGCGGTGGGCTAGTTCGTTAAAATCTAACTGTGGTTTGATAATTAAGGTATCCACCAAACGCAAATCTGGATGCTCAACCCCTGCCTTATTTAACTCACGAATCGTGCCATTGATACGCTGTAAACGCTCAACGTCAGAGTTCAAGGTGTCAGCAAAAATAGTATCTAACAAGTGACCTGCAATGGTCGCACTTGAAGGGGTGTACTGGCGTTGCAAATGCTCTTCCATATGCGGCTGGTCGACGCCGATCACCATAATCTTGCTGGCACCCAAGTGAATCGCTGGGCTTAGCGGCGATATTTGGTGAATCGCACCATCGCCAAAATACTTATGTTGTAGTTCAATCGCTGGGAAAATTAACGGAATAGCCGCAGACGCCATTAAATGTTCTTTGGTTAGGCGGGTGCGCACGCCTTCACGATTAGCACGCTTCCAATTATGGTAATTCGGGTGGCCTTCAAAAAACGAAATTGAGTGACCGTTGTTGTAGCAAGACGCGGTGACTGCAAGTGCACGCAGGTAGCCTCGAGATATCTGGCGATCAACCTTCTTAAAGTCGACAACGCGCTCAATCAATTCACGTAAAGGTTGATTATCAAATAAGCTCGCCGCATGCTGGTGGCTACTTTCAGATTGAAACATGCGCCCAACGCGGCTGATCAGATGACCGAATACTTCTCCAGTGCTACAACGATAGACTTGGTCGGTGGAGAAATTCGCCCAAACTTGCTCAACTTTCTTGACGGCAAGGTGAAAGTTTGAGGCGTAACCTGCCATGGCGGCTGCATTCAGGGCTCCTGCGCTGGTACCGGCGAGAATTCGAAAAGGAAGAGGGTGCGCGCGGGGAACAAGGCTGGCAACGCCTTTCAACACGCCTACTTGGTATGCAGCACGGGCGCCACCGCCAGTCAGCATTAATGCGGGTTCGTATACGTGGTGTACCTTTGACACAGTTCGTTACACTTATCCTAATTTGATTTACAAATGGTTACGAGTTACCTACTGACAGCCCTTAACCCCTCATCCATAATACTTCCAATATTCCGCAATAGTATATGGTTATGGCTGCAAAGAAACGAATTTTTCTCCCGATTATCATTCTGTTGGTGGCGGTTATTATCGCTGTCATTTTATTTAGCATGCGTCCAGCCCCACAGCGCGGTACTCCCGAACGTTTGGCGGTTTTAGTCGAGTACCAAATGGTACAGCCTCAAGCCCAACAGTTTATGGTTGATTCCCAAGGTACAGCGCGGCCTAAGTATGACTCTAGTTTAGTCAGCGAAGTGAGCGGGCAGGTGGTTCATGTGTCGGACCGTTTCGTTGATGGTGGCTTTTTTCAAGCTGGCGAAGTGCTCTTGCAAATTGACCCGTCTGACTATGAAGTTGCCCGCGAAGAAGCACTCGCCAACCTAGCGCGCGCCCAGGCTGGCGTTGCAGAGGAGCGTGCGCTCGGTCGGGTGGCAGAATCCGAATGGCGTTCGATTGAAGCAGGCGAAATTCCAGCGTTGGGTTTGCGTCAGCCGCAGTTGGCTAGTGCGTTGGCTGAATTGCAATCTTCTGAAGCACGTTTGTCGATGGCCGAGCGCAACCTTGAACGGACTCGCATTCGCGCGCCGTTTGATGGTGTATTGCGCAGTCGCCAAGTGACCTTAGGTCAATATGTAACGACCAACACCGTAGTCGCTAATCTTTTAAGCACCAATGTCGCTGAGGTACGTTTACCGCTGACCGACTTTGACTTGGCCTTTATCGACTTGCCGGACAATGTTGAAGACGACGAAGTTGGCCCAGGTGTGACCTTGCATGCACAAATTTCAGGGCGTGAATATCAGTGGTCAGGCAGCATCGTGCGCACCGAAGGGGTGCTTGATGCAGGCAGCCAAGTGACCCATGCAGTGGTGGAAATTCAAGACCCCTATAATCGTCGCGGTCCGACCCATGAGCGGGTGTTAAACTTCGGTCGCTTTGTGCAAGCGCGGGTCCAGGGGGTGTCGGTGGATGGGCTTATCGAACTGCCTCGGTTTGCTGTGAATTCACGTGGTTATGCTTGGGTGATCACAGACGATTCCCCACGCTTGCTGGAGCGTCGTGAAGTCACTGTTGAGCGACGCGACCGTCAGTCCGTTTACATATCAAGTGGCTTAGCCGCTGGTGAACGCGTGATGTTGACTCAGTTGGATAATCCAATTGCAGGCCAGCGGGTACGTATTGAGGGCGATGCCACCGAAGCGAGCGAAGATGCCAGTGTGGATGACAGCGCTGTGGAAGCGGATGAAGATAGTCAGGCAGGGCGTTCATGATGCAACAGTCTCCTATTCCTCAATCACCCCAAACCGGCATTATTGCTTGGTTTACACGTAATACGGTTGCGGCAAACTTGCTGATGGCGCTGATTATTATCGGCGGTATCATGTCAGTGTTGACGATTCGCAAGCAAATGTTCCCGACCGTTGAACTCAATATGATTACCATCCAGGTACCGTTTCCCGGTGCTGCGCCGCAAGAAGTTGAGCAGGGCGTCATTATTCGCATCGAAGATGCGCTGGATAACACCCAAGGCATCAAGAATATCCGCAGTACGGCGCGTGAAGGTTTGGCGTCCATTTCAATTGAAATTGAAAATGACTACACCGTACAGGAGGTCATGGATGAAGTGCGTATGCGGGTGGATTCAATAACCTCGTTCCCAGCGCAAATTGAGCCGCCGAATGTGTACCGAACCCGGCAACAACGGCAAGTAATTTGGCTGTCGATATACGGCGACATCGACGAGCGCGCACGTAAACAGCTGGCCAAAGAAGTGCGTGACGACTTACGCAGCTTTGGCGGCATTAGCCAGGTCGATGTAGTGGGTGCCCGCGATTATGAAATCGCCGTTGAGGTGTCGGAGCAAGATCTGCAACGTTATGGGCTGAGCTTTAACGACGTGGTGAACGCGATTCGTGGCACCTCACTGGATGTGCCTGGCGGCTCAATTCGCACCCCAAATGGCGATATTTTATTACGTGCACGTAACCAAGGTTACGTGGGGGATGATTACAGTCAGATAGTGTTATTACGTCGTGACGATGGTACCCGTTTATTACTTGGCGATATTGCGCAAGTGCAGGATGGTTTTATCGAGCGACGAGGGTTTGCTGAATTCGACGGTATGCCATCGACCTTGGTACGAGTGCAGTCGGTTGGTGACCAAAGTGACTTAGATATTGCGGCACAAGTAAAACGCTATGTCGAGCGTAAAGGTTCGGAGTTACCAGCCGGCGTTCAGGTAGCGTACTGGGGGGATAGCTCGTACTACTTGCAAGGTCGCTTAGATCTGATGCTGAACAATATGTATGTCGGCATTTTGCTGGTATTTCTGGCATTGAGTTTGTTTTTACAAATTCGCCTCGCCTTCTGGGTTATGGTCGGCTTGCCAGTGTGCTTCCTTGGCGCATTTATGCTGATGCAGATACCAGCGATTGATGTGTCGGTGAATATGATATCGCTGTTTGGCTTTATTCTGGTACTCGGGATAGTGGTCGATGATGCGATTATTATCGGCGAGTCTGCGTACTCAGAAATAGAACAGTACGGTAAGAGTGAAGAGAACGTGATACGTGGGGTCAAACGCGTTGCGATTCCTGCAACCTTTGGGGTGTTAACCACAATCGTTGCCTTTATGCCGATGCTGATGGTTGACGGCGCCATGGCAGGCATATGGCAGTCAATTGCCTGGGTCGTAGTGCTGTGTTTAGGCTTCTCACTGGTGGAGTCAAAGCTGATTCTGCCAGCTCATATCAACAAAATGAAATTCTCGCGCACGGCTGAAAGTAAGCAAAATCGCTTTCAACGTTTTCGCAATGGTTTCTCTAACCAGTTAAAGCGTTTTGTTGAAACCAAGTATCGCCCGTTCGCGACCAAGTGCGTTGAGTATCGTTACACCACGATTGCAGCCTTTGTGGCCATGATGATTTTGGTGATAGGTCTGATTGGTAGCGGCGCGGTGCGTTGGGTTATGTTCCCGAATATTCCCAGTGACTTTGTGCAAATGAACCTGGAAATGCAGCCGGGCACCAATGAAGACCGCACGATTGCAGCACTGGATCAAATCCGCGAAGCTATTTACCAAGTGGATGCGAATTATTATGAGCGCTATCAAGAGCATGCGATTCGGCATGTGAACTCATTTATTAGTGGCTCTGACGGCGGCACCATTTTTGTTGAATTGGAAAAAGGGGAAGCGCGCGAAATTGATGGTTTTGCGATAGTTAATCAGTGGCGAGAGCTGGTGCCAGAAATGGTAGGCGTCAAAGCGATGAACTTCCAAGGTTCAATTGGTGGTGGCGGCGGCTACGACATCGAGTTTATGCTCAGTGGCAGCGATTTAGACCAATTGGCGTCCGCGGCGCTTGATTTACGGACCGCGATGGCGGACTACGATGGCGTGTTTGATATTTCGGACACCTTTGGCGCCCCGCAAGAAGAAATTCAACTACGTTTGCTGCCAGCGGCCGATTCTTTGGGTATCACCTTGCAAGACTTAGCCACCCAAGTGCGGTTCGCATTCTTTGGCGCCGAAGCACAACGTATTCAACGGGACGATGAAGAAGTGCGCGTGATGGTGCGTTACCCGTTAAGCGAACGCCGCTCAATTGGTAACCTGGAAGCGATGCGTATCCGCACCGCAGATGGCCGTGAAGTCCCCTTTAACGTGGTGGCTGAGGCCGTCGAAGCAGAAGGTTACAGCACCATTGGCCGCGTCAATGGCGTGCGAGCAGTGAATGTGCGTGCGCGGGTTGATAAAGACAATGTTGAACCCTTTGCAATTATTCGTGATTTGCGTGCCGAGCACATTCCGAGCATTTTAGAGCGTCACCCGAATGTGCGCTTGGGCTTAGAGGGTGCCAGTCAGGAAGAACAAGACGCATTGGGCGCACTCGCAGTGGGTTTTATCTTTGCAATGTTCGGTATTTACGCGCTTATTGCGATACCACTGAAGTCATACAGCCAACCGCTGATTATTATGTCGGTGATTCCATTTGGTATTATCGGTGCAGTGGTGGGGCATTTAGTCCTCGGCATGCCAGTTAGTATTTTATCGTTATTCGGTATTATCGCATTGGCCGGTGTAGTGGTGAACGACAGCTTAATCTTGGTTGATTACGTTAACCAGTCGCGTCAGGAAGGACAGAACATGCGTCAAGCCGTGGTCGATGCAGGCTGTGCGCGTTTCCGGGCTATCGTGCTGACCTCACTGACCACCTTTGCAGGGTTATTGCCTATCGTGCTTGAGCGCAGTATGCAGGCGCAACTGGTGATACCGATGGCCATTTCACTCGCGTTCGGTATTTTGTTTGCGACTGTCATCACTTTATTACTAATCCCGTGCTTATATATCGTGCTGGAAGATATAAAGAATATCTTCCGCCCGAAGACAAATAACACCCACGAACCCGTAAGTTCGACATAAGCACTATTAAAAGCCAGCCAAAGCAACTAGTTAGTTTGCTTTGGCTGGTGTGCTGACAGACTCATCTGCCTTGATGCGCGCTTTACTTAGGTCTATGATGCGATGGCATAATTAACCGCATAAGGAAGCCGCTATGCATATTCTCCCGCTATTCGATGTGATTGCCTTATTGTGGTTTCTCAGCTTATGGGTGGGCTATTCACTATTTGCCCGTCGCAAAGCCCGTCAAACCCATTGTTTATCAAGTATTCTGCGCTCGCTACGCGTAGATTGGATGTACGCAGTCACCCACAAGGACAACCATATTGCCGATGCAGCGCTGGTGGGTAATGTCGAGCGCAACGTCACATTTTTCGCGTCTTCGACGATCCTTGTACTCGCGGGTGTGTTAACCGTTTTAGCATCCAACGAAGCCTTTGTACGCGTCATCGATCAACTGCCATTCACCGTTGAGCAAAGTGCGAATTTAATCTTGCTTAAACTCGCCGGTATGGCAGTGATTCTGGTGTTTGCGTTTTTCAAATTCACCTGGTCGATTCGCCAATTTGGCTTTGTATCAGTGTTATTAGGCATGGCACCATCCATGAGCCGCTCGACGGTGAGTGAAGAAACCCGCGACCGTTATGCGCGCAATACCGCTAAGGTATTGGACCAAGCAGGCCATGAATATAACTACGGTTTACGCGCATACTACTTTGCTTTGGCCTATTTATGTTGGTTTGCCAGCCCATGGTTCTTTATTATTGCCAGCGCCGTGGTGGTGTATATTTTATATCGCCGTGAATATCGTTCGCGTGTTTTACGTGCATTACTCGCTACCAAGGGCTTTGAACCTGGCCCGATGCCAGAGGATGAGCGTCAAGCCCAGCTGCGCCATATTAGCACGCGCTTAGAAGATACCAAGGCGGGCAGTGCAGCAGACAAAGTTAAGGCGAATTAGTAGCCGTTATCACTCATTTAAATTGAAAGGTCGACAACCGTGTTACAGCCACAACAGAATTTTCTTGCCTTCACTCGTGATCATGAGTGGGGCATCGAGAGCGACGAATCCATACTGTTTAGCCAAACCATTGACAGCATCACGATGCAGGTTTGGGACAGCGGTATTGTGGTATTCACGCCACCCAACCCAGGCCCACTGGACATCGTATTAAGCTGCGCGGTGCATGGCGACGAAACTGCACCGATTGAAATTTGTGATGAATTGATAGAAGCCATACGCAGCGGCAAGCTCGTGCCCCGTCATCGGGTGTTGTTTATTATCGCCAACCCCGCAGCAATCAATATCGGTAAGCGCTTTGTGGATGAGAATATGAACCGCTTATTCAGCGGCGCCCACAGTGAGGGCGAGGGCTTAATCAATCAAGAGCGCGTGCGGGCTAAAGCGATTGAAAGCTATGTCGCACGTTTTTTTGCTGAAGCCCCCAGTGGTCCACGGCAACGCTTACATTACGACATGCACACAGCGATACGTGATTCCGCCCATGAAAAATTTGCGGTCTACCCGTTCACTCATGGTAAGCCGTATAAAAAGCGTCAGCTGCAACTATTAGCGGCGATGGGCGTCGATACCGTGTTGCTCCATGAAGGGCCAACCACCACATTTTCTTACTTTAGTGTACGCCAATTCGATGCGGACGCATTCACCGTAGAGCTGGGTAAAGTGCGTCCGTTTGGGCAAAACCCGCAACAGAACTTTGCGGCTTGTCGCGACACCTTGGCCCGCTTAATTGCTGGTGATGAGCTACAGTTAGGTGAGTTTGACGCCAAGCAGCACCATATTTATCAGGTGCAGCGCAGTATCAACCGTACACAGCAGCACTTTGAGCTATGTTTTGCTGATGACGTGGCTAATTTTACATGGTTTGAAGCCGGTGAGTTACTTGCGCGCGACGGTGACAGTGACATTCATGCGAATGAGCCTGGGGAAGCGATTATTTTCCCAAATGCTAAGGTAGCGATTGGCCAGCGTGCGCTGATTACCGTACGCCAAATCAATGCCGAACAGCTTGATCTGGTCTGAGCAGGGGCCGCTTGGCTACCACCTGAGCGTATTGAATGTAATGAGGCCAGCGTATTTGCTGGCCTTACTGTGTTTTAACCGAGGTGAAGATTGTTAAAACTGTAGCGCCTGGTGAACACCTAATTAACATCTGTGACTGTAAGCCCCATTGCAACAACGTTGACGTAAAGGTAAAGTCACGCACATTTACGCTAGTATCCATTCAAGACTGAGCGCGTTGCGCTAGCACCGCTAGACAGCCAATGCTCAGTACGAAAGAGAGACCATTATGGCTACACAAACCACGCAACAGCCTGACGTGACTACATCCATGACAGTGATCGACGGTCACGCGTTACGCATTCCTATGTTTCAGCTGCTCGACCAAGATGGTGTGCCACACCCTGATGTGACTTTGCCAGAACTGGACAAAGAGTTAGCGCTGAAAATGTTTAGCACCATGCAGTTTATTCGCGTACTGGATGAACGCATGATAGCCGCGCAGCGCCAAGGCCGGATTAGCTTCTACTTGTCGTCACTTGGCGAAGAAGCTGCCAGTATCGGGTCAGCCGCAGCGTTACAGTTCGAAGACATGATTATGGGTCAGTACCGCGAGCAAGGGTCACTGGCGTTTCGTGGCTTTAGCGTTGAACAATTTATGAACCAATTGTTCTCAAATGCCAAAGACTTGGGTAAAGGCCGTCAAATGCCAGTGCACTACGGTTGTGCTGAATTGAACTTTATGACCATTTCATCGCCGTTGGGCACGCAAATACCGCAAGCGACGGGCTATGCGTTTGGTCAGAAGCAAGCCGGTGAAGGACATTGTACACTGGTGTATTTTGGTGAAGGCGCGGCGTCTGAAGGCGATTTCCACGCCGGTTTGAATATGGCGTCGGTACTTAAAGTACCAGCGATTTTCTTCTGCCGTAATAATGGCTATGCCATTTCAACCCCTGTCGCTGAGCAGCTTGCCGGTGATGGTATTGCGCCACGTGGCGTGGGTTATGGTATGAAAACCATTCGTGTCGACGGTAACGATATTTTGGCGGTGTACGCAGCGACCCAAGAAGCACGCCGTTTAGCGGTGGAAGAGAATGAGCCGGTATTGATTGAAGCCATGTCGTATCGCATGGCAGGCCACTCAACGTCAGACGACCCGACAGGCTACCGTACCCGTGACGAAGAGAACGCGTGGCGTGATAAATGCCCACTGAAGCGTTTCCGCCAGTATTTGTTAAGCAAAGGCTGGATTAACGAAGCCGACACCGATGCCCAGCAACAGCAGGTCAAAGAAGCGGTGCTTGCGGCGTTGAAAGAGGCAGAGCAGGTGCCAGTGCCACATATCGATGAAATTATTGCCGATGTTTACGACACCCCAACCCAGCAATTACAGCAGCAGTTGGAAGCGCTTAAAGCGCACGTGCGTAAGTATCCTGATGCCTATCCAAAAACTTCACAAGGGGTCAAATAATGGCGAAAATGAATTTACTCCAAGCCATCAATAGCGCCTTGGACGTGGCGATGGCTAAAAATGACAAGGTCAGCGTGTTTGGTGAAGACGTAGGTCACTTCGGTGGCGTTTTCCGTGCCACCAGCGGGTTACAGGAAAAGTATGGCCGTCAGCGCTGCTTCAATACCCCTTTGGTGGAGCAGGGTATTATTGGTTTTGCCAATGGCTTAGCGTCTCAAGGTAGCTTTCCGGTTGCTGAAATTCAGTTTGGTGATTATATTTTCCCAGCTTTCGACCAAATCGTGAATGAAACTGCAAAGTTTCGGTATCGCTCGGGCAATGAGTTCAACGTCGGTGGCTTAACTATCCGTACCCCATACGGTGGTGGTATCCACGGCGGCCATTATCATTCGCAATCGCCCGAAGCCTATTTTGCTCACACCCCAGGCTTGAAAATTGTCATTCCACGTAACCCGTATGAAGCCAAAGGTTTGTTGCTTAGCGCAATTTTTGATCCGAATCCGGTGTTGTTCATGGAGCCAAAACGCATGTATCGCGCGGCGGTGGGTGACGTACCAGAGGGCGAATATACGATTCCTCTTGGCCAAGCCGATGTGGTCAAAGAAGGCACCGACATTACCTTGGTAGGTTGGGGTGCTCAAATTGAAGTCATTGAAAAAGCAGTGGAAATGGCGGAAAAAGACGGCGTAAGCTGCGAAATTATCGATTTACGTAGCATTTTACCCTGGGATGCAGATACTGTTGTAGAGTCGGTGATGAAGACAGGCCGCTTAGTGATTTCACAAGAAGCACCGCACACCATGGCCTTTGGCTCAGAAGTCGCGGCGACGGTTCAGGAACAGGCGTTCTTGTACTTAGAGTCACCAATTATGCGCGTATCAGGTTTAGATACGCCATATCCATTGGCGCATGAAAAAGAGTACATGGCGGATCATTTGAAAACTTACGAAGCCATTAAACGTTCACTCAATTATTAAGGGACCTGAGCATGAGTACAGATTTTATCTTGCCTGATATCGGCGAAGGTATCGTTGAGTGCGAGATCGTTGAGTGGTTGGTCGCAGAAGGCGACAGCGTTCAAGAAGATCAAGTCGTTGTCGAAGTGATGACTGACAAAGCTGTGGTTGAAATTCCAGCCAAATCCGACGGCACTGTGGCGCGCTTATATTACGCCAAAGGCGATATTGCCAAAGTCGGTGAGCCATTGTTTGCGATTAATGATGGTCAAGCCGCAGCAACCAGTGAATCGAAGCCGCAGCCGAAAGAGCCAGCACCATCAACGAAGCAAGAACAGCAAGCCAGCGCACCAAAGCCTGCGAGCACAAGCACCACGCGCAATGCTTCAGCAAATGATTTTATCTTGCCAGACATTGGTGAAGGTATCGTTGAGTGTGAAATCGTTGAGTGGCATGTCAACGAGGGCGACCGTGTTGAAGAAGACCAAGTCGTGGTTGAAGTGATGACCGACAAAGCAGTGGTTGAGATCCCTGCGAAGTCTGACGGCGTGGTGTCTAAGCTGTATCACGCAAAAGGTGATATTGCCAAAGTAGGTAAGCCTTTGTTTGCGCTACAAACCGCAGGCCAAGCCAATACTGCGACGACACCAGCAGATACCAAAAAGGACGCGCAAGATGCGAATAGCAACGGCGCTGCCAGCAGTGCCCCCGCGCGTGCGGCTGCCCAAGGCAAAGCATTAGCCAGCCCTGCGGTGCGTCGCCGCGCCCGTGAAGCCAATGTGAATATCGCGGATGTACCAGGCTCTGGCGCCAAAGGTCGGGTCCTGAAAGAAGACATTCAAGCCTTCTTAAATGACCAAACCGCGGACAATAAAGGCGTGCAGCAGCCAATCAGCGGCACGCAACAAGTCGCTAAGCCTGCTGGCGGTACCCGCACCGAGCCGTTGAAAGGTGTCAAAGCAGCTATGGCGCGCCAAATGGCTGAATCGGTACGCACCATTCCTCACTTTACCTATGCCGAGGAATTTGATTTAACTGAATTGCGTCGCGTGCATCAGCGCTTGAAAGCGAAGTATGCTGAGCAAGGGGTTAAATTAACTTTGATGCCATTCTTTATTAAAGCCTTGTCGTTGGCGATCAAAGAATATCCGATCATGAATGCGCAGTTAAATGACGAGGCGACAGAAATCACTTACTTTGATGACCATAACATCGGTATGGCAGTGGCAACCAAGATTGGCTTAATGGTGCCGAATATCAAAGGCGTGCAGAACATGACGCTGTTGCAGGTTGCTGAAGAAGTGACGCGTTTAACCAACGCCGCTCGTGACGGTAAAGTGTCGCAAGCGGATATGAAAGGCGGCACCATCACGATATCGAATATCGGTGTGGTGGGTGGCACGGTGACGACACCAATTATCAATAAACCAGAAGCGGCTATCGTTGCCCTCGGTAAAGTGCAGCAGTTACCGCGCTTTGACGAGCATGGTGCGGTAGTGGCGCGTGACATCATGACTGCGAGTTGGTCAGGCGATCATCGGATTATTGACGGTGCTACGGTGGCCAACTTTAACAACCGCTGGAAGGAATTCCTGGAAGACCCCACCAGCATGTTAGTGGCAATGTCCTAAACCTCAAAACCCTGCCAAGTGGCAGGGTTTTTTGTATCTGCGGACAGGCCAATTTAAGTCGAGGTGACAGTGGTAATGGTTGGGATCATCACCGCAACCATTACTGCAATTTGCACCGCCTCGATGACTTCGCGGGTGGCATCGCCAAGTTGGTTGCCCTTGACGAGTTGCTTGATACGGGGTTTGTGTTCACGTAATTCTTTACGAGTGAACACCTGAGGCAGTAATTGCGCACCTTGGCACAGGGCGAGTAACACCACAGTGCGGGCATCTACTACAGCTTCTGGGTTCATCACCAGCTGACGCAACCGCTGGCGTAATGCCTGTTCAGGCTCTGGATTAATTTCAGGGTAGACACGGCGGGTAAATAACCATAGCACCTTATCTTCAGTCGCATCGACCACACCGTGGGCGGCCAAATTTTTGGCCACTTTATGGTTTAAATCTTTAATAAATGCGAGATGGTTGACCCAGCTGCGCAATACTTTCGGGCGCTTGGCATGACGAATAATCTGCATGCATTCAGCCAAAACAGGGTCGTCGACTGGGCTGTTGTCGATAACTTTGACATGTTTGCGTCGCCCCGATTCGAGTTTAATGCGTTGTTGCAACTTGAGCTCAGCGAGCACGCCTGCAGCAACCGCGTAGCCAATATAGGCACTTTGGATGGTGCCTTTTTCCTCACACAGGGCGAGCAACATCAATTCTTCATAAAGTGCTAACGACTGCATCAAAGCTCCTTGTTTCATGGCTATTTAGCTATTCAATCACGCTTGATTGCTTACCTTAGCAATAATTGTTTAACGGGCACAGCGGAGCGCTAAGGATAATCTGTAAACGAATATTGCAACGTCTTTACGTGCACTTTGATGGCATCTGTGAGCCCATCAACTATGGTTATAACTATCGATATAGATTTGGTTGGTACTATTGGAGGAACGACAATGGGCTTTTGGAAAAAATTATTTGGTGGTTCTAATCAACCGGACGGTTCTGAGAGTGTGGGCGTAGACCCGACGACGGATAAAAAGATGAAACCAGCCGCCAAGGGGCATCCATCAGGCACGGAAGGTGCGAAATACAGCGGTCGTACCGAAGATACCAAGGCACAGAAACGAGCTGACCCTGAAACCCGGGAAATCATTCAGGATGCGGAAAATTATCCGCAAGAAGCCGAGCCATTGAAGACCAAACCTCGCGCAGGCGTTGAAGCGTCGGCCAAAGTAGGCAAAGGCGAAGCGCAAAAAAGCGCCGCCGAAAAGAAGAAAACCCAGCCAAAACCGGCGTCTAAACAACGTACTACGCCCAAAGAGGCGCAGCCCGGCACACCAAAGCCTCAAGCCGGACAGCACCAACGTAAAGACTAAGGCTGGCTAGCGAATTTGCTGCTGTAAAAACTGACTAAATGCGTGCCACGACGCTTGGTCAGCTGGTAAGTCATAGTCTTGACTTGAGTAAACCGTGAACGAGTGCAGCGCACCACCATGAAATGACACATACCCTTGCACATCCATGCCCGCGCGCGCCATTTCCAGACTCGCACGAAATTCGTCTCTATCGGCATACAGCTCGCGGGTTCTGGCCCGATTCTCTGCCATGGAGGTAGGTTGACGGTCGCGGCCAAACAAATCAACCGCGAAGGCGCGATAGCCCATGCTGGCTAACTGCTCAGCGCGCAGTTGCTCATAGCGGTTGGGGCCATCCCAGTCGTGAATAATCATCACGGTGCCTAAGGGTTGTTCTAAGCGAGTGTTTTGCGCGACATACCCAAGATAAGTTTGGCCGTCGTGCTGGTAGCTCAGTTCACGCAGTTCGACTTGTGCATGAGCGCTCGTAACTGAGAGGAACAAGGCGCTCAGTAAACTGGTGTAAAAGGTACGTTGGTGCATGGTAGTCTCCATTTTGCTCGTCACGATTTAACTCACTACGCTGATAATCGCTGAAAAGGGTGTAAAGATAGGGGATATTTCTAAAATACCTTTGACAATTGGTATAGAGCGCGTAGACTTTAGTCAGTCGGTTAAGAAATATTTAATTGATACTCCACTTCGATGCCAGATTATTCGTAATTTTTCCTCGTCCTGTAGTTTCAACTAGCTTTTATTTTTACCCGCATTAACATCTAAAGTTTTTAATACAGGATTTATATTATGTCTGAAGTCATCAAAGGTTCAGTAAAGTGGTTCAACGAGTCTAAAGGTTTTGGTTTTCTAGAGCGCGAAGGCGGTCCAGATGTATTCGCACATTTCAGTGCTATCCAAGGCTCAGGCTTCAAAACTTTGACTGAAGGCCAGCGCGTTGAGTTCTCTGTAACTCAAGGCCCTAAAGGTCCTCAAGCTGAGAACATCGTACCTTTATAAGGTGAGATGTCGGCTGCAAGGCTTTATGCTTTTGTAACCAACACAAATTTTAAAAAGCAGACCTTCGGTCTGCTTTTTTTGTGCCTGCTGTTTGACATATTTTGTCACTTATTTGTATTTGCCTAGCCCGCAGGCTTGCGTCATAGTCGGGATTCTTGATTGTAAAATTATCAGCACAAGGAGCTGTAGTGAGCGACACCCAAAAATTTCGAGAGTATAAAATAGTGCATATCGTCGAGGGCGGATGTGGCACTATCCTATTAGGCTCTTCTGGTTTGCCGATGCGCAAAATCGAAGCTGAATTGAATGCGTATGCCGCTGAGGGTTGGCAAGTTGTTTTTCAAGTACTTGAAATGAAGAGATTTTGGTTGTTTTGGCAGCGTGAAGCTATGATTGTCACACTAGGGCGTTAGAGGCCTCTTGATGCTTACACAACTGGTTGTGAAAGCCATTACCGGTTACCAACGTAGCGGGGGCAGTCGGCGCTGGTTCGGTATCACCTGTTGTTACCAGCCAACCTGTTCTCAATATACCTTAGAGGCCATTCGTAATGTGGGCTTGTGGCGAGGCGCCAAGGCTGGCTGGCACCGAATTCGTCGTTGTCGGCACGGCGATAGTTTTTGTTATTGCGTAGAACCATGGCAAGGGGTAACGCACCAATCTAAAGCAAAGCACGGAGATCAAAGCGGATGTTGATGAGCAAGCATGTGAACGCCGAAGAGGAGCAATTGCGTAAAGAAATTGCTGCGCTAAGTGATATTGAGCGCCAAGCTTTTTATGCAGCCGTGCGTCGTGAATTGAAAGACCCTGACACTTACGCCGTGTTAAATTGGTTTTTAATTTGTGGGCTGCATCATTTTTATTTACGCCGCTGGTTACGAGGTGCGGTGAACTTAGTTGTATTTGTGGTGGCAGTGGTGCTGATTAAAACCGGTTTTGGTGTGATAGGTGGCCCCTTGTTATTAGGTATACTGGCGATTGAGCTACTCGCACTGTTCCGTTCACAAATTATTGTTCAGGACGCTAACAATAAAATATACCGTCGGCGCTTACAGCAATTACACGGAGAGCCAGTTTAACGGCTCCCGTTATTGGTATCTGCCCAGGGCTAAAAAATCAAGGCTTAGAAATATCAGGGCTAAGAAATATCAGCGAAACGCTTGCTTAAATAATCGTTAATCGCGTCTGACTCATACATCCACTCCACATCATTTTCATTCTGTCCGCTGGCAATGCGTAAGCATGGTACTTTAATTTTTCCGCCGCCACTTAATAGCGCATCGCGGTGCTGTTGCACTTGCTGCGCATCCCGCAATTCGATCGGTAAGTTAAGCTTGCGTATATGTTTGCGTACTTTGATGCAAAATGGACAGGTGCGAAATTGATACAAAGCAAGCTGTTGGCACGCAGCATCGACTTCGCGTTGACCTTCAGCGCTGCGTTGCATAGGCTTAGGCGTGGTCAGGGTTTCGCTGATAAGCATGATAGGTGCCAACAGTAATCGCACAAAGCGAAAAAAATATCGAATGACTACTTTCATCGGGTTTAGACCTGTAAACTATCGAATAATGATAAGTATTATACCTGAATTCAAATGCCGCTTCGACCACCGCTAGGGGGTTGCAATAGGCTCTTTTTCCAACGGATTATTTGCTGTGAAAACTGATTTGAAAAGCGTTACATGGAAGCCGCTGGGTGTATCAAGCTGTGTGCTGCTGTTAGTCGCTGCATGTAGCAGCGCACCGACAACCTCGGATACTGACGACACCACACCTGTCGTGGTCGCGACCGACTCAACAGATGGCGCTGAGCCTGACGCTACACAAGACACCAGTCAAGATCTCGAATACAACTTAGCCCGCTTAAGTGACCCAGATTATACCCAAACCTATGGTGACGGTGAGAACGAAAAAATTTGGTATAGCGCGGCGGAGAATCTTGGCATGATCGGCAAGCCAGCGATTCCTCACTTAATTGAAAAGCTAGCATCAGACGATGACTTCGAAGTCATGCTTGCGCTCTACGCATTGCAGCTCGCCAGCCAAGATCAAGTGTTGCAGGCGCAAACCGACGGTAATTATTTAACCTTACCCAGCGTGCTAAACCCGCGTGCAAATCGGCATAACCGCGCGATTGCGTTGGATTGGTGGCAAACCTACCAACATCTTTGGGATTAGGGTAATAGCGACGATGCAACCTGCACTTATATGCCCATTGTGCCAAGCTAGCTCTGCGTCGGCTCGGTTCGATGATGCCGAGCTTCAAGCTAATTCACAGGGCGCTTGGGTGTGCCCTCAGGGCCACACCTTTGATCAGGCCAAACAAGGCTATGTCAACTTGCTACCGGCTCACTTTAAACGCTCTAAGGACCCTGGCGACAGTAAAGCCATGGTGCAGGCTCGGCGTCGGTTCTTAACCAGCGGTCGTTATCAGCCTATCGCGGATGCTTTGTACGCCGCAGTTCGCGATGTTGTGCCAACTGAATCAAGTTTCAGCGTGCTAGATGCAGGATGCGGTGAAGGCTATTATTTGCGTCAACTAGCAGCGCATTTTGATGCGCATCAAGCTAATTGGCTGGGTAACGATGTGTCAAAATGGGCAGTGCAGGCTGCGGCACCTTGGCAAAAAAAAGGCCGTTATGTGGTGGCCAGTAATGCCCGCTTACCTTTTGCAGATCATAGTATTGACGTGGTGGTGTGCGCATTTGGCTTTGCCAGCGAAGCCGAATTTGCGCGGGTATTGAAGCCTAACGGCGTCGTGATCAAGCTTGACCCTAGCGCACACCATTTAAGCGCGTTACGCGATGTTTTATATACCAAGGAACAAGCGAAGCAAGCCGCAACTAAGCGTGAAGCACCTAGCTTAGATGGCTTTGATTGCACACATACGCGCACTGAGGCGTTTGATTTTGAGGTTGATAATAGCTTGTTGCAAGACCTGATTGCGATGACCCCTCATGCATATCGCGCACCTGCGCAGGGCTTAGCGGCCGCCGCCGAGTTGGCCGAGCTTCGGGTGCAAGCATCCGTGTATGTTCAAGTATTCAAGCCTGTCAAGCAGGTGAGCCCACAAGGTAATAGTGAATGACAATTTGGGTCGATGCGGACGCGTGTCCAAAAGTGGTTAAAGAGATTTTGTGTCGCGCAGCGAATCGCACGCAAACACCTTTAGTGTTTGTGGCGAACCAGCGCATTCCTGTGCCGCCTTCGCCGTATATTCGTAGTGTGGTGGTGAGCAGCGGCTTTGATGTCGCGGACGCCGAGATTGTGAATCGTTGTGAAGCCGGTGATTTGGTGATTACCAGTGATATCCCTCTTGCCTCTGAGGTCATCGCCAAACAGGGTCACGTGATTAGCTCGCGCGGCGAGGTGTTAACCCAAGCCAATATTGGCGAGCGTCTGAATATTCGTGATTTCATGGACACCATGCGCGCAAGTGGAGAACATACCCGTGGCCCCGCGCCGCTCAATCAACGTGACCGCCAGCAATTTGCGAATGCCTTGGATAGTTATTTAGCCAAGCGTTGAAGCGCTCAGTCGAGCTTAATTAATGCCTAAGCAAGACATCCAAGTGCAAATTTTCGAAAGTAAAAACTTTGTATAATGAGTGGCTAATTTCTTCCAGCTGTATATAACTTAAACAAGCCAAACCAAATTGGCTAAGAACTAAGTTTTTGTTGTCTGGGGGAAATTGTGTGGCCATACCTGAAACCTTAGCGGTGATGGCGGCGCTTTGGCTCGTGCTAGTAATAGCTGGGCTAGGTGAAGCATGGCGTCATCGTCGTATCCTTAAATCCATTCCTGTGCGTGTGCATGTCAACGGCACTCGCGGTAAAACCAGTGTCACGCGTTTAATTGCTGCGGGTTTGCGCGGCGGTGGTAAGCGTGTCTGTGCGAAAACCACCGGCTCGGCGGCGGCATTTACTGACCCTGAGGGACGTGAGTTTTCGCTTTACCGCATTGCTGGCGCAAATATTATCGAGCAAATGCGTTTAATTGCGCGCATGGCGAAATTAAAGCCGGAAATTGTGGTGGTGGAATGCATGGCATTACAGCCGCATTATCAGTCATTGACCGAGCTTCGGATGGTGCGCTCCAACGTGGGTGTAATCACCAATGCACGTGCGGACCACCTCGATGTGATGGGGCCTGGCGAGCGCGATGTTGGCTTAGCTCTGGCGGGTAGTACCCCAGTTGGTGGTGATTTATTCACGGCAGAACGTGATTTGCTGGATATTTTTGAACTGTCCACCCAAGACCGCGGTTCGCGCTTACATGGCGTTACGCTGAATGAAGTCAACGCTATTTCGGATCAAACCTTACGTCAATTTCAATACAGCGAACACGCCGAAAATGTGGCGTTGGCGCTTAAGGTGTGTGAACACCTGGGGGTTGACCGAGACGCCGCGCTGCAAGGCATGATAGCCCTTGAGCCCGAGGCGGGTGCGATGCGGATTATGCATCTTGAGTACTTTCGCCGAGACATGATTTTCGTCAATGCCTTCGCTGCCAATGACCCCGAATCAACCGGTGGTATATGGCACCGCTTGATTGAGCGTCATGGTGAAGGCCGTAAGTTGATTGCGCTCGTCAACTGTCGTGCAGACCGTCCACATCGTTCACAACAAATGGCGGAAGCTGCGGTCACCTGGACCCCCGCCGACCGCTATATTGTGATGGGCTCAGGCACACTGATGTTTGCGCGCATGGCGGTCAAAGCCGGTATCGACCCGAATAAGATTATCGTCATGGAGCAAGGTGCGATGGTAGACGTGATTGAGACTATTTTTGAAGAAGTGGGTGCCCGTGGTTTGGTGGTCGGGATGTGTAACATTCATGGTGGTGGTGAAGACGTGGCCCGTTTCTTCCAGAACCGCGCCTTGAGAGAGGAAGACGTATGATCGCGTTAAATATTTTAGCGGTATCCATAGGCATCGGCTTATTTTTTACCTTGTTACTGAGCACCAGCTTTGGCCTCGCCGCTGGTGGTCTGGTGGTGCCTGGCTACATGGCGCTTCAACTGATGAGCCCATTGAGTGTGATGGTGACCTTATTTGCTGCGTTTGCGACATTCTTGATTGTGCGCATGGTGTCAAGTTACGTGGTTATTTATGGCCGCCGACAAACCATCATTATGATTTTAACGGGGTATTTAATTGCAGGCTTACTGGACATGTTCTTAGGCAGTTTAGTGGCTTGGGCCGACCTCGAGATGATTGGTACGCCTGGAGACGCCGAAGCCCAAGTGGCGCAGCTTGAATCGGGCTTTATGATGGCGGTGATGGAAACCAGCATTATCGGTTATATCATCCCAGGGTTGATAGCCATTTGGTTCGACCGCCAAGGCGTGCTGCAGACGCTATGCGGCCTTGCAGTCACTGCCGTACTCGTGCGCTTAGCCTTAATAGTGATTATGCCCGATGCTTTGATGGCCTATGAAGCCAATCAAGCGATGCAGATGCCAGGTTGGTAGGAGTAGAGTTATGTTCAAACAAGCAAATAAGAAAGCTGGCGGCTACACCAAGATTTACTGGCGAGCATCGAAGATCCCAACGTGGGGATTAGTATTCCTATCATTAATCGCGATTGTCATTTTGCTGGCCGCTGAGAATATCACCGTACGTGATCCTGTGGTGGAGGCACATTATTCCACGATGGTGGCGGCATCGCGCACGGTGCGCGATGGGTACGATGCCATTCGCCCAGTGCGCGCCGACTTACGCCCAATCAACCCTGAAAATGATCCGACACGCTCTGGCATGTTAGGCATCTCCAGCAGTGAAGTGACCACCACGATTGGTGGCTTGGAATCTAAGCAAACCACAATCAACCCGAACTGGGGTGCTGTGGCGGTTAAATTATTAGCCGATGCAGGCGTGGAAGAGGGTGATTTGGTTGCGGTGGCCGTATCCGGTTCGTTTCCGGCACTTAATTTAGCGGTATATGCAGCAATTGAAGCCTTAGGGGCTGAGCCTGTGATTATTGCGTCAGCGTCATCGTCACAATATGGCGCCAACGTCCCAGGGTTGTTATGGCTGGATATGGAGCGTGAATTGCGCAGTGCCGGAGTTATCGCTTCGCGTCCGGTTGCAGCCTCGATTGGTGGTGTTGAAGACCGTGGCGCCGATATTTCAAATGAGGGGCGTCAGATTATTCTTGATACCATTGCGCGTGCTGGCGTGCCGTTGATTGAGCCAAGTAATTACCAAGAAGCGGTGGCTGATCGTATTGCGCTTTATCGTGACCACTCAGAAGGGCGCCCGTATAAAGCGTTCGTGAATGTCGGTGGTGGCGCCACTATTGTTGGCCCACCCGGTATCGATAGTCAGTTCTCACCAGGGCTACAGCGCAATGCGCCGGCTCGCGCTTTCGCCGTTGATACCGTCATGGGGTATTTTATTCGCGAAGGCGTGCCGGCCATTCACTTTATTGGTATTCAGACCATGGCGGAGCGTCATGGCATGCCAATTGCGCCTCGCGACCCGGTGCCTGTCGGTGATGGCGGGGTGTATGCAAGCCAAACCTATTCAAGAATTTTGGCGTTAATCTTGGGCTTTGCACTGCTTGGTTTTACCTATTTGATGGTGCGCTCAGCCGGTATTATTGGCTTTTGGAAGCGCGAGGGTCACAGTGGAAAAGGGGTGAAACCCATGGTTTAATAGCAGCCGTTTAGGTTGGCTGCGAAACCATTTTCGCCAAGGACACACTTTGAAAAGGTTAGAACTTAAAATTCCGCCGCTGGTTATTCTTTTACTAGCGGCGGTTTTTATGTATGTGGTGGGGCGCTACGCCCCCGTTGTGCTTATCATGTTTGCAGGTCAGGTGGTGATAGCGGTTATTCTGGCGATTGTTGGCGCGCAGATCGCGATTGCTGGCGCTCGTGCCTGCTATGACCATAAAACCACAGTGAACCCACTACACCCGGAACAAACTACCCACTTAATGACTGACGGCGTGTTCAAGGTTAGTCGCAACCCGATTTATTTGGGCTTAGCCTGCATGCTACTTGGTTTCGTAATTTGGTTAGGCGCGTTGACAGCTTTGTTGGTGTGGCTAGGCTTTGTGGCGTATATCACGCGTTTTCAGATTATTCCTGAAGAGCGTAGTTTACAGCAGCAATTTGGCGATACATATAGCGCTTACCGCCAGCGCACGCGGCGCTGGCTCTAAAGTTTCTGCTCGCGGTGAATCGTACTTGGTTAGTCGCGTTTGGCTATCATGTTGCGTAGCAGGCCGGGGGCAACACGCTGTAACCACGGGGCTATTTTCGATAGCCCTTTACCTACCACGATTTCATCGCGGCGTTGTTCAATGGCGCGCACTATTTCCTGCGCGCATTGCTCAGCGCTAATACCACCAGCGTTATCAGGGTCGGCTTGACCCAAGCGCGAACCGTCAGCAACCAGTGCGTTGTGGGCAATTTGGGTGTGCACAAAGCCTGGACATACGGTTAAGCAATGCACATTCGAGGCTTTTAATTCAGCCCGCAGCGCATCCATAAAGCCAATCACGGCAAATTTCGCCCCAGAATAGCCTGAGCGGCGTTTGGTGGCGACTTTACCAGCCACACTGGACACACTGACAATGCAGCCGTGACCTTGTTCAACCATGCGTGGCGCAACCCACTTACTCAGGGCGACAACGCTGAAATAATTAATTTCCATTAAATCACGATAGACCTGAAATTCAGTGTCCAAAGCTAAGCTGCGCTGAGACACTCCGGCATTATTGATTAAGATATCAATTTTTTGCTCGCCTAACGCAGTTGCAGCGTTGCGCACCGCTTCCTCAGGCTTGGATAAGTCCAGACTGAGCACCTGATGCTCACCCGGAAGGCGTTCAGCCAGGGCTTCTAAGGTCTGTGTGCTACGCGCGGTTAAAATCAGCTTGGCGCCTTTGGCGGCAAGTTGCTCTGCCAGTGCTAAACCAATGCCCGATGACGCGCCGGTGAGCCAGATAGTTGCGCCTTGTATAGTTGTCATGGGTTGGAGCCTCCTGCTGCTTGTTGTGCTTGTTTAGCCAGCACCTCGCGCACGGGGCGAAAGCTGCGGCGGTGAATGGGGCTCACACCATGGGTTTGAATGCACGCTAAATGCGCTGCCGTCGGGTAGGCCTTATGCTTGGCAAAGTCATATATTGGATACTGTGCGTGCCATTCTAACATTTGGCGGTCGCGCTCTACTTTCGCCAAAATAGAGGCTGCACCTATGCAGGCTTCACTGGCATCGCCTTTGACAATGGCGGTGGCAGGGACTTTTAACGCAGGTAGGCGATTACCGTCGACCAGCACGTGTTCAGGTGCTACCGGCAAAGCTTCAACGGCACGCGACATCGCAAGCATTGAGGCATGTAAAATATTTAGCTGATCAATTTCTGCCACATCGCACTGGGCAATGGCCCAATACAGTGCGTGGGTTTTAATCTCTTCGCTCAGCACTAAGCGCTTTTTCTCGCTTAATTTCTTTGAATCCGTGACCCCTTCAATGGGGTGGTTAGGGTCAAGAATTACGGCTGCCGCAACTACCGGCCCTGCAATCGGGCCGCGGCCGGCTTCATCGACGCCGCATATCAAGGTAAGCGCTTGGTTCATGCTTGGCACACTCGACGAATAATTTGGTTCAATTGTTGCTGCGACGGGGCGATTTCCGCAAGGGTAATGAACTCATCGGGCTGATGGGCTTGGTTAATTGAGCCTGGGCCCATAATGATGGTTTCACAGCCAAGATCTTGTACAAATGGCGCTTCGGTACAGTAATTAGCTGGGGTGGCACTGTGCCCGGTCAGCTCTTCGGCAAGCTTCACAATGGCCGAGTCAGACGGACACGCGTAACCGGGAATCGGTTCATGCATGGAACGGATTTCAATCACTCCAGGCATGCGCGCTTGCAAAGGCTGCAACGCACCATGTAATAACCCATAAAAATCATCTAAGCGCATGCCAGGTAACGGGCGCGTGTCGAGGTGTAATTCGCAACATGCACAAATACGGTTGGCTGCGTCACCGCCATGAATATGACCAAAATTCATGGTCGGATAGGGCACATCAAAGCCTCCGTGATGATATTTTTCTGCCATGGTTTGACGTACTTTGATTAATTCGCCGATCACCTCATGCATAACGTCAATCGCGTTTAAACCCGCAGCAGGGTTTGAACTATGCCCGCTACGGCCAATAATTTTGACGCACTCGGTGGTGTGGCCTTTGTGCATAATCACAGGCGCCATATTGGTAGGTTCGCCAATAATCGCGTAATCAGGCTTTAAGTCGCTAAATTTACTTAATTCACGCGCACCCGCCATGCTGGTTTCTTCGTCGGCCGTAGCAAGTACCCGAATTGGTTTGGTTAACTGGCCCAAGTCTTGTTGGCGTAAGGCTTCAAGTACAAAGGCAAAGAAGCCTTTCATGTCAGCGCTACCTAAGCCATATAGTCGCCCGTCGGCTTCGGTGAGTTTAAATGGGTCACGGGTCCAGCGGCCTTCGTCCCATGGCACCGTGTCGGTGTGGCCGGCGAGTAACAAACCGCCCTCGGTGACACCATGTGGGCAGTAGCTGGCCAGCATATTGAATTTGCCACGCTGTGCCGCGAGCTCATTCACCTGCACGCTAAACCCTAAGCTTTCAAACCAACCCGCGAGTTTGTCGATCACCGCTTTATTACTAGTGTCCCAAGACGGGTCTAAACACGACACCGATGGGCTGGCAACCAGCTCTGAATACATGGTTAAAAAACTTGGTAGCGACATACTCACCTCAATCGATTAATTCGCAACTACTGCAGGGCGACATTGCCTGTGCCTGACAGCTTTAGGACTATCATACCATGGCGCAAATAAAAAAGAGCGCCACTTAAAAGTGACGCTCAGGTAGATAATTACTGTCTAAGGTATAGCTAATACTTAGGCTGGATACCCGTAGCTTGACTGCACACCTAGTGGAATGCCAAGTGCCCAGTAGGCCAGCAAGAATAGGGTCCAGATAATACCTAACGCGACACTATATGGCAGCATCAGTGATACCAAGGTACCGATACCCGTGTTCTTCACATAACGCTGACAGTACACCACCACTAGCGGGAAGTATGGTAACAGCGGGGTGATAATGTTACTGACTGAGTCACCTACACGGTATGCCGCCTGAGTTAAGTCTGGCGAGATACCAAGTTGCATCAGCATCGGCACGAAAATCGGTGAAATCAGCAACCATTTGGCACTGGCTGAACCCACAAACAAGTTGATCAGCGCAACCAGGAATACAATCCCGACGATAGTCACAGACCCAGGCACTGCTAATGATTGCAGGAAGTTAGCGCCTTTCATGGCAATTAAAATGCCTAAGTTTGAGTCACCAAAGGCTTGAATAAAGAGCGCACAGAAAAACGCCATAACCAAGTAGTACGCCATGGTTTCCATGGTTTTTGACATCGCCATAATAATATCGCGCGACTCTTTAAACGTGCCCGCAATATACCCATGCACAATACCTGGCACCCAAAATAGCAGGAAAATCAGTGGAACAATAGATTGCATCAATGGGGCGTCAAACGCGGCGATTTCACCCTGTGGGCTGCGTAGCGCTGAGCCTTCTGGCCATACCGCCGCCACCAATAAGGCAATGCCTGCCAGCATGGTCAAGCCACCAGCAGTAAAGGCTTTTCGATCTTGTGATGATACTTCTTCGATTTGCGGCATTTCGCTTGGATCGCCGTCAATTTCGGTGCCTTTTAAGCGCGGCTCGATAATTTTGTCAGTGATGTACCAACCAATACCGATGACGACAATCGACGATAAACTGGTGAAGAACCAGTTATTCAAAGGGTTAAGTACGATACTCGCATCGTACAACCGCGCCGACGCTTCGGTGATACCTTGAAGCATGGGGTCAATGGCGCTGGGTACAAAGTTGGCGCTAAAGCCACCTGATACCCCTGCAAACGCAGCGGCGATACCGGCAAGTGGGTGACGGCCAGCGGCGTAGAAGATAATCCCGCCCAGTGGAATTACCAACACATAACCAGCATCGACTGCCGTGTGGCTGACAATGGCCACTAAGATAAGTAGCGGCGTGAGTAAGAACTTCGCGGTATTGTTTAGCAGCAGCTTGATACCAACATTGATAAAGCCACTACGTTCAGCGACACCAATACCCAGCATAGCAACTAGCACCACGCCAAGTGGCGCAAATGAGGTGAAGGTGGTAACCATGCCCGCCAGAAAGTTGGCTAGGGCGTCAGGTGCCAGCAGGTTATTCACCACGATGGCTTCAGACGTTCGTGGGTCAATTTCACTGTAACTAAATTGAGCGAAAATTAAGCTTAACACCCAAACAATCAGTAATAACCCTGCAAACATGACCGCTGGGTCAGGCAGTTTATTACCAATAATTTCGATTCTATTTAGAATTCTATCGAGTAGGCCGTCTTTGCTTTTGACGGATTGTTGGTCACTCATGGTGATTCCCCGTATGGATAGCGCAACGCCTGTGAGCAGGCTTTGTTATAGTAAGTGTTATATTAAAACTGGCTAAGCATACATGAGACTAGGGGTACTGACCAGTACCCCAGGCTGGCAAAGCGATGAGTTGTTATCGCCTTGTTGAATGACTAAGCAGTGCTTAGTAGAGCACTCGCAGGCCGAAGCTCCAATTTGAGTTGGCATATACGTCGCTGAAATACACCCCTAATGCGGTTTGCGGGGTGAAATAGAAGTGGGCAGATACCACCACGCCATGGTTACTATCAAAGCCGCTCATATCAATGTAACGATAACCCAAGCGATACTCTAACGCGTCGTGACGCTGACGCACGCCACCATTTAAGGTGTAGAAAGTGTTACCTGAGCCGCTGAATACGTTCGAGCCTTCAACAAAGTTACCCACGCTGGTCGATACATCTAAAGTTGTGCGGTCATACACATTGAAATAACGGCCAACACCGAGGTCAATCACGCTTTGGCGAGGACGGTTGCTGGACTGGCTGATATTTTCGTAATGCCCGGTGACAAAATACTTATGCCCGAACTCGTGCTCTACGTCGATCATGTAGGCGCGTTGTCCACGGGAATTCTCCCCAACGCCAGCTGACACATGGGTGTAGCTTGGTTGAGTGAGGTTCAACGCTTGTGCGTTAGCAGCGCCGGTTAGCGCAAGAAGGGTCAGTGCAGGGATGATACGACGAAGCATAATAAACATTCTCAAGTCGAGTGCTGCGCGCACATTAGGTAAGTTGCTACCACTGCCTGCGCGCAGCCACATATTAATTGATGAATGTCATAGTCTATAAGTACCTAAGCCATCGCTCAAGTGACTTGCACATATTTAACGCCGAGCAAGGCCTTTACCAGCTAAAGCGAAACTCGACACTGGCAACGCTGTAGTCATCATTGTCCTGGTAGCGCAAGCCTACCGCCAGGGTTTCCCAGACCGTCAAAAACGCGCCCACGTGCCAGCGTAACTGGTCGTCGCGTTGACCGTCATGAAACACATAGGCAATCGCGGCTTGGGCTTCAATTGGACCATGGGCTTCACGCAACCCGAACTGGACACCGAAATAATTGCTCTCGTCAATAAATGCGGCATTGGTGTCATCGCTAAGCGGGCGCTGAAAAGTCTCACGCCCCACCAATAACGACAAATCCGCATGCGGGCCTAACTCTGAACGTTCCATATAGCCGACACCGAGCTGTAAGTCTTCGAGCTCAAGAGGGAAGGCAAAGCCGCTCAGGTTTTGACTGAAATCTAGATAGCTGGCGCTAAGGTATATGTTCTCAAGGAGGCGCTGCTCAAAGCGAAAATTGACGTCACTGGCATTGTCATCATAGTCGTCGAAGCGGGCCTGGGCGTAACCTATGACCAGACTGCTGTAAGGTGGCTCGACATATTGTTGATAGGTGCTAAACACCTGGGAATGGGCCATCGCCGCAGGCAACATACAACAGGCACTTAGGGCCCAAGCGGCGCGCTTAAACACTCGATTCAGAGCCATGGGAAAGATTCCTTGTATAAATTTGTTGTAATTATTTGTACAGTGTAGCGGTTAATTAAGTTTATGACAGTATAGGGCTTTACGCATGACAACAAGCAGACAAATAGGTTTTTCTGGGCTTGCAGGGTGGTTACTGGCTGGCGCTACGCTGGGCCTTTCAACCCAAGCCAGCGCGATTGATCGTGATGCGGTGTGGGTCAATCCCATCAACCAGCCAAGTCATTTATCTTGGTACCAGTCATCGCGCGCTGATGCGATTAGCCAAAGCTTAATCCAGCCTTGGTTACAACAAGAAGCAAGTGGTGATGCATTGAGCCAATGGTCGTCGCAGCAAAGTAGCGCGCTTTTGTATGTGCCAATGGGCGTTGATCGGTTTGTACAGGGCACATTGGTGGTGGAAGCTGCTGAACATAGTCGCGTATTCGTCAATGGTCGCCAAATCAACGGTCGCAACGTTGACGGTCACAGCCATTACGAGCTGGCACTACAAACCGGTGATCATCAAGTGTTGGTGCTGGTCGGTGGCGTTGAAGATTGGTCACAGGTTCAACTGGATTGGCAGGGCAAGGCGGATCATGACGTGGTTGATACGACACGCCCTCAAGCGCATCGCCTGTATGCAGAACAACTATTTGATGCGCAAACCACCACCAACGTGTCGTTATCACCAGATGGTGAATATGTGGTGTGGCAACGCCAGCACTTTAGTGAAGCCACTGGCGACAGCCCACAGATGCAGACGCAGCTGTATCATTTAGCCAGTCGAGAGGTGGTATTTGAATGGGCCGATAACGCCAGTCAATTCAGCTGGAGCCCAAATTCCCAGCAACTCGCCTTTATGCGCAATGATCAATTGCACACCATGCAGGTCGGTTCAGGTGACGTCACACGTCAAACCGCAGCCCTTGAACGCCTAAGTAGTTTACGCTGGCTGAATGACGAGACCCTGATGTTTACCTTGATGGAGCGTGAAGACGAGCATGATGGCCAAGTGAAACGCTATCGAGCTTTAGAAGACCGCTGGAACTATTTCCGCCAGCAAGCCGACGTATTTACCTACTCACTCAATGACGGTGTATTGAGCCAGGTAACTGAGTTAGCAGGACGCATCAGCCTACAAGACACGCACGCTGACGGTGACTACGTGCTGGTGAGCCAAAGTTTGGTTGATTACGCTGAACCACCCCACAGTTTAACCCGCTTGCTGCAAATTGAAATTGCCAGCGGCGAGGTTGAAACCATCGGGGAGTACCGTACCTTTAACCAAGCACGCTACGCGCCGGAAGGCTTGTATGTGGTTGCAGGCCCTGAATTTGGTGACGGTGCAGGGCTGGCCCTGAACGATAGTGAGTTAATGGCGAACAACTATGACGGTCAACTGTACCGCGTGAGCATGAATGGTGCTGACGTGACGCCGTTGTCGCGCGATTTTGACCCTGCCATTAGTCAAATCATGCCGACGGCAAACGGCGATTTGGTGGTACAAACCACCGACCGTGACCGCAGTGTGTTGTATCACTTTAATGCGCAGCAAGGGCGTTTTCATCGCGTAGACCAAGTGGTGGATGTGATTGATACCGCTAGTGTCAGTCAGCAAAGCACGCCTCGCGTGGTGTACGCAGGCACCTTGATGAGTGCGCCGCAGCGCACGTATTTTGCTGATATTGGCGATAGCGCTCAGTTACTGTGGGACAGCGCGGATGATGCGTATCGTTTGAATCGCGATGCGAATACCCGTGAATGGAACTTCACCAATGAACGCGGTGACACAATTTATGGGCGTATTTACCTGCCGCATAACTTTGATGAAAGCCGTCAGTATCCAGCGTTGGTATATTACTATGGTGGCACCACGCCGGTTACGCGTAACTTTACCGGGCGGTATCCGTTTAATCTCTGGGCCGATATGGGTTACGTGGTGTATGTATTGCAACCTACGGGCGCGATTGGCTTTGGTCAGGATTTCTCGGCGCGGCATGTGAATGCGTGGGGTGAATATACGACCGACGACATCATTCAAGGCACGCGTCGGTTTATTGAGCAGCATGACTTTGTTGATGCAGATCGAGTGGGTAATTTAGGCGCTTCATATGGTGGGTTCATGACCATGCTACTGGCGACTCAAACCGATTTATTTGCTGCATCGATGTCGCATGCTGGCATTAGCCATATTAGTTCCTATTGGGGCCATGGTTGGTGGGGCTTTGGTTATTCAGGCGAAGCCAGCAAAGGGAGTTTCCCTTGGAATGCGCCAGAGCTGTATCGCGAGCGCAGCCCGTTGAATTTTGCTGACCGAATTAACACGCCGCTGTTGTTAATTCATGGTGACAGCGACACCAACGTACCACCAGGTGAAAGCCACATGATGTATACGGCGCTTAAAATGCTGGATAAAGACGTTGAGCTGGTGGAATTCATTGGTGAAGACCATGCGATAAACCGCCGCACCCCGCGCTTATTATGGTGGCAAACCTACATGGCGTTTTTTGACAAGCATTTAAAAGACGAGCCACAGTGGTGGGATTACCTGTACGCTGACCGCTAGTCAGTTGCTAAAGTTAAAGGGGCCTGCGGGCTCCTTTTTACTTTGCAGCCGAATTATCGTCACAAAACTGACACAGGCAGCTGCTACCGTAAGTCGCTTTATTATCGACTATAAAGGGTTTTCATGCGTACTTCGTTGCTCGTCAGTTTGACCTGTTTGTTTACCGCGCAAGCTACTGCGGTAGATCATATCACCAGCAAAACACCGTATCAGCCACGCCAACATTTCAGCCAGTATGAAGCGCCGCCAAGTGGCTACAGCATTGCCATGGTCCAGCATGTGGCCCGGCATGGGTCGCGCGGACTGTCGAGTGCCGATGATGACGATTTAATGCTGCAATTATGGCAGCAGGCAGAGCAAGAAGGGGCGTTGACAGAACTTGGTCAGCAGCTAGGCCCTGTGTTGGAACGCTTTATCGCAGTGCATGAGAAACTGGGGTACGGCGAACTAAGTACCCTCGGGCGCCAAGAGCATGCACAGATGGCACAACGGATGCTAGCGCGCCATGGAGATTTATTTACCCAAGCGCGACCAATTTTAGTGTCACATTCGGGACGTTCGCGTGCGGCACAAAGCGGCGATGCTTTTGTTGCAGGATTATTAGCGCAAAAACCCAACTTAGCGGTTCATATTGAAGACGCGTACGCCGATGAAAGCACGTTATATTTTCATAAAGCAGAAGGCTCAGAAGGCTATGACGACTATCGTGACAATGACCCCGATTTAGTCGCTGCAATGGCGGAAATAGAGGGTTCAACGCGCACTCACGAGGTAGCGATTCAAGCATTGCAACGTCTGTTTAGCGAAGATTTTGTCGCACGTTTGCACGCTGGAGACTATCAGTTTGTCGCCAAAGCCGATGATGAAGACCAAATTAACAATGCTTTAGATGCATTATTTGCACTCTATGGTTTGTATTCGATTGCGCCTAATTTAGCTGCCGACGACGCCATCGATATGCAACCGTTTCTAAGTGCTGAGCACGCGAGCTGGTTGGCGTACGTGGACGATGCAGATTCATTCTACGGGCGCGGACCAGGGTTTGCAGGCAACGACATCACCTACCGTGGTGCCGATGCGTTATTCAAAGAGATGATGACGCAAATTGAGCAATTGCCGGAGGGGCCTAGCGCCAGTTTGCGCTTTACCCATGCTCAAGTGACCATGCCAATTGCCACTTGGTTGCAGCTCGAACACACTGATTCAGCCGTCACGCCTGGCACGCTATACGACTATGCAACTAATCCGTGGCGGGCCGCACTGGTGTCACCGATGGGGGCGAATGTGCAATGGGATGTTTACCAAAATAGCGTGGGAGATCGTTTAGTCAGAATGCTGCACAACGAAGCCCAAGTGAAGTTTGCAGACGTATGTCAAAGTTATGACCAAATGACCTATTTCTACGCCGTAGAAGAACTCAAGCGTTGCTTGGGTGAATTACATGGTCTTGATTGGTAAACCTTTTTAGCGCTGGCCTTGGTCGGTCAGCGCTACACTCAAGGTTTACTTTGTCATCGGATTGTCATCCAAATTCAGTTTAACCGTCACACAGTCGCTCTACCATGACCTCCCATCTAAAACGTAACCACAACAGATGGGAAATATCATGCGCTCTCACACTCTCTCAAAGACTCGCCCAACGCCTAAGCCGTTTGCGAACAAAACACTGATTGCTTTGACCGTCTCGGCGGTGTTAGCTGGTGCCACCTTTAGTGCAACTGCAGGCCAATCAAGCCAGCCACTGAGCTTAATTTCGGCCTCTGCCCAAACGATCAACAGCCAAGCGATTCGCGGCGAAATCGCTGACCCGCGTGGCCAGTTTGTATCGGGTGCCATCGTGCGCTTGGTTGGAACCAACCGTGAAACGACCACGGATCGTCAAGGTCGTTTTCGTTTTGACGGCTTAGAGGCAGGTGATTACCAACTGACGATTGATTATTTAGGCTACGAGAATCAGCAAATCGACGCTCAAGTGAGTGCCCAAGGCGGTCAATTCATTACCATTAGCCTTGAAGCGTTGCAGGCTGAAGAGGGTATGGAGCGCATTCAAGTATTTGGCGGTCGTGGCGCGCAGGCTCGCGCGCTGAATGCACAGCGTGCAGCAGACAATATTACTTCAGTGGTGTCATCAGATTACCTAGGGCGCTTTCCTGACAATAACGTCGCCGAATCCATGCAGCGTTTGCCTGGTGCTGCTATTCAGCGAGACCAAGGCGAAGGTAAGTACGTGAACGTGCGTGGCGCGCCACTAGAATTCTCAAACGTATCCATTGACGGCGTGGTACTGCCATCACCGGACGGCGGCACACGTGCAATTGATTTAGATACCATTCCAGCCGATGTCATATCAGCACTTGAATTAACCAAAGCCATTACCCCAGATATGGACGCGGACGCGATTGCGGGTAACATCAACATCGTGACTCAAGGCGCACTTGATAGCCGCGGACGCATTTTGCGCGGTCACGTAGCATTAGGTGAGAACGAAAAAGGCAGCGGTAACGCCTATCGCGGCGGTTTAACTTTAGGTGACCGCATTGGTGGTCGCGATGACTTAGGGGTGTTGTTCTCGGTTAACCACAGTGAAACGAACCGGGTTACCGACAACATCGAGCACACTTGGGTGCTGCAAGACAACGGTGCTTACATTCCTGAAACCACAGAATTCAAAGACTACGAAGTCAAGCGTATTCGCACTGGCGCGACAGGTCGTGTCGATTTCCGTCCAAGTGATAATACCCATGTATATCTGTCACACACGTATTCACGCTTTGAAGATAACGAGTATCGCGACACCATTGAAATTTCATGGGATCGCTTTACCCCTGAATCGAACTCGGTGACTGGTGTGTCTGGGCGTACCACGTTTGATAACGAAATTCGTCACCGTACCTTTATTAACCGGATTAACTCAACGGTGTTAGGCGGCCGTCACCATTTTGACAACGCCACGCTAGAATTCTCAGCCGCTTATTCAACGGCATCTCAAGATTACCCGGACCGTGATTACTTGGTGTATCGTGAAACGTCACGTCCAGCCATGGCTTACGATTTTACCAACCCTGATTTACCAAGCTTTGCCATTCTGGATGGTGATAACAACGTGGTCCAGGAGAACTTTGATTTTCCATTAGATTCTTATGCATTTCGTCGTTACGAGCGCCGCTTTGGTGGCAGCGATGAAACCGAGCAGGCATATGCCCTTGATTTAAGCATCCCGTCACAATGGGGTAACGCCTATGTTACCCATAAAGTGGGCGCTAAATTACGCTTGAAGAACAAAGAATCTGACGAAGACCGTATTCGCAATGGCGAAGGTGTGGGTGCCCCAGACTATGCAGATGTAGTGATTGATAAGCGATCAGCACCATTCGATGGGTTCTACAATAACGGCCTTAAAATGCAGCGCAATTTTATTGATTTATACGCGCCAATTTTTGAAAACGAAGATTACTTAGTGCGCACGGCAGCGTCGATCACAGGCGACTACACCGCGGAAGAAGATACCTATGCCGCCTATGCTATGAGCAAAGTGGAGTGGGATCAAACCACGCTACTGTACGGTGTGCGTGTTGAGCATACCCGTACGTCAGGTCAGGCTTCGGAATTTGATGACGATACTGAAACAGCGACGCCGGTATCTGCAAGTAACGACTACACCAAAGTGTTCCCTAGTGCGCATTTACGTCATGAATTAGACAATGGTGTAATTTTACGTGCAGCTTACAGCACTGGCTTAAGCCGTCCTAACTTCGCTGATTTAGTACCATACTTCATTATTGAAGATCGTGTCTCGGGTCGTGGTTCACTGGACATCGGTAACACCGAACTCAACCCAACCTACGCACATAACTTTGACTTAATGGCTGAGTACTATATCGAGCCATTGGGCTTAATTTCAGCAGGTGTATTCTACAAAGACTTGAGCGACCCAATTTTTAAGGCGCGCTCAACGGTTGCTGACGGTCCATTTGAAGGCTTTACCATGGTACGCCCAGAAAATGGTACCTCAGGTGAATTGTATGGTTTTGAGGTGAACTGGCAACAAAGCTTAACCTTCTTACCTGGCGCGTGGTCTGGACTGGGTTTCTTAGTTAACTATACCTACACAGATTCAAGCGCTGAATTGCCGTTCGGTATTGGTAGCACCCAGTTAGCCGGTACCAGTAAACACACCTATAACTTAGGCCTGCAGTACGATACCGAGCGTTTTAGTTCGCAATTGGCCTACAACTACCGTTCAGAGTATGTTGATGCGTTCGACACCGCTGACCCTTCATTGAACGTATTCTGGGACGGTCGTGGCACCCTGGATTTCAGTGCAAGCTTCAGAGTGTCGGACAACTTCACCGTGTTTGCAGAAGCAACCAACCTCACTGACTCTAAAGCAGTGCGTTACCAAGGTGAACGCAGCCGCGTGTATGAGCATGAACAATTTGGCCGTGCTTACATGATCGGTGTTCGAGCTAACTTCTAATCGAGGCTTACAAGGCGCACCTTCGGGGGCGCCTTGTTGTGTTATCAAGGAATCATTATGCAATTAAAACCGACGTATGGAATGTTAGCCAAGCTGGCATTGGTCAGCGCGGTGTTGGCTAGTAGCCCGGCACTTGCAGAGTCTTACCCAGAAGCGAACACGTTAGTACCGGAAGGTATGCAGCGCTATGTTGCCAGTGCCTTCCCGGACCGGATTATTTTGCTACCTGGTCAACACGCGGCAACCGAGCAACGCTTGAGTTGGCGCACAAACACCGCAGTGGAGCGCTCACTGGTGCAGTTAACCGTGGCGCAAAACACCCCCGGATTACACTTAACTGCGCATGAAGTTGAAGGTGAATGGCGTTTAGGGGAAAGCGAAAATGGCCAAGCCCACCATCATGCCGCGGTGTTGAGTGACCTAAAGCCAGACACTTTGTACGCGTACCGCGTGATGGGCCAGGATACCTGGAGTGAGTGGTTTCAATTTAAAACGCCCAAAGCGAGTTTTAGCCCGTCGACTGTGTTGTATTTTGGTGATGCGCAAAACGCTGTGCTGTCGCATTACGCCCGCACAGTACGCGAAGCGATTCGCCGCACGCCCCATGCGGAAGTGATGCTGTATGCAGGTGATCTGGTCAATTCGCGTTACGGTGTGCTTGATGATGAGTGGGGTGAATGGTTTGAAGCGACCGGCTGGATGGGCGCTTCCATGATGCAAGTGCCAGTCACAGGAAACCATGAATTCATTGAAGACGAGCAGGAAGTGCGCCATTTAGTCAGTGCATGGCCTTTACAATTTAACTTACCAACCAATGGCCCGGAAGGGTTGCAGGACACAGTCTACTTCACCGACTATCAAGGCGTACGTTATATTGCCCTTGATTCCACCCAAGCGGTGCAAAGCGTCGATAGTGCGCGTTTACAAGGTGAGTGGCTAAAGCAAGTGCTGGCGGATAATCCGAACCAGTGGACAGTGGTCATTCAGCATCACCCGATGTTTTCTGTGTCGTTAGGGCGCGATAACCCCATATTGCGTCAGTACTGGCAATCAGTGTTTGAAGAGTTTGGTGTTGATATAGTGCTGCAAGGGCACGACCATACCTATGGACGTAGCATGGCGAACGAGCAGGGGCCCGTGTACGTGGTCTCGGTCGCTGGCCCTAAAATGTATTTAGTCAGTGAAAATGCCGAGCAACATATGCTAAGAAATGCCGAAGACGTGCAGCTATTTCAGCACTTAACTTTTACTGAGCAAAGCTTGGAATATCGCGCTTATACGGTGACGGGTGAGCTCTATGATGGCTTCAATTTACATCAGCAAGCTGAAGGCGCGAATCGGGTTGAGAGCATTGACCTAGATGGCGCTGAAATTCGCTGTCAAAACCCAGCGCCGGTGCGAGCCACGCGTTGCTGGAATGGTACTGAACTGATTCACGCGCCAGTTGGCGTCAAGTAAACACGACATTCAATCAAAGCCTGCTAGTCAGGCTTTTTTTGGGCTTTGTCCTGGGGTTTACGCCCATAAATTTTTTCATGGTGCGCGATGCGTGCTTGCTCAGCCTCACGGCGCTTGTCCTGGCGTCGCTCAAGTACGCGCTTATGCACGTATTCACGGCGCATTTGCGTCCGCCGCTGGCGCCAACTTAACGCCAAGCCCAAGAACAAAACTACCCAGGAAAATACGTTCGATACCAGCATCATAATGCGCCGCGTGGTGCGCTCTGTGCTGACATCCATCGGCGGGGTGAAGGTGACAAACAGCTCGTAGAGCAGCGGCAACACAAACAAAATCACAAAAAATAGTGCCAAACTGACGATAAAGGTTCTGAACCAACGCAGCGTCATCAGGGAAGGGTGGCGATTTGGTTTAGTCATGAATTCGTGTGTGCCTCTAACAGCCAGGATATTGTGATGAATCAAGTGTGCCGCTAATCGCAATAGGTTACAATGACCCGCGTCAAAAGATAGTTTAGCAAAGGTATCATTATGAGTTCTATTCCTCATGTAGACATGAGTCAATACGCCAGTGACTTTGAAGGCTTCGTGCAAGCTATTGGCGAAGGTTACGAAGTGAATGGTTTCGTCGCGCTGACCCAGCATGGCATCGATAGCGATATTATTCATAACGCGTTGGATATTAGCCGTGAATTATTTGCGTTGCCAGACGACGTGAAGAAAAAATACCACTTAGCGGGTCAAGGTGGTGCACGTGGTTATACGCCATTTGGTACTGAAATCGCCAAAGACGCTAAGCATGTTGACTTGAAAGAGTTCTGGCATGTCGGTCGTGAAGTTGAAGGCACGCCAAAGTATGCCCAGTTAACCCCAAATGTGTGGCCAACTGAAGTTCCTGACTTCAAGCAGCGCATGCTGACTATCTTTAACGAGCTCGACAAACTGGGCCGTCGCGTGCTGGAAGGTATTGCCGTATACCTAGGCGAAGACCGTGACTATTTTGAAAGTCGCGTGAATATGGGCAATTCAATTTTGCGCCCATTGCATTATCCGCCGATTATTGATGAAGGAACACCGTCAGTGCGCGCGGGCGCCCATGAAGACATTAACGTGATTACCTTGCTGGTTGGTTCGCGCGAGCCTGGCTTAGAGGTCTTATCAAAATCAGGTGAGTGGATTCCAGTGACTATTATTGACGGCGCGATTATTTGTAACGTCGGTGACATGCTGCAACGCTTGACCAATGGTGTGTTGCCATCAACCACCCACCGTGTGGTGAATCCGCCTGCGCCATATAGCCATAAGTCACGTTATTCGATTCCATTTTTCTTGCACTTCAACCCTGACGTGGTGATCGACGCATTGGAAACTTGCTACGGTGAAGACAACCCGAAGCAGTTTCCACCAATTACGGCGGACGAATATTTAACTGAGCGTTTGCGTGAAATCGGCTTAATTAAATAAAAATAGATGTAGTGATAAAACCTGTGTTCAGTGCTGCTATGCTAGCGCACTAACACAGGTTTTTTTTATGAGTAGAATATGAATCTTTTACTGCGCATGGTGTGGATTTTAATCCGCCGTTTCCGCCAGCCCCAATGCCACCCCCTTGATAGCTTACGTGTCCGCTCGCGGGCGTTACCCAATGATTTAGACTTTAATATGCACGTCAACAATGGCCGTTACTTAAGCTTTGCTGACTTAGGGCGTGTCGATTGGTTTGTGCGCACTGGCTGCTTGCAAGTTGCACGTAAGCACAAAGCGATTCCTGTGATTGGTGACGCCAATGCACGCTTTATTCGCCAATTAAAAGCGTTTGACCCTTTTGAGGTCGAGACCCAGCTATTGGGCTGGAACCATAAGTGGGCATTTTTGCAGCATAAAATATATGATGGTCAGAATCGTCTCGCGGCTATTGTGGTCGTGCGCGGTATGTTTTGGCGCAAGCAAGGGGGCATGACCCCAGACAGCTTACTTGAAGCAACGGGGCACGGGCATTTAAGTTCGCCAGAATTACCAGAGTGGGTTGCACATTGGTCGCAAACTTTGGATGAATTAACTGCAGCCGCAAAGGCGGGCGAGGTGACCTAGGCAAAAAAAAAGCGCCCCGGGGGAGGGGGCGCCGTAAGTCACTCTTAACGCAACACATATCAGGGTGTCATCCATGACTAAATTAAGAGTGATGCTCTTGAGCTTGGCTCAGTTGCAGTATCAGAATAGCGGAAAGTGACGCGCTGTGAATGCTGTTTACAGAGTTTTTACCAAGCGCAGGTTCTGGCGTGAGTTAGGCTTAGCATCGCAGGTTGCAACGGCACGAGGACAATAATGTGGAATGGTTAGTCAGTGGTTTAATATTTTTGCATGTGACAAGCGGTGCGGTCGCGCTCGTGACCTTTTGGTTGCCGTTGTTATTGCCCAAAGGGAAGCAAGCGCACCGCGTGACTGGTCGCGTGTTTGCGATCAGCATGATTGTTTGCGGGGTTATTGCAATGGTGCTGGCATCGTTTCATTTGACCTCACCCCAATGGGTCGAAGGCGCTGCGGATACGCGCCTGCAACTTGGTTGGATGATGTTATATCTGGGGTTGTTAGCCACGGTGTTGGTGTTGTTTGGGCTTAAAACCGTACGCAATAAAGGCCGCCATCATCTGTATAAAACCACTTGGATTTTATTCTTACATGGGGCGTTAGCGCTATTAGCCGCTTGGGTGTTTTGGCTTGGCTGGAGTCAGCGCGAACTATTGTTAATTGGCGTCGCGTTTATTGCTTTCTTAATGGTGCCAGGTAATTTACGGTTTATCTTGCGTAAACCTGTAGCGGCCCCTGGAAAGCTTCGCCGTGAATGGCTGTATCAACACTTTACCTCCATGATAGGCGCAGGTATTGCTGGTTATTCCGCATTTTTGTCGTTCGGTGCGGCCATGTATATGCCAACCCATGCGTTTAACCCGTATCTCTGGACTATTCCCACAATTCTGGGTGTTAGCTTCATGATGTGGCTGTCAAAGCGTCAACCACGCTACGATTAATTGCTTTGCAGATTGGCAGTACAAGCAATAAAAAAGGGTCGCTCATCGCGACCCTTTTTACATTCAACAGTTGGTTAGCTTACGCAGCGTCTTGCTCGCTGTCTTTGGCAACGGCAGCTTGCTGTTGCTCAAAGTGACGGCGTGCACCACGACCGGCTAGCAAATCTTCATGGGCGAAGTCGTCGACGTTAATTACTTTCAGGCGACCTTCTTCCGCACGCTCAAGCAATGCAGCTTCTTCCGCGTTAATCACGCCTAGCTCTAAGCCTTTCTTCGCCAGCTGATCTAGCTGGGTAAAGGTGTAGCGCTTTTTCGCTGCTTTACAAATCGTGTCATAAATTGGCTCGACTGCAATAATGTCACGCAATACTTGCTCAACGTAGCCGTATTGACCGCGCTCTGACAAGAATTGGCCGGCACCTAAGCGCTCACGTGCCACGTTCGGGTACATCAGTAAGCGTGCAACTTTATGATCAAGCTTGTCGCTTGGTGCTTTTACAATGCGGCCAAACGGGAACATAGTCGCTTTCAACAATGCACCTACACCACCGAAGTTTTGTAGCAACGCAATTTGCGCTTCCTGCAGCTTGTACAGTGAATCTTGCATCGCCCAATGAACGAATGGCAAATCTTCTTTTGGACGACCTTCGTCTTCAAAGCGCTTCAATACCGCTGAACCAATGAACAAGTAGCTGAGCATATCGCCTAAGCGTGCAGATACACGTTCTTTGCGCTTCAGAGAGCCACCTAACACGCCCATCGCCACGTCTGACATCAATGCCAGGTTCGAGCTAAAGCGAGTCATTTGCTTGTAGTATGCTTTGGTTGAGTCACTGGTTGGGGCGCTGGTGAAAACGCTACCGCCGAAGCCGAAGAATAATGAGCGAGCAAAATTCGAGAATACAAACCCAATGTGACCAAACACAGCCTTATCAAAGCGACGTAAACCTTCTTTCGCATCGTCTAAGTGCGCAGCTTCCATTTCTTCCAGTACATAAGGATGGCAGCGAATCGCACCTTGACCGTAGATCATCATGTTACGCGTTAGAATGTTCGCACCTTCAACCGTAATGGCCACTGGCGTGCCTTGATAACCACGACCTAAGTAGTTATTCGGGCCCAAACAGATACCTTTACCACCGTGTACATCCATTGCATCGTTCATTACCACACGTAACTTTTCAGTCATGTGGTATTTCGCAATGGCTGAAATCACCGAAGGCTTTTCACCTAAATCGATACCTGTGGTAGACAGGCTAGTCACAGAATCCATTAAGTAAGCATTACCGCCTAAACGAGCCAATGCTTCTTCAACGCCTTCCATTTTACCAATTGGTAATTTGAACTGGCGGCGAATGCGTGAATACGCACCTGTCACCAGCGCCAACGATTTTGCACCACCTGCGGAGTTTGAAGGCAGTGTGATAGCACGACCAACCGACAAACACTCAACCAGCATACGCCAGCCTTTGCCCGCCATTTCCTGACCACCAATGATGTAATCAAGAGGAATAAACACGTCGTTTCCGCGGATAGGACCGTTATGGAAAGGCACGTTTAATGGGAAGTGGCGACGGCCAATTTCCATACCTTTGGTGTCACGCGGCAACAACGCAGCGGTAATACCCAATTCTTTCTTATCGCCAATCAAGCCATCTGGGTCGTACATTTTAAATGCCAGACCAACGACAGTCGCGATAGGCGCCAAGGTAATGTAACGCTTGTTAAAGTTAAGCTTGATACCGATGATCTCTTCACCGTTAAACTCACCTTTACATACTACACCGCTATCTGGAATAGCGCCCGCGTCTGAACCCGCTTCCGGACTGGTTAACGCGAAACATGGGATTTCTTCACCAGTGGCTAAGCGCGGTAAGTAGTGGTCTTTTTGCGCTTTAGTACCATAGTGTTGCAACAACTCGCCCGGACCTAACGAGTTAGGTACACCAACGGTTGACGCCAATACGGTGCTAACACCTGCAAGCTTTTGCAGTACGCGAGATTGCGCGTACGCAGAGAACTCTAAACCGCCGTATTCTTTCTTGATGATCATCGCAAAGAACTTATGATCACGCAGATACTGCCATACTTCTTGTGGCATATCGGCGTCTTCATGTGTCACTTCCCAATCGTTCAACATCGCGCAAACTTCTTCACACGGGCCGTCTAAGAAGGCTTGCTCTTCTGCGCTTAAACGCGGCGCAGGGATGTTGTGCAAGTTTTTCCAATCTGGGGCGCCACGGAATACTTCGCTTTCCCACCACACAGTACCTGCGTCGATGGCGTCTTTTTCAGTTTGCGACATCTCCGGCATGATCTTGCGGTACGTAGCTAACATCGGCTTGGTAAGTACAGACTTACGCACAAAGCCAAGGTTCAATGGCAACAATAGAACAGCAGCGATAATCCACAATACCGTCAATGTGGTGCTACCAAAAATGCTCAAGCCAGTAGCGATACCTAGCATCACGACCGTGCCTAAGGTGAAAACGCGCAGTGAACTGCGGTGATATAACATCGCGCCAAGCACTAGCAAGGTAGCGATGATCCAGATTGCGACACTCATGTTGTTTACTCCAATTTCGAGGTCTGACCAGTAACCTTCAAGGTAGAACAAAGCAGACCAGTTTGCAAGTTCACAAACCCCTGCTAAAGGGAATATTTTCTGCTTAAAAGCAAATGACTTATAACTTGCTGCTATTTTGTACGGATTTACTGGCTTAACAGTTTATTTATTATTCAGACGTAGATTAGAAACTCGCATTTTTTAGTGGTTTGCTATACTTGCGTCTATAACTTTGCAGGCTAAGGTTTAAACCCAACAAGCCGAATTGGGAACCAAAAAGTCAATTCAGGCACTAACTTAGTAATTGCTCGTTGCTGATGATGCTAAATCAAAGCTGCGATGCTCAGTATGTAAGCGCACGCAAACGCAAGGGGTTGATTGTGATGCAATTGAAGGATTCAAAAGGGCGCCTAAGTGGCCAAACAGCACATTTTCCAGTGGCAATGCCGCGCTTGAGCAATACGCTGCTGCAAACCAGTTTGTTCGCTGCGGTACTAGCCGTTAGTGCGATGGTGCTTCCTGCTAAGGCCGCCAGCAAGGACCAAGTCGAAATGGCAGATTCATTAACCAAACCTTACCATGCGCACTATGTATTATCGCGCCGCGGCACTGAGCGTGGTGAAGCACAGCGCGTGTTGGAGCAAAAGGAAGACGGCCAGTGGCGTTACTTCACCTCAACCCGAGCACGCTTGCTGGTGTTTTCTGATCGACGCGAAAACGAAACTTTTTTCCGCATCGAAGAAGGTCGGGTAAAGCCGCTCATTTTTGATTACTCCCGCGAAGGTACAGGGTCGAACCGAGCACTACGCGTACGTTTTGATTACGACAACCAAGAAGTGGTGTCCGAGGGGGGCGATGATGTCAATGTAGAGTGGCATGACGGCCTTCTTGACCCGAATGCGGTGCTGCATCAGTTACAAATTGATGTCGCTGGCGACGCCGATAGCTGGACCTATCCATTGGTAGATGAAAGTGGTGATTACCGTGATTATGAATTCGCGCGCCATGGTACTGAAACCTTAAAGTTGCCATTTGGCGAGGTTGAGGCGATTCGAGTTGACCGAGTACGTGACCACAACCGTCGTCAAACGCTGTTTTGGTTCGCGCCTGAGCTTAATTACACCTTGGTTAAAATGCAGCAGATAGAAGATGATCGTGAGCAGTTACAAATTCAGCTCACCGATTTAGATATGAATTAATCAAGGCGATGTAAGCGCACAAAAAAGGCATGCTGAGCATGCCTTTTTTATTGCGCGACTACTTTCTGCTGAGGCGAGGTTACTCGACCGCGTAACCTTGCGGGCCAAGCTTCTCGCCGTCCAAGTACACGCCATCGGCGTTCAGTGTTAAGCGCTCAGCGCAGAACCAACGCATCACCAATGGGTAAATACGATATTCCTGCTCATGCACGCGCGCCTGCAAATCGTCGGCGTCGTCACCGTCGAAAATCGGCACTTTCGCTTGCAGTATCACCGGGCCACCATCTAACTCTTCGGTGACAAAATGCACACTGACACCATGCTCGGTGTCACCGGCATCAAGGGCCCGTTGATGAGTATGAATCCCTTTGTATTTCGGCAGTAACGAGGGGTGAATATTGAGCAAGCGACCCTCGAAAGCATGCACGAATTCGGTGGTTAAAATGCGCATAAAACCGGCTAAAATCACCAGATCTGGCTGGTAACTTGCCACCAGCGCCGTGAGTTCACGGTCGTATGCTTCACGCGTATCAAACTCACGGTGAGACAACACTGCGGTATCAATCCCTAAAGCTGCCGCTTTGTTTAAACCCGCAGCTGCCGGTTGGTTGCTAATCACAGCCACAACGTCCGCTGCCGCCTTACCTTGTTGGCAATGCTCAACTAAGTTGACCATATTGCTGCCAGACCCTGAAATAAGGATGACAACGCGTTTTTTTGTTTCAGATACGCTCAAAATGCACTCGCTTTCAAAGTAGACTATGACTGAATTTCAACCAGCGCGTCGCCATCTTGGGCCGCAGCGATATGACCAATCGCCCATGCTGTTTCACCGCTTGCATTCAGTTGCGCAACGACGGCGTCTTGCGCATCGGCAGGCACTGCGATAACTAAGCCAACGCCACAGTTAAATGTGCGGTACATTTCACGTTTTTCAATATTGCCTGCTTGCTGTAGCCAATTGAAAACCGCAGGCCACTGCCAGCTGTTGCCGTCGATCATGGCTTTGGTGCCAGCAGGTAACACACGCGGGATATTTTCCCAGAAACCGCCGCCCGTAATATGCGAAATCGCATGCACAGGGTGGTGTGCCATCAGTTCCAGCACCGATTTAACGTAAATGCGCGTAGGCTCTAACAAGTGGTCAATCAGCGGCTTGCCGTCTAAATCTTGCTGCAAGTCAGCTTGGCTCACTTCGAGTACTTTACGAATCAGTGAATAGCCATTGCTATGTGGGCCGCTTGAACCAACCGCAATCAGGGCATCACCCGGCGCTACTTTGCTGCCGTCAATGACTTCAGATTTTTCTACCACGCCGACACAAAACCCTGCTATGTCATAGTCGCCGCTATGGTACATGCCTGGCATTTCAGCAGTTTCACCGCCAATTAACGCACAACCCGCTAGCACACAACCTTCACCAATGCCGCTTACCACGTCAGCTGCGACATCGACATCAAGCTTGCCGGTAGCGTAATAGTCCAAGAAGAACAGTGGCTCAGCGCCTTGTACGATTAGGTCGTTCACACACATGGCGACTAAGTCGATGCCCACGGTGTCGTGCTTACCTGCGTCAATCGCTAAGCGCAATTTGGTGCCAACACCGTCCGTACCAGACACTAATAATGGCTCTTTATACTTGGTTGGCAGCTCGCATAACGCGCCAAAGCCCCCAATATTACCCTTCACTTCAGGGCGCGCAGTGCGTTTAGTTACGCCTTTAATACGCTCAACTAGCGCATTACCCGCATCGATATCCACACCAGCGTCTTTATAACTTAAAGGGGTTTTTGACTCGCTCACAGTTCGTCCTCGCATATATTTGTAGGTTGTGTCGGTTGGTCCGCACAGGCAGGATAGCAGGGCAGAATTGGCGCGTATTTTAGCAGCATTTTTTTCTGCGGGCTACTTGCTAAGTCATGCAAAACAGCGTCAAATATCCGCTATGACAGAGATTCGCTTAGCCACCCTTAAAGATGTGCCGGCGCTGGCCAAGTTGGAAGCCGAAAGCTTCCCGTACGACGCCATGAGCGCACGGAGTTTCCGCCGTTTCATTAAACTGGGCGAAGCCGAGCTTTGGGTACTTGACCAAAATGCCAGCTTACTCGGTTATGCGATTATGCTGTACCGTCCAGCCACCAAGCTAGCGCGCTTATATTCCTTTGCTATCGCCCAACAAGCGCGGCGTCAAGGCTTTGGAAATCAGCTACTTAAGCATATGGAAACCTTGGCTAAGGCCGAGCATAGCTTGTTCATGCGCCTTGAAGTGAAAGCCGATGACAGCGCGGCGGTCGGTTTTTTTCAGCAGCGCGGCTACCACGACATTGGGCTTAAAAATGACTACTTCGACGACCATTCAGACGCCGTGGTGTTGCAAAAACAGCTGCATTTCTTTGATAGCGAGCGCACACCTCGTCGCGTTCCCTATCTGACTCAAACCACACCATTTACCTGTGGGCCAACCAGCTTATTGATGGCGCTGTCCTATTTTGGTCATGAATATGCGCGCCCGGACCTGGAAGAATTGGAACTATGGCGCGAAGCCACCACAATTTACATGACCTCCGGACATGGTGGCTGTGGGCCACACGGCTTAGCACGCGCTGCCCATAAGCGCGGCTTAGAGGTTGAATTGTGGGTCAGCCAGCCAGGTCCTGTATTGCTCGATTCAGTGCGCAACGCGCAAAAACGGGACGTCATGGCGCGCATACAAGTCGCTGATATTGCCGCACTTGAGCAAGCGGGCGTGACCATGCATGTGGGCGATTACTACGCCAACCAACTGGAGCAAGATTTAGCGGCAGATAAATTGGTGATTGCGCTGATTAGCACCTATCAGTTTGACCAGTCAAAAGCGCCGCATTGGGTGCTAGTGACAGCGATTGATGACGATTTTGTTTACATTAATGACCCGGACGAAGACACCGTGCCCTGGCAAAGCCCAGTGGAACGTCAATACATTCCTATTCCGCGTGAAACGTTCTCCCGTGCATTCGGGTATGGCTCCAAACGCTTACGCGCTGCTTTAGTCCTGGCGCGCTAAGCCAGCCGCGTTGCTTATCCTAAATAATCTTTAAAGAGCTTTACAAACAACCCCTTAGCGCTAAGCTTAAGGCATATTTATTCGCCTTAAAGAGAGCAATCATGGCTAAAGTACTTGTTTTGTATTATTCCAGTTACGGACACATTGAAACCATGGCGCAAGCAATTGCCGAAGGTGCCCGTCAAGGTGGTGCTGACGTTGATATCAAGCGTGTACCCGAGTTAGTGCCAGAGGACATCGCGAAAAGCTCAGGATATAAAATTGAGCAGGCAGCGCCCGTTGCGAAACCGCAAGATTTAGCCAAATATGATGCGGTCATTTTCGGCACGCCCACGCGCTTTGGCATGATGGCGTCACAAATGAAGAACTTCCTCGACCAATGCGGTGGTTTATGGGCAAATGGCGCCCTGATCGGCAAAGTTGGCGGCGTGTTCACCTCATCGGCGTCACAACATGGCGGTCAGGAAAGTACCTTGCTGAATTTTCACACCTGTTTATTGCATTTAGGCTTTGTGGTTGCGGGCTTACCCTATAGTTTCCAAGGCCAATTAGGCATTGAAACGGTCGCCGGTGGTACGCCATACGGAGCCAGCACAATTGCCGCTGGCGACGGTTCCCGCCAACCTTCCGAGGTAGAACTGGAAGGCGCACGCTTCCAAGGTGAACACATTGCAAAACTGGCGAAAAAGCTAAGCAGCTAATCCGCGGTTTACACCCGACAGCGAGCTTTTATCACGATTGATTTTGTGTTTATGGCGTTGGCTAACTATGTTGTATGCAGCCTTAAAGTTTTTATTATTGCGCATACAATGGATGCGGTAGTCACTCAGGAGAGTCCATGTCAGAAGTATTTAAGCAAGCAAAACTAGGTAACATTGAATTGTCGAATCGTTTGGTGGTAGCACCCATGACGCGCATTAGTGCTGAACATGAAGGCGAACCGACGGACTTAATGCAAGATTACTACGCCCGCTTTGCCGAAGGTGGTTTTGATTTGATTATCACCGAAGGTGTGTATGTCGACCGTAAAGCGAGCCAAGCGTACCGTTACCAACCCGGTTTAACCGACGACGAGCAGCAACAGGGTTGGAAAGAGGTTGTACAAGAAGTGCATCAGGCTGGCGCTGCAATTATCTGCCAACTGACGCATTCGGGCGCGCAAATGCAGTACAACCGTTTTTGCGAACACCCGAAAGCCTTGTCGGAGGTTGTGCCTAAAGGCAAGCCCGTATCAATGTACGGCACTTTAGAGAACTGGGTAAAACCTGAGGTCATGGACGATCTTGACCTAAACCACATTATGAATGGCTTTGTGGGCGCAGCTAAACGCGCCAAAGCCGCAGGTTTTGATGGCGTCGAATTACAAGCTGGCGAAGGCTACTTGTTAAACCAGTTTCTCAGCACTTACTTTAATCAGCGTAAAGACCAGTGGGGCGGTAACTTAGACGGCCGTTTGCGCTTTTTACTCATGGTCGTTAAAGCGATACGCGATGCTTGCGGCAAAGATTTTGTGCTGGGCGCCCGGATCAGCCAAATTACCGCGACTGACGATGATTATCAGTGGCCAGAAGGTGAAGACGGCTTTCGCTATATGCTTGAGCAGTTGCGCGATGCCGAGCTTGGCTATATTCACACCCATGACACAGCAGTAAACCGCAAAGGCTTTATTGACAGCAACAAGTCATTGGCTGAAGTGGCGAAAGAGGTTGAAGGCTTGCAGCTTATCATCAACGGCGCAATTACCGAGGGCAACGTTGAAGATTTAGCGGCGCAATACCCAGACGCATTGTTGTCGGTCGGGCGCAAAGCTTTGGTGCATCAGGACTTGCCGAAACGCTTGAAAGAGGGTCTCGATATTTACGATCTCGACCCCACCATGCTCGAGCCTAAAGCCACCATTCAACATGAACTCAACTGGCGTAAAATCAACTTAGGTTAATTCGCTTGTAGTTCACTTTGTGGCGCCTCTTGTTGTATATCTTGTTGCGCCGTTATCCAGGCTTGGATGCGGCGCTCAAGCAAGAATAGCGGCATCGCACCACCACGCAGCACCTCATCATGAAACCCACGAATATCAAAATTATCGCCCAGCGCAGCTTCTGCCTGTGCGCGTAATTGCTGAATATGCAGCATGCCAATCTTAAATGCGGTGGCTTGGCCGGGAATCGTCATATAGCGTTCGACCTCGATGCGAATTGTGTTCATCGGCACTGGGGTGGTTTCAGCAAAATAGGCAATCGCATCTTCATACGTCCATTGTTTGGCATGCAGACCCGTGTCGACGACCAAGCGCACCGCACGCCATAACTCGGTGACCAGTTGACCAAATTCAGAGTAGGGGTCTTCGTAAGCACCCATTTCAGCGGCCAACCATTCTGCGTAAAGTGCCCAACCTTCTGTAAAAACTGTAAAGCGTGCCTGATTGCGAAAACGCGGAATATCAGTCGCTTGTTGCGCCACCGATATTTGTAGATGGTGACCCGGCACACCCTCATGGTAGGCAATGGCTTCAAGCTCATTTTTTGGCATCGCCGACATGTCACTTAAGTGCGCATAGAACACACCAGCGCGACCGGTTTCGGCGGAACCGCGCATGTAATGTTGTGGGGCGCCGGCTTGCTCGCGATACGCCTCAACCCTGCGAACTTCTAAATCGATGCTTGGGAGCAACCCAAAGTAATCCGGCAATTTAGTGTCCATGTGGGCTAAGTAATCGCGCGCTTGGGCCAAATACGCCTCGCGGCCAGCATCCGTATCGGGGTAGAAGAACTTGCTATCAGTACGAATAAAGTCAAAAAAGGCATCCAGATCGCCATCAAAGCCGACACGTTCGCGCACGTTGTCCATGGCTGCGGTGATCCGCGCCACTTCGTCCAAGCCAATTTGATGAATTTGCGCCGCGCTTAAGTCGGTGGTGGTATGAAACCACAACAGGTAGTCGTAGTAGTCGTTGCCACCGGCATGGCGGCTAATGCCGACCGGGTTTTCTTCGGTGTTCGGCATATCGTCCTGCAACCAATCAATTAAGCGCTGGTACTCAGGTTGGAGCGCCTCGGTCAGTGCATTTCGGGTATCGGCCAGCAGCAGCTCAGCCCCGCGCTCATTAATGCGGCCACGTTCAAGTAACGCCGCAACCTTATCTTGTGCGTCTCGCCAAATCGCGGAATCGTTATGGTCGTCAGAAGCTGACACAAAGGGCACGCCGCTTATCACCCCTTGGGCCTGACGAATCACTTCCTGATATGCAAAGCGTGGCGGACGCACGCCCGATTCAGCACGCGCTTGAGCCGTGTCTAAATGCTGCAGTAAACGCTAGCGATAATTCGAATTCGGCGATTGTAGTCGCCCATATGTTGCATGGTGTGCACATCGTGAGTGGTCAGCAATATCTGCGGCAAGCTGGTGTGCGGGCCAATCATTTGCTCAAACACATAGGTTAAATCGCGAAACTCCGCGCCACGCGCCATTTGTTCGTATTGATAAGCCCAAATATCGTACGACACTTGCTCGTCTGCAGTTAATGCCGCGTAGTCGAAGGTGTCGCGCATGCGCGCAACACTTTGGCGCTTCCATTCAAGTTCACGTTGAAATGCCGCTTCTGTGACTTCGTCAATGTCGCCATGTAAACTACGGTCGCCCGCTCGTGAGCGCGCTACCGGACTAAATTCAAGCTGCTGTTCGTATTGCTCGTCTAACCACGCACGCAAATCAGGCCCTTGATCTTCCTGGGCCGGTGAACAGGCCGTCAGGGCAACAGCTAAGCCGCTGACTAGCAACAAGCACCGCGCACAGGTACGCAAAGAGAAGGCGGGGGCGGGGCGACGAAATACGTGATGCAGTGAAAACATAGGCGGTATTAGGCTCTTTTGTACAATTGCGAAGGGCCTTATCGTACCGTAAATGAACCGCCAATAGCATTAGTTTGCCACGGATTGCGGCCGCGCCCCTTGAACTTCAGCTGAATCGCCGCCATATCTGGTTATGAAGTGGGCACTTAGCGATAATCGAGTATCTTTTGTGACATGGCTAGGTTACACTTACTAGGTCTTAAGTTTGACCACAGAATTCGGGGCTGATCAGGATTCGACGGGATAAATGAAGCTTAAGGTGCATGCCGAGGTGAGGCTGGCCTCGTAAAAAGCCTCAACTTTATAGTTGCAAACGACGACAACTACGCTTTAGCGGCCTAATAGCCCGCTAACTATCCACTGGCGCTTAGTCTGAGAGACCAGGTTTGGATAGTCATCTAAATCAGACTCGTGTGGAAGCTTCGTCCGGAGCTGAAGCATTAAAACTAATCGGACTCGCTGCAAAGTAGCCTGCCCCTCGGCGACTTTCGCAGTTAACTAAATGAGACGGCTAAGCATGTAGTACCGAGAGTGGACTTATTTCGGACGCGGGTTCAAATCCCGCCAGCTCCACCACATCAAAGACTAGGCAAGTCTTATATTGTCTACTAACCCAGCGTAATTGCTGGGTTTTTTATTGCCTGTCGTATAATACAGTCTTATGTTGTCTAACCAAATCCAGTAATTTTTTGGGGTATTTTTGGGGGTGCTTTAGGGGTATTGGGGATTAGTACCCCACTTTTCGTGAATTGATACCCCAAACCTAGCTGAGAGCCTTTCATGCATGTGACTGGTGGAAAAATCTGACATTATAGTGACGCATATTTTTGGGCATTTTGCATGCGAAATTAAAGCCCACTTTCACTTGTTGAAATACCCCAAAAACGGACAATTACCAGTAAAGATTGATACTGGAGATAGTCCAAATATGCCACTTACTGCGACTCAAATTAACCTAGCTAAACCATCTGATAAACCTTACAAGCTCTATGATAGTCATGGCATGTTTCTTCAGGTTTCTATGTCTGGCCGCAAGTACTGGCGGATGAAATACCGCTTTGCTGGCAAGGAAAAGCTATTGGCGATAGGCGTTTACCCTGAAGTCTCGCTGAAAGATGCGAGGCTTACACGTGAACGGGCGCGAAAGTTGCTCATAGATGGAATCGATCCCTCGCACGAAAAACAAAGCAAGCGACGGATATCAGAGCTAGCTGCTGAGAATAGCTTTGAAGCTGTGGCTAATGAGTATATGAAAGTTAAACTAGAGGGTTTTAGCTTTACTCATATCGACCGTACAACTCGAGCAATTAAACGAGACTTGATGCCGGCATTAGGCAAACGTCCTGTATCCGAAATTACGGCACCTGAGTTGTTGACTATCCTGCGCAAAGTAGAAAAGCGCGGTGCGGTAGAAACGGCGAACCGTATCAAGCAGGTGGCAGGGCAAATCTTTCGCTTTGCAATCGCAACGGGTAGGGCAGAACGAGATGTCTCAGTTGATCTAAAAGGCGCATTGAAGAACCCCAAGAAGTCTCACTTCGCAGCTATCACGAATCCGAGAGAAGTCGTATTACTGATGAAATCTATCTGGGCATATGACGCGACTCCTGTTGTGTCTGCTGCACTCAGATTATCGCCTTTGCTATTTTGTCGACCAGGTGAACTTCGGCATATGGAATGGACTGAAGTGAACTGGCAGCTGCGTAGAATTGAATTGCCAGCGGAGAAAATGAAAATAGGTGAGCCGCTAGTGATACCTCTTTCAAACCAGGCTATTCAGATACTCAAGGATCTGCATCCTCACACTGGTCATGGTAAATATATTTTCCCATCAGCGCGCGGTGCCGGTCGGCCCATGTCAATCAACGCCGTGAGGCTTGCTTTACGGTCGATGGGATACGATAACGAAACCATGACACCTCACGGTTTTCGTGCGATGGCTCGTACTTTACTAGATGAAGTCTTGGGGTATCGCGTTGAGTACATCGAGCAGCAGCTAGGACATGCCGTTAAAGATGCGAACGGTCGGGCTTACAACCGCACGAAGCATCTTAAGCAACGTGCGGAAATGATGCAGAGATGGTCTGACTTTTTGGTTTGTCAGTGAGTTTCATTGCTCTTACTGTGTTTATATTCTTCAGCCAATGATAGTAAATTTAGCTCACTGTACCGCGTTGAGTTAGCAACCGGATATGTTGAATAAACAAAGTTTATAAATTCGTTGAAATACATAGACTTCGTGCGTTCAATTACGAAATTTAAAACTCTCTTATCTGACTCGCCAAGGCAAATTTCAAATGGGTGGCCGACGTATTGAAGCTTTGTTGAGGCTGTGCCGTAAGGCGTAGGTTCTGTAGTTATTTTGAATATATCAGGTCTTTGCACTGCGCTTTCGAAAACATCATCAACGTACGGCCCATAATGATTAAACAGCCATTTAATTTCAGTTAATGGGCTACCTAAGTTGAGAGCAGCAATCCAATCTGATAGGTAGACGAGCTTCGTAAGCCGTGCCTTTGAAAGCTCTGACTTGTGTGGATAGTGCACACATAAATACGCGATAAGATTTTGAAGCTTAGTCATTGTGTTATACCTCGAACTCATCGGCTTCAGAGTCAGTAGCATTAATGGCATGCTCTCTTGTTCTGCCTTGAATAGCGATTTTAACTTCTTGATTGCGCTCTATCGCGTCACGAGTTAGCTTCGATAGTAACAGTGAGTTCTTTGCCATGAATTCAGTAATATTAGTCTCATGATTGTCTAGGAACTCTTTACGAACGCTTTCAAAAACTATGACACCTATTGTGTCTGAGCCATCAGCGATGGATTCTGCATAGTACCTGCAACTTTTCATATTCAATGGGGCTAACATCTGCTTACTATAATTAAAGTTGTCTAACATAAATTTTTCGTAACTTGCTTCGCTCTCGGGTTCATACGGAGGACAGTTACGCACGATGCAAATTCGCTTTCTCCAAGCTTGACCTATTACCCCAAGATCAATTGGAAACTTTTGGCGATGAGGTTGTTTCCAGTGTTGGTCTTCAGAGCACCGCGCAACTAAGTGAAACTCATGTTGAAAAACAAAATACAGACTGACTCTGTCTTCGGCAGTTAACTCTAAGTAAGTTATAGTACTGTTTAAAAACGTTTCAACTAAGCTCACCTGCAGCTCGGCCGACTTGGCTCTCTCTTTTTGAAGTTGTTCCTCTGCTTCGTTGACTTGTTGAGATAGGCTTTCATTTTCAACTTTTTTTTGGTTTGCGTACTCTATCGATGTGCGTGAGTCCTTCTGCGTGCCAATTGCTCCCCAAGCGCCACCCAAAATACATACCGCGATAAATAGGCCATACCAATTCTCTCGGATATTGCTAGCTTGACATTCTAACTCTGAGTCAAAGCAAGAAGTCAAATCCTGCTTAATAAGGGCGAAGTCAGTAGCACCAATGACGATGGGCAGCATAAGACTAGAAACGATCATAGCTAAAGCGTATAACCACTTGTCAAAGACTTTTAGCTTATCAAAGAGCTTAATTAAGAGTGAAAATAGCGAGGATAGAACTCGAAAGAAAAGGGTAAATATCCCCCCGGTCCCTGAAAATCCATGTCTTTGTTTTGAGTTCAATCGCGAAAGCCTCCGATGCTATCCATTCGAGACATTACCATGTTTTAATTCTGGTTGTACAGCACCTCATTAAGCCACCTTTCTCCTACCTAAAAGTGCTTGATGCGTGATCCATCCATCAATATCAGCCTCTAGCCAAGCCACCCGCTTCCCTCCAAGGCTAATTTGTCGAGGGAACTCTCCAGTGGCAATCCGGTTGTAGATAGTAGCCTTTGATAGTTTCACTCGGTCGATGACTTCTTTGATACTGAGAAATCGTAGTGGTTTTTGTTGAATGTTATTCATTGTAATCACTCCGCTGTATAGATTTTGTCTATCACTTAACTGATTTCAAATGCGCCCAATCGAGCTCTTTGATGTGTTCCACGGTCTTTGCTACATCATTCATCTTGTTCAGCGCGCGGTTGAAATTTGATGATGACACTTGGTTTATAAGGGCAGCGGCCACCTCTGAGTGCCCAACAACCAGATAGTCACGTAACGCTGATACGACACTCTCACTGCTGATTTTGGTTAGGCTTAACAGTAACTCGAACCGATCGGGCGATTGCTTGCCGGCTAATAGGTATTTCACGAACCACCATCCTTAGCCTGCTGGTGCAACTGCTCGGCATAAATCTTGTTCATCGCAAGCCATATGCGCTTGCAAGTGTCCCAAGGTACGTTCACGGCCATGTCCTGCAATCCGCGCTCATCGGTTGCGCCGTTGCACAATTCACACTCGTCATCTTGGTCATGCCAGCACTGAGGGCAGCAACGACCATCCTCAATAACAAACATGAATTCACCGATACATCCTGCTTTTCCGGCGTGGGGAGTTTCCGCACTCTGGAAGGCATCAGCTAGTAGCCTGGATAGGCTGGTAGCGGGGGATTGCTCGCAAACTGCATCCCATTCAGTAGCGAAATTTCTTCGTGACGAACCAACTATTTTTGATAAATCAATATCATCACGAAGCTTAATGCCAGCTGCTCGCAACCGTTCCACATGCGCCGCCAGCGCGTCATGCTCACCCTCTAATTTTTCAATATACGCAATCACGCTGCTACAGCCATGGCGATTTAGCTTGTCTCTCATTTCAGGCGACATCTGCTTTACCCTCCGTGATACAGCCATGCTGCTCACCGTGATAGCGAACCTCTAGGAAAAAGCCGCTACCCAATCGCCGGCTAACTTCAGTGATTGCCTGTTTTCGACGAGCGACTAAGTTGTCTATGATGGATTTACTCAGTCGACATTCGGCAAGTAGCTCATCGGTGGTCAACTCAGCCACATGTTTAGCCATGCTTTTCGCTAGTGACTCCGCTTTAGTATCCAGCTGCTCGACTTCATTGAATTCGGGCTTTGATACTTCTGGATGTGGCTCTTTTGCTGGCTGCTTAGTAAGGGCTTTGGGTCCATTAGGACTAAAAGGCTCTTTCCACGGATGCCCATCAGCAGGCTTGAGGGCTTTGCTAGGTTCAGGTGCGCGAGGTTCATCATGGATCTGCTCAGGCTCAGGCTCAGGCTCAGGCTCAGACTCGATAAATGCTGTGCCTTTCTCAATAGCTTCCTGTCCAGCAGGTGTCAGCTTGTGTTGGCCATTCACCATTTTACTGACAAAGCCATCGTCGATTAGGTTAATAGCAAGCTCTTTCCATTCTGAGAACGCCATTACTGGATATGAATCACTAAGCACGTCAATGATAGGGCGCAGGCCACACGGCTGTAATTCAGCTAAAGACTTCAGAAAATCAAGTTTCATCGCTTTGGTCCTCTTCTTCCTCATCAAAGTACAGCTCGTGGGTCTCGGCCTGGCATCGAACTTCAGTGAAGAAATCACCGAAGTCATTGATGTCTTTCTGGGTGAATCCAGCATCCACTAAATGACTTTCACGCAGTGAGTGCAGTAGCCGATTAGCAAGCGCAACAGAGCGCCCTGGTACTCGCAACTCAATCAAGTTCTCCTTACCCATGACGCCCCCATTGTGTAATGTGAACCACGTTGCTAGGCGTGATGCTCTCAAGCTCAGTGGCATAATCTTCAATAATGCAGACGCCTTCTGTTGGGTCTGCACCGTGGTCTATCAGCAGCAGTGCAATGTTGACGGCCTTACGAATCCCTTTTGCCTGATACTTTCGAAGTTCCGTTCTGGCAAAAATTTGAAAGGCCTTAGCCGATAGCTTCAGCTCATGCTCGTTATTGGCTACGAACAACTCTCTCGCAGCCTCGACAAGGTTAGCCGGCAAGCCCTGAAGCAAAACGTCCAGGGCGTCCGAGGTTTCTTTACTCAGCGGCTTCATGAGCTTTTTCATCTTGAATTCGCACGTAGATTTCTTCGCGATGCACGGACACATCCCGCGGTGCATTGACGCCAACACGAACCTGGTTGCCTTTAACGCCCAGAACCGTGACTGTGATGTCGTCGCCAATCATTAATGTTTCACCGATACGTCGAGTTAAAATAAGCATGTAAGCCTCCTTGGCTTAGTAATTTTTAAGTGACCGTCCTGCTTCACCGGTCGATGGTGTTGCCGGTTACGTCTCCGGCGTGGGCTTTCACCACCGTCTTGCGGTTTTCTGCGCTGGCCGATACTGCTCGCCCTTACGACGCATTGGTGATAGTGACTGTGCAGCGGTAACAGTTTGGTATGCTATCGTTGCCTGCGTCTTCGGCTAAGCCTGTTCAGACCTGCCAGTCACCATCCCAATGCGTCCCCCGTTTCTTGCCACAGGTGGGGGAGACCTGACGTGGAGGCGGCACCAACCGCCTTGGCGTAGAGAACTATGCTGCTAGGTAATCTGTGTCTGGGTTCCAACTCAGCCAACGTCGAACCACCTTTTCTTTACCCTTGATGACCTTTTTCACCGGCACTCGGATTCGAACTTCAAGTGCGCGCGCGTCTTCAGGTGCAACTAAGTCCATGAAGTCTGCAGCGAAACTAGGCGAACTATATTCAGGGCTCAAAATGACCGGCTTCATTCTTTCGAAATAAGCTTGTGCGGCCTCATCAATCGCGGCAACCAACTGTTCATCTGTCCGCTCAATTTTTTTTCGATTGACCGTGATTGTTCTTGGCGTCTTCTTTTCCGCCACCCTACGCGCTACTTGCTTGGTTACACCGAATACAGCAAACATAATTCACCTCATCACTGCTGACGCTTAAGCTGCGTCGCTCTGTTCCTCAAATGTTTTGCGTAGCTGTGCCACGCTGTAACGTGTGCTCTTAAACTGTGGGAGGCGCTTAACTACGCCTGCTTTTCTGAGGTCATAAAGCGTTCGCTCGCTGATACCCAGTAGCTGAGCTGCTTCTTTATGATTCATAGTCAATGGCTGCTCTGGCATACGCACTCCTTAGAGCCGCGGTTAAGCGGCTTTAGCCTGTTGAGGTTGAGAGGGTTCACCATGCTCGATCCAAACTTGCTGAATAGCGTCAGGCATACCTTTGGCAGGTTGCGCCAAGGTACCAAGCATGATGATTTGGAGGTCTGTGTTTTCTTCGGTAAGACCCAATAGCATTTCGACCAGGTGAATACGGCTTGCTGGGTCAAGCACGTCGATGCGGTCGAGCACTGCGAGGTTAATACCTGACAGCTGGGCAAGCGCGAGTGTCATCACGGTTTGAACTCTCCATTGTTCTGACTCAGAGAGCAGGCCATAAAGCCGGCTATCTGCCATTAATTCCATTTCTTGGTTGATGCTTACTGCTGGCCAATCCGGTACCAGGCTATTGATGTTACTAATGAGCGTCTGCAGTGGCTTCATTGCTTGAGCTAAGATGTTTGCCGGAATGCCATCAGGCGACAGTTGCTCAGCGATATGCACCCACTTATTAACTTGCTCGTGGTAATCCGCGGCTTTCGTTGCTGCGCTCTCCAGCGCTATGCGGCGAGCGTCAATTTGAGTTTGGCGCTGAATAGCTGAAGAAAGCTCACGGTTACTAGTTTCTAACTCATTGATGTCAGATTGCCAGCCCTCAATCGATTTTTGCGAGATCTCCCCACCATTTTCTTCATTTAGGGTATCAAGCTCTGTTTGGGCAGCTGTTGCAGCATCCAAATCCCGCTGATTATTCGCGATGGTGCGCTGCATCATCGCCACACTTTCACGTAATTGAGTCAACTCGCTTTCGATCCGCTCAGGTTTTAATGTGCTATTACCGAACTTAGTAGCATCTACCAATTCACCATCGCGCAGGACAATCATGCAATCGCAGCAAGGGCAGGGCATTGCGTTTTGTGACAGCTGGGCATCTTCGTAGCGAGTCAGCTGCTTTTGGGTTTGTTCAAGACTCTCGTTGTCAGCCTTACTTTTGATTTGAATGCGCTCAACACGTGCTGCTTGCTCTTTAAGTTGTTGAACTCGAGTAAGCACCGAGCGGCCATTCCCAATCATGCGATTGAGCTCACTGATGGTCTTACTATTTTGCTCGAGCTTTTGGCGAGCGGCTGCAACATCTAGTTCTGATTCATTGCCGCCTTCATCTTCAAAACTAGGTTCCCAACCCTCAGCTTTTTGCTTACCGTAGGTTTCACCAGTAATGGCTTTCCACGCGCCGCGCGCTTGGGTAGCTCGGTCTTTTGCTTCCGCTGCAGCTGCAGGAAAGCCAGAACGTAATAACGGCAGGACGAGTTCAATTAGTTGGCTGTCACAATCTTCTGCCAATAGCATTTCACGCACCCGGGCGGTTGAAACGCTGCAGCCTGTAAGCTCAAATAGTGCTTTGCGACGCTCATCCGGTTTCATTGTGCAAAATTGTGCAGCGTCGACGCACATCGGGAGGTATTCAGATTCAGCGTGCACGCCTTTACCCTGCGGCAAGCTGAAGCTATAGGCGCCATCGTCAGTGTTAACCACCACCTCTGATTTCTTGGTGCCATCCTTGATCATGGCCTTGTAGTCCTTTTTCAGTGCGACGCGGCTCGCTTGCCCCGTGAGCGCGATACGAATCGCGTCACGTAAGCTAGATTTGCCTGCGCCATTGTGGCCGGCTACAAATAGGACAGGGCGCTCAACGTCCATTGTGAAGTTTGCTAAACCCTGAAAGTTCTTTACTCGGATACTTTGAATACGCATGGCGTGTTACTCCATTGACATGCCGCCAGCGCGTGAACTACCGCGCGAGCTGCCTTGGTTTTGCTCAGAGCTAGCGTTGCGGCTCTCAGCTTGGTTAAGGGTGTTGCGAATGACCTGGGCCTCGTCATCAGTTAAGCTGCGGCACAAATCCAAAGCCATATCGCGGTCACCTGATTTGGCGGCGCTTAGCGCGTCTTGGAAAAGCTCAGAGGGACCCTGTTGCTGACTGGGCTCTGCTTGAGAGTGCTCGACAGACTGATGTTGAGGCTCATCATCGTTATGACCTGTGTAATGCTGGTGCTCATCGTCAACGACATTGAAATCACCATCTAATACCGCGCCCATATTCTGGTCTTCACCCATCGCGGACTTACTATCCAGCGCAGAGGCCGTTGCCACTTCAATACTGACGGGCAAGTAATTAAATAGGCGGCGAAGCACTGTTTTGCGACCCATCTGAATAAAGTGCTGCCCCCAAACAGTGGAGCCTTTGTCCTGGGCAAATTTGTAGTTACTGCTTGAGTTACGGATGGCTTCGATATCTTCACGTGGCATCACTTCAAAGGCATGTCCACCACCAACTAGCTTGGCGACCGCATAGAAGTAGATAACTTCACCACGTTCACCTTTAGCAGGGACGTGCTCAAGCTTTTCTTCTAAGCCATAGGCATAGCTGAACTTGTCGTTTTCATGAACCGCATGCGCGCTGATACTCACGATTTGACCGGAACGTCGGGCAAGGTCAATCAGGCCTTTATAACCGAAGACGATTTGAACTTCTGTGACGTTCTTACGGCTGTTCTTGAACGGAATAAGGTAAGCATGCCCAAGCGGCGTGTTTGGCTCTAAGCCAAGCTGTGAGCACTGCACGATGGCACCAAACAATGTTTCCGTTGTGCACTCCATAAGTTTTGGAGTCGTGCGTAAGGCGCCTAATGCAATTTTCAGCATGCGGTCGGCGTTCACGTGTTTAGGAAGCACCGCGGTCAAAGTGTTCTTTTGGCTATCGAAGAACTTCTTTACGCTGCCAATACCAGCTTGTCGCGCTGGTAGTTTGGCCGTTTGCTTCAACTGCTGCAGGTTTACTGGTGAGTTCATGGCAAAGTTCCTTACGCTGCTTCTTGCTGGTCAGTGATAGCGAAGTAAACGGCTAAACATGCGTCTACGTCGGTCATCGCGCGGTGGGCGCCTTCGAGCTCTTTGCCCATGAAGTGCTTATAGGCTTCGCTGAGCTTGGGCATTTTGTAGCCCCAGCGGCTCTTAGGTGGCATCTGCATGATTGGCTTAGCTAACAGGCCAGTGCAGGCTTTGGCGCCGTTTTTCCACTCGTCGGCAATCTCTTCGTTGAGGTAGCGCTTAATCGCGATACGAATAATGCGATCGTCAAAGCTTTGGTTGTGCGCAACACGCAGGTCTGCTTGCTTCCAAAGGTCTAGGAAGTCGAGTAATGCCTGCTTTTCGTCATGACCTTGCTCGTGAGCGATTTCATTGGTGATGCCGTGAACCTTGATAACGTCGTCGGGGATAACCCAACCGTTAGGCTTAATAATCAGGTTCACTTGGCCAAGTACTTCCTTAGTCTCGGCGTCGACTAACTTGCCGGCGATTTCAACCAGATGCGGTTGATCGTCACCGCCGCTTGGTTTACCCCAAACCGGTAGGCCAGTCGTTTCTGAATCGAACCCTAATACTGTGCGTGGCTGTATCATGATGTTGTTCCTTGTTTTAATCGTGAAAGATGCATGCATCCCAGCGGGGGCAGTATTTCTTGCTGCAGCACCAGGACTGAGGATTGGGTGGAAACATGCCCGACTTGAGCATGTTGGCCGCGTGTTCGATAAGACCAGCGTTGCCCTGGTCACCCAACATGATGAGCTTGGCGTTATTGATAAAGCCGTTGGCAATTTCGGGCGTGCCGGTGGTCTTCATGCCAATGATTTCGCCTGGCTCTGTCATGAGTTCTTGAAGCGTGTTCTCGGCTAGTAATTCATAGGTGCCAATTTGCGCGGCATGACCCTTGGTCTTAGCTACGCGAGTTGAATTATCCTCACTTGGCTGCACTGCAGCGGCACCGGTCTTGATATCGCTAATGCCTTTGCCATTGGTATCGATGCGAACACGAGTGCGATCGAGGGTGCCAGTTAGCTCGATATGCAAACCGTCACCGCAATCAATCTGAAAAGGCGCGATTTCAAGCTCGACGGCCGCAAAGGTGTAGCGAGGTGAAATATCACCGCAGTAGCGGCTAACCAGCGTCAAACCAATCTTCTCAGCGTCACGCTTAGATAGGGTGTTATCGATACGCCAGTTGACTTCACGCTCAGTAGAATGAAGCTCGTCGACAAACGCGCCGGCAGCATCATCGATACTAATAGGGGTGTTGTGCATACGTGCCTGGTCGAACACTGCAGTGCCGCCGTGAATCGCAGTACCCAGTTGGGCACGTGGACTGCTTGGCATGTACATACCGAGCAGGTTTTGTGCTTCCCAACGATGGGCACAGTCAAACAGGCTAGGCCAGCTGGAGGCGCGAATGCGAACTACGTTACTCATACTGCCTCACCTTGAACTTTGACTATTTCTTTCATCAAGATGTCAAAGTCCTTAGTTGGAATGCTACGCATCCCCCCCATAAAACAGACCCCCCATTTCTTTAAGTTGTCTGGTGCAAAGCTCATTTTTGCGATGACTTCTCGCATAGATAATGGGCGTTTAAACAGTGTCTGCTTAGATAGAATTAAAATTCTTTCTGGTACCCCATCAAGCAGAATGGGGTAGGATTTTGCATACTCTGCTCGCCATGTGTCGATGCGTTCTACCTTGGCGAATCCGACAATGTGCTTCGTATCTTTTCCATCGCCTGCAGAATAAAGAAGTAGATCGTCGCCTGGCTTAACCATAGATTTACAGCGCGTTCGCTCCCATAGGGGCCAATATCCAGCGCGACAAAGCGCTTGAATCCCTGAGGTTGCGGAAATCAAACTACCCTGGTTATCGAAGCCGTCGCGCTTCATGAGAATAAAGTGCTGTTTCGAGTTAGATGGCTGTTTACGCATAGCGAACCTCAACGGCTGGCTGACCTTTCATCGGTTGCTGGCGCGTGATAGTCACTTCGCGACGGTCAGCTGCCACTGTTAGGAAAAACTGCTCGCCAAGGTTCGCACCTATGAACTTCCCTTTGGCCTCATCGCGAATAAACTTCTCTTTGAACTCACGGCTAACGCCCTGGCGCTCAAGTTGGTTAACTAAGTCCAGCGAACGGTTGATGACCTTAGTGTCCTGCATGACATTCTCGTACTTGCTGAGTAGGCATGCGAAGCGCAAGCGGAACAGTAGTTTGAGTTCAGCGCGGCTGCGTGATGATGTTGGTTTGAGTAAGTTCATGATGACCTCTATTTAGGTTTTCTTAAATCAAAAACTAAAAGAAAACTTAAACTTGGTCAAGTAAAAATTTAAGAAAAACTAAATTAATTTCGTCGATGGAGAGGAATATTTAAGAAAAATGCCGCGTGGAGCGGCATTAAAAGCTACTGAGGAAAGAGTCTTCGACACTCCTGAAGGGCAAAGCCACGCATTGAATCGACTTGTCCATCCATTTTCTGAAGCATGCAGTCGTTGAAGTTTGCGTAGCCGGTATGTTGGTGGATGGACACTAGGAGGGACAGTAACGTAGTAGCAATAACCAAGACCAAAGCGGCATGTCTTTTACTTATGAAATACGTGATCGATGCTGCGAGTCCACCAGCAATCAGGTAAATAATAAACGCGCCGGTTGCGTCTGGTAAGCCATAGTTAGGGTAAGGTGGATTGGTGGACTTGTAGATGGAGAATATGACGAACGCGGCAAACAGTATAAACGCAGAGGACCGCGATGAAAGTATTGATTCTTTTGTGTCTTCAGTGTTGCCAACAGTTTCCTGGTTTGTATTTATAGGAGCCGTGTCTTTTAAACTTGCGCTTTCTACTTTGAGGCCTACGGTGTCAGATGCGTCGTTTTCATTGTCGGCGGTCGGTACTATTGAAGTTTTGCTCCGGCTATGCAAAGCAGAGAAAACATACACAAGCATTGGCATAGTGAGTGCCGACATTAAACTGAGTCCAGCAAGCGAATTATCTCCTAGATATAAAAACAGCCCCATAAGGGTGAAGCTGGCAAGACAGATACTCCCAGCTATGGTGTTAGTCGACACTTTTCAACTCTCCTTCGGCGGTTTTGATTGATTTTCTTGGTTGTCGGTGTGCCGAACAGCCACAAACCCTAAGACTTCGGATGGGATCTGGTATTCATCGCAGAATAGCTTTGTCTTTTTAATTATTTGCTCCCAAATCAAAATGTGCAGAGAGAGGTTTTCGGTCTTGGTTTTCTGCAAAGAGTGTAAGTTGAAGTTGAGATTAGTCACGAGCGCTCCATAATGCCCCAGCGCGGGAATCGATGACAAATCAGCCTTAGCTGCTTTGAGGAGGGCGTGTGCTTCCCTTAAGTTACCGTATAAGAACTCAAAGTGACTATCTATTGTTCGAACCGATGCGAGGTAGTCGGCTCTATCTGGGCTAAAAGTCTTTATCTCATCTGAGGAAAACTTGTGGGCAATTTTTAGTGCTTGTTTCGCTTGCGATTCGATACATACCATTACGGGAAGGACATCAGAAGCAAATAGTTTCTCAACATCGTAACGTGCCTGTTTTTTCGTGTTGTTATCCCATTCGTTGCGCGCTTTCCATGCAGTTGTAGCTAGCACACAGGTCGCTATTGCACCAGTGACGGCTCCTATGGCGGCAACGCCAGCACCAATAGCGGCCCACTCATTAGCTCCCCATCCAGACGATAGCTCTGATCCTTGAACTGCCGCTGGCATCAACGTAAGTGCATCAAGTAGTTCACTCGCAAACAGTAAATGGGGCAGGGTGGTCATGGTTATGCTCATCGGTAGGCCGACCTTTCTATCTTAAAAGCTTTACATGCACCGAGTGCTAGCAGGCTTGAAGCAGCAAAGCACAAGAAAGGAATGGCGATATTTTTGACCGTTTGGTTCCTGATAGTTGTAATGGCATTAACTATGCTTTGGCCAGTTTCCGGCACATCAGTGGCTAAGAAGCTTAGCGAACCAATCGCCAATATTAAAAAAGTCGCTGATGCGGATAGAAAAAAGATTGTCTTAAAGTAGCGCTCTAGGAAGTAGGCTGCGTCCTCTAGCGCATTAGAAATTAACTGATTCATTTGGCCTCCTTGCTTGGTAAACTATTTGTGCCTTGTTTAAGTCGGGGTGTCAACTGGATGCCACTCCACTTAAAGCTCAAAAGTTTTAATTCGAGTAACTTCGACGGTGCCATCAAAGCTTTCCGCGAATGCTATTTCCAGTTCTGAATGTGTATAGGGAGCATTGAGCGACCAAAGTCGCTGAACGGTCACTAAATTACCGTTGACCCACATTTTGTAGGTCATTACTAAAGTTGCTTGTTCATTCTTGCTCATATTCAGTACCTATCTGAAAGGACTGAAACCTAGGTTTCGTTAGTCAGGGAGCCAGGTCCTGACTCGTTACCTTTTAAATATGAATTACCCTCAATTTCGCGTCTATTGGCCTTATTCGAAGGAAAAATCGCGAATTTAAGTTACTGAAATTATTTATATATTTATAAGCGACGCTTTCAGCTTACTAATGGGTGTTATTTCAACAGAGGCAACGTGTCAATCTTTGCTACTGCTGAAAGTGAGACAAAAATCACGACCATTCTATTTATTAGAAGTAATTTTGAGTATTAAACGAATTTACTGATCGCAAATGATTCAATAGGTTAATTTGTAGACAATTCGTCGCGGTTGAGGCATTTTAAGAGTCACGAGCGCGGAACTGGATTCGCGCTCGACACATAGACAAGGAAATAACATGAAGACATTACTCATGGTCTTGAGTCTCGCGTTCACATTCGCGATGACTGCAGTTCAAGCCGACGACACCAATCTATTAACAACCTTTCAAGTTGAACAAACCGCTGTTCAAGATGACGGAGCTGACTGCTCGGCCACCGATGAATCACAAGCGTCTACTCAGGCGGATGAAAACTCACCTCTAGCTCAAACTGCTTGCTGCCGTACTTGCACCAAAGGCAAGGCTTGTGGTGACAGCTGCATCGCACGAGATAAGACCTGTCGTCGGGGCAGGGGATGTGCATGTAACGCCACTAAACCAATTTAACAAATTCAAACAACAACGTATTATTTTGGAGATAACAATGAATAAAAAGCTTATATCTATAGTTATACCTGTCCTATTGGGCGTCTCTAGTGCGACGTATGGTGCTTGTGACCAAATTGAGAGAGTGTTTCAGCAGGACACGGGAAGATATGACATTTTACCCAGTTTCGGAGACTCGTCTGAAAGGATGTTTGAGACGAATACTACCTTACATGTGCCTGTTGGCTGGAGTGAGCCTGTTACAGCAAAAAAAGTATATCGCTGTGAAATCTCTTTAGGTTCACAATGGCGTGATATGGCATCGTGTTTGTACGAACGATTAATTGGCGAAAATACTGGTAGTTATGCGTTTTGGGAGTATTCGCCTAATAGAGGGCTCAACTTCATAGGAGGATTTTCAAGTACAAGAACCGTTTCCTATACCCCGAGAACTCGAGGTGCCTTTGATATTGGGTTGGTTGCAACCGACAAACATACAAGAGACTACAATGGCTTTTACTACCCTTTTTGTGAAACCACTCGGGTTTATGCCCAGACAATACCAAAATTGACTATTGTTAATTCGCTCCTGCCTCACGGAAGCGTGATTTCAGCGCAGGTTGGGATCGAGTACGATTCGCAGTATTCTGCGTACGGAGTAGCAGGCCGAGCCCCAACTGTTATATGGACAATTCAAAATGTAATGAACCCGAACGAATCCTACGAAGTTAGAACTCCGCACGGGATCTTAAACTTTTCCCCTCCTTTTAACGGATCATTCGACGTAACAGCCACATTATATGATGGTAAATATGAGTCGACTGTAGGTTTAGGAAATATTGTATATGGAGGCGGAAGTGGAGGCGGTGGTGGTATAATCCAGCCTTAACTCACGTACTAATTATACTTTACGGATCAAAATTGGGGGCTTTTGTCTCATCAATTTTGATCGCGTAATTTATTATATCCCCACTCACGGTATCTGGTGAATGCCGAATGGCATAACCTCACTTCTTGATATGAGAAAATTTAAAGAAAAATGGCACTAAGTAAGGCTTGGAGACAGAATCACTCTCTCGCATGCTCGAGTTAAAAGCAACGGGTTACACAAATAATATATGTGAGCAGGAGAGCGCTTGGGGAGGATATATTAAGTGCAACGAGTATAACTACACTAAAATATTCTCATAAGGGCAACGGCGGCAAGAATCAGCAGTGACCCGATAACCGTGGCAGCGTAAATTTTTTTATCTAAAACATGCACTTTATCTGATAAGGAAGAGTGCTTCTTACTCACGCCTTCAACTTTTTCACATATATTCGAGTCCATTTTCTCTAATTTATCGTGAAGAGATTTAATCGAACTTTCTAGCCCCCCAACAGACTTTTGAATTTCCATAATTGATTGGAGGGTAAAGCTATGATCTGTAAGTTGTGGCGCAGCGGCAGGCGTGACCAAGTGCTCCCCTTCCCGAGGGGGCGTGTTGCGTTGTGTTGAAGCTGTCATTTCTTAGAATCATCCTTTTTCAAAGAAAGCCATTCCCAAATATGGGCTGACTGAATACCCCAATAGTTAGTAACAGGCACGACGATAAAATTATTCCGTATGAATTGATACTTTGGCGTCTGGAATATTTCCAACTCGGCGCCTTCACCATCTTGGGGTGAGTTCGGCTCAGACGGGATGTACTCCTGAAAGTCCATTATTTTTTCTGCGACTTCCTTAGTGGTAAGAGTAGATTGAATAAACCATTGACCTCCAGCTAATTCAAGGTACTCATCAAATAGCTCACGCACACGATGCGCAATTTCTTCGGGTGCATCTGTTCCGAAAACGGCATAAATCGCCATCCTTACTCTCCATAGTAGAATCGAGCGGACGAATTTTACACTTAGTGATTAGTGCTATCAACAATCTTAAGGATAGACCATCTAATTTCAAGTTAAACCCGAATTAAAAATCCTGTATCACCTGCTTCACCACCCCAATCACTGTACAATTTCCGTTCACCGGTGTCACGGGATAAGTGTGATTGAATGGTTTGAGTAACTTCTGTCCGCCATCGATGACCAGCTGCTTGAGGGTAGCTTCCGAGGTATCGTCCAGGCGAGCTACTACGACTTTACCGTTCTCAGCTTGGATATCAGGGTCGACGATGACCACAGAGCCTTCCGGTATACTTTTACCCCCGTTAAGAGAGGTCATGCTATCGCCTTTCACGCGCAGCGCAAAAGCGCGCGGTCCTACGTTGGCGGTGTGCGCATAGTAAGTCGTAGCCTCTGGCTCGCCATCTTCCATTTCTAGCCAGCTCCCTGCTCGAATCCATGAAATCAAAGGCACCTTGCCGCGGAGGTCGGGGCCGGGCTCAGTATTTGGGCTTGAGCCATATGTAAGCTCATGCACTGTCACATTTAAAGCATCGGACAGCTTGCCAATATACATTCCTTTTGGGCTAGTAATGCCGCTTTCCCATTGAGAAATAGTCACATGGCTAACGCCCACAGCTTTAGCAAGCTGCTTTTGCGTAAGCTTAAGCGCTTTTCGTTTTTCTTTAATTAATGAGTGCAATGAGTACTTTTTCATGTAAGCAATCTTAAATCTGCTTGACTTCCGTTTCTTTTAAATTCAGTATTCATTTGTTTAAGAAATCCTAAATTTTGACATGGCGTAGCCGTGCCGGTGGAGTCACAGCATGAATAAGCAACAGGTTCTCGAACATTTCGGAGGCACAAGCGCAGTAGCCAAAGTACTCCAAATTAGCCCAGCTGCAGTTTCGCTTTGGCCTGACCCAATTCCTAAAGGTCGGGCATATGAGCTTGAAACTGTGACCAAGGGCCAACTGAAAGTTGATCTCTCGTTGTACCAAAAGCCAAACCAAGCAGCCTGAGGTTCACAATAATGAAGTTTTCAAAACGCAACACGCGAATGCCTAGCCTACGTACACGTTGCCCTATGGCAGCAGCTGCAAGCTTTACGGATGATCACAATGTTTCGGACATAGCCCGCAAGATGGGGAAGAACCCGAAAACCTTGATTACCAAACTCAGTAACGACGTCGACACGCATCAGCTAACACTGGCTGAGGCAGTCGCCATCACTGAAATCACGGAAGACGAGCGCATCTTAAAGGCCTGGGCAAACGGTAACAGCAAAGTTTTGTTCACGCTGCCAACGCCAGGCATGACTGATGATGAGTTCTCAGATCTTCTACTGACCAACCAACAGCGCGGCGGGGAAATGGCCTCCTGCATTCTTAATGCACGCAAAGACGGGGTCATTACCGAAGCAGAATACGCCTGCATCCACCAGCACATCCTTAAGTCGATTGAGGGGCTGCTGCAACTAGACCAAGAACTTAAAAGCCAGGTTCGTGAATGGGGGGAGGATACCTATGAGTGATGAATTCGACGACGCTCTAGCACTGCAGGAGCACAGCCTTAAAGTTGATCTAACTAACCGTAAACCTGAGGGACCAGGGCCACGAGGTTATTGCCTTGAATGTGGTGATGAAGATGTTGGTGGGCGCCGTTGGTGTTCAGCTAAATGCGCACGTGACTGGGAACGTCGTGAAGTTCAGCGGTTGGGGCGTTAATGAATCAACGCGAGTTTCAGGCATTAGGCGCCAGTGAATTGGATCCAATGGCAGTCGTTTTGTATGTGCGGGTATTTCGTAGCCGTGTTAGCGCCGAGCATCCGGACGTAACCACCACTCGGTATGAGTTAGAGCGTGCAATGGAATTTCAGCCAGGTAGCGAAGGATACCTGCGCCGAGTTCATCGAGTCACTTGGAAGCGGGTGATGGAGCTTGAGCGAGCGCTGATACTGGCTGGTCTACTCGAATTATTACATATTGACGGTGATCGCCGGATGTACCGCTGTCTGCTTATCTCAGATAGGGGACATGAATGAACCAGCAGGAAATGAACGCACTCAAGCAAGCTGAACTCGATCCGATGGCCGGGATGCTTTACGTGCGTGGTTTTCGCTATTACATGAATTATGCGACAGGAGAGGTCTCACTGTCGTTGTCTCGCTTAGCCCAAGAGCTTGAATACCATCCTCCGCTGCGTTCATCGCGCAAGGTGGAGCGACCATCAACGAAACGTGTCCGTACGCTCATACAGAACCTGGTGGACTCAGGCTTGATAGCACTCAAAAAGTCCGGTGATGCCATGAAAAACGAAGCTGCAGTCTATGTGTGTGTCATGGCCACAACGGATAAAAAAAGGCGTGAAAAGGCCCCTCTAAAACAAGTCCGTCCAAATCCACAGGGGCACGAGTTGGACACAGGTCAGGGGCACGTAGACGGACACAGCTTAAACCGCGTGGATAAAGGCGTGCAGGCCGAACAGGGGCACATAGGTGAACACAGGGAAAATTCACGACAGGGGCACATATCCGAGAGATCCGAGATATATAAGAGAGAGATCGCGCGCGACCCCAATTTTGAGCAACCCTGCGGACGAGACCTAACCCTCACTCAACCACTCATGGCTATCGCATTCAGACGATACGGCCAGAACCAACACCTGATTGAAAACGAATTCGAATCGTTTCGCTTACACAAGTCGCATAGAACGACACAGCGAAGCCTTCTTGAATGGCAAGACGAATGGAAGCGTTGGATTGCTAGAAGCAACATCATGAACCCCACGTCGACACAACGAGGTAACCATCATGCACAAAGACAACATCCAGCAGCCGCAATACTTGATGTCTGCGAACGATACGCATCAGGCCAACCAGGTACTGAACATGACGACACTGATGACTGAGCTTGCACCGGCAATGACCATTTACTGCCCAGACTTCTCTAAGCGCTTTGGTGACAAGCATGTAGAGAACGTGATGCGCGAGTACGCGTATCAGCTGTTTCAGAACAACATCTCGTTGGCTGACTTTCGTCGTGGGATTGAACGCATGAAGCAACGAACGACTACCAAGTGGACACCGACGCCTATTGAGTTCTTAGAGCTGTGCAAGCTGCAAGCATCAGACTTCGGCTTTCCAACCAAAGACGAAGTGTATCGCGAAGTCGAAGGCTACTCGCGTCACAAGGCCAAGGGCTCATCTAAGCCATACGAGTTCTCAGGTCGGTTTGCTGAGCTCATCTGCCAGGACATCATGTATGCCTTTCGGTTATCGACTGAAGACAAACGCCAGACGCTCTTAGATGCGTCATACACCAAGTGGGTCGACTATCAGCGTCGCCATGGTTTCTTACCCAAGCAAGCAACGCAGCTAGAAGCGCCTGCACCGCGCCACAGCAGCGCAGATTACCAACGGATGCACCCATTCGCTGAGCGCATTGAACGTATCAAGCAGGCACGTAGACAGCGCCCACAACGCAGACGAGGAGCAGCATGATGGCTAGAAAAAACCAGATTATGCGCCTTTTTACTCACGCTATCGTCGTGTGGGCGGGGGCGGGAATGCTCACCATCTTAGCTGTATGGGTGATAGGGCGATGATAACGGGTAACTTAACGCAACTACCCGAGCAGGATACCAAACGCGTCTTAGCGGAGCGTACAGCGACATATTGGTTGCATCAAAAGCGTAAGGGCTGCATGTCTCGCGAAGATATCGTGAAACGTCTCAATGCTATCCACAAAGAAGACTCCATGGTCTGGGACGGCCAAGTCACAAAGCTTTGGGGCGATACGGGAAAAATTCTAATTAAAACACTACCGCCAGGAATGGGCGCAAACGAGTATTTGCAGCATCTTTTGGGGGATATCGAGATATGACAATGAGCATCGAACAAGTATTTGTGAAGCAGTGCCCGAAGACGACGGCACTGAATGGCGGCTCGGTATTCCGCGGCGCGACGAACCCACTCAAGCTGGCTGACATTCTGGTGGTGCTTGGCTACGTCCAGCACACTCAACCAATCGGGTCCATGGTCTTGAATGCGCAAATAGCCGGCGACACGAAAGACCGCAAACGCCTGGTTGCGACGATGACCGATTTTCTTCATGCCCAGGTAATTCCGAGAGAGCTTGCTGGCGCATTGGCCGAAGCGGCTGTGCATGAGGTTTGCGACACGTCGACATGCTCAAAGTGCAAGGGCACTGGTGTTACCAACGGTAAATCAAATCAGCCCTGCAGTAAGTGCGAGGGCGTTGGACGTGAAACGCCAAGCGAGCGCTCAGTAGTTCGCTACGTGAACAAGCACCTAACCACCATGATGATGTCGCGTCATGCCTACCGATTGCGCTGGTACCCGCACTACATGGATGCGATTGACCGGCTCAATGTGGAAGCCAACAACGCGGCGCATGCAATCCGGCGAAAGCTTCGGGAAGATGATTAATCAGTTAAGTGATAACTTTTTCACCCACAACAAAGAGAGTACGTTATGAACGGAGAGCGAGATTTAGAAAAGCGTCTGCAACAAAAAGGGCTCAATGCGCCACGCTTAAACCCTGACCACATCGACAGCTGCATCAAGGATGCGAAGTATCATGTGTTTCCTGGTACCACGCTGACGGTATGCTGCTTAACGCTTAAGAACGGTTTCACCGTCACTGGCGAAAGCGCAGCGGCTAGTCCAGAAAACTTCAATGAAGAGGTTGGGCGCGAGATTGCGTATAAGAACGCCCGCGATAAAGTCTGGCAGTTGGAGGGGTATCTGCTGCGGGAAAGGTTGAGTTCTAGTTAAGCGGAAAAGACCGCGGCTTTCGCGGTCTCTATGATTTACTTAATAGTATACTGGTACTGAAATCATCAGCTCGTGATTGCGTTCTGCGGTAGAGTAGTTGACTTTAAATGCCTGGTCAGCGCGGCTGCTACTTCCCTGTGGAACGACTTCAGTTACACCAATAGCTTGAGCGCTCTGAATTTCAGGTATGCACTGACTCGCATCTGAAATGCTAAAAAGCTGAATAGCTTGAGGGGCAGTTACGGAAACAGGGGAACTGGCTGTCAACTGACAATTGGCTTCGGCGTTTACTATCGTGACATTGTCCACTCGAATAGTGCCATTACTACCAGGAAGAAGCACGACGTATCCATTAGTTAAACGAAAATCCAGCTGCTCTGGTGCTGCAGGCGCATGGCCTAGAACGCTCATAGAGTAGACTTGTTGGGGAAGTTCGCTCTGAGTTGCGCAAGCCGACACAAGGGCAGTTGATGCGAATGCCGCTATTAAAAAGCTTAAGTTCTTGTTCATTTTTTTCCTTGATTGAAATAAATAATCGATTGGTACTGCGTAACTTAACTTATAGCATATTTCTCAATTGGTCATTTTTTAATGAGAGGGTGCGATATGCAACGAGTTGGCCGCGTTGGGCAGGGCGCTGTTTGCTAACATTGTTTACAAACTCGTTGTGTAGAGGTAGGTTAACTAACCATTTAACTGATAAGGAGATTGTTATGTTTATTGAAAGACCAGCCTCTGCGACCGATGAATTAAACACAGGCTCCCCCGATGTCATCAATTTTGACTACGTTGTATCAATGAAAATTAAGAAGAACTCGTCTGTGAGCAACGTACATAAAATAATTTTCAAACTAAGTGGGGAATCTTCAAAAGTTAGTTGGTATTTCGATAATCAGGAGCAAGCCAAAGACTGCATCCGCGAGATGCTACTCATGCTTGAGGGCAAAGAGCTATAACAGGCTTGACACCCAACCACTTTTAGGTATTTAATTCCCATACTGGATTGATTTGCGTCCAGCCCTGAAACCCGGCCATTGCGTCGGGTTTTTTCGTATGTGTCCTTGTTGAACTGTGTGTTGCTTGCCCCGGTCATTCGTTTGTCCGGGGCTTTTTTATGCCCGGAGGTGCCAAGTGGGTAAGCTAGCAAACCGATTAATTGCTGTTGGCCTGACTGGGTCCTTGGTAGCTGGCGGTGTATTCATCGCGACACACGAGGGGCATGTACCAGGTACTTACGTCGACCCAGCTGGAATTATTACCGCGTGTTACGGCCACACCAGCCCGGAGCTTAAGCTAGGCACTGAACTGAGTGAGGATGAGTGCCTTGAACTACTGGCTAAGGACTTAAGTTCTCACAATGCGCAGCTAATGCGCGCGGTGCAAGTTGACCTGAGTGAGGGCGAGCACGTGGCCTATCTGAGCTTTCATTACAACGTGGGTGCTGGCAATTTTCGCCAGTCGACGTTGCTGCGCTACCTCAATGCTGAGCAGCGGGTTGAGGCCTGTAATCAACTAACTCGATGGGTGTACGCCGGTGGTCAACAGCTACCAGGCTTAGTTCGTCGACGTGAAGAAGAAAAACAAATCTGTTTAGAGGGCGTCCATCATGCTGCGAATCAAACCCACACTGATTATCACGAGCGTTATTCTGACGATTGTTACTGCGGTGGCGTTCAGCTACGCCAACCTAAAACGCACCAATGATGGTTTGAATGCTCGTATCGACGTGCTACATGCGCAAATTGCACAACGCGAAGCTGAGAGCGAGCGACTAGCCCGCGATATTGAAAGCGTTGAAGCGATTAACGATGAGCTCTTATCTGAACGAGCTCGACTAGCCGCCATTGAGTCTCGGTACCAGATGCGTACCGAACAACTTATTCATGAGCTCAGTGCAGCTCAGCAGGCGGTCAACGAACTGAGGCAATCTAACCATGAAGAAGTTAAGAGCTGGGCTAATACTCGGGTTCCTGCTGGTGCTTTGCGCTTGCTCGGGCACGCCGGAGCCGCGGGTAGTTACTCGAACGGTGAAAACGACCACGCCTATATTTTTGGTGCCACCGGCGAACCTTTTACAGCCGTGTACCGCACCCAGTTTTAACATCCTGACCAACGCGGATTTACTCAGCTACACGGTAGCACTTGAGGCAACTATTAAGCGCTGTGATGCCAATATGACGCGAATCACCGAGTGGGCTACCGAACATGGGAGTCCTTAAACATGCCAACGAGAGTCACTTCAACAGTTATGGATAAAGCGATTTCCACATCAAGCTATGCCTTTTCAGGGGTGACTGCTGCAGGCGGTATGTTGTCGCTCAACAACATTGCATTGCTGGCAGGTATCTTTTTTGCCGCCCTCACGTTTTTGCTGAATGTCTGGTACCAGCGTCGCAAGGCTCGAATAGCTGAAGAGCTGGCGCAACTCGACCGCGAGTTCCATGAAGCACGCATGGCAAGCCTGGTCGAGAATGTTTGTGAGGCAGTAAACAACTTATCGGAAACTCAGAATGCCAAAGATTAGCGTCAAGGAGTACGACTGGACAGACTTCACCGATAAAGAGCGTCTGTTCTGTTACGAGTACCCGATTGATAAGAACGCGACTAAGGCGGCTAAGCGGGCAGGGTATAGTGCCAACTCAGCTTCTAAGATTGGCTGGGAGCTACTGCAAAAAGATAAGCTTCGTGACCGTATCGACGAGATGATGGCAGATACTTTTCAAAAGCTTGAGCTGAATCGCGAGAACATCATTCAAGAGCTGCTTGCTTTGGCCATGTCCGATATCGGTGAGATGTTTAACCCAGATGGCACGCTGCGACCTTTGCATGAAATACCAGCAGCAACACGTCGGGCCATCAGCGCCATTGACGTCGACGAGCTGTTCGAAGGCAAGGGTGACGACCGTGAGCAAATTGGTTACACCAAAAAGCTGCGCTTGTGGGATAAGCCCAAGTCACTGGAGTTACTGGGTAAACACCTCAAGATGTTCACCGATAAGGTTGAACTTAGCCAGCGCCCTAAAGTGTATCGTCGCGACATGACTGGCCGCAAAGACAAGGGCGAGGAGTCATAAGCGTGTGTCTGAGCAGATTGAAGTCGTATTTGAGACCGCTGCGCAAGGTAAGGTTCTTTCTCAATATCTTCAATCACGTGCAAGGGTTACTTTCATTCGTGGGCCACTTGGCTCAGGAAAAACGTTTGCAAGCTGCCAGCGTGTGTTTGATCAAATATGTGAGCAGCGACCGAACCGAAACGGGGTTAGAAAGAGCCGCTGGTTAGCGGTTCGTAACACGTACTCGGATCTTGAAACAACCACGATTAAGGATTGGAAGGACCTATACTGTAACGATGACATGCCGTCTTTGGGGCGCTTCATTGGTTCAACACCGCCAACTCATTTTCTCGACTTTGACTTGGAAGACGGTACCAGAGTTAAAGCTGAGTTGATATTCCTCGCCCTCGACAGGCCTGATCACGTGAAGAAGCTTCGGGGTACTCAGGTCACCGGCTTCTGGTTAAACGAAACCAAGGAAATATCAAAAGCCATCGTCGATATGTGTGATGGGCGCCATGGTCGCTATCCCTCTGCGGCAGATGGTGGACCAAGTTGGCATGGAATGATTGGTGATACAAACTCGCCAGATGATGATCATTGGTACTACGACCTGGCGGAGAATGTTAAGCCTGATGACTGGGTCTTTCTGTCTCAGCCTGGCGGGGTCATTCGAGAACAGGTAGGCAAGAATAGCTACCGCTGGGTACCAAATCCAGAAGCTGAGAATATTAATAATCTTCCAAACGGTTATTACATACGCCAGGTGCAGTCCAAATCTGATGACTGGGTTCGCGTGAACCTAGCCAATGAATATGGCTCAGTCTCAAGTGGCAAAGCGATTTATGGCAGCACCTGGCAAGACGCCAAGCACACCAGCAAGTACGAGCTGCTGGCGATTCCTCGCTTTCAAAAGTTGCTATTGGGTTTCGACTTCGGTCGAACACCTGCGTGCATCATTGGGCAACTAATGCCAGATGGCCGGCTACGGGTTCTCAAAGAGCTCGTGTCCACAGGCATGGGTATTCGAACGTTCATGGACTTGGTGGTGCTGCCTTGCCTTAAAGAGGAATTTAAGAAATTCCCAATATCGGGCATGGAGGCTTATGGCGACCCAGCGGGTACCGCGAAAAGCCCCAATGACGAAAATAGCCCCATCGGCATTCTCAATGACGAGTATGGCTTAACCACGTATCCCACAGCGACGAATAAGCCTAAGCAGCGCTGGGAAGCGGTCGAGTACTTTCTAACCCTCGACATCGATGGGCAAACGGGCTTCGAGCTTTCAAGTGCATGTCTAGTGCTGCGCAAAGGCTTCAACGGCGGTTATCAATTTAGGCGCCTGAATGTATCCGGAGAGCGATACGCAGATGTCGCAGATAAAAACAGCTACAGCCACCCGCATGATGCACTGCAGTATCTTTGCCAGGGCGCGCAGGGTGAAATCAATTACCAATGGTTAGAGCAACATCAAGAGGACAGTCATCAGACTGTTATCGCTGATTCAGTAACAGGGTATTAAGCCGCATGTCGAACAAACCAGAGCCAAATCAATACGAGCACGAGTATGACGAAAAGAACCCACTCGACTTGCTCGCGATGGAGCTCGAACGCCAATTGGCAGAAGTGTTGCGTGACCGACAGACTATTGAGCATCGGATGGTGGAGGATTTGCAAAACTATCACGGCGAATACGATAGCGAAGTGGTCAAAGCACTCAAAGAAGCAAAGCGTGCGCATCCATTCATTAAACTTACCCGGGCGAAAACCAACGCGGCCGAGTCACAACTAGTCGACTTACTGTTCCCGAACGATGATAAGAACTGGGCGATAGAGCCGACGCCGGTACCAGAGCTCGCGGGCAAAATCGGTGACGATACCCCAGTTACGATGAACGGTCAGTCATACCAGGATGAAGAGGGCAACATCGTTACAGAATCGGACTTAGCTGAGCGTGAGCTTGAGTTAATTCGAGAGCGTTGCTTGAACATGGAAGCCGAGATTGAAGATCAGCTTGTCGAGTCCTCTTATAACGCGATGTGCCGCAAAGCCATTCATGATGCGTGCGTTGTTGGCACCGGCGTACTTAAGGGGCCAGTTGTCATCGGCAAAACCGACCGCGCCTACGTTGAAGTCGAAGGCGAGTGGCAAATGGTTGTAAAAGAGTCGTTCACGCCTGCAGTTGAGGTGGTGCGCCCATGGGATTTTTATCCTGACATGTCAGCAAGTCACATTAGCGAAGCTGAGTTTGCATTTGAACGTCGCTACATGAGCAAGCAGCAGGTTCGTGACTTGGTTAAGCGCAAGGGCTTTCCTAAGCAGCAAGTCGCTCGGGTGCTGAAAATGAAACCAGAAGAAACCCAGCACAACAGCTCATATCAGGATGACGTGCGCCGCTTAGCTGGTTTATCCGACACCTTGAACGATACACGCTATGAGACATGGGAATACCATGGTCCTATTAGCCGCGAGGTGCTGCTTAACTTAGGCGTTATCGGTGATATTCCAGATGATGAAGATGAGTTTGATGAGTGGTTACAAGAAGGCATTGTGGCGACTGTGTTTTATTGCGGCGGCATTGTCTTAGGCGCCCGAACTCACCTTATCACCTACGAGGGGTATCTACCTTATCGAGTGTTTAACTGGGAAGAAGATGACAGCAGTATCTTTGGTTATGGTGTCCCGCGCATGGTTCGCGACGAGCAGGCCATCATCAACAGTGTTTGGCGCACGATGCTTGATAACGCAAGTATCACTGCAGGCCCCCAAATCGGTCGCAACCGGAAACATATCAAGCCGGCTAATGGGGAATGGACGCTAGAGCCATTCAAGCAGTGGGACATGATTGGTGGTACCGGCGACATCAAGCAAGCATTCAGTACCTTCGAATTTACTAGTCACCTGAATGAGCTATCTGCGATTTACCAGACCTCACGCATCCTATTTGATGAAGTGAGTGGCGTCCCGATGATGCAGCAAGGCGAGCAAGGGGAAGCCACTCAAACACTGGGCGGTATGAGTATCCTGATGAACGCGGCCAACACGGTTCGTCGTCGTCAAGTGAAAGCCTGGGACGACAACGTCACCAGCCCCATCATCGGTGACTTCTATCACTGGAACATGGTGAACAACGACCGCGCAGACATTAAGGGCGACTTCCAAGTTGATGCCCGCGGGACTGGCGCCTTGCTTGTACGTGAAACGTTGGCGATGGCATTGACCAACTTCCTGCAAATGGCTGCTGGCAATGAGGTGTTCGCACCAGTGTTGCAAATCAAGCAGCTGCAAATCATGCGGCTATGGGCACGCACGCAGCAATTGCCGGCAGACATTATCCCGAGTGAGGATGAGCTTCGCGCTTACTATGAGAATCTTCAGGAGCAAAGCCAAGCCTCAGACCCGCAAATTGAGATAGAGCAGCTTCGAATCGAGCAGTTGCAGAAGAAGTTCGAGTTTGAGCAAAAGGTTGAAGAGCAGAAGTTAGAAGCCAAGATGTTAGAGCTACAAGTCAAAGCTGAGCTCAAGGAACGTGAACTCGGAGCCCAGTTGCAGGCTAAGGCCAGTAGCGAGCGCATTGAAATGATGAAGATGGCGCAGAATAAAGAACTGAGCTCTGAAAAGCTGCTGGTTGAACTCAAAAAAGGGCAGGCCAAGCTAGACCAGGACTGGAGCCAGTTCGTCGCTGAAATTGAAATGAAAAATATTTTTGGCAAGCGCGGCAACTTTGGGTTGGGACAGTAATGGCATTTCAATACCAAAACGCTTGGTACGCCATCAAGCGCAAGCTTGAGGCTGATAGAGTTGACTTAGTTGAGCAACTGGTGCGCATGCAAGATGAATTGTCGACTGCACAGCTGCGCGGCAAAGTTGCGATGCTTGATGAAATTATTGCTCGCTATCCCAGTGAGCTCTCAGAAATAGATTCGGATGATGAGTAACGCACTTATCAGCCAATACCAGACCCACGCTTTGACGTGGGTTTTTTTATGACTCCATGACGGACTCTTAAGGAAAACTCCATGACCAAAGCAAAAGAAAACCCGCACGCTAATCAGCCTGAATCAGATGATGACGATGCGGTCAGCTTGTTTGCAAAATTTACCTTGAGCGATAACTCGTCTCACGATGATGACGTGAATGACGACTTAGAAAGCGAGGAGGATGATGACGAACAGCTGGATCAAGAAGACTCAGACACGCCTACCGATGAAGATGAAGATGACGAGGGGACTGATGACGGTGAGCAGGACGCTGACGAGGATGACGCATCAGATGAAGACCCTTGGGCAAAAGCACCTGAATCGCTTCGCAATGAGTACATGAGCCTTCGCCAAAGCCATGACAAGCTGTCGAATGAGCACCGCGCTAACTCTGGCCGTGTCGCCGCACTTAACCGCGAGTTGAACACCTTACGCCAGAAAATGACGGCTCATGAGAAAGCGAATGGCAAACCTGATAGCAATAGCGATTTACCATCTGCTGCTGACTTGAAAGGTAAGAGCCTTGAACAAGTCGAAGAAGAATGGCCTGAAATTGCTGCCTATCTGCGTCATATGGTTCAAAAGGCCACTGATACGGTCGAGCAAAAGCTAACGCCGGTTGAAAGCTTCAAACAGGAATTTGAGAACGAACGCTATCAACGCCAGCGCCAAAGCGAGATTGAGAAACTGGCTCAGGCACACCCCGATTTTCAAACCGTGGGTTCTGACCCGAAATTTCGGTCTTGGTTAGAAGCGCAGTCACCAGGCATCAAAGCTATGGGTGACAGCGAGTTGGCTGAAGACAATATCACGTTGCTGAACCTATATAAGGGCACGGCAAGCAAAGCTAGCGATAAAGCTGAACGTAAGCCGGCCCCCCGCAAAAAGTCACTGTCAGACCATGCTGAAATTCCGCGCAAAGGTGCGAGTCGAGCTAAGCCTGGGCTCAGTGACGATCCGGTCCAGTTGTTTAATCAACTAGTCAATAAATCATCCTAAGGAGAACAATCATGCCAACACCATCCAATACATATGGTGCCTTGGGCGTTGCTGCCGGCGTACACGCCGAAATTAAAATGCTTGAGCATGCTGAACCAATTCTGGTTCTGAATAAGCTTGGTGATCACAAACCAATGCCAAAGAACGCGTCGAAAACAATCAAGTTCCGACGTCCTATTCCGTTGCCTCCGGCGACTCAGCCACTGACTGAGGGTGTACGCCCTTCAGGCAGTAACTTCCGCTATCAGCGCATCACGGCCACTCTAAACCAGTATGGTGACTGGATGCCAATCACCGACGTTGTTCACGACTTGCATGAAGACCCAGTCGGTACAGATATGGCTCGAATGGCAGGTGAACAAGCGGCTGAAACCGTTGAGCTGGTTTGCTTCGGTGAGCTTATCGGCGGTACTAACGTCATCTATGCAAACGGTAGTGCACGCTCTGATGTGAATACATCACTGCGTTTACCGCACATCCGTAAAGCGGTGCGTAACTTGCTGTCGAACCGCGCACGTCGAATCACTTCGGTGTTGAGCGCTTCAACCATGGTGAGCACGCAAGCGGTAGAGGCGGGCTTTGTCGCCGTGTGTCATACCGATATCATCGCTTCGGTGCGTAACATCGAGGGCTTTGTGCCGGTGGCCAAGTACGGTACCCGCAAGCCTATCTGTGCTGAAGAAGTTGGTTCAGTGGAAGACGTTCGCTTCATCGCCTCCCCATTGTTTGATGCATGGGTGGATGCTGGTGGCGCGAAAGGCACTGGTGCGGCCGAGGTGTTATCAAGCGGTGGCACCAGTGCCGATGTGTATCCAATCCTTGTGATGGGGCAGCACGCGTTTGGCCATATTGCTTTGAAAGGCAATAAGGACGCCGGTGGTGCAATCAAGCCTATGGTTCGTAACCCTGGTAAGCCAGAACACGGTGACGAGCTGGGGCAAAACGGCTCGGTGGCGTGGAAAACTTACTACGTTGCCAAAATCCTTAACGACCTATGGATGGTTCGTATCGAAGCCGCGGCCTCTGCGCTTAACGAAGACGAGTAAGCGAAAGTCGTAGCTATCAAGCCTCGGGTTCATGCCCGGGGCTTTTTTATTTGCACCTTGGAGAATGACCATCATGAGCAACACGATTAATCACCGCAGCAGCAAGGCTGACATGCTGAAGTACGGCATGGAAGAACTGGGCGTTAAGCTCGATGACAGCAAAGACCGCTCAGAAATTTGGGCTGAATTAAAGGAAATTGATAAAAGTCTTGCTGCCAATAGCGAGGCAACGCCAACTGGAGAGGGCAACTTGACGCAAGATACAGATACAAGTAGCCAGCCTAACTCAAGTGACATTGGTTCAGCCAACATCAAGCAAGACAAAAAGCCAACGAGTGATGCGGCACCTAAACGGCCAGCGCGCGTACTCATCAATATTCATCAACCACCTGGCTCAGATGATCCTGAATTTGAGCCAGACACGCACGTGGTCGTTGGTGTAAACGGCACTAACTATCAACTCGAAATTGGCAAAGATTTACCCGTGCCATTTGGTGTGTATGACGTGCTTCGAAATGCTAAGCAGAAAAAGTATTACCGCCGAAAAGCAGCTGGTGGGGAGATGGAGACTATCTGCAAAGAAGTGCTGCGCCATCCGTTCACCATCATTAAAGAGCTGTATTAAGCGCGAGAGTCAACCTGCCTATGAACTACCTAGAAATATGCAAACGCGCCCGCCATGAGTCGCGCATTAGTGGTGATGGACCTACGACAGTAACCGGACAATTAGGTGTACTGGCTGATGTAGTTCTCGCAGTGCGAGATGCATGGCGTGAACTGCAAATGATGCACGAAACATGGTTGTTCTTGGAAGCGACCGCACATGCAGAGCTTGTAGCGAACGGGCAGGTGTACTCACCCACACAGTTGAATATGCAAAGCTTGCGACGGGTTATAAGTATCTTCTGTGGACATCGACAATTAAAGCAACTGGACTGGGATAAGTATCAAAGCCTCAAGCGTTCCCAGCCACGATTTGGAGCTCCAACGTTCTTCTGCGTGACGCCGAGCCGGCAAGTTGAGTTTTATCCAAGTCCATCTGAAGCGGTGGGTATTGAAACTCGCTACACCCTCGCTGCACGAGAGTTAGTTCAAAACTCGGATGAGCCCTCTATTCCCGCGGAATATCGAATGATTATTGTCTGGATGGCGGTGATGAAGCTTACTGCTAACGAGAGCGATGCTGTCGTGTACCAAAAAGCTTTAGAGCACTATGACCGTTTGTTGGCTGAACTGCAGTCTGAATTTTTGCCTGCAATGGATTTTGGTCGAGGAGCGCTGCGGTGAACAATAAGATGCTTCAGACCATGAGAACCATCAACCAAAACCCACCCCGAGAGCATGTGGTAATGCTAGCGGGTGGGTTGAATCTATCCTCTGCTACCCAACAAATACCAGATGGTGAGTGTCTTCAGCTCGATAATTATGAAATCAATGTCCAGGGCAACTACCAATCATTGAGCGGCTTTGAGCGCTACGATGGGCGCCTTTCGCCGAGTAAAGCGATAGCACCCCATGGCCCTTACCCAGATGACGAAAGTGAGCTCCAAGACTTACTCGATGCGCGAGAAAACTTACGCGAACAAATTCAACCGGTACCAGGTGCAGGCCCCATCCGCGGTGTCTTCTATTTATTTAATCGCTGCTTTGCATTCCGCGATAGCGAGGATGGTGAGCAACTAAACCTGTACGGTGATTCACCAGTCGGATGGCAATTAGTGCAAACGCCAACTTTAAGACCTGGCGGCTACCTGCGTTGGCGCTTTCTAAACTTCCCTGACCGAGCCTCTAAAGAAGTTATCGGGGTGGATGGGGTAAATCACGGCTTCATTTTCGATGGTCAGACATTTACTCAAATAATCAATGAGGGAATGGAAGAAGACGATTCACCGATTGCTGTTGAAGTCCTGACATCTGACATCGTTGTCTTTGGTTATCGTCGTGGCAGCATTCAGTTTTCAGGTATGGGTGACCCGTTCCAGTGGGACGTCGGGGATGGTGCCGGCGAAATACGTGTTGTCGATGAAATTCAGGAAATTGCATTGCAGGCCAATGATACCTGCGCTGTGTTTTGTCACAACCGAACTTATGTGCTTTACGGACGAACACCTCCTGAGTTTCGCATGACTAACTTAAACACCAACACAGGCGCCACCGCAGGCACGGTGCAAACGATTGGGGATAGCGTTTTTGTTGATGACCGAGGCATGACCCGACTAAGCCGTGTCAAAGCGTTCGGTAACTTTGCAATGGTTAACATGAGCGCCAAGGTTGATCCTGTCCTAAACACCTACCGCAACCGAATTAAGTGCTCGACGGTTATCCGCGAGAAAAACCAATACCGCTTATTCTTTGACGATGGCCGCGGACTAATCTGCACGTTCGCTGGCGAGGAGCCTCTTGGTTTTTCTAACTTTTCGCTTGGTGAGGGTAGGGTTGCTGCGTGCAGCAGCAGTGCCGAAACATCGGAAGGAAAAGAAGTCGTATTCATCGGTGCTGAGAATGGCTTTGTATATCAGTTGGAGCGAGGGACAAGCTTAGACGGTTTACCGATCGACACAACTATCCGCACAGCATTCTCTTTTTTTGGTCCACAGCTTTACGGCCTGCGTAAACGCCTCACTCGCTTTACGCTTGAAATTAAGGCTGTCGAGCAGTTTGGTATGTGGGTTCAACCAGACTTTGATTACTCAAGCCCTTTTGCACCCTCCAACCCCTTGGTTCAGCAGGTTGTCATAGGTGGTACTGGTGGTTATTGGGATGAAGCAATTTATGATCAAAGCTACTGGTCATCTGCAGTCGTTCAAAGAGCCAGCTTTTATGCCAATGGCGTAGGTGAAAACGTATCGATTTTCTGTCGAACAGAATCATCTCATGCGTCACCTCATTCGATTACCTCAATTGTTCATCGTTTCATTCCGTTGGCGTTACGCCGCTAGTTAGGAGCACGTATGTCTATGATCCCGTGGTTACACGAGAACCCTTTTATTCCTGGCACAGTTGTTCGCGCAGGCGGAATGAACGCAAAGCTTGATGGTGTTGCTAGTGCTATCGAAAGCATTATTAAGCATATTGAAGAGCGTGTCCCTCAGCTCCCAGCAAACTTTACTGGAAATGCCGTTATTGCAGAGCAGAATGTGTCCAATGCTTTTCTATATGTCAGTCCTGCGGGGAATTTAACCGTCTACCGTTTAGAGGACTTTGATCAGAAAATAGCGGAAGCGAAGCAAGCCCGTGACGATAGTCAGCAATTCAGATCAGAAACAGAACAGCTTAGAAATGAAACAGCTCAGCTACGCAACGAGACCTCACAACTAAAACAGCAAACGTCTCAAATTCGTGATGATGCAGTGAGTGACACGTCGAGCATACGCGATGAGGCTATCGAAGCGAGGAACAGCGCTCGCGATTGGGCCGATGATGCTGCCGCATCTGCTATTGAGGCTGAGGAGCTAGTTGCAACGATTGGCACAGGCTTGAAGTTTTTAGGCTTTTGGGATGCTAGCACCGGGCAGTATCCAACAGCGCCAGTTATTGGTTCGGGGCTATGGCGAGTTGAGGTTGAAGGTTCAGTTGGTGGGAAGGAATATAAAGTCGGGGACTCACTAATTTATTACAGTGATACCCAGTCGTGGCTTCGACTGCAAACCCGTGTTGAAGTTGTGTCAGTAAATGGAAAAACAGGCGCGGTTATAATTTATGCGGACGATATAACGGATTTAGGTAATGCGGCTAAACGCGATGTAGGTAAAGATAACGGCAATTTAGCAGAGTTTGGTTTATCTGGTTTGAGCGGGCATGGGTATGGCGGAATCCCCCCTTTAGTTACGAGCATAATTGATGAAGCTAATTCAGCTGTAACCACCAGTTTCACTCGAGTTGGTAGCAACCAAGCTACTGTATTTGCTCATCCGGGTCTACGATTAAACATACCTTACGCGACCGATCGACGTTTTCAAATAGCGTTCCCGATTTCAACGTCTTCTGGCTCAATACAATATCGTTATGAGGAGACTAATGGCTCTGGATTTAACTCGGTAAGAACACTTTGGGATTCAGTAAATACACCGAAGCCAGCTACGTTAGATAGTGATCAAACATACACAGGAACAAAAACATACTCTGGCGCCATTCCAATTCGTTGGGGTAATGGAAGTAGCTACTCCGAGATTATTGGGAAGCGAGGTGATACAGAATATGTTTTAGGTACAGGTAGTGGGCAAATTTTGGTTTTAGCTGTGCGCCCAACTAATGGAAGTAACCTTGGTCGGTTTGATGTTGGTCAGACATGCAGAGCTCATGGAAACCTAATTGCTGATGGAATGGTTTCTGGTGCCACTGTTCGTGGTTCCGATCCGATTTTAAAAGATATTCAGTTCGAAAAGTTGCTTAGCCTTGATGAGATTGCAACACTGCGTTCAGTCGTTTTTAAGTGGAAGTACGGGGCTTTAAAAGGTCAAACTAGTTACGGTGTTCTCGCAGATGAAGTCGATAAAATTGCGCCATTTTTAATTCATCGAATGGAAGCGCTTTATGATGAAGATTCGCAAGGTAGTAAAAAGCTGTTAGTGCCAGCGCATCGAACAGTGGATTACGATGGTCTCAATGCACTTATGTGCTTATCTTTGGCTCAGCATGAATACCAGAAGTGGTATAGAAAGCTATGGAGAGCATTGACTAAGGTGTTCATTTAATGGCAATCGGATTAGAAACAAAAGCTGGGCAAGACTTCGACGAAATCTATGAACTTCGTGCTACTACTAAAATCCCTGATGTTGGTATTCAAAGTGCTAACGGAGTTGATATTTCAAACCGTTATGAAAAGGCTGTCACTGGTATTATTCACACTGGAACTGCTGCTGAACTCGGTTGGGAAGCGTCCGACGGTACAAATTTGAATAGCAAATTTGCACGAAAAGGCTCTGCCAACTTAGCGACATTATCGGGCACCTTTTACTCAAACTTGGCGACAGCCTCGTCCTCTGGTGTAGGGAATGCAAGTGTTAGCGGCTATATAGAATTTCAAACCAACGGTGGAATTAGCTCAGGTGGGACACTGTCGGGTGGTAGTGCTGTAAACTGGCTGAGTAATTCGCCATCTAATATTGCTGCGGGGGCAGATTACGAAATTCGATTTTCCTATACAGTGAATTCAAGTAGTGGGGTGTCGGTTTCGAATGGCGCAAGTAGCTGGATGAGAGCTAATGCTAACCGTCGTTTCACGATGTCCTTCTCATCCTCGTCCGTGGGTTCTTCAACACGCAACTTTACAGTGACAATAGAGCTTCGTAGACGAGGCTTCACGACACCAATAGTAAGTAATACAGTGTCAGTGCGTTTACAGCTATCAGTAGCCGCTGCTTGGAATGGTGATTTCACAGGCTCGCCGTACTCATCCATAGGTAATGGGACCCAGCAAGTACCGCCCTGGGCAGCTATTCGAGTGCTGGGCAACGGTACCGTCGCAACTGAGAGCAATCAACAAGCCACTACAGTGCGTGGGCGATGGGACGGAAGCGACTCTAACACGACAAGTAGTAATACTCAGGTTCGGTTTGTAGTGACGAGATCAAGTGGGATAGTGACTAACGGGGCAACCAACTGGGTTACTATTGGTGCGTCCGGTCGAACAATTTCAGCTGAGGCTATTGGCCCAGGCATAAACGGCCAAGGGTTCGTCCATGGCCGCATCGAAATTCGTCAGATAGGGACAACGTCACCAGTGCGCAGTGCCAACATAAGTATTAGCGCGAATATGTCGGGCGGGGATGTCGGCAATCCGCTTTAATCCTTTGAGTGCTCACGGTGCTTAAAGTTTGCAATGGCTTTCAGTTCTTCGCGCACGGATGATAAATTTTCACTCACGACTTTGACTGACTTAGTTGCCTCTGATATCTGCAGAATACTTAGTTGCACATCTTCTTCACTTTCAATTTTAAAACTCTCATGTCCTTCGGGGGCTAAGAAAATTGAGTTTACTAACTTGAAAGTACTTGAACTCTTCTGAAGTGCATTCGATTTTGCAGCGAGCTTACGTGAATCTATCAACTGGGAAGCTGATTTAAATACTTGGACTTGAGTCGAGATTTGAATCGCCGCATCGTAACATTGTTTAAGGTATCGACCATTCAGTTTTTTATACCTTGTTTCTTCGTCAATGTTCCAATCCTTACTTAAGTCTACATATCGTCGGATAATCGCGTTAATGGTAGACAGCTGTTCTTCTACCGGAATGAGAGCTTCTAAAGATTTTTCAGCTCTCTCACTCATTCTTATCGACAGATGCTGCTCTCGCCAAGACATGTAACCCGCTATGGCAACAATTCCTAGTAGCAAGGTCCCGAAAGCAGTCATCCCCGAAAGAACAGTGTCGGCCTGCGGAGTGGTGAGCGCGAATGGCATTCCAATCCCAAAAATGATGCCAGCAAAGAATAGCAGGCATGCCGCAAGAAGCGGACTAATCCACTGTTTATAGAATCCCATGTATCCGCTCCATGATGTAATTGAATTCAACCAAAAATCAGTATAAATTTACCACAATGCCTCGCCTCTGTGCGGGGCTTTTTCATTTCTGAATACCTATCGAGGTAACCCATGAACGGCCTTTTAAAGTCAAGTAAGCCAGTGGGTCAGCCCACAACCTTGATTAACCCAAAAGTTGGCAACAAGAAAATCACGCCAGTTAACTCCACGATGCCGGCAAATCGTGATGCTTTGCCAACTAATCATGCGCTGCCGATTAGTACAGCCGTAACTGATGCGCCTCAGAGCAACGGGCCCACTGGATTGCTTGGAGATAGAGGTGGCCCTCAAGTCGGTGGCCCCGTCGTCCGACCTGAGCTTGCAAACCTAAGTGGTGGAGGGGGCGGTGGCGCTTCAACTCAGTCGACTACCGCTACCACTTCAATGTCACCGACGAGCACTAGTGCAAGCGAGCCGCGAATGAGTACCACGTCGACGCCTGCGAACTACCCAGATAGACCAGGTACGAACGTCGAAGTGGATTCCGGTGCCATTGCGCAGCCGGCACCCGGGCAAGGCGACTATGAGGGAGTAAACCGACCTGATATTGAACAGCATGAGCTTCGTGATAATGCCTCTGTAGCTGAGCAACTAAAGGGTTTGCTAGCTGAGGACAGCCCTTACATTAAACAAGCTGAGCTGCGAGCGGCACAAGAAGCTGCATCTCGCGGACTGCGTAACTCAACTATGGGTGTGCAGGCAGGTCAACAAGCCGCGATTGCGCAGGCACTTCCGATTGCCCAGCAGGACGCCCAGCAGAACTTTCAACTGCAGCAAAATGAACAACTGCAGGGCTACCAGATGGACCAAACCCTTTACAACGCATTGCTCACTGGTGAGCGTGATGCAGTCATGCAGCAATATGGTTTGGACCAGGCACAGTACAATGCTGCGCTGCAGCAAGCGCAAATGCGTAATCAGCAAGGGTTCGAACTAGACCGCCTTGAGTACCAGACTCAGCTGCAAAGCGTGCTTAATAATGAGCAACATCAGCAGACGTTGGAGCGCATGGACGTCGACCAACGTAATCAGCTAGACACGATTAACCAGCAATTCGTCAATCAAATGGAAGCCATGGGTGTTGAAATGGAGCATCAAGCTCGCATGGCCTATACCCAGTCATCGACGATGATCATGCAGTCAGCGATGGAGCAGCTTGGGTTTATTTACTCCAACCCTGAAATGTCGCCTGAGCAACAAGCGAATGCGGTAAATACCGTGATGAATCAGCTTCAGCAGCAATTGAACTTTACAAGCACGCTTTTTGAACCGTTCCCAGGCTTAGACTTTGCGCAACCCTCAACGCCGCAAACACCGAACAACTCAGGTAATAATTCAGGTAGCAGTAACACATTGCCAGTTGGCGGCTACACACCGCCGTCGACGGGAGGTCAACAGCAGCGCGTTGTCAGTGGTGGCGGTGCTATTTCAGGTGATCGTTGGGATAACCAAGCTCAGAGGTAAGTATGATCCGAGAAGCGACTACGAACGACATATCGCGCCTGATAGAGCTTGGTGAGGAGCTTCGACAGCAATCGCCAACCATGCCAGCCATTAACCCAATCAAAGCCAGAAAGAATCTGGCTTTTTTTATGAACTCAAAACGGTGTGCCGTTTTTGTCGCTGAGCACAGCGGGGAGGTCGTTGGGTTCATCGTTGGCGGTATTGAGGATAACTGGTTTAGCGATGAACGCAGTGTCACGGACGTTGCCTTTTACGTGCGGCCGCTTTACCGAGTTTACGCGGTTGGACTGGTGAAACGGCTTCGAACGTGGGGGCAGACGTTTCAACGAGTAAAAGACATAACGTTGGGTATTTCCTCAGGCTTGGATTCCAACGAGCGGACTGGACGAATGTACGAGCATCTTGGGATGCAGCGGGTGGGCGGTATTTTTATTCAGCGGTTTAATGAGGAGCGGCCTGATGAGTAAAGGCATTAGCAAGATTGGGCGAGCATTCGACAAAGTGGTGAAAGCCACCGGTGCACGTGCGGTCTATGACAAGTTGGTACCTAGTAAAATTCGAAAAGCAGTATCAAACACTTGGCAGAAAATACGCAAGCCAGTCATGGTTGCTGCCGCGGTTTATTTGACGGCAGGCTTGGGTGCTGCGGCGATTGGGGGGACCTCAATTGCCGGAGGCTTCTCTACGGTGAACGCCGGCATTGCGTCCGCCTTTGGGGGTGGGGCCGCAGGGGGAGCCACGGGAGCCGCATCCACAACGGGCGTAGGGGCGGCCAGTGGTGGTGCTTCAGGTTTGGGTGCATCAGCAAGTGGAGGTTTACTAAGCGGTGGAGCTACAACAGGAGCAGCGGGCGCCACTGCAGCGACTAGTGCTTCATCAGTGGGTGCTGGCGCTGGCGGTTTACTTGGTGCTGGTTCTTCTGCTGCCAGTACAGCAGCGCCTAAAGCCATGGGCTTTTTCGGCAACATTAAAGCAGGCAATTACGCACAGGCCGCAGTACAAGGCGGGCAAAATGTATTTGGCGGTATGGGCAAGGCTTGGAATGCTGCAACCGCGAATCCGGGCAGCGCGATGCTTACTGCCAGTGTGCTTCAGGGCGTAGGCGCTAACCAGCAACAGAAGCGGCAGGACCGTCGCGACGAGGAGTTTCGTAATCGCCGCACCTGGTACGGTATGGATGGCCAAGGCGGACACCAAGACTTCTCGCAAGGGCCTGGGTTGCTATCTGGCATCCAAGCTCCTCAAATGAATCAGTCGACGTCACTAGATGACTTGATTAAATCCCGCAAACAAGGAGGGCTCACCTAATGGCTGGCCTACTTAACCCACAAGAGCAGCAACCTATGCCGGCACAGAGTGAAGCACCGCAACAACCAGGCGCTTCCAGTGACTTAAGCCAACAGTACGAAGAGGCTCAACTGTATGTCGAGCGCTTTGCTGCACATCCGCAAGCGTCAGATAAGTTGGCTGACATGATTGCTGGTGCTGAATCAATGGAAGCAGGTCTAGCCGAAGCGGCAGCGTTCATGCTAATTCGCGTTGAAGCTCATTTTGAACTCAGTGATGAAGTTAAACTGGAACTCATTGGTGACATCATGGAATCGGTTTTTGAAATAGCTGGTGAAATGGGGCTGCTGGATGAAAGTGACGTGACAGAAGACTTAATTCAATCGGTTATGTCATTGGGTACTCAACGATATGCTGAAATGCATGAGCAGGCAGGTATGCCGCTAGACCCTAATGAAGCTCGCTCAGAACTTGATGAGCTGGAAAGTTCAGGCGCCATCGATGAGGCTCGAACGGCTATGCCTGAAGATGCTGATTCACTTAATCAACTCGTGCACATGGCACGCCAAGGGGGCTAATGTGGCTGGCTTACTAGGTAATATCGCTTTAGCGACTGGTAACAACATGGCGCAATACGCGCACACCAAGCAACGGCAAGATTTTCAAGCTGAGCAGGGACAGGCACAGCGGGACCACATCACTCAGCTTGAGCAATGGCGTGCTGAGCGTCAGGAAAAGTTCGCGTTGCGTGCTCGTGATTGGCAGGTAGAAGACCGAGATATGCAGCTGCATTCACAAGGTTTAATTGCTGGTGCAAATGCTCAAAGAGCTGAGTTTGGGCAACAGGTCGACTTTGCTCGTACCGACTTAAACCAGGTTAATGAAGATGTTTCTAAACTGAGCGCAGCGATTCGAAACTATGATCCAATGACTGACCCAGATGGCAAGGGAATGGCTCGACTACAGGAAGAGTTATCACGCATTGAAAGCCGCCGAGCGATGGTGATGGAAGCTATACCTGACGACGTTCTCCAAGCTGCGGGGCCTCTGGCTAATGCCGCTCATCGCGAGCTAGTCGAATTAAGTGAAGCACTACGAGAAACACAGGCACGTGAAGCCGAACGGGCACAAGAGCCTCAAGACAACCCTAATGAACAGCTCAAGGGGCTACTGGGCGACTCGCGCTTCAATATCCCGAATGCGACTGAACGCCCAAGCATCCCGGACTTGTGGAAGCGATTTCGTGAGCGCGGCATGCCTCAGGCGCCAGGTTCAGAATATTTGGGTAACCGCGGTAACTTCTAAGGATGCGAAATGAACACGCCTTATAACTCCTCCAATAGCATTAATCAGCATCGCAGTTACGGCTTAACTCAAGATGACTTTCGTCAGCAGATTAAGACGCGCTATAACGACGTTTTAGTTGATCATGACAAGCTTGCGCAAAGTGAGCCAGGTATGCTGAGCGATACATGGAATGCGATTGCCCATGGCGCCTCATCTGAGCTTGCTGGTCTAAGTCGATTTTTGGGCTTTGATGGATTAACGAATTACTTCCAAAGTGCATCAGACAATCGTCTTGATAACATGTCCGAGCGCGGCCGTGCCGCGTTCGAAAATGAACTGCAGTTTGACCTCGATGAGTCACCACTTTCTCACTGGTGGTTGAATACTGCCAGTGCTATTGGGCAGTTTGGTACCAGTATTGCGGGTGGTGGTGTAGTTGGCGCAGGTGTTCGACGGGGTTTAATGTCAGCGGCGTCACGAGCTGGTGCCAGCCAACGAGCAACGTCAGCAGCGGGGATGGGCGGTTTAATGGCTGGTCATGCTTCTGTCGGTGGCTCAGCTGCCACAGGCCAAACTATTCTTGAGGCCGAGGCTGCATACGACCAATTAAGTCAGGACGAAAAACTTACCTCCCCAGCGTTCTTGCAAAAGATGGATATGCTTCGGGAAATCGACCCGGACCTTGATGGGGACACATTATTTGGGCTTGCAGATGCAGCTATTCGTGAGCAAATAGCACGAGATATTAGAACTGACCCGCGTATCTTGTTTGCAAACTATGGGCTGTCTGCAGTGGTCGACCCTGTGATAGGCGGCACCATTGGCCGGACTGCCGGCTCTCGAATTCTCAATCAGTTGACGCGTAGCGAGGGAGCTGGGGCAGCAGCTCGACTTGGTGGCGCAGCCGTTCGCACCGGTGCCCACTTTGGTAAGGGTGCAACATTAGGCGCCCCAACTGAGGTGATTCAGGATATGGAGCTGCAGCGTGGTGTGGCACGTAGCCTAGAGGGAATCGACCCAAATGCAGACCCCAATAAAATTGATACCAACCGCGCGCTAGTGTCTGGTGTGCTTGGCGGTGTTGCTCAAGGCTCGATTGCAGCAGTGACCTCACGTTCACCGATTGACACCAGCAATATTAAAGATCCTGACGCAGATGCAATTCGGGATACAAACCCTGGTCTTGCTGAGCAGTTAGATACAATGGCTCAGAGTAAAGCACGGCATGAAATTGAAGTAAGCGAAACAATTGAGCGCAGCAGGCAGGTTGCAGCATCCGTAGATAGCTTTGAGCAACCAGCAATTTTAAGACGTACTGAACAAACTGGCCCAGAGAGACCAGCTTCCGCAAGGTTACCGAGCGACCAACGTGGGGATTTGGAGCAACCAGCCTATCAAAGGTTCGCCAATGGCGATGCTCCTGCACAAGTGAGAGATAGAGTTCGCGGTAATCCTGAGCAACCTGCGTATACCCGTGCTCGTAACCAGACCTTAGAAGATTCACAGCTTGATGCTGATATTCGCATGCTGGATGAAGAGCGTCAGCGTCAACCCAGAGAGGGTGAGCTTTTACCTGGGGCATCAAACCAAGCGAACGTACCTGCAGTGGACTCTCGTGAACCCTCGTTTAATCAATCTGAACGAAACTCAATTGAAGTCAGCGCTACTCGAGAAGAGTTACCGGACAGATCAGGTATGCCGATGTCTGACCGCAGAAACGAGCAAGCTATACGTGAAGAGCTTGAGCGGGCGCCAAAGGCTATTATTCAGAGTAGCACCATTTTTGCTCGTGACGAAAATAGTGTATCAATGCCTGAAGATGTGACCGTTCGTCAAAATGGCGCCCCGTTTGCTTCTGAGCGAGCTGCGTTATCTAGTTTGAGAGCACGTCAGGCAAATGAGCGAGGTGATACGATTGAAGCTGTAGAGGTTGCAGGGGGATGGGGGTGGCGTGCTTCTACACCAAATACCGATGCGGTCCAAGCTCAAACCGAAACTCAGCCAACGCCCTCTCAAGAGGGCGTTTTAGTATCTGATGAAGCATCGACGTCGACAAACGAAAGTGCCTCGCGGTCGAGTGCTCAGATTGATGACTTTGGTGAAAAAATAGGTGGTGCGCGCAAAGACATCTGGAGCGGGCTTAGGGAGGCTGTGGACTCCACAGACACCAAGTCGCAGCCACTTAGTAAATCGTTTCCACAGCCAGATTACGCAAAGCTCAAGGAAGCTGGCGCAGATAGCCAAGTGTTGGCCGCTGTGGCAGCACTACGTCAATCCATACCAAATAAACCTCGCACCCGGGGGGTGAGTCGCTGGGCTGAGACCGCTGACTCAGTGCGGCGTCTTGCCGCTCAGCTTCTCGATGGCACCGTAAAACCTGAACGATTAATTGAGTACGCTCGGCAACAGCCAGGCTTACGCAGTATTGCGAACGCTATTCCTGTTATTGCCGAAGCCGACCCTAGTGTTATCAAGCAAGCTGCGGAGTTTACGATTTCAGAAAGCTCTGGTTTGTATGTCGACGGCAAGCCTTTTGGCAATGGCTTTATCGTTGAAAGAAATGGTCGGGGAGACTGGAACAGAATCACTCGTACTTTGGATGAAGCGCAGGCGGTACTGCGTAAGAAAATCAAAGCGCTGAAGAATGATAGCCAGGCTCAATCGAATAAAGGTGGTTCGAACTTCAGCCTTTTTCGCGACCGCTCCACAGGAGGCACATACATTGGCTGGAAAGGTGCCAGTAAAGTTCTACGCGTTGAGGATGTTGAATCAATTAATGATGGCCGAGCCCGCATTAACAATAATCGTGATGAGCTAGAAACGAAACTTGAGCAATTAAAAGCAACCCCATCCGCGCGCCGTGAGCAAAACAGTGACCGAGTTGGCCAAGTTCGAGCTGAGGGTGATGTTACAGCCGAGCAGTTCAGTGAAGCCTTTGGCTTTCGCGGTGTTGAGTTCGGTAACTGGGTTGAGCAAGGCAAGCGGCAAGCCGACTTGAACAATGCATTTGAGTCATTACATGATTTGGCTGAAGCTCTTGGTGTACCACCCCAATCACTTTCATTAAATGGCGAGCTAGCGCTTGCATTTGGAGCTCGTGGTAAAGGTGGCTCTCGTGCCGCTGCTGCACACTACGAACCAGGTCGAGTGGTCATCAATTTAACTAAGCGCGATGGGGCGGGTAGCCTAGCGCATGAATGGTTCCATGCCCTGGATAATTACTTCTCACGTGAACGGGGATTACCAGGTGACTATCTTACCCAACGACCTTACTCCCATGCCAACGATCCAACTCGTAAGGAGGTGGTGAAAGCATTCAAAGGTGTCACCGATGCAATCAAGAAAAGCGGCATGGTCGCTCGCTCCAACGAATTAGATTCGCGGCGCTCAAAGCGATATTGGTCGACTGACGTTGAACTCTCTGCACGGGCATTTGAAGCTTACATCATCAGCAAGTTAGGGAAAGGAAATGCCACCAATGATTACCTAGCTAACATCGTGGAGGAAAGCGCATGGAACGTTCTGGATGATGGAACCTACCCGTATCCAACTGCGGCAGAGCTCAAACCGATTAATGAAGCCTTTGATAATTTATTCGACACGATTGAAACCCGAAAAACCGACAAAGGTATCAAGTTCTTCAGTAAGAATAACGTCACGGATAAGGCGCCTAAGAAAGGCGTGGCAGTAGCGGACATTCAGAGCTTAGCCGATACGCTACTGAGCGAATTAGCTGGCGCCTCGGGGATCAAGGTAAAGGTATTCGAAACTCAGCAGCAGGCTGAGCGGGCATGGAAAATGTCCCTCGATGGCGCCTTAGTAAAAGGTGCTTTTGATGAAAAAACCAATACTGCTTATGTCGTTGCTGAGAACATTACCAACCTTGATGAAGCACGCCAAACGCTTGCTCACGAAGTTATTGCCCACGGTGGCTTGCAGAATGTAATAGGCGAGTCTGAATACCAAGACTTTCTGAATCGACTCAAGTCTACTCGAGGTAAAAAGACGTTTGAGAAACAGTGGCAAGAAATCGACCGCGACTATGACGGAATGAGCGAGGACGTAAAAGCTGAAGAGCTATTTGCCAAGTTCGTTGAAACCCAACCTGATGCGGGTGCAATGCGTCACTGGTTTAGCTCAATTAGAAACTGGTTACGCCGCGCCCTGGCAAACGTGGGGCTTATCAAGCTCGATGCTGACGCTGAGGTAATGCGTTCAATGATGGAGTCGATAGTTGATGGCTTCAAGGTCGGGCACGCAACCATGGCTAAGGGCAGCGGCAACCCAGTTACTGCAGATCTGGCTTTTAGCAAAACAACGGACACAAGAACAGCTGAAGAAAAAATCGGGCAAGGCATTATTGATGACACCCTGAGTAGCAAGTTCAAGGAAACAGTTGCAGCAATTAAAACCAAGGGCTTCTGGCACCGAGTTCGTGAGGGTCTATTTGATGGGCTACATGGAATTAAGCAAGCGGAGGAAGCCGCTGGAATAACTGATCCTAACAAGCAAGGGTATGTGTCAGCGCGTTTAGCATCGGGGATTGGCGACATGCTGCATGCTCTGTTCAACCGCGGTGCACTTGAATGGCGAAATGGAGTGGTATCTACCAAGGAGGGGACCATCGGCCTAATGGAAGCTTTTGGGATGTTACCTGAGGGTAAGCTGAACGATTGGCTTGCCTGGATGGCTGGTAATCGAGCAGAGCAGTTAGCAAAGCGTGGCAAGGAGAACAACCTGACAGCCGAGGATATCGCTAATCTGAAAGCCAAAGCAGTGGGAAATGAGGCTGTATTCGAGCAGGTGCGTCAGGAGTACAACAAAATTAATAAGGCCACGTTGGAGCTGGCGCGCGAAGCCGGCCTCTTGAACTCTGAGCAGATAGCCTCGTTTGACACTGATTGGTATGTGCCGTTTTTCCGACAAGACAGCACGAGCGAGGTCTCAGACCTCATGGCTCAGGTCAATTCTGTTTATACCAAGAAGACTGGCATAGTTGGTCAAAGTGCTCAGATTAAAGAGCTGTTAGGTGGCAAGTCATCGACCAAGGATTTGCTCACCAACATCATTCAACGTCAAGTGTCGTTGATTGACGCCGCAATTAAGAACAATGCAGCACGTGAAGTCGCGGCGAACCTCGATGGCACTGAGTTTATGACCAAGGCCAGTGATGCCGAAGCAAGCGGTGAGTTCACGCGCCAGGAGTTAGCGAGCCGTCAAAAAGTTAGAGTCATGGAGCACGGTAAACCCGTTCACTACTTGGTTAGCGACCCCGCGTTACTCAGAGGGCTAATGCAAGTTCACGACATTGGAAGCAAAGCTATTTTCAATAGAATGGCTCGCTCGGCCAAGCGGTTTCTAACCACCGGTGTGACACTCAGCCCTGACTTCATTATTCGAAACTTTATCCGCGATGCGGCACATGCCTGGATGGTCAACAAAGATGGCGCCAAGCTAGGAACAGATACTTGGACAGGGCTTAAAAGCTCTTGGGGGCAGACTCCGGAATACTGGAATTTGATAGCTGGCGGTGCTGCATTCCAGGGTGGCTACATTCACGGAGCCGATCCAGAAGCAGCTCAGCAGCAAATACGCCGGCACCTGCGTGAGAAAGGTTTTAGCAAATCACAAATCGACAACCATATGAGTAGCCTGGTAACCACCAAAGATGGCTTAATCAAAGCGTTTGAGAAGTATCGACAAGTCAGTGACCGACTTGAAAACAGTAACCGTATGACGGTATACAACCGAGCCAAGGCTGCTGGTAAGTCTGAGCGCCAGGCGTTGTTCGAGGCCAAAGACCTAATGGACTACAGCATGAAAGGTAACTTTCAATTGATGTCGACGTTCATTGATATGCTGCCATTCTTCAACGCTCGGATACAAGGTTTGTATAAGCTTGGCCGCGCTTCAGCTGCAGACGGTAATGATCAAATATTTAAAGCTTTGAGCAAAGACCTCGCATTTAAAGGAATTAAAGTTGCTGGGTTTAGTCTGGCCCTAGCTGCACTTAACGGGGACGATGAGCGCTATAAAGAGCTACCTGAGTGGGACAAAGATGCGCACTGGCACTTCTTTATGGGTGATCAACATTGGCGAATACCCAAGCCATTTGAATTGGGCATCATCTTCGGCACCATCCCTGAGCGGATGTTCAATTTCGCGGCTGGTAATCAAACAAGTAAAGATGCACGGGAGTCGGTTGGCCATGCTGTTTGGAATACGCTGGCGCTTAACCCTACGCCTCAATTGTTTATGCCCGTGGTTGAGCTAATGATGAATAGAAGCATGTTCACCGGCGCACCTATCGAAAGCTTGGCCGACTCAAGACGTGAGGCCGTCGACCGCTATGGTGAAAATACGAGTGACACTGCCCGATTGATAGGCCAACTGACTGGTTTAATGGGTCTATCGCCCAAGCAGGTCGAGCATTTAATCACTGGTTACACAGGGACGCTTGGCGCATACACCCTGGGCGCGAGCGATGTTTTGGCTCGATTGATGACAGGTCGAACGAAAGCGTCGACGCCGATTGCGGATTACCCTGTCGTCCGAACGATATACCAGGGCGGGAAGACGCAACGCAACACGATGTATCAGCAGCGGTTCATCGAATCGTTGAACGCGGCGCGGGGCGCTTACGGAAGCTACCAGTTGGCAATTGATGAGCATGATACTGAACGAGCAAGAAAGCTCTTTGAAACTCGCTCAAACGAACTATCATCACGTCGTCAGCTAGAACGTATCCAACGACAAGTGAGTGACTTAAACTCGCAGATGCGGGTAGTACAGCGTGACCCTAGCCTGTCTCGCAAGCAGAAGCGTGAACGACTTGACCAGCTGCAGCTACGGCGCAATCAAATTTACCAGAATGCTTATTTAACCTTGAACCTTGAGGACTGGTAATTAAAGGGACAGCAGCCAACGGATGAAACCAATGCCAAGGATGGCAGCAGCACCTATCAGACCGACCATGAAGAATAGGGCGGTTTGTTCCTCTCTCCATCGCTCACTTCCTAGTAGAAAGCAGCATAGCCCCAATCCAACGACAAGCACCCCTAGTACTGAGCTGAAGTTAAAAAGTGCCAACCCCCCGATAACGAGCGCGAGCATGAGTAAAATGTGCATTGCCTGTTCCTAGCTTTCGATGCGAGTTCAGCTCCCATTATGGAAGCTGAACAGGGGTATCGCACGAGAAAATGTTAGCTGTTTGCGCTTGTTTATACCCCAGTATTGTGGGGTATAAACAATTGCTCGAGCTTCCAAATTTTGTCTGGAAGAGTACGGTAGTAGTTTTTCTTGTCAGACTTATCCATGTTATATATGCGTAGCTCTTGGAAGCCATTGTCTAATGAGTATGCCTCAATAGTGCTGCCTTCTTGATTGCCTTCTTTTTGTGTTTTCTTGAACGTGTTATCAATCTGTTGTTGTGTTGGGTTATCTTCAAATTTCATATTCTTCTCCATCTTGCTTTAATGAAATATTAATGCAGCTGATTTCAGCTTTTACCCTATTATTTACACGAAAGACTCAATTTTTAAATTATCGCTTAAAAATCAAGGTAGTAACATAAGTGGGGTATATATGGGGGTATCAATTCCAACTAGCCTATAGCATATCTAATTGAATCAATCGGTTAGGTTCGTTGGTTGGTTGACGCCAGCTCCACCACGTAGATAAAAAAGGACGCCCCAGGGCGTCCTTTTTTATTTCTAGAATCAGGTATTTAGCGCTATTTCAGGCTATTTTTTTGAACGATTTTATTCCGAGAAAACCCACTTAAGCCGAGAGTTTTTGTATTCCTATAGTGCTAGATAAGTTCTAGGAATACATAAACAGGGAAAAGGGTATGACTAAAGCAGTGAAGCGCCATACTGATACAGCTGTTAAAACCGCCAAGCCTTAAGATTATGATACTGATAAGCCAAAAACAGATTGATAACGGATGGTAATGGTCTACAGCTTCGCTTACGCGCGCTCGACGAAAGAGCATGTTGCTGGTTTGTGGTTTGAAGTTAATAAGACCACACTCACGCCAGATTACACAGAAGACGTTTAGCGGTCTTTACTTCTGCAGGTCTTGTCAAAGCTAGGTAAAACCCCTATTGGGGAAATCACAGCACCTAAGCTAATTGATGTGATGCGTCCAGTAGAGGCCAGTGGCCGATTCGAGACTGTTAAACGTGTTAATCAGCGGATCAATAAGGTGATGGTGTATGCGGTTAACACTGGCATTATCCATACTAACCCGTCGGCCGGAGTTAAAGCTGCGTTTAAAAGCCCAGAAAAACGCAATATGCCGACATTGGAGCCTCATGAGTTGCCTGAGTTCCTAGAGCGCTTGCAAGATGCCAGCTTGGCGTTAACTACAAAGTGGTTGATACGTTGGCAGCTACACACGATGACAAGACCGGCAGAGGCCGCTGGCGCACGTTGGGATGAAATAAAACGACATAGTAATGGTCGTGTTGATTGGGTGATACCAGCAGAGCGGAAGCTTTTTTTTCCAAAGCTGACGCGCCTTCAGGACCGGTTTGCAGGTCAGTACCCGAGCAAACTGCAAAATATGTTTGAGAAGGAGCTTGAAACAGGCTCAAGTATTACATACGAGCGGCTTAGAGCTCATGGGTTGTTATCAACACTTCGTAACCTTTTTATAAATTGCTGGACGAGTGGAGACTTTGACTCCGAAATGCATTGGAGTCGTTATGGCGGAGCTGAGACAGCTATTGCTATTGTCTCATCAGTGGGTAGCTTACGAGCCTCATTAAGCGCACCGCCTAATGTGTTGCAAATAAAAAGGGTGAAATATGTGGATTTTTCGAGTGATGTTTGAAATACCAGAGAACGCATTTTCTCCAGCATTCTGGAAACGTACTCAGTACTCTGGCGATAAAGAAATCAGGGCAATGGCCTATCACTGTAATACGGTGGTTAAGCAAATTAATAAGTTTGAAGATTTCGCTAGCAGTGCTGATGAGGCGGAAGTTGGCCTTGCCGGTATATCTTTTGATGTCGATCTTGATACCCTTATTCATGAAGTTTGGATAGGACCAAATACGCCTGAGTGGGTGATTGCTATTGTTCGCGAGCTCATGAGTGTGGCAAATATAGCGGATAAACGAATCCAAATATCAGATATCTAGGAAGGTTATATTTAAGTTGGTCGTCGCGCGACCCGAGTATGGTAAGCCTCAAGCCATCGGCTAAGGTATTCGTCAACAATAGGTGGATGTATTGACCTGATGACTGAAAGCGGGAATGCCGCTGATAGATCGAGATCATAAGCAGCAGAAATAGCGACTCCTGCTCGGCTGAGTAAAACATAGCGCATTAAATATTTTACAGCTTTGCTAAGAGGGCGTTTTTGCCCACTATTGCAGATATCTATGAGGTACAACTTTGTTGCTTCTATGGCTGCGGTGATACGCACAACTTCACGTTGTTGAAGTGGCTCCGCGTAATGCAAGCCTGATAAGTTTGCAATTCTACTTTTCAAACATAACGGCGGGGAAAGGACCTTAATTTGGTTTTCACCAAATACCATCAAATCTGAATACTTATACACCTCGTGATCGTCGATGCCATAAACACTGGTCAAAAAATCGATGGTGTGGAACAGTCCAGAATTGTTCAAAACAACAATGCCCGACTGAGGTGCGTTGTCATCAGGTGAGGGGAGTCGATGTTCAGCATGCCACGCGTGCGCACAGTCGATGACTTCCGGTCGTCTACCCATAAAGTCAAGGTCGTCGCTTGCTAGCAGTTCGTACTGCAATCCTGTTGCTTGATCAATTAAGTAATATTCAGCCCAGAGCAGAAGCGCTTGTCCACCAATCAAGACGATACGATCAGCAAGCTCCTGAGGTAACTGTGAAAGAAGTTTGTGGGCTTCGGCGAGCGTTGAGAAGGGGTCTAACTGAGTACTATCGGAAACCAAAGCTAGCTCTGCGAACTCGGTTTCTATTCGGCTGTGAATTGCTTGGTGCACTTAGCGCTGCTTGGTATTGGGCCAGACGCAGCTTTTCCTTCTCAAGAAGACGCTTCTCGAAAATTTGACTGTCGTTTAACTTTAATTGACTAATCATAGCTCAATGACCTCTGGCGCCGAATGGCAAAGTACATCAGTAAGTATACAGGAGAATGGCTTCAAGCCAAACACCATAACTCAAGTATCTGCAGGGACCCCTAATACGTCAAGTTATTGTTTTACATTGATGCCAGGCGTTCAAACGTCTTCTGATGGATACGCAGCTGATTTTTAGCCTCGGACAAAACAAGTTTACGACCCTCTGGAGTTTCTAGATTGAGCTCTTTGGTCGCCTTAATGTAAGGGCGCACAACAGGCGTTGTTACACCATACTTGCTTAACTTGTTGACCATATGCACCTCTTTGCATCAATGGTGAAAGTCTATTGCTATATTGAGCTAAAGTAGGAGTCCCCTCCAGGCAACTGCTCGACCACCTAAAGACATAGGCTTAGGGGGGCGCTCTGAATCCAAGTACTTCTATATAATTTTGCTGAACTAGGTATTCGCTTCATACAATATTGATAAGCACTCAGCCAGCGCAGCAAGAAAGTTTAGCAACATCCTTTGAAAAGGTCTGGGCGCAAAGTTTGAGTGCTTCTACATGATTGAGGTAAGGAAAGAGAAGTTCGCCAAGGGACTCTACAGTCATCTGTTGATGTATGGCCAGAGCTGCTGTCTGAATAACTTCTCCGGCTTCGGGCGCTAGGATTTGAACACCAAGCAGGCGATGACTGCCAGCTTCAGCTACCAACTTAACGAACCCCCGGGTTTCGAAATTGGCTAGGGCTCTTGGCACGTGCTCCAGGCCAAGTGTTCTGCTTTCAACCTCAATACTCTTCGCTCGGGCCTGGTTTTCGTCTAGACCGACTGTGGCTACTTGCGGTTCGGTAAAGATAACTGCTGGCATAGCAGTAAGATCCAGCATGGCTTGACCGCCGGTCATGTTTATGGCAGCTCGGGTTCCGCCAGCGGCGGCCACGTAGACGAATTGGGGCAGGTCGGTGCAGTCGCCAGTGGCATAGATATTCTGGTTCGATGTGCGCAGCTGTTCGTTTACAACGATGGCACCGTGCTCGTCAGTTTTAACATCTACCCGCGCAAGTCCCAGCCGAGCGGTATTCGGTGTTCGTCCTGTAGCGATCAGTAGTCGGTCGCCAGTTAACCGCCCTGCGTTGGTTTGGAGGATGAACTGCTCCGATTCAAAGTGAATCGAGCGGGCTTGGGTATGCTCGTGTACAGTAATGCCCTCGGCTCGGAATGCGTCGGTGAGCCCTTCGCCCAGTGCGGGGTCTGCACTGGACAGCAGAGTACTTCGCGCCAGAATGGTAACCTTTGACCCTAGGCGCCGGAATGCCTGGGCTTGCTCAAGGGCTACAACTGAAGCGCCAATAATTATCAAATGGTCTGGCGTGTCCTCGCTAAATACAGCCTCATTGGAGGTCCAGTATGGTGTCTCATTGAGGCCTGGAATCGGCGGAATCATTGGCGAGGCGCCGGTAGCAATCAAAACACGATCGGCAACCAGTAGCTTGTTACTACCGTCGCTCAAACTAACAACAATGGCGCCCGTTTCGTCAAACTGGGCACGACCGTGGAGCAATGTAATAGCCGAATCCTCATCGAGGACATGCTGGTATTTGGCCTGTCGGAGTTCGGCAACGAGAGCGTGTTGTTGAGCAGCAATGCTCTTGCGATCAATCCTGGGCTCTTGGTTTGACAGCCCTTGAAAGGGACTGCGACGTTGATACTCAGCCAGCTGAGCAGCTCGGATTTGAATCTTTGACGGCACGCAGCCAACATTCACGCAGGTGCCGCCGATTACCTCACTGGCCTCGATCATGGTAACGCGAGCGCCCTCTTCGGTTGCACGGATTGCGGCAGCGAATGCACCGCTTCCACTACCGATGATCGCGATGTGCAACCTGTCTTCTGTAGCGGATGGGGTAACGGAGTCGTAGCTTTGGCTCTTATCGTTATCATTCATGATTATCTTCCTTCAGGTAAGCGCTGAATCCGGCATTCTCAATTGCGGCTATCAGAGCGTCGGTCGTAGTCAGTGATAGGTCGAATACCACTAGTGCTTGCTTGGTATCGAGGCTTGCCTCTGCCTGGAGAACGCCATCAACATTATTCAATGCACGCCGCACAGCGATTGGGCAGGTAGGGCAATTCATATCGGGTACCGCAAACACAGCTTCATCTTGTTTAATATTGGCATTGTCATTACTGGTGGATTGGGTTTCGTGGGCGGTATTTGGGCCGACTGACGGCTGTTCACTGCATCCAACCAGCAAGCCTAACCCAAGCACAGCCGATGTTATAAGGGTTGCTAATCTACTTTTGTTTAAGCGCCGGGTAGTAGGCATGGTTTTGCTCTCCTTTGAAAAAATGATTTGAATTAGCTTAATATAGCGCTGAGCAAGTATGGGGAGACTGCTGACAGTACCACCAGTCCGGCGATACTCCACAACAGTATGCGATAGGTGCTTGTCACCTTTGGTGTTGCACAGACCTCGTTTGCGGCGCACTGGGGTTGTTGTCGGTAAAGTCGTCGCCAGGCGAAAAACAAAGCGACCGCTGCGGCGCCAATAAACAACCAGCGGTAGGAGTAAAGGGCGTGCAGGTTGGATAGCCAGGCACCGCCCAGTCCCAGCATGACCAGCACAAGCGGTAAAATACAGCAAATTGAGGCGAGAGCGGCCCCAATCCCACCGAGACCCAGCAGACCACGGTTAGCTTTAGTGCCAGGTGAGGTTGTGCTCCGGCTGACTGGGGTGTCTTGTTCATTCATTTTTTAACTCCGGTTGCTATTTTTAGATCGGCATTGCCAACAGTACTGTGGCTAAAATCTTTATGCCTTAATTGTCCTAGCTTGTTTGTTGAACTAATATAAACCCTGTAGTCACTATAGGGTCAAGTATCTATGCGTATCGGAGAACTCGCCCAGCAGACTGGGTGTCAGGTAGAAACCATTCGCTATTACGAACGCGAAGGCATACTCCCGAAGCCGCAACGAGGGCAGAACAACTATCGGCTTTACGGGGAGCCTCACCAACGGCGCTTGCAATTTGTTCGGCGTTGCCGGGACTTGGGATTTTCCCTGGAAGAGGTTCGGACGCTACTCGATATGATTAACGGCGGTACTCAGAGCTGCGCTGAAGTGGAAGCATTGGGACGTAGTCACCTGGAAGCAGTTCGTGAGAAAATTGCTGACCTTAGAAAGATGGAGGCCAGGTTGAGTGAGCTGGTGTCCCGATGTCACGGGGGGAGGACGCCGGACTGTTCTTTTGTCGAGGAATTATTTGAAAGCTAAGCCAAAGGTAAGCATCAATAATATTTGCGCCAAAACTCACGGAGTCTAATTCAGTCATCAAGCTACAACGAAAACCGAAACGTTTGCTGTAATAACGCTTGACAAGCGAGCTTAGGTGATACGAATTGGCCATCAATAAATCGTTTGGGGTCAATCACCACAAACCCGAAGAACTCCAGAAAACGGCTTAGGAAGCGGGTCTCAATCAGCACGCCTAACTGCTCTTTTGGTGTGCGATAATCTTCGTCTTGAAAATGCTTGAGCACATCAGGGAAGGCAGTAGCCGTCTCATCGACTAGTTGTGCCACGGAACCGTGCGTTTGCAGTCGCCATAGCATAAACACCCAGAACTCTCGAAGCGGTATATCGTCTTCCCAGCCATCCAGGTAGCCCCAGTTGTATCGCGTGGTTGCCATCTCAAGAAGCACAGGAAAGAACGCTGTCATACCCTGGGCCTGGTATTGTTCTTGCGCCCACTTGGATATATAGAACTTGCCACGCTCGATGTAAATGATATCGGCCAGCTCCGCCAGTATTCGAGTATAGTGAAGTGCATTGAACTTGTCTTCGTTACTGCCTGCAAACTCGCTGATGCTCACGGTCTTGTTAAACTCGGCAACGGCGAACTCCGGGAGTAGTTCGCTGGCGGCCTTGACAAGCTTAGCGGGCAGATTCCCTTTTGGCGTTGCCTTCATCGTGCCGCCTTGTTCCAGTATGGTATCTACTATTAATTCCAGATACCGCATGACGGGGCTGGCGCTTAAGTCACTTGGGGTTTGAATAGAAATCTTTTGTAGCTCGTTGAAGGGCGCGTATAGCCAGTTTTGCATTTGGCTAGGTGTCAGGCCGCAAAAATCAGCATTTGGACGGTTATTCATTTCCTCCGCTCGCTGCGCAACCACTGCATTTAAGTCATCGATGGACAGGTTCGGGTTCATCGTTAGCGTTTGTTCAATTGCGTCACGCAACTCTGAGCTTTGCTGTGAGTCATTTGTCATGCAGCAACGCTTGAATTTTTTGCCACTACCGCACGGGCAGGGTTCATTGCGGCCTGTTTTCAAAATCAAAATTCTCGTAATTTATTGTGTTGCGGGTGCTATCAATTCACTGTGCTTTTGAATATCAACACCATGTATTACCTTTAAAATCGCTATATTGAGCGAAAGTAGAAGTAACCCACCTGTTTGAGGGTATCCAGGCAGGTAGAGCCTTGGTGGGTTTTGTGTTGCTTACTTTAGCACCGAAATACTCGAGGTTGGAAGTTCCGAGTCGATCTAAGCTTCATGATTTTACTGTTTCCTCATCGCGCTCAGATACCCGTTGAGCAACCCAGTCTTTTACCCAGGCAACTGCTCGACCACCTAAAGACACAGACTTGGGGAATCGCCCTGACGCCATGTATTTGTATATGGTGGCACGCGATAGCGTAGTGACGTTCATTACTTCTTTGATTTTTATTAATTTCATTTTGCGAGCTCCTATGCTCAAAGCATTGTGCTAGTCCATAAAGGATGAAGCTAGGAGTCGACTCCAAAAAAATTCAGGCCTATATCACAGCTGTGCATTAGCCATTTATAGGGAGCGCGAACATGCACACTACTGATAGATTTGAAGCTATGGTTTGTAATGAGCCGATGCCGGCCCGTGAGGTGTTACAGAAAGCATCACAAATTATTCAGGCGCGCTATGCTCGCCTATCTGAGCCGTTTACTAGTCTGTAGTGGCAAACTTAATTTGGCTAGCTAGTTAGAGGAGTTCACTCAAACCTCCCATCAAAAAGAATAAGAGTTAACTACGCGAATAGAACTGCTTGAAAGCAAGGTAAATGAAAGTCATGGGTAACTATGTATCTGCTTCACCACAACAAATCGGGAGGTTAGGCAAATAGCGAAGCATTATCGTGCGAAAGCTATCAGCCGATCTTGTTCCTTTATGTCAGCTTGCGGTATGTCATGGCGACGCATAGCTTCAATTGCTTCTAAGTAAGCATCTTGGAATTGTGCTTTCTCGGGCACGTTGAGAGCGATGAGCATGTTTTGCTGATGTATCTGGTTCTCATCACGAAGCTTCACAAACCTATCCGTCCACTGTTTCGCGTGTTCAAATGCAGCGAGTGGCGTCTTTCTGTCAAATGCTAAGGGTTTAATAATCTGACGGCCTTTAATCCCATCACGAACGAATGGTAGCTCAAAATCACCAAGCTTTAATGCCAGTTTGGCCTTTTTGAACCCTTCAATTTTCTGTTCATTAAACGTCTGTCGAATAAGTTTCTCCAGTACGCGTTCACGGTATTCTTCGTTTATAAAGTCACGCTGAACGTAACGCTCGAATAGTTCATCTAGTTTTACTACAGGATTATCAACCAATGTAGGGCGGGCGTTGCCAAAATAAATGACGCCTTCGCGATGTCGTGTTAACTCGTTAAAGATCAGCGCTGCTTTCTCGCCTGGGTTTTCCGCAACATAGGCCTCAACCCGTTTCAGCTCTTGTTCAATGACGGTAAGGGCTTGAGTATAGAGCTTGCCATCTAAGTCATCGAAAAACTGGGTTACGCGGCCAAAACGCTTGCGCGCAAGCTTGAAGAACAGTTTACCTTGATCCGGAGCACATAGAACGACACCCACGTTGGCGAACTCTTGAGTTTCAGCAAATGGCATAAAGCGCACTATCGCATAAAGGCTTAGCGTTCTCATGTTAGTTGCTCCCAAAAGTTATCGTTTGATGCATACTTAATCAAGCTGGAGTCAATGTAGGCAACCCCAAATTTCGAAAAAGGTAAGCCAAAGCATTGCGCTAAATGTGCGCAAACAAACTCTGCAATTAAGCCTCGTTGGGTTGTTGAGGACCCTTTAACCACATACTCTTTACCGTCAGAAGCTCTGCAGAGGTAAGGACGAGTTACGCCTTGCTCAAACGGGCGAATGAGTTCTGTAATTTCAATCATGGCGATTAGAGACTAATCCTTGTCGAAGTAATGTTTAAGTTTTAACCGTAACATAAACAAACCTTATCACTTCTGACAATAAAAGTTCGATAGTTATATGTTGCTAATCCGCCGAAGTCACCCTCACGATATTTCTCACCTACGCTAGGGAAGTCTTATTAAGGCTTTGCCACAAAGCATGCGGCGCTATAACGCATCCCAATAGGGCGAGTCGCCATAATAATTGCTGATAAATTGTATGAAGCTGGTGACTTTGCTGGCGAGCAATTGGCGATGTGCATACACCGCATAGAGGGCTATCGGTTCGGGCTCATGCTCGGGCATCACAATGGTTAAATCGCCGCGACGAATGGCATCACTGACAATGAATGTTGGCTGCAGCACAATGCCCGCGCCGCCAATGGCTGCGGCGGTGAGTACATCGCCGTTGTTGCAACTTAACGTTGATTGCGCGCCGTTCGAAAACTTGGCGTCCATGTACGAGTACTTTAAAAAGGTATGTCCGTTGAGCTGGGTTGGTGACGTGGGGGCGCCATGCTTGGCAAGGTAGCTTGGCGATGCACAATACACCACGCGAATAGGCGCGAGGCGCCGCGCAATCAGCGATGAGCTTGCCAGTTGCCCAATCCGCAGAGCGATATCAAAGCCCTCGTCAAGAATGTCGACCTTGCGGTCATTTAATTGCAAATCAATCGTCACTTGCGGGTGTTGTTGCTGGTATTGCTGTAGCACCGGGGGCAGGTGGCGGATAGCGAATGACACGGGAGCGCTGATGCGCAAAACCCCGCGCGCTTGGTTCTGCATATCGGTGAGCTGGCATTCAAGGTCTTCGATATCTTCTAATATTTGCTGTGCGCGCTGGTAATACTGTCCTCCCGCTTCAGTTAAGTGTAGCCGCCTGGTGGTGCGGTTAAGCAGCCGTACGCCAAGGTACTGTTCAAGTTGTGCCATATACTTGCTCACTAATTGTGGCGAGATAGCGAGTGCGTCGGCGGCGCGGGTAAATGAACCTGTATCAACCACTGTGACGAAGGTTTTCATGCCTTGCATGGTGTCCATGGTGCAACCTATTATCAACGCTGCATTTATAATAAAGCAATAGTAGCGCTATTAATAAATAACACAACCAGGTTTATAGTCATGTCTGTGAGCAAATCAACCTAACTAACACACAACGACGAGGTTATTCATGAGCAAATTACAGACATTATTGAAAAGTGACGCAGGCTTTAGCGCTTTGGTATTGCGTGTGCCACTGGGTATTATTCTTGCGGCGCATGGCGCGCAGAAGTTATTTGGCTGGTTTGGTGGTAATGGCCTGCAAGCGACCGGCGAATGGATGGCAAGTATCGGTTTGCAACCTGGCATATTGATGGCATTTTTAGCGGGTGGGGCAGAGTTTTTTGGTGGTATTGCGCTAATCCTTGGCCTTTTGACACGGCCCGCCGCCTTGGTGTCAGCTATTACCATGCTGGTTGCTATCTTCGCAGTGCATATTAGTAACGGTTTGTTCGTTGCCAATGGTGGCTATGAATTTGCGCTAGCGTTGTTTGCAATGAGTGTCGCGTTGGTGTTTCAAGGTTCCGGTAAATTCGGCGCTGACCAGCTACTTGTGCAATCGAAGCGGTCGTAAGCAACCGAGCGTAAAAAGGGGGCGTGAACACGATGAACCGACAAGTATTGTATGTTTCTCATGGTGGTGGTTCGCTCCCTTTGCTGGGTGATGTGAACCACCAAGCGCTAGTCGCACAATTACAAGACATGGCGCAGCGTATGCAGCGGCCACAAGCCATCATTGTGTTTAGTGCGCACTGGGAAGCGAACGAGGTCAATATAACCAGTAGCCCACAGCCTGAGTTAATCTATGACTACTCAGGCTTTGCGCCTGAGTCATACCACATTCAATACCCTGCACCTGGGGCTCCGGAGTTAGCGAATCAGCTTGCGCAAAGCTTGCAACAAGCGGGTATCTCGGTGCATTTAAACGCCGATCGGGGCTTCGATCATGGCGTATTTGTGCCGCTTAAAATTATGTTTCCACAAGCCGATATTCCGGTTATTCAGGTGTCGCTGCTGGCTAGCTTGGACGCTGATGCACACCTTCGCATTGGGGAAGCCCTTGCCAAGCTTGAAATTGATAACCTGCTGCTTTTGGGATCGGGATTTTCATTTCACAATATGCGCGCATTTTTCAATCAGTCAGAGGAAGCCGACGTGCATAACCAAGTGTTCGAAGCTTGGTTAAAAGATACCATGCAAAGTGCGGCACTGAGCGAAGCGGAACGCAGGCAGCGGCTAGTCACTTGGGCGCAGGCGCCGAGCGCACGTTTTTGTCATCCGCGCGAAGAGCACTTACTGCCACTGCATATATGCTATGGGCTGGCCCAGCGACCTTGTGATGTATATGCCAGCGCTAAAGTGCTGGGTAAAAACGCTGGCTTATTTTATTGGGCTGACCCGCTGTAACCAGCCATGGGTATCGGGGGCTTGCCCCCACTGAATGGCGTTTAACGCGGCGCGTAATTGCGTGGTTTTTGGGGTGTCTGCTTCAGCATTGCCGCCGACCGTGTACTCCTGACCTTGATAAATCAGGGTGCCGACCGGCGCAAGAACGGCAGCGGTGCCTGAAAGGGCGGCTTCACAGCCTGGCTTAGCCACCCGCTCAAGTAATTCATCGACGCTTAAACTACGCTCGCTAACAGTGAAGCCCATGTCGCGCGCAATGGTCAGAATCGATGCGCGGGTATTACCATGTAAGAAGCTTGAATCTAAGGCTTTGGTAATAATTTCGTTGCCATCAATCAGCAAAAAGTTAGCGGCACCGGTTTCCTGCACATCACCATTTGGGCAGAACAGCACTTGGTCGGCGTCGACCTCTTGGCGTGCGTTCAAAATTGGCTGTAATGCACTGGCGTAGTTGCCTCCGCTTTTCACCATGCCCATATGAGGCGCACAGCGCATAGCGTTGTCTTCAACTAATAACCGTAGTTTGCGCGCGCCGCCGCTAAAGTAGTCACCCACCGGCGATAACAGTACGTACATCATTGACGTTTTGCTCGGCGATGCGGCTTTGCCAATGGCGGGCTCTGTGCCGATATGCGTTGGACGGATATACATCGAACCTGGCGTGGCAGGTACTTCATCGGCGTAATGGCGGACAATATCGACAATCATGTCGTCTAACAGCTGACTGTCAAAGCTCGGCAGCGATAGCAATTGGCTGCTTTGCTGCAAGCGTTTCACGCTGGCGGACATGCGGAAAATATTAATTGAGTTGTCGTCGTGACGGAAAGCTTTTAGGCCTTCAAAGCAAGTGCTTGCGTAGTGTAGAACATGCGCGCCGGGGTGTAGGCTAATACTGTCTGCAGCCACCAAAGTTGGTGTGCTCCACTGCTGTCCATCAAAGGTGCTATATGCCATGCGTGGCATAAATACGCTTCCAAAAGCGGCCATAATAAAATCTTCTTCGGCTAAAAAGTGCGGTTAGTTTAGTGCGCTTGGCTTTGCATCGCAAAAGTAAAAAACCGAAAGTTAAGGCCGCAAGTGTAAACTTAAAACAACCTAATATTCGTCCAAACTTAACGCAACTGACTGTCTTTACTGCCTCGGCGATTATAGCTGGCGTTACTTTGCTGCGCTTTATCATGCTCGGTTTGGCACTCAATGCACAAGCGCACACCGGGTAGCGCTTCACGGCGAGCCTGTGGGATTGGCTCGTCGCATTCTGCGCAATACTCCAAGCTCTCGCCACTCGGAATTTGGCTTCTTGCTTGCGCTACGCTGTCGTCTGTACTGGCATCGATTTGTTCCTGTACCGCGCCATCGCGTGACCATCCACCTGCCATCGTCGCTACTCCCGATATCGTTTGAGATACCACCAGTATAGCGCATCAGCTATAGGGCAGGCTGGATGACCCTGAATCTAACCTTCGCTTGGCTCGGTTTTAGCTGCTGGCTTTGCTGCGGGTTTTGCCGCGGCTTTGGCTTTTGGTGGTTTTTTCGCACCGAGGGCAACCAGCACGGATTCGCGTTCGCGTGCTAGGAAAAATGCGAGATCTTCCGCTTGTTTTTCAGAGCTCACGAGTTCGCTGCGCTCTAACAGCGGTAACAGCTCATCGACCATGTCCAGCATTTTATCGTAGGCGTCGGCTTCTTGTTTGCTGGTAAATGTCATTTTTTGTTCCCCGTCGCGCACAACTACATATTGCGTTATTACAGCCATGGTTGTTCCTTGTTCTTATGGTGTGCTTTAAACATAGTTCGTATCTTTGTTCACTGTGTTGCGAACAACACTCTGTTGCCAACCACAATGCGAACACTGTCTATTTATACAGTGCTGGGTTTGCTTTGGCAAGTGCGGAAGTATCGCGTCAGCAACCAATGGGTGGGTAAGTACACCACGATAAGCAGAGCAAGCCAAAGCCCGAATAGATATAGCCAAGGGTGGGTAAAGCTTTGCACAAAGCCAGGGCCAAAAGCCCAATTAATATTACGTGCGGGGTCGGTGAACAAGTAGGTCAATATCAGTATCACAGCTGAAATAAGCGGTTGTACAACAATTGCCCGGCGGTCATAACCAAGGCGATAGAGTAAATAGATCAGAACAGGTGGCAAAGCTAAATGAAATAGCGCCGATAAGAAGCGAATATGTAGCGCGATTTCACTGTTAAACATGTAACTTGCAATCGGCGTGAGGTAACTCAAGGTGAGAAAATCAAAGGTCCAGAACAGTTCAGGCAGCAGCACCGCAATAGCCATCGAACTGGCGATTAAGCGCAACTTAAACCACAGCGCGGGCACTAACAAAAACAACGCCACATCCGAAAACCACAGGAAGTTTTGCGGTCCATAATACGGCCAGTAGCACACCAACACAGCCAATGCCATCGCGCTAAAGCTCAATTTTAACCACATGGGTATGGGTGCATGCATACTGATAGTTACCTGTTAATTGCGCTGAACACTTTGCTACGAAACCGGCTTTGAATACAAACGGCTGACCACATGGGTCAGCAACATACCACTAAGCAAGCCCCAAAATGCGCTACTTAGCCCCATAAACGCGGCGCCGGATGCTGTCACCACGAACGTAACCACAGCGGCTTCCTGATGTGGTTTATGGCTAAAGGCTTGAGTCAGAGAATTGACCAGCACGCTTAGCAGTGCAATGCCAGCTAAAGCCTTAATAACTTCAGCTGGTATGGCATTGAATAAACTCACTATGGACGCGCCAAGTAAGCCAAACAAGATGTAGACAACCCCACTTACCATAGCGGCTTTATAACGACTTTGCATGTCACTGTCGGCATCGCTGTTTTGACAAATAGCAGCGGTAATGGCTGCAAGGGCGATACTGAACACCCCAAGCGGCGCGAGTAGCAGACCAGCTGTGCCAGTAGCGCGCAGCAGGGGCCCTGCGGGCGGCGCATAACCGTGACTGCGCAGCATGAATAACCCAGGCATGGTTTGTGACACCATTGACACGACGTACAAGGGCACGCCAATACCCAACATCAGATCAAGTCGAAACTCTGGCCATATCCAAACCCATTGTGGCAGTTCCAGCACTAAGTTTGCGGTGTCAAAACGGCCCGTAGCGGCAGGTATGCCAATTGCGCTTAAAAGTAGCAAGATAAAAACCAGCCGTGGGGCGCGCGCTTTGGCAATAAAATAAATGGCGAGCATGCTTAAAATGACAGCGGGTGCTTGCTTGAGTGCAGGAATAATACCCAGTACAAAAGGAAATAAAATGCCGGCTAATAAAGCCGCAGCAATGGGCGGTGGCACCCAGCGCACTAAGCGCTCAATCCAGCCGCCGAAGCCACTAAGCGCCACCAACGCCGACGAGAAAATAAATACGCCAACGGCTTGTTCTGGGGTGACGCCTTGTAAGGCGGTGATGAGTAAAATAATCCCGGGCGTTGACCATGCGGTCAAAATTGGCGCTTTATAACGCCATGCTAAAAACAGCGTGGTGATACCTGAGGCGAGGCCAAGACCAAGTAACCATGCGCTTTGCATCGCGCTATCGCCACCAAGTACGGTCACGGCTTGTAATATAAGGACTGCGGCACTGGCATAGCCGACGGTCACGGCAGTGACACCCGCCGCCAGATGGGAAAGCTTGATCATCAACACTGGCCTTACTGAACGAATATTACACGCAATGACATGGCGCGTATTGTATACCATGTCGCGGCTTGAGTGGGTAAGGCCAGTGGATTAAATGGCTAACTGAATTTTGAATTCAGATAATAACTTGGCCTGTGCGCGCTAAGTTGCGCACTGCATTTTCTAACTGTGCCCATGGGCCTTGGTTCAAATTCGAGGCTTGTGGCGTAATATTGGATAAATAATTGGTGGTGGCCCAATGCGGGGTATTACTGAATGATGCCAATGGCACTTGGTGTCCGCGATCTGTTCCAATTGTTGCGTGCGCGCCGTTGTAATCGGCTGGCACCATGGTCTGAGTTGCTGGAATATTCGGGTCTTGTTGCCAATTGCGGCTACGCGAAGGGCCGTCAATGGTGTTTGGGGTGACCCGGTAGGCGACCCAGTCGGCAAATTTTGTTTGAGCATTATTTTGCAGTGTGTAAATTGGACGTGCAGATACTACGCGGGCAATGATACGGAAGAGTTGTTGCAAAGTAGTTACATCAAAGCGCATACAAATTGATGTTTAGAAAGCGGAAAAAGGGCGGTATGAACAAATTATTTATGGTGTACATGGGTGGCAGTGCGGCGGGCGCGCATATTGAATTGCATGATATTCGGTTTGTTGTTGGCGCAAATATTGAAGCCACCTACGGGCAATTAAAGCGCCAATGGTTTGGTGATAAAAATAGTGCGCATATGGACAGCTATGTGCATGTGCATCATGTAGACGGGTATAAGATCAAATTACAGCAAAGCCCGCCAGAGCAGCATAAGACACTCTATTTTGTTAATTTCGGCGGCTATTTTCCTGGGCGGATGGCAGAGTTTCATGACTTCACGCTTGTGGTCGCGCAAAGCGCCGATGAAGCCAAGTTGCAGGCTAAAAAGTTGGTCAAGGTGGCTGGGCTTGCTGATTGTGAACAGCTACACACCGACGACTTACTCGAGGTCGACAATTGTTTGCAGCTGGATTTAATTGACGGGTATTACATTCACTTGGTGCCTGACGGTGGGCAGCAAACATTAGAACCAGATTGGATGGGGTATCAACCGCTGTAAGCTGTGGCTACAGCGGTTGAGTTCGTCGGGGAGCAGTCACCGAATCACATGCCATTGAGTTTGGCGGCCTGCTAAATAAATTACCCGCTCGCCGTCAAAATAAGCACTTTGTTCAAGCATGATTTGAATCAGCTGATTGTCCCACTCTGGCAAGGCTTGCTTAATATTACCTTCAATTGCATACGCGGTATTCGGGTACAATGGCCAATCACCGTTGACAGGGGTTGGCCCTTGGTTGTCCCACATGCCGATAGTTGGCCCTGGCGCATGTCCAAAGAAGCCGATTGGGTGGGTGTATGTGCTACTGACGATACCCGCGTTCTCGTTCGCTGCTATGGTAGCCGCGAGAATCTCATTGCCACTGCGCCCGGTGACAAACTCGGCGCTAAGTAAGTCCTGCCATTGGTTACCTGTGCGCAGGGCGTCACGTAAACCTTGGGGTACCTCGCTTTCGTCCACCTTTAACACGTAGGCCATTTCCTGGGTGTCAGTACACATCTTTAAATAACAAATACCCACATCCGTATGCAGCACGTCGCCACGCTCTATGACGCCTGTGGTGGTGCTGCAAAAGGGCATCGCGTCGGTGCATTCGGTGCCTGGGCGTTGAAAGGTGACGTAGGGCATAAACCATGCTGGTAAACCGAGGTCTTCAAAGCGTTGACGAATGTACCAAGCGACATCGTCGGTGGTGGTGGCGCCAGGGGTTATCACGCGACTGCTGAAGGCTTCGGCAATCACCCCGCGGGCTAAACTGACGGCGTGGGCAAAAGCGCTGATTTCAGCATCCGTGCGTGTTTCTAACCAGCGTATCGCTAAATCTTCGGCCGAGACTAAACGGGTATGAAGTGCTGCCGGTAAGGCATCAAGCAGTTGCTGGTGTAACCCTTTGGTCAGGCCATCGGCCTCCGGCCAGTGGGTTGATACGTTAATGCCGATACGTGAAGGGTCGCGGTCCGCAATAAGGGTTGCCAGCGCTTGCCATTGCTCGGTCAAATCACCACCTGACCACGCTGTTTCGTAAGGTGCGCCATAGGGATAGGTATTCACTGACAGTTTTTCTAACTCGCCATTAGCGAGGCGGTTGAACACCAACATGGTGGTACGTCGGGCGGCAAACGTAGGCTGTGGTACCAGTGAGAAAAACACCGGGTCTTCCGCGTATTCGCGGTTAATGATCAGCCACATATCAAGCTCAGCTTCCGCCATTAGTTGCGGTAATAGGTTTGCAAGGCGTTCATTGAGCATCGCGTTTTCAGGGGCAATGCGGTCGCGGTGGCTGAGTACCGCAAATTCATCGGCTGAGGTGATGACACGGCCTTGACTGGGGTTATCACGGTCTGCCGCGATTGCTGAGGGTATGGCAATCAGTGAGGCAGTTGCGATGCCAAGGGCGAGTAGTTGGGCAGTGATTGGCTTAGTCATGAGGCATCCTTTTTTATTGTTATTAAGCGCGGCTACAATAGCCGTGCTACGCAATCAAGGGTTTCAATAATCGGGGTTTGTAGACGATAGCTGGCAAGGTTATCGGCACGTGTTTTGCCTAGGTTCAATAGCGTAAGTGGCCGACCCAGTTGGTGCGCTTGGCGGGCAAAGCGAAAGCCAGAAAACACCATCAATGAAGAACCAACCACCAGCAGGCCTGCGCTTTGCTCAACGCTTTGCATGGCTTGCTCGACACGGGGCCGCGGCACGTTATCGCCAAAATACACGACGTCGGGTTTTAAAATACCGCCGCAATGTAAGCAAGCAGGCACATCAAAATCGCTAAAATCGCCTTCCAAAAATGCATCGCCGTCGGGCCCGACAACGGGTGTCATGGCTTGATAGTGCTGATACGTTGTTGTTGTTGCAACTGAGCGAGTATCTGATGTGCTCGATTGGGCTTTGCATGATACAGCTGCGGCCAGCCATGTAAGCTACGCGCCCAGTAGCGCTGGCGCGCGCTGTGGCTTGCCATGAATTCTTGATGCTGCATGGGCGGCGGGCTTTTCCACTGGCCTTCTTCGTCACGATAGGCTGGTATACCCGAGTCGGTGCTTATTCCAGCCCCAGTTAACACGCACCAAGGGCCTTGCTGCAATGCGCTGCAAAGCGCCTCAGCGGCCTGCTGACTATCTGTTATTTGCATCGAACCTCTAATTATAAACCTTGACCACGTCGGGCGGGGGGTGGTTTTTTATGGTGATACATGCGCCAAAACAGGCTTAACGCGACGCCGATGATGCTAAAAAATAACCACGATTCGACCCAGCTCATCCCAAGGTCTGGGTTGTTGTTGCTTATACGCATTATCACTTGATAGCACAGCGCACCGCCGAGCCCAATAACGAACAATCCATTGACTAACAAATACTTCAACATGTTTCCTCCTTGATGTGACGCGTCTACGTTGGAGCTTGTACACAGTGCCCACATATATCTGCAAATCATCAGGCATGGATGTTACTAAAATTAACATGGGCTGCCTAGCGCATTTAATGCAAAGGTGACTGGCTTGCGCCCTTAGCATTTGTTGACCATATTTAAATGCGACTAGGGGCGCAGTGTCCAGTGCACAGGGCACTTGCGTATAGCAGTAACAACAGGAGTTCACATGACGATTTTTGAAGAGTTACGCGCAGATCACGACAAACAACGCGCTTTGATTGAGCACATTGAAGCAACGCAAGGTGACGAAACTCAGCGCCGCGACCAATTTAGCCAACTTAAACTGCAACTGAAGCACCATGCAACCGCTGAAGAGCGTCATTTTTATGCGCCTTTAATCGAGCATGACGCCACCGTTGAAATGTCACGTCATGGCATTGCCGAGCACCATGAGTTGGACGAATTGCTGGCGGAGCTGGAAGATATGGACATGGCATCGCCTGGTTGGCTGCAGCGTTTTAAAGCATTGAAAGATAAAATGCTGCATCACTTTGAAGATGAAGAGCAGGGCTTCTTTCAGCGTGCAGGGAAGATTTTCGATGCCCAGCAGAAAAGCCATTTGGGTAAAGCGTATCGTGACGAGATGTCACAACAAGGCTTGTAGCGCTTGAATAGGTGCGCCGGCCTACAGTCGCTGGCGCAGATACTGTTGTAACCAGACACTGGCGCGGCCAGGCGGGTGCTCATAACGCACCTGAAATACGGCGGGCGGCAGTTCGATATCGTGCTTCAGTGTCTGTAACTGACCGTTCGCTATGCCTTCGGCGAGCAGAAAAGCTGGCAATACCCCCCAACCATGTTTAGCCATAATGGCATCGCGAATCAGTTCATAAGACGTCAGCGCCGTGTAGGTTGTTTGGTTACGTTCACTCTGCTCATTGCCTAATTGCAACCCGCTATGGAGTAATTTGCCGTGGTTCATGTAAGCAAGGCAAATTTGTCGATGCTGCATAAGATCGCTCATTCTTGCCTCTGGCAACTCGGCCAGCGGGTGAGTGGGGTGACAGACTAATAAATTATCAGTACTTGCAATGGTTGCATATTCGCCGTCGTGGTGAAGTTGTGGCTGGCGCAATCCAAACCCGATGTCGACCACGTGTTGCTTTAATAACGCATTGTGTTCCTGGGCAGGGACTAAATACACTTCAATCGCGGTTTCGCTAAATTGTTGTTGCAACGCATGCAATGCTTGGCGCCAAATCGCTTCTGCAATGGCGTCATCGCGGGCAATGCGCAGGGTACGTTCAACGCCTTGGTTCATTTGCTCGCAGCGACGTGCAATACGTTCTGCACTATGCAGTAAGCGCTGGCAATCAGGCAAAATCGCTTCACCGGCAGCACTCAATTGCAAGCGATTACCACTGCGGTGAAAGAGTGTAATTTGCAGATCATCTTCAAGGGCTTGCACAGCCGCACTTAACGTACTGCGGCGACTGGCACTGGCGCGCGCGGCAGCGGCAAAACTGCCATGTTCAGCGGCACGAATAAAAGCACGAATCTGGTCGGTGCGCATAACGAGGCCTTATTATCCAATCAGGTTAAACTTCAGCGCTAAATTTATTAGCGCTGAGCGATTATAACGATTCTCTGGGTTTGCGTATACTCCAGCTGTAAATTGAGAATCAATCGCTAGGTGTTGCATGTACGCAAATCAAGATAAACAAAAAAGCGCGCTAATATTTTCGGCGCTCAGTGCGGGGATATTCGCGATCACTGGACTCCTGCTTGGGGTGATGAGTGGCTCGGTGATGATTATCTTCGACAGCGCTTATTCTTTGCTGAGTTTAGCCTTGGCATCGCTGTCTTTATTCGCGTTAAAGTTGGCTCGCCAGCCAGCGAACGCGAATTATCCGTTCGGGCGTCTGACAATTGAGCCACTTTCAATACTTATCAAGGGCGTGGTGATTGGTTTAGTGTGTTTGGTGTCGATGGTGTTAGCTGCGATCAGCTTATGGCAGGGCGGACGCGAGGTGAACCTCAATCTTGCGCTGATATTTTCGCTGCTGAATGTGGCGGGTTGTTACCTGACCTGGTGGGTTATTCGCCGCGCGCAGCAACGCCAGGACACTGCGTTACTTCGAGCTGAAGTGCGTCAATGGCAAATGGACACTTGGTTAAGTGCGGCGGTGTTGTTCGGCTTTATTTTGGCACAGCTGCTTGCGATGTCGCCTTGGGGCGCGCTTGCGGTGTACGCGGACCCCTTGATGGTATTGGTGATAGCTGGGTATTTTTGCTACATACCCTACAACATGGTGGTTCAGGCGCTGCGTCAATTGATGTTGGGTGCTGCTGACCCTGAAGTCGCAGCACAAGTTCGGGAAGTGGTCGCTGCTGCGCATCCAGAAGTGCCAAGTGGCACTGAACCAGTTCGGGTGGCTCAAGTAGGAAGTTTCTTAATTGTTCAACATGCAGAGGTACTTGCCACTGAGGCTCAGCAAGCGCTGCAAGAGATTGCGGCAGACGAGCAACTGACTGCAATATTAATTCAGCCACAAACACTTGATCTTACAGAGCCGCGCCATCAGTAATAACTGACTGGAGTCATTCGTCGATTTGTGGGCCTGAGCTACCTTGAATTAAGAGGACATGTAATGAGTAAAGATACGTATCAGCCGCCGAAAGTATGGCATTGGGACAGTGAAAGTGGTGGCAAATTTGCCAATATTAATCGGCCTATTGCGGGTCCTACCCACGACAAAGCGCTGCCGCAAGGCAAGCACCCGTTGCAGTTGCATTCGTTGGCGACCCCAAATGGGGTCAAGGTTACCGTCATGCTTGAGGAATTGCTTGAGGCTGGCGTAAAAGACGCGGAGTACGATGCGTTTTTGATTAATATTATGGAAGGTGAGCAGTTTAGCTCTGGGTTTGTCGAGATCAACCCGAACTCGAAGATTCCTGCATTGGTGGATCACAGCGTGCAGCCGCCGCAACGGGTATTCGAATCAGGCGCCATTTTACTGTATTTGGCAGATAAATTTGGCAAGTTTATCCCCCAAGGGCATGCCAAGCGCACGGAATGCTTAAGCTGGCTGTTCTGGCAAATGGGAAGCGCGCCTATTCTTGGTGGCGGCTTTGGCCATTTTTATGCCTATGCGCCGGAAAAATATGAATACCCGATTAATCGCTACACCATGGAAGTGAAGCGCCAGTTAGATGTATTGAATCGCCAGTTGGCGGATCATACTTTTATTGCTGGTGATGAATACACGATTGCAGACATGGCAATTTGGCCTTGGTATGGCGCATTGGTGCAGAATGAAGTGTATGCAGCGGCTGAATTTTTAGATGTGCAGCAATACCCGAACGTGTTGCGTTGGGCCGATGCAATTGCGCAGCGTCCGGCGGTGCAACGTGGTCGCCGCGTGAATCGTACTTGGGGTGATGAAGCCCAGCGAGTACCAGAACGCCATAGCGCCGATGATATTATTTAGTCCACAGCGATTATCAGCACGCATTGCCATGGACGGTGATGTAGATGCTCTACTTGCATGCCAACTAACGCTGAGAGATAAAAGCTTGGTTACCACTACCTAGTTGGGCGACTTGAATGCGGCTATTGTCGCTGGCCTGGTGTACAAATAATTGATGGTTGAACCCTTGTTGCTGCGCGAATAATTGACTGTTAGCGCCGGACATATTAGCAGCGGATCCAGCTTGAACGCCCGCAATGCTGTGTTGGCTGCCTTGCTGAACGAGTTGCACAGTCACATTCTGTGCATTGATCAATAACTGAATGCTATTGAGCTCACCGTATTGCGCGATATCGAGCTGCTGGTCCTCGACTAACGTCATTAGGTTCACGTGATTTGTTGGTGCTACATCCATGTCATTGTCGATGCTTGTGTCGGCACTGGCGGTTGCCATACATGCAACAAATGCAAATAAACAACCCGCGATGCCAGCAACCTTGCGTACGCTTGCAAAGGGTGCAGTTGAAGTGTTTTGGCTTTGAGATTGCATCATCTGATTGTCCTAGTTCGTATGGGTATGCCTACACCATTTATACTAGATGCTGGGTAATCGCTTGTGCATCCCCCAAGGGGATTAAAAAAGTCCTATTTTTTATCAATAATCTATCTCGTAGGTATATCCGTATTGAAAACAGCAAGTCACCTTACAGGACATGATTCAGTATGCAGCGAATACTATTTTGCATGCAGAGAATGAGCGGGGTGAGATCCTGTATGGTTTAGACGTCACCCACGCAGCTTGGAGTTTAGTCGGGCGGGGTTGGATGACAGCACCATTACGCTGGCAAGCTCTTCTTCTAGTTTTTGGCCTGCGTTAGCACGCGGTTTAGCAAAGCGCGCAAGGCCTAAATACAGCACTGGCGTTAGGTACAAGGTAAATAACGCGGCAATACCAAGACCGCCAAACACGACCCAACCAATGGCGCTGCGTGCTTCCGCCCCAGCGCCGGTGGCTAGAATGAGCGGCAGCGCACCAAGCAGGGTGGAAACCAATGTCATGGTAATCGGGCGTAAACGTATTTTTGCCGCTTCTGAAACGGCGTCTTTCACGCTCTGGCCTTGGTCGCGTAATTGGTCAGCAAATTCGACGAGTAAAATCGCATTTTTGGCTAACAAACCTATCAGCATCACCAGTCCAATTTGAGAATATATGTTGATGCTGTTACCCGTGATAAATAGCGCAAACAATGCTGCTGCGATACCAAAGGGCACGGTTAACATCACCACAATGGCACTGTTGACGCTTTCAAACTGGGCCGCAAGGACTAAAAAGACGATAATAAGCGCTAACACATAGGTTAACATCACGTCCCGTGCGGTTTCTTCAAAGGTGAGTGCATCCCCTAAGAACACCAAGCCAATGCCATCGGGTAAATGCTCCAGGCTTAAGCTTCGAATTGCGTTGACTGCTTGTTCTATTGACACTTCTGCAGGTAAGTCAAAGTCGATTTCAATTGCACGGCGCTGGGCTTGGCGTTCGAGCTCTGCCGCTACACCTTCTTCAGTAATACTGGCAACGCTGGACAGTGGCACTAAGCCGCCGTGACTCGACCCGATGTAGAGATTACTTAAGTCTGTCGGGTCATTCACTAAGCTGCGATTAGCTTGTAAAATCACCGGAACCGCCTGGTCACCGATATTTAAATCGGCTAAGTCATCCCCTGCAATAGCAACGCGAAGTGTGGTGGAAATGTCGCTCAGCGCAATCCCGAGTTCATCGGCTCTGCGGCGGTCGATATTGACGCGCAACTGTGGTTGGGTGGGTTGATAAGATATTTGTCCATTGCCCAATTCAGGTATTTGTTCTTGTACCAAAACCACAAATTCTTGTGCGGCACGGAAAATACGGTCGTAGTTGTCACCCGTCAAGGCAAACTCAATGCCGCCGCCACCACCGCCGCCACGCATATTTAAACTATTAGCGCCAAATGCTCGCGCTGGCGCCCCCGGTATGGCGGCTAGTGGGCCTCGAATTTCGTTAATAATGTCTTGTTGCGATCGGCTACGTTCACTCCAGTCAGTCAACGGCACGGTGATAAAGACACGATTTGGGTCCCACTGGCCGACCACCGTATACAAACTATCGATATTGCCTTCGTTTAAATAAGGCAGCAGGATATCTTCCATGCGGTTGGCTTGGCGGTCCATAAATGGCAAGCCAACGCCGTCTGGCCCTTGTGCCATGATACGGATCATGCCGCGGTCCTCGGGAGGCAGCAACTCACTGTCGAGCAAGCGATACACGCTACCTGCAGCCACAGCCAGCACCACACAGATACCCAGAACCCACCAAGCCTTATTCAATGCGTAGTCAAGGCTACGGCTATACCAGTCCAATACCCGATTGCCGAAATGCGCCAAACGCCCGCGGCGTTGCCCCGCAGTTTTGAGGCGCGCAGTGAGGGCTGGCACCATGGATAATGCGACGAATGAGGAAATAATCACCGCAGCAGCGAGCACGCCGCCGAACTCACGAAATAATCGCCCGGCAGTAGACGGCAAAAATGCAATCGGCACAAACACCGCAACTAATACTGCGGTGGTCGCGACCACCGCAAAAAACACTTCGCGGGTGCCGACTACCGCAGCCGCGCGTGAACCAAACCCCATCGCTTTACGGCGTTGAATATTCTCGGTGACGACAATGGCATCATCGACGATCAAACCCGTGGCTAATACGAGCGCCAGTAACGTCAGAATATTAATTGAAAAGCCTAGCAACCAAATCGCGGCGACTGCGCCCACCAATGACACAGGAATAGCCACCGCAGGCACGACAGTCGCGCGCCAGTTACCGATAAATAATCGCAGCGTAAAAATCACCAATACAATGGTGAATGCCAAGGACGTGACCACCTGACGTACCGAGTCACGAATAAACACGGCATCGTCCGAAGTAACCTGCATGCGTAATTCTGGGAAGCGGTCTTGCAATTGGCTGAGTACCCGATTGACTTCGTCCGATATTTCAATGGTGTTCGAACCTGCTTGGCGAATAATACTAATACCAACGACGGTGCGGCCGTCGAGGCGCACCATATTGGTGGCGTCAGCGGGGCCAAAGTAGACATCAGCGACATCGCCCACGCGGGTGTTGTCGCGAATAATAATATCGCTTATTTGTTCAGCCGTGATTGAACTGGCATCCGCCCGCACAATAATCTGTTGGTCGGTGTTGCGCAAACTACCTGCTGGTACATCAAAGGGCGCCTGACGCAACACATTTGCGACGTCAGATGCGGTGAGATCAAAGCTACTTAAGCGCAGTGGGTCGAGCATAATCCGTGCAACCCGCTGGCGATCCCCTTGCAACTGAACATCGGCAACCCCCTGAATATTCAAAAACAGTGGCGCTAAATCAGTCTCGATGCGCTCTGTCATGGTTTCTAAATCAAGGGACGCGGATGAAATAGCAATACTGACTACGGGCTGCGAATCACTATCCGCTTTAATAATTGCCAGGCGTTCAACCCCATCGGGTAAATCACGTTCAATTTGGGCAACGGCCTCGCGGGTTTCGTTGGCGGCATTATCGATGTTCACCCCAGGACGAAATTGAACCACAATTCGGGTGCTGTCTTCTTCGCTGGACGATGAAATAGTGCGCACGCCACTGACCCGTGCGGCGGCACCTTCAAGGCGACGTGTGACCTCAGTGTCCATGGTTTCTGGGGCTGCGCCAGGAAATCGCGCGGTGACAGTTAGCATGGGTAGGTCGACGTCAGGCAGTTCGCGTACTTCAGTACCGCTTAACGCAGCGATACCGGCGATAATAATCAGTAAGTTTAAAACAATAACCAGCACAGGGCGGCGAATAGATAGGGTGGGTAAGTCACTGCGATCGTGGGTTAGTGATTTATCCGCTTTCGGGGTTTGTTCACTCATTCTGCGGACTCACTTGGCTCGTAGCTTTCTGACTCGGGACGTACCTGCTGGCCTTGGCGCACACTCTGAACGCCTTCGGTAATAATGGTTTGGCCGGGTTCAAGGTCGCCGTCAATTAATACCCGCCCGCGTAAACGCTGCTTAATTTGTACATCGACGCGATTGGCGCGCTGGTCTTCGACTGTCCATACATAGGCGCTGGTCGGTCCCCACATCAATGCCGCTTCGGGAATACTGGCAAAATATTCGCCGTTCAATTGTAGGCTGACACGAAAGCTACTGCCTGGGCGAAAGCGCTGGTTGTCGTTATTCATGATGGCACGTACGCGAATCGTGCGATTGGCAATATCAAACCGTGAATCCACCTCAACAACCTGAGCGGCAATGCTCTCGCCAGCCTGTTGCCATGGGGTAACTTGCAACAAACCTTGGTGTTGAATTAGAGCGAGCGCGCTTTCCGGCGCACGAAAATCAATATACAGCTGGCGGCTGTCATCTATCGTCGTAATTGCGGTTTGCTCATTAATACGGTCACCGACTTGGATGTCTGTGATACCGACGACGCCATCAAATGGCGCGCGCACAATCCGGTCTTCATATTCCGTTTCAGCTTCATCAAAGGCTATCTGAGCCAGGTCGCGCAGGGTGGTGGCGTCATCCAGCTCACTTTGCGCGATGGCACGACGTTCCAGGCTTGATTGCAGTCGATCAACCGTGCGTTGCGCGTCTTCTAACTGAATCCGCGCGCGATCAAGGGCAACACGTTGGCGACGATTGTCCAGACGCAACAAGACGCTGTCTTGAGTCACCCACTGGCCGGGTACGATGTTCACTTCGGTCACCCGGTCTGCGACTGCCGGATACAGCGTAACTGAGCGCAGAGCACGGGCAGAACCAACGGCGTCAACACGTTGCACCTGCTGTTCAAAGCTTAATGATTCGGTGACCACAAGGACACGACGGTCGTCTTGCGCCAATGCCATTGAGGCGTAAGCACTTAACAACAGCGCTGTGGCGGTTAACAAAGTCATGCTGAATCGAAGTTTAACTCCAGGCATAAAACGTCGTGGTATAAAAATCATCCAATAAGCTCTCAAAAGTGTCTGCATAGGTTATACGCGCTTGTGGCAATAACGATCTATTTTGGTTAGCTGGATGTTAACGAAGTTGGGTTAAAAAAATGCAAAGAATACAGTGCGTTTTTTTACATTCAGTTTTTTGAAATTATTTAATTAAAGCTATTGTGTTTGATCTGGAACAGGCATATGTTGAATGCATACGCAACAAGGTGTGCTATTCGTATGAAGTATCTACATAGCTTAGTTTTAGTTTTACTGATGAGTGCTTTGGCAGGTTCTGCCCAAGCACATCATGGTAATTCTTTTGACGGCTATCACGAGCAAGCACCTAAACAACAGAGTTTACTGTCCTCTCAAGAATTAGAGAGCGACCAGCCAGATGAAGCTGTTTCCTCTGCCTCATTGGTTTGGTTGGCGAAAGGCACTGATAGTCTTAGTGTAGCCACACGCCAACAGTTGAGCGCGGCAAATTATCGCGATTATCACTCCAGAGCACCGCCTGTTCTCCTATAAATCCAGTTAATTCACTTTCTGTTTTTATTGTTGGAGAACGACCATGAGTCAATATAATAGTTTACGTTGGCAAGATAGCGCTGCTGCGCGTGCCACAAAAGCCCCTGTATTAAATATACACACGCAACAACCACGTGTACTTTGGAGTGACAATGCTGCCGAAGTTGCGAGTAGCTTATTAGTCAATGCGCCAGTGCATGTGCATACATCAACCCAATTAAGTCAGGCAGACGCGGTATTAGACGGTGTCAACCAACGCTTTGCGCTGGTGCTTGATGCGCAAGATCAACTGGTTGGCGTTCTTGCCAGCCGTGATTTACACGGCCGCAAAGCAGTTAAAAAGGCCACTGAGTTGGGCGTCGCTCATGACGAACTCAGCGTTGATTATCTGATGCAACCGATTAACCGCTTGCCAGTGATCACCCAAGCTCAGCTCAACCGTGCTCGCGTTGGCGATGTCGTTGCAACGCTGCAGAAAAGTGGCCAGGATTTTCTTTTGGTGCAACACCAAGGGGAGATGGTTGCGATTGTTGCGGCGCTGACCATTGTTGAGCGTACCGGCGAATCGGTACAAATTCGTCACCATACCGAGTCATTTGCAGATATCATTTACGCGATTCGGCACGGCGAAGAGATTGAATAATATTTACCCTAAAGGCCAGCAATTGCTGGCCTTTTTTCTATACTGCTAGTTTTAAGCGCCATATTTCTAATTTGGAAAGGGCAATCATGGAGGTGCTATGTCGCAACACAACTCCCCGCATATCGTCGTGGTCGGCGGTGGTGCAGGCGGGCTCGAATTAGTTACACGACTTGGTCGCATGTTAGGTAAATCGGGTAAGGCACGTATTACCCTGATTGATCGCAGCGCCACACATGTTTGGAAACCGCTCTATCACGAACTGGCCACCGGTGTACTGAACTCAAACTTAGACGAAGTATCTTTTCAGGGGCATGCGAAAAATCACCATTATCGTTTCGTGCGCGGCAATATGGACCGCCTTGATCGTGAGCAGCAAGTTGTTCATTTAGCGCCGTTGAAAAATGATGAGGGCAAAGAGGTGTTGCCTGCACGCTCAGTTAATTACGACTACCTGGTCATGGCATTGGGCAGTGTTGCCAACGATTTTGGCATCGACGGGGTGGGTGAACATTGCTATTTCATTGATACTGCCGAGCAAGCAGAACACTTCCGCCAAGCCATGTTAGACACCTTTTTACAAATTAATGATGCGAGTAGTCAGCAGCAACGTGAATTGGCCATCAATATTGTCGGTGGTGGTGCCACAGGCGTTGAATTAGCTGCAGAACTGACGCGGGCGTCGGACATGCTACACAACTATGGTTACACCGATTTAGAGCATAGCCGGTTAAAAATTCGCTTAATTGAAATGGCAGAGCGAATCTTACCGCCGTTAAGCGAAAAAGTGAGCCGCACGGTGCACAAGGAATTAAAAGAACTGGATGTGACCGTACTTACCCAAACTTCGGTGGCGAAGGCCCAAGAGAACGGGCTAACCACCAAAGATGGTGACTTTTTAGAGGCTGACTTGAACGTGTGGGCAGCCGGTATCAAAGCGCCAGACTTTTTGACTACGCTGGGCTTAAGCACGCATGCAAAGAGTCAGGCAATATGCGTCGCCCAAACCATGCAATCAATTGACGATGAGCGTATCTTTGCCCTTGGCGATTGCGCTGCATGCCCACAGGGCGAAGATAAAGCAGTGCCTCCGCGCGCCCAAGCAGCACACCAACAAGCTAAGCAAATGGCGCAGAACTTTAAACGTTTGCTGGAAGGTAAATCGTTGCAAAACTTTGTGTTTAAAGACCGTGGGTCATTAGTGTCGTTAGCCGATTATGATGCGGTGGGTAAGTTAATGGGTGGCCTCGCCCGGCGCGGTGTTTTCATGGAAGGCATTATGGCGCGATTAGCCTATGCATCGCTGTACCGTATGCACCAAATGACTATTCATGGTTTCACGCGCACAGTGCTGACCATGATAGCTGACAGCTTTAACTACTACTTAAAGCCGCGGATGAAATTACACTAAGGTAAGTTAACAATAATCTTACATTGCAGAAGCACTGGCAAAGGTTCACCTGTTGTCAAAAAGCATGCATAATGTCTTTACAAAGTGCTTTTGAGGTTGTCGATTATGCAGGTAAAACAGTTTGTTAGTGCTCTTGTGTTACTCGGGTTTGCGCACTTAGCGTTAGCCCAAGAACATCAGGAAGATCAGGGCCAAGTAGAACCGAGCGAGTCGAGCAGGGTTGATGTTGAAGCGCAAGTGCGCGCTGAGGAAGTACCTAGCGTAGCAGTACCTACGGTCATCGTGCCGAGGGCCATGCAAGCTGAAACCGTCGTTGTGGCGCCTGAGCCGGATGGCATCACAGGCACGCGTGAGTTTGTTGTGTATGTGGTGCGTCATGCGGAGCGAGAGGAAGACCATGTTGATCCTGGCCTCACCGCAGATGGTTACCGACGCGCCGATGGTTTAGCCCAAATGCTGAGCAATGCGAATATCGAGCGTATCTATTCGACCCAGTATCGACGCAGTGTCGGCACTGTATTACCGCTAGCTCGGGTAAACGCCACGGCAGTCGAGTTTTATTCTGCTGGTGAGCCGCAATCTATGCTGGATAAAGTCATTGAGCGTGGTCAAAACACGGTAATAGTCGGCCATAGCAATACGGTAGCGGGTATTGTGCAAGCACTTGGCGGTGAAGCCGACGAGCTCAGTGAGGAGCGTTACGGGGATGTGTTTCAGTTATTCATTCACGCCGACGCGGACTCGAACACTGTCAATCAGGTGCATTTAATGGCGCCTTTAATCATGCAAGAACGCAGAGGGCGTTAATCGGCTGAGGGTGGCGTAAATCTTATGTAAACCATGCTGACGCTCGGCTTTTGGAAGCGCACACTAGGCAATGCTGTATACACAGCGTTGCCTTTTTTTCCGAATTTTTTGTGTCAATCACCAAACCCTGAAGTGAATGTGAATCAATGCGCTACCAAATTTATGTCCTAAACCGAGCCGACGAGAAAACCCGATTGGAACATTTCCGCATTCAAGCGGGCCGCCTTCGCCAATCATTTGTGCGCGTCGAAGCCATTCACATGAATCAGTTGCAAACTAGTCGTGAGCTAAGTCACTACGACGAGGCTAATAACCAGCAGCAGTACTACCGCAGCTTAACCGTGGCCGAAATTGCGACCTATGTTTCCCATCGGCGCGCTTGGCAACGGATGCTGGACGACGACATTGATTTCGCCATTGTGCTTGAAGACGACGTGCTGTTAGCCAACAGTTTTGCGTATTTAGCCCGAACCATTGCGCAACTCGAAGAAAACTGGCATGTACTTAAATTGGCTGAACCCTACGCACGTGTGAAGAGTAAAGGTGTCGAACGCTGCGGCGCTGCGACCTTAGTGCGTTACCCACATATTCCACTCGGCACTTGCGCGTATGTGATTAGCCGCGAGGGCGCCGAGCGCATGCTGGAGTGGAGCGAGCAATTTTACCGTCCGTTGGACGTCGACTTTCAGTGGGCTTGGCAGCCAGGTTTGAAGGTACGGGGTATACGCCCATACCCAGTGCAACTGAGTCACCGCTTAGGGCGCACTGAAAAACCAGTGGCACTCATGCGTAAACACCCAACACGGCGTTTTGTCGCATTTAAAGAGGCCCTGAAGTACCGTTGGCAGCGCCGGTTACAGCAGGGCTCTTAATATAGGTTCGCGCCAGCCCAAGCTGGCGCTTTGGTTTAACCGCGTTGGCGAATTAAGCCTTCCTGAATGGTCGACGCAACCAGCTGTCCGTCACGATTAAATACCTGACCTCGCACTAGCCCACGCGCATTCGATGCACTTGGGCTATCAATCGCGTAAAGCAACCAGTCATCCATGCGAAAATCCCGATGAAACCACATCGCGTGGTCAATCGTTGCCATCTGCAGTTTGGGGGAGGCAAAACTGAGGCCGTGTGGTTGTAGCGCGGTCGGTAAGAAATTGAAATCCGACGCGTACGCCAGCAAATACTTATGCACTCGTAAGTCGTCCGGCATGGCGCCATTGGCCTTTAACCAGACATAACGCTGAGGCTCAGTTTGTTGCGGGTTAAACGGGTTGTACTCGGTCACGAAGCGCATCAAAATCGGCTTATCGCTGGTGAACTTATTGCGCAATGGCGCAGGTATCAGCTCAGCATGCTGACGATGCACATCTAAATCAGAGATCAAACCTTCGGGGCCCGGCACATCTGGCATTTGCGCCTGGTGATCAAGCCCTTGCTCACCCACTTGGAACGACGCAGTCATATAAAAAATTGGCTTACCATGCTGGATAGCTTGGACGCGACGAGTGGAAAAGCTTTTGCCATCGCGGATGTTTTCAACGTCATACACAATAGGTTTATGGGCATCACCAGGGCGCAAAAAATAGCTGTGCAAAGAATGCACCTGGCGATCTTCATCAATAGTTTTCTTGGCAGCACACAGGGCCTGACCCATGACTTGGCCGCCAAACAACGCAGCGAAGCCTAAATCTTGGCTTTGACCGCGATATAGACCTTCCTCAATGGTTTCTAAATCAAGCAAGTTTAATAAGTCTTGTAACACTTGGCTCATGATTAATTCCTTGGCTTTCCTTTCAGATGGACGAAGTTTATCAGATACTGGCGTTGTTGTGCGCAGCTAAGCAATCAAATGTATGCTGACTATGCACTCAAATTATTGTTTTAGTGTTGAGAAACCCAAGATATTTTCTATAGTTAAATGATTAAGCCAAAACTTGAAAGCTGAATTTACGCGTCAAACTTGAATCCAAATCAGCGCATTCAGGCAACCATGATCAGGAGAAAAATATGGCAAGCCACGACAGTCTTAAAACGCTTAGCACTTTAGAGGCAGGGGGCAAAACGTATCACTATTACAGCTTGCCCAAAGCGGCAAAGTCACTGGGCAATATTGATAAGCTACCCGTGTCATTAAAAGTACTATTGGAAAACCTGTTGCGCTTTGAAGATGGTGACACAGTTGGTGAAGACGACATCAAGGCCATGGTTGCGTGGCTTGATGAACGTAAATCAACTCGCGAAATTGCGTATCGCCCAGCGCGCGTGCTGATGCAGGACTTCACCGGGGTGCCTGCGGTGGTCGACCTCGCAGCGATGCGAGATGCGGTGGCAAAAGCAGGCTTACAGCCTGACAAAATTAATCCTTTGTCTGCCGTGGATTTGGTCATTGACCATTCGGTGATGGTTGACAAGTTCGGCTCACCGGAAGCGTTCGAGAAGAATGTAGCGATAGAAATGGAGCGCAACAAAGAGCGCTATGAATTTTTACGCTGGGGCCAAAAAGCCTTTGATAATTTCCGCGTCGTGCCGCCAGGCACCGGCATCTGCCATCAGGTCAACCTTGAATACCTCGCCAAAGCGGTGTGGACCAAAGAGCAAGATGGCAAGAACTTTGCGTTTCCAGACACCTTAGTGGGTACTGATTCGCACACCACCATGATTAACGGTTTGGGTGTTTTAGGTTGGGGTGTTGGCGGTATTGAGGCAGAAGCGGCGATGCTTGGTCAACCTGTGTCGATGCTTATTCCAGAAGTTGTAGGATTCCGCTTAAGCGGTAAGTTGCGCGAGGGCGTCACTGCGACTGACTTAGTGCTCACTGTCACTCAAATGCTGCGTGCTAAGGGCGTAGTGGGTAAATTTGTCGAATTTTACGGCCCAGGCTTGAACGGTTTGCCATTGGCTGACCGTGCCACAATTGCCAACATGGCACCTGAATATGGTGCCACTTGTGGTTTCTTCCCTGTGGACGAAGAAACGTTAACCTATATGCGCTTAACTGGTCGCGATGAAGACGTGATTGAATTAGCGCGCGAATACTCTAAAGCACAAGGCACCTGGCGTGATGACAGCGTTGAGCCAGTGTTTACCGATACCTTAGAGCTCGATATGGGCGACGTGGAACCTTCATTAGCTGGGCCTAAGCGGCCGCAAGACCGGGTGTCTTTAAGTGGCTTGAATGACGCGTTTGAGTTGCTGATGGAATCCTCCGGGGTCGATAAAACCGCAGATCCTAAAGTGGCTATCAAGGGCAGCGATGCGACCCTGACCCATGGTGACGTGGTGATTGCAGCGATTACATCCTGTACCAATACATCGAATCCAAGTGTGATGATGGCCGCTGGTTTGGTGGCAAAGAAAGCGTTAGCGAAAGGGCTACAACGTAAACCTTGGGTGAAAACTTCATTGGCGCCTGGCTCAAAGGTCGTGACTGATTATTTAGCCAAAGCTGGACTGGATGATTACTTGAATCAGTTAGGGTTTGATTTGGTCGGTTATGGCTGTACCACCTGTATCGGTAACTCGGGTCCTCTGCCAGATGAAATTAGCGAAGCGGTAGACGAGGGCGACTTAATTGTGTCGTCGGTGCTGTCTGGTAACCGTAACTTTGAAGGCCGTATTCACCCGCAAGTGAAAGCCAATTGGCTTGCGTCACCGCCCTTAGTGGTTGCGTACGCATTGGCAGGCACCACGCGCATCGACTTAAGCAAAGACCCGATTGGCGAAGATAACAATGGTGAACCTGTATATCTGAAAGATATTTGGCCGAGTGAGGCTGAAATTAAACAGCAGGTCGAACTAGTCGTCAGTGATATGTTCCGTAAAGAGTATGGCGACACTTTGTTTGCTGGCGATGAGCATTGGCAGAGCTTGAATATTCCTGAGAGCTTAACCTATGAATGGAAAGACGAGTCGACGTATGTGGCGAACCCGCCATTCTTCACAGGGATTGATAAGCCACTAGCGCCGCTGGAAGATGTTCAGGGTGCGCGCGTGCTGGCCGTGTTTGGTGATTCCATTACCACCGACCATATTTCACCCGCAGGTGCGATCAAGCCAAGTGCACCCGCTGGAGAGTACTTGCAACAGCAGGGCGTCGAAGTGAAAGATTTCAACTCCTATGGCTCGCGCCGTGGTAACCATGAAGTGATGATGCGCGGCACTTTCGCGAACATTCGCATCAAGAACCTGATGGTTGAGGGTTCAGAGGGTGGGGTTACCCGCTTTATGCCCGATGGGGATGAGATGTCAATTTACGATGCAGCGATGAAGTATCAGCAACAAGATACACCGCTGGTGGTGTTGGCAGGTAAAGAGTACGGTACAGGCTCAAGCCGCGATTGGGCAGCTAAGGGGACGCGCTTATTGGGTGTCAAAGCTGTGATTGCACAAAGCTTTGAGCGTATTCACCGCTCTAACTTAGTCGGCATGGGCGTGTTGCCGTTGCAATTCACCGGCGACGACAGCCACGAAAGTTTAGGCTTAAACGGTGAGGAAGTGTTTAGTTTGAGTGGCATTAGCGACTCGATTAAACCCGGCCAAACTATCAAAGCCACGGCTAAACGCACCGACGGCAGCGAAGTCAGTTTTGATCTGCTGTGTCGTATAGATACGGCGAACGAAGTGGAATATTACAAAAGCGGCGGTATTTTGCATTACGTACTGCGTCAGCTTATTGCTGCGTAAGGTAGCTTGGGCAACAGGGCGGCGACTGGCCGCCCTGTTGCGTTGTTGCCGACCAATTGTTAGCCTGAACCATGAATTCTGAGTGGTGTAAGGCCGCAACCATCCATTTAACTGAAGGCGCATTGTGATGCTGAAACATGTCAGAAGGTTGATTCAGCGCCCATGCCTGCATCCGACGTCGGCTCGGTACTGCCTATTCGCTTGGCTACTTTCGCTCTTCACATTATTGCCTTTATCTGCCGCTGCCTCTGTGTCTACCGGCGCATTTAACTACTCTGCAACCGTCAGTGTCGCACTGAGCGCGCCTGAGCGTGTGCGAGAGGGTAACTTCCAGCTTAGCGTCGAGCAACGCAGTGAAGGAACAGATGCTGGCAACCATGAGCCTAAGTCGTGGGTGATAGAGCAAAGCAACCGTGCTGATTTCGAATCTGTGGTAGCCAGTTACGCCCCCGTAGGTTCATTTCAGCAGCTATCGTTAAGTGGTTTTGACGATGGTGACTATTTTTTCCGTGCTCGATTACGCGCTGCAGAGCCAGCCGCAAATAGCACCGAACAGACGTTCAGCAATGTGGTGAAAGTGGAAGTTCGTCATTATCCACTGTGGCAAGCTTTGAGTGTGTTTTCGGTAGGCGCAGCACTATTTTTTATTCTGTGCCTCACGCTTTGGCGGCTGCAGCGCCAAGCTAAATTGGCTACCCAGTAAAGGTGTCACATGGATGAGTTTGCTCTAAGCACCTCTACAGGTTTTATCATTATTGCGCTATTTGGGCTCGCCTGGATAGGCTTTGGTTATTACCTCGGACGCAGCAATCGCAGTCACGAAGATTTCGCTTTGGCGGGGCGCAATGTCGGTTTTGCCTTCGCATCGGCAACGGCAATGGCGACTTGGGTCACCAGTAATACCACCTTGGTCGCACCTGAATTAACCTATCAGTTTGGGATTTGGGGCATGGTGGGGTATTCCTTTGCGGCCCTTGGTTTGTTCATGTTCGCCCCGCTGGCTGCCCGTATTCGTAAGCTACTGACTCATGGTTACACCAGCGGCGACTTTATTCGTTTGCGGTTTGGCTTTTGGGCATGGCTCATATTTATGCTCATTTCCGGGGTCTATGCGTTAGGTTGGTTAGTCAGCTTAGGCATGGCCGGTGGTATCTTGCTGCAAGCACTCAGTGGCCTGGACTATGCAATTGGCATGTCGGCAATTTTATTTATTTGTGTGCTCTATACCTTGTTTGGCGGCTTGCGTGCGGTGATAGCAACCGACTTTATTCAGGCCATCATTATCATTACCGGTGTGGTTGTAGTCGCGGTGTTGATTCTCAACAATGTCGGTGTCGAGACCATACATACCAACTTAAGCGAACAACATCCGCGATTACTCGACTTGTTATTCCCAGCGGCGGTGATGTTCTTGTTCAATAACCTGTTTTTTGGCTTGGGCGAAATATTCCATTCCAATGTGTGGTGGTCGCGGGCATTAGCATTTAAACCGAACGTTGCGTCACGGGCATTTATCACGGGCGGCCTATTGTGGTTACCTATCCCAATTGTCACTGGTTTCGCGGCCTTAGCGGCGCCGCAGTTAGGTATTTTTCCGGCCAGCCCTGATATGGTTGGGCCAACTGTGGCGGCGGCTGTGCTTGGTAGCGCTGGCGCCGTGATTGTGTTTATCGTGGTGTTTTCTGCACTAGCATCAAGCTTAGACTCACTGTTAGCCGCAAGCTCTGATCTGGTGACGCGTGATATTTACCAGCAACACATCAATCCAAAAGCCAACGACGCGCGACTGTTTAAAGTGAATCGCTTAACTATTGCGGGTCTTGGCTTGATGACATGGCTGATTTGTCTGCTGCAACTTACCACTTTAGCGGCGTTACTTAACTTCACGGGTGCCTTTGTCGCTAGCACCATCTTTCCTATTGTCGTGGGTTTATACCACCCTAAATTGTCAGGGCGGTATGCCGCGATTGCCATGTTGGTAGGTACCTGCGCCGGGTTATTGAGTTACTTTTTGATTGGCTTTTATGTCGCGGCACTGAGTGCATGTTTGGTGTCGGCGGTGATTACCGGTATTGGCGTTTGGCGTTCACGCACTGAATTTGATTGGCGTCAATTGCAGCAGTCGTGAACTGCACGCAGCAGCAAGAAACTTAGGGGGTAGCATGATCAGTGTCACAGCCTTACAGATAATGATTTGGTGCGCAGTGGTTGCGGGCGCTTTAGTGCCTCTGGTCTTGCTAGCACTATTTATTATGGATTTTAAAAAGAAAACTATTTGGTGACATTATATGAATATGAGCGATGCGTCGTTTGACCGTAAAAGGCCGGATGTGTATGGAGATGCGCACCCAAAGGCGCTACTGCGCAGTGTGCAAGAGGACGGTGATTACCTTTTGAAGTTGTCGCGTCAGCATATTGTGTCGTCGGATCAATTTTGTCGCGACACATTAAAGCAGCTGTTTCGCTTGGCGGCCAAGTATGAAGCGAACCCGACTCGGTTTCGTACGCCGCTACAAGGCAAAATTTTAATCAGCGCTTTTTACGAGCCCAGCACCCGCACGCGATTGTCCTTTGAAAGTGCCTGGCATCGTTTAGGCGGTGACATCATGTCAATTACTGACCGCTCAACTACGGGGATTGCCAAGGGCGAATGCTTGGAAGACGTTGCTGAGATGTTCAACAACTATGGCGACTGCGTGGTGTTGCGTGACAACCACAGTGAATCACTTAGCCTGATGATGGACACTTTGCGGATTCCTATTGTGAACGCTGGTAACGGCTCAGACGAGCATCCCACTCAAGCGATGGCGGATTTGTACGCTATCTTTAAATGGCGCCCTGAACTATTGCAAGACGATCTTGCCCCTGAGAAGCGCATTCGGCTCGGTATTATTGGTTTGCCATCGCGTATGCGCACAGTACGTAGCTTATTAAAAAGTCTGGCGGTATTTCACCGCGCGGTGTCCGAGGTGGTGGTGATCCATGACGGGTCTGAGCAAAACTTGTTTGCGCCAGGGCAGTTGGAAGAGCTGACGAAAGCTGGGTTACATGTGACCACCAGCACCGAGCTTGACCAAGAATTGCCTACGCTGGACGTGACCTATATCAATGCGATTGCGTGGGAAGGTGAGAGTTTTGAAACCTATGGCAAGCGTTTTATTTTGAATGCGCAGTCGCCGTTAAAACAAGACGGAATTATTTTGCACCCATTGGCGCGTGGCGAAGAGCTCGCCAAGGATTTAGATAATACCCCGCATAATTGGTATTTCAGCCAAGCGCGCGGCGCGGTATTTGTACGCATGGCGTTGCTGACCTGTATGGTTGAGCGCGCTGAACGAGTGATTGATGTGGTATAAAACCTAAGGAAGTAAGCACCATGTGTGGAATTGCAGGCGTTTTTTATCAACACCCGAAACATATGACAGACCCGCAAACTTTGGTCAATATGGCAGCGATTATGCACCATCGTGGGCCGGACGGCTTTGGTTATGCCACGATGCCCGAGCGCGGGGTTGGCTTTGCCCACGCGCGGCTATCGATTATTGATTTAGTCGGCGACCGCGCGCGTCAGCCCTTTGTGACCGAAGATCAGCGCTTAATGGTGGCGCATAATGGTGAGTTTTATGACTTTAAACGCTTACGCGCAGAACTCACTGCCGATGGCGCCCAGTTCAAAACCAAAAGCGATTCAGAAATTATTTTGCATTTATACCCACGTTTTGGGGTGCAAGGTATGTTGCCTTACTTGCGCGGTGAATTTGCGTTCTCCCTTTATGATCAGGCCGAAGACACGCTGTATTTAGTGCGTGATCGCTTCGGGGTGAAACCACTGTATTACACGGAAACCGATAAAGGCATTGTGTTTGGTTCTGAGCTGAAGACGTTGTTTGCACACCCTGATGTGCCACGCGCATTTTCCGACACCGGCTTATATCACCAACTGATTCAAACTATGGTGCCCGGCACCACCGCCTTCGAGGGCATTCGTCAAGTGATGCCGGGGCATGTGGTCAGTATCAAGCGTGTGAACGGTCGTTTGCACACCGAAGAAACAAAATACTGGGATATGGACTTTCCCCTTGAACATCAGCATGACCAAGACGATAAGCGAGCAGACGAATATATCGCTGGCGTGCGTAAGCACTTATTAGAGGCGGTGCAGCATCGCTTAACGGCCGACGTGCCAGTGGGCTGCTACTTGTCTGGTGGTATCGATTCGTGCTCGATTCTAGGCTTGTCTGCGGCGGCTAGTCAGGAGCCGGTGAAAGCATTTACCATCGGCTTTGATTCGGCGGCGTATGATGAAACTCCGATTGCCCGGGAAATGGCGGCGGCAACTCAAGCTGACCACCATGTGATGAGTTTGAACTCCAATGATCTGTACGACCACTTTGAGCAAACCTTGTGGCATACCGAACGCACCATTTATAACACACTGGGTGTTGCCAAGTATTTGATGAGCCAGCAAGTTCGCGACGTCGGTTATAAGGTAGTGATGACAGGCGAGGGTGCGGACGAGTTATTTGCGGGGTATCCGTCGTTTAGAAAAGACTTGTTTATGTATGGCCTTGACCACTTGCCAGCCCAAGAGCGGGCTGAATGGCAAAGTATGTTAGAGCAGAATAACAAGTTGTTTAAAGGCGCGATGCTGGCGCGGGAAGAGTATGTCAGTGATGCTTTTGTGGCGAAAATGGGTTTCACCCCTAGCTGTTTGCAGCCTTGGCTGTCCTGTACTGGGTTTGCGGATAAATTGTTAGCGCCTTCACGTCGCGCCAGAATGGAAGGCTATGACGCCGGCCAAGCAATTGCGGACACCTTAGACGCCGACATGCTGGCAGACCGTCATCCGCTGGATAAAGCCCAGTATGTATGGACCAAAACCATGCTTGAAGGGCAAATTCTAACCTGGGGCGGCGATCGGGTGGACATGGCAAACTCGATGGAAGCACGGCCAGCGTTCCTTGATCATAAGCTAGCAGAGTATGCGTTCAAAATTCCGCCGCATTTACGTATTCGTAAGAACAAGGAAAAGTGGGTACTGCGCGAAGCCATGAAAGGTTTGTTGCCTGAAACCTTATACAAGCGTGAGAAATTTGCATTTATGGCACCGCCTGCGCACACCGACCCCAAGAAATGGCAAGCGATGCGCGATTTGGCACAAAAATACTTGAACAAAGAAGCGGTCGAAGAGGCGGGGCTGCTGGATTACACTGAGGTTCAGGCATTATTTGCCTTACACGAGGCGGATGATGCATCGGCTGAGTTGCAAGTTCAGTTAGATGCGGTGATTAACCATATGTTGGGGGTGCAAGTCTTGCACCATCATTTTGTGAAGACCGATGTGCCAGCTCAAGCCGCCGCAAAAGCCAAAGCCCTAGGCTGGTCTGCGTAAATCTAGTTAAGTCGTTGTACGCGGGTAATGGACGTGGTGCGCCCATTACCTGCGCCTTGTTTAGTTCCTACCTATTGGGGTGAATGCCCCGTCATAATTTTCTGCCTGCGTTGAGTCAACAGACTGAATCGGTGAACAAGGGTTTTCATTGCTTGTGTTATGGTATAACATTACTATTGTGATGTTATATTGTAACCAACATTGCCAAGTTGCCGCCCCTGATTTGCGCGTTCGCAACACGACGAATTACAGCCTATTTCAATAGGCGACACTATCTGATTGAAAACTAAAAGTAACCAGAGAGTCTTAACGATGACTAAGTTTAAGTTTGCCAGTTTGGCGCTAGCGATAACCTCAGTATTAGCTTTAAGTGCATGTGACACCAGCATCGATGTCGATCCGGACCATGGTCACGATCATGGTCATGACCACGACCACGACCACGATCATGATCACGGCCATGACCACGATCACGACCACGGTAGCGCGACGGGTCGCCTCGTTATCTTGAATGGCGCGGGTGACACTGCGGTCGTTTATGACCTGGAAGAAAGTAGCAGCCTGGATAGTTTCGACTTAGGCTTCACCAGCGCAGTTTACGCGAGCCCAGGCCAGCGTTACGCACTGTTGGTGCAACGCGACCAAGGCGCTGTACGTTTTCTTGATAGTGGCTTTGAGACAGAAGCCCATGGTGACCACAGCCATTTTCACACCAACGCGCCAGAACTGTTGAGCTTCAGCTTATCTGGTGAACGTCCTACTCACTACGACTACTACTTAAACCGCGGTGCCGTATTCTATGATGGCAGCAGTGGTATCGCCTCAAGCATCGATGTCATTTCTGACCATAGCATCAGTGAAGAGCGCGTAGTAGCTAGCTTAGAGCTTGCTATCAATATGCACGGTGCAGCAGAAGTTCGTGGTGATCACTTATTTACCACCTTCCGTGAAGCATCAAGTGAAGGCACGCTGCCTGAGTTTGTGGAAGTGTACAGCCGTCATGACGATCATTATGACTTTGTACAGCGCTTCGAAACGCCATGCCCAGGCCTACACGGCAGCGCCATTAATGAGCACAGTGTGGCATTCGGTTGTACGGACGGCATCTTATTGATTACCGAAGATGAGCATGAACACAGCCACTCACACGACCATGACCATGCTGACTTTGAAGCGATTAAAGTCGCTAACTTTGACGGTTTAGCTGGCCGTGTTGGCTCAGTCTGGGCACATCAGGCACACAATATCTTTATTGGCCGAGCTGGTAACGATTTGGTACTGGTTGATGCGGATGCGGCAGAGCCTGCCATGGTAGCCCTTGATTGGCGCACAGAAGACAGTGACGCAGCCATTGTCAGTGTTGCATTTAACTATTCAGGTAATCGTTTTGCGATTTTAGATGACACCGGTCATTTGACTGTCGTGCGCTTGCGTCCGGACGCAGACCATGCAGACTACCCGTACGCAATTCAAAGCCATTTTGAAGTACTTGAGCATCTGCACGATGGCGGCGCGGCAATGACCGTTAGCGCGGTGAACCATCAAGCATATATTAGCGATGCTGAGCAGAACGCGATTGTGGTGGTTGACCTGCACGATGGTGAAGTGCTTGCTACCCATGAGCTTGACTTTGCACCGGGCGGTTTAATCTGGTTGGGCTTTACGGAAGAAGACACTGGCCACAGCCATTAATAGTGTAAACTAAAGCATGCTGTAAAATAAAAAACGCTTCGTTATGAAGCGTTTTTTTTGTTCTACATGCACGTGCTTAATTAACGACGTGAGGATAAATCGGTACGTCGAATTTGTACCACCACGCCAAAGTGAGGGTGGTCAAAGTAATGAGTTTCATGGCTGATTACCCGGCGCAACTGGCTGAAATAATACCCACGTAAAAAAGGCTCAACGGCAGATTCGTCGCGTAAAGCAGCTTCGGCTTGGGCTTCTAACGACGTAGCTTGCAGCGGTATCTCTACTTCTTCACGTAAATTGAACTCACCATCGATATGCAAGAAATTACCGACTAAGTAAATATGCATTAAGCCATCAAATTCCCACACGTCCTGGGGTATATTGGCCGGTGTTCGTTGGGGACGTTCCGGCAATGACATGGCTTGGGTGTCAGGACGAGAGAATGGCTCGGCCCCCGCGTCGATAGCTCGTAGTAACTGGTCAATGGACTCGAGCGGTCCTTGCTGTACGCCGACTTGAAGTCGATCTGTATTCGGCTCAAAATCATCCCAGGACGACTGTGAGGCGGGCTGTGGTTTAGCAAAGCCTAAGTAATCGTAATCTTGACTGAAATTCTGGCCGCCGAATAAACGTACTTTACGCCCTTGGTTACGATTCATTACTGGCTGGCGCCATGTGGTGTGCAACAGCATGGTCTTGCCACTTTGGTTTTGTAATCGGTTGCGTAAACTCGTTAGTTCAAAACTCTCGCTGCCGAGCAAAAATGGGCTTCGGGTGCGTAGCATGTCGCCACCTTCACCCTCAATAATGACATCCGCTACTTCACGAGGGCCGCGAGGCTGGGGCGCGTTGGGGTCACGGTACCAAGGGTTCACCAACCCAGTTTCACCTTCACCTTCACTAAAGCACAACGATTCGCCTTCTAAGCGCTGGCTTAGGTGTTCGCTTGTATTTTGGTTGTCTGCTGAAGTCATCCAGCTATCGCGTTCTGCTACCGGGCGGGTAAGCGGTATTTCAGGCAAACCGAAGTCGGAGAGATGCGGCGAAGCGGGTAAGCACGGCTGGGCTAAGCCAGCTAGGCTAGACGGTAAATTCCGCGCAAGTTGCTGCGAGCGTAGCGGGGTGAGTAAATCGTCCTGACGGGTGAGTGCAATAGGGCGCAATGGCAACGCAAAGGCTTCTTCGTCACTATGAAATTGAGGTGTCTGTTTGAACACCAAAACTTCGACTTCAAACCAGCGCAAGTCAGCTCCGACACGATCATTCGCAGTGACTGGTGCTACTGCGACACTGGCCAGTAATGCCGCTGCTATCGCGCTAAAACCGCGCGTCTTTTGTCGTGTTGGTTTCATCGTTGATGTGTGTAGTTGCAATGTTCAATCCTCTTAGGCTGCGCGCAGCTCTTGTAACACTGACTGTATCAGCTTAATGCGTGAATGAGTATCTTCAACCCCAGACTTGACCTTTAAGCGTGTCGGCCCGTCCATCGCGAATACTTGAGGTTCGCGTTGCAACATGGTGATAATCCGGCTTGGATCGATATTGGCATTCTGATTGAATTCGATATGCCCACCCTGTGGGCCAACTTCAATTTTACGCACCCCAATTGGTGCGGCTAACAGGCGCAACTCGCTGATACGGATTAAGTGCTTCGCTGCGTCTGGAAGCAGGCCGAAGCGGTCAATCATTTCGATTTGCAGGTCTTCCAGTGCCGCTTCAGACTCGGCCCCTGCAATGCGTTTGTACAGGCTCAAACGAGTATTCACGTCCGCAATATAATCACTTGGCAGCAGCGCCGGTATGCGCAATTCGATTTCAGTTTGCTGGCGTAACAATAGGTCAATACTCGGCTCTTTGCCTTCTTTTAACGCCTTCACGGCTTCATCCAGCATGTCCATATATAGACTAAAGCCGATACTTTCTATTTGCCCGCTTTGGTCGTCACCGAGCAACTCACCGGCACCACGAATTTCGAGGTCATGGGTGGCTAACACAAAGCCCGCACCTAAATCTTCTAGCTGTGCGATGGCTTCTAAGCGTTTTACGGCGTCTTTGGTCATACGTTTAGGATGTGGCGTAAGCAAATACGCGTAAGCCTGATGATGAGAGCGACCCACGCGACCACGCAGTTGGTGAAGCTGCGCCAAACCTAAGTGATCAGCGCGATCCATAATGATGGTGTTGGCTGTCGGAATGTCGATACCGGTTTCGATAATGGTGGTACACACTAAGACGTTGAAACGCTGGTGATAAAAGTCCGCCATAATGCGTTCAAGTTCGCGTTCATTCATTTGGCCATGGGCTGTCGTGATACGCGCTTCTGGCACTAACTCGGCTAACATGGCAGCGGTTTTATCGATGCTCTCCACATTATTATGTAGAAAATACACCTGTCCACCGCGCAAAGTTTCACGCAGAATCGCTTCGCGCACAGTGGCTTTATCGAATTCGCGCACAAAGGTTTTTACCGCTAAACGCTTGGCCGGTGGGGTAGAGATAATCGATAAATCGCGAATACCATTCATCGCCATATTTAAGGTGCGCGGTATCGGCGTTGCGGTTAAGGTCAGAATGTCGACTTCGGCGCGCAAACGCTTAATTTTTTCCTTTTGGCGCACGCCAAAACGGTGCTCTTCATCGACCACCAGTAAGCCTAAATCTTTAAATACGATGTCGTTTTGCAGCAATTTGTGGGTACCAATCACGATATCGACTTTACCGTCAGCCAGATCTTGCAGTACCGCGTTGGTTTGCTTGGCTGTGCGAAAACGCGACAACACTTCAACACGCACAGGCCAGTCGGCAAACCGGTCGCGGAAGTTTTCATAGTGTTGTTGGGCCAGCAACGTTGTTGGCACCAGCACCGCTACCTGTTTATTGTCGTTAACTGCGGTGAATGCCGCGCGCATGGCGACTTCGGTTTTACCAAAACCAACGTCACCACAGACTAAGCGGTCCATGGCGCGGGGTGCGCGCATGTCATCCAGCACAGCTTGAATTGCTTGCATTTGGTCATCGGTTTCGGTGAAGCCGAAGCCGTCGGCAAAGCGGGCATGGTCAGCGTCATTGACTTGAAATGCATAACCAGGGCGCGATTCACGTTTGGCGTACACGGCAAGTAATTCTGCCGCGACATCGCGGACTTTTTCGGCCGCCTTTTGCTTGGCTTTTTCCCAGCTGTCGTTGCCTAGTTTGTTGAGTGGCGCATGGTCCGATTCGCCACCGCTGTAGCGGCTAATCAAATGCAATGCCGCGACAGGGACAAATAATTTGGCTTTCTGTGCGTATTCAATACTCACGAATTCGGTGTCAGTACCAGCAGCGTTAATCGTCGTCAGCCCTTGATAACGCCCAACGCCGTGGTCTAGATGCACCACTGGCTGGCCAATCGACAACTCAGCCAAGTTCTTAATCATCGCGTCAGCGTTGTTATTCTGGCGCTTATCCTGCCGACGTCGCTGGGTTATTTTGGCACCAAGCAACTCGGCTTCCGTCAACACCCATATTTTTTGGTTATCGTCTTTGGCAAAGAATGAATGGGCAACGCTACTGGTGACAATGGCACAGGTCATGTCGCTGTCTAAAAATTCTGCAAAGTTATTCACCACCTGCGGATGAATGCGTACCCGGCCTAACAACTCTAACAAGCTTTCACGTCGTCCTTTGGATTCGACAGTAAATAAAACTCGCTCGCCTTGACGCAAGGCTTTGTCATGCAACGCTTTAAGTGCCGCCAGGGGCTCGCTGGCCTTATGCTCAATTTGGATGCCAGTGACCGCTTTGGTGTTAAAATTAACCGGTCCCGGTTGGCGCGTACCTTCCGGCGTATGAATTCGAATCCGCGGCCGGCTTTTGAGCTCTGCGTTCAGAGTTTCTGCACGCATAAATAGCAGCCCAGGCTCAAGCAGTGGGCGGTTTTTGTCCCAGCGGCGGTCCTCGTAGCGATACTCGATGTCGTGCCAAAGCCGTTGCAGATGGTGCTGTAGATCGCCTTGCGTGACTAACAGGACATCATCTGGCAGGTAATCAAATAAGGTCGCAGTCTGTTCGAAAAATAGTGGCAGGTAATATTCAATACCCGCTGGCCAGCTACCTTGACTGACTTGCTGATAGATAGATTCACGCGCAGTTTGGGCTTCAAAACGCTCGCGAAACTGACGCCGAAACACTTCAATGCCGGCTTCGTTGGTTGGAAACTCGTGGGCCGGCAACAGCTGCACACTGTCAATCGGGCTTTCAGAGCGCTGGGTTTCCACATCGAAGGGGCGAATACTGTCGATCTCATCGTCAAAGTAATCAATTCGGAACGGCTGGTCACTGCCCATGGGGTAGAGGTCCATGATAGACCCGCGTACGCTGTACTCACCATGTTCCATCACTTGATTGACGGCGCGATAGCCTGCTTGTTCGAGCTGGCGGCGAAATGTTTCCAAAGGCTTATGCTCGCCTTTGGCTAAAATAAATGCCTGGCCTTGTACATAACTGGGCGGCGCAATGCGATGCAATAGGCTATTGAGGGATACGATTAAAACACCTTGCTGGCTTTCCGGTAGTTTGGCTAAAACCCGTAAACGCTCGGAAATAATATCTTGATGCGGTGAAAAATTATCGTAGGGCAAGGTTTCCCAATCCGGAAACACACTAACGTGCTCGGCCAACGCGGGAGTAAAAAAGCGAATTTCTTGCTCGAGACGATACGCCGTTGGGGCGTCTTCGGTAATCAAAAGAATGCGGCGCGGTTGTTGCTCGGCTAGTTTTGCCAACGCCAATGCGCTACTACTTCCATGCAAGTCCCGCCAAGTGGTGTCTTGTTGCTGGGCGGGCACTGCTACAACGTTAAACGGAGATGTGGCTGCCATGAATGCTGGGTGCTCTTTTCGGTCCAGATAACTAAAATGACGAATGATTCAATGCTTTCATCCAACCGCGATGATGCCGCGGTGAAGCTGCGACAGTGTAGCAAATTAAGCGCAATATGGCTTGCTACTGCGGCGACTCGTTGCGCTCGTTTGCACGTTTTTTTAATAACCGTGTTTGCGCGTGCATACTGGCGCGAATTAACAACTCGCGGTCAGAGTCTTCGATACGCTGAAAGAGAACTTTAATTTGGTACTCAGGCTCTGATGTTTGCGCCGTGGGTGCCGATGTTGCGGATGCAGCCGGTTCACAGCTACACACTTGGCCCAGGCAATAAATCGCTGCCGACTCGGCCGGTAAAAATATCTTTATTTCCACCCACTGCCCAATAGCTAATGCAGTTTGGTTGTTAAAGCCTATGCCAGCACCGCCGTATTCAAAGGCTTGAAAACGATGGTCGGGGTCGTCTTCATTACGCAGTAAGTAGCCCAAAAGAGCCGTCAATTTGCGATTTTGCTGATTCAGCACGTCACTAATGACTTTGGCTGCGTCACCTAAACCGCGCAGTTGCGCAATGGCGGACGCATCGACGACTTGCAGTTCACTGGCGAGTTTAAATACCGCGGGTGCGTGTTGGGCGAAGTCTGCCTGACTGGGTATCATTGCGTCTGCAGCGAGGGGCACAATATTGATATCCAAGCCTTCACGCACCGCGTAGTAGTCTTGGTATTGCGCCATCATAGCGGCTTGGTTGTTGCTTGTGGTGTCGTGATCGGCGCTCATTCGCATATTCCCAGTTGTGGCAATGGTCGATAATCTTTATGCTGCACTACTTTACTGTAGCTAGACAACCTTGAACAGGTGTAATTATATGTTTCAACCTGCGGCGCTTTTTATTGGTTTGCGCTATAGCCGGAGTCGACAAGGTTCTGCATTCACTCGCTTTATTCAGCGCTTTTCATTGATAGGTATCATGATAGGCGTGGCCGCGTTGATTGTGGTGACGTCAGTGATGAACGGTTTCGAAAATGAGCTTAAAAATCGCATACTAGGTGTGGTACCGCAAGTTACGGTGCAGGGCACAGACGGCGCGCCGTTAGAGGACTGGCAGGCTACCCAGCAAGACTTGGTGTATCCACGCCAAGTGCGCCATAGTGCGCCTTTTGTGCAGGTCGAAAGTTTACTGCAAGGGCGCGGACAATTAAGCGCTGTGATGTTGCAAGGTTTGTACCCTGAGTATGAATCGGCATATAACCAAGTCACCCAACATATGGTGCGCGGGCAATTTAGCGATCTGCAAGCTGGTGAATTTGGCGTGATTCTTGGGCGGCCCCTTGCGTACCAGTTAGACGTGCAGGTGGGCGAGCAGGTGCGCTTGGTGGCGGCTAGTGGCGGTCAGTTTACCCCCGCAGGCGTGATGCCTGCGCAGCGTATGTTTCGCGTCATCGGCTTATTTGAGGTGGGCGCCGACATCGACCGTCAACTGGCGATTGCCCATGCAGACGATGTCGCACGCTTATTGCGCTACCCGCAAGGTGCAGTGGGAGGAATTCGCCTATATCTGGATGATGCATTCGCCGCTCAGCGGGTGGCAAGCCATTTACGTCAGCAAATAAGCCCGCAGCAAAGTTTGCAAGTAACCGAATGGAGTGAGCGTTATGGGCGCCTGTTTGACGCGGTGCGCATGGAAAAAGGCATGATGCTATTTATGTTGGCAATGGTGGTTATGGTTGCTGCATTTAACGTGGTGTCTGCTCTGGTGATGGTCATTCATGATAAGCGGTATGATATTGCTATATTACAAACCCTGGGCCTTAGCCGTGGGCAGGTCTATGCCATGTTAATGGTGCAAGGAGCCGCCAGCGGTCTCACCGGTGCATTGGTTGGGGTTTTGTTGGGCATCGCCTTGACGTTTGGTCTAAATCCAATCATGAACTTACTGGGGCTGCAAATTATGCTGTATACCGATGGCCAAGGCTTACCGTTTTTAATGCATGTGAGCCAAGTCGCCGCGATTGCAGGGCTCGCGGTCGCCCTAACTTTGATGGCAACTTTATATCCCGCCTGGCGTGCGTCGCGCGTGCAGCCAGCACAAGCTTTACGATACGAGTGATAGCATGACAGTATTATTACGGTGTAACCAAGTGAGTAAAACGTTCGACGATGCAGGGCGCTCGGTGCAAGTGCTGCAGGACGTTGATTTTAGTGTTCATTCAGGCGATATGATGGCAGTTATCGGCTCGTCTGGTTCGGGTAAAAGCACTTTGTTGCATATTCTGGGTAGCCTTGATGACGCCTCGTCAGGCCATGTTGAGGTCAATGGTCAGCCATTGCAGCAATTAACGGGTCGTAAACGTGCGCGCTGGCGCAATCAGAATTTGGGCTTTATTTATCAGTTTCATCATTTACTGGCTGAATTCAACGCGTGGGAAAATGTGGCAATGCCATTGTTAATCGCAGGGCAAAGCCCGCAGACAGCGAAACAGCGCGCATTGGAATTATTGCAACAAGTCGGCCTTGAACACCGAGCCGAGCATGCCCCGGCGAAACTGTCCGGGGGTGAGCGTCAACGGGTGGCGATAGCGCGTGCGCTGGTCAATAACCCTGCGCTGGTGTTAGCCGATGAACCAACGGGCAACTTAGATGAAGCCACTGCGCAAACGATTTACGAACTCATGCTGGCATTAAATCAACGTTTGCAAACTGCATTTATTGTGGTTACCCATGATCAGCAATTAGCTGCGCGCTTGCCGCGCCAAGCAACGTTGCACAATGGCTGTTTGCTTGAGGCGCAACCATGAGCAGTCTGGCTTGGACGCTGGCACGCCGTTTTCGCCGTAGTAAGCATAAAAATCGCTTCGTAAATTTTATCTCGGCCTCCTCAACCACCGGCATTGCGCTGGGCTGCGCGGCGCTGATTGTATTGTTGTCGGTGATGAACGGGTTTCAAAAGGCACTAGAGGAGCAACTTTTGTCCCTTGTGCCGCATGTAGAATTTCAAGCCGTACGCGACGGATTGCGAGATTGGCGAGCCATTGTCGAGACAGCAGAATCTCATCCGCAAGTGATTGCCGCTGCACCGGTGACTATCGTCAATAGTATGTTGCAGCAAGGGCGTACGTTTAAAGGCGTCAGTGCGCGTGCCATCGACACCGAGCTCGAACCCAAGGTGTCGGGGTTAACCCAATACACATCGAAATCAGACTGGGCACGTTTTGAGGCCAACCCAGACGGTATTTTGCTGGGTTATGGTTTGGCCGCAGACTTAGGTTTGCATGTCGGTGATAGAGTCACCTTACTAGTGCCGCGGGTTGAATCCGGACGCCAAAGCTTGCAAGCGCCACGCCGTGTGCACTTGGAGCTGGTGGGTACCTTTCGCTTAGGCGGTGAACTTGATTACCAGCAAGCCTATATTCACCTTGAACGAGGCCAGCAGGCCATGGGGCTTAGTAGTGAAGCCAATGGCGTGCGTTTGTTGCTGCGTGATGTCTACCAAGCGCCCATTGTGGCATCTCAGGTCGCTTCTGAACTGCGTGAGTTTGCTTATGTCAGTGACTGGACCCGCACCGAGGGGCATTTGTACCGTGATATCCAGTTGGTGCGCAGTGTGATGTACCTAGTGCTGGTGCTGGTGCTTGCGGTGGCGAGTTTTAATATTGTCTCGACGCTGGTGATGGTGGTGCAGGAAAAACGCAGTGCGATAGCGATTCTAAAAACCATGGGTGCTGATGACAGCGTCATTCTGCGCAGCTTCGTGCTGCAAGGCACCATGAATGGGGTGCTAGGCATTGTAATTGGTGGGGTTAGCGGGGTGTTGCTTGCGTGGCAATTGCCGACCATTTTTGTGTGGTTAGAGGCGACCTTTGGCTTTAGTTTATTGCCGGCCGACATTTACTTTGTCAGCGCAATACCAACGCAAATTCAACTCATCGATGTTGTTTTAGTGTTATCAGTAGCGCTATTAACCAGTGTCTTGGCGACCTTGTATCCGGCGTGGAAAGCGGCTCGGATTAACCCGGCGCGGGCATTATCCGGCGAGTAGCGTCATCCGCAATGTGGGGCAGAAGATTATTCGGAGCGCGCTTCCTTGCGTTTGCGCGCTCTTTCGCGTTGGCGTTCCCGCCATGCTTTGATAGCCGCTTGGCGCCATAAAATTCGAATTGTCACGAAAGACGTGATTGACGCCAACCCGCCCAGCAAAATACACCCTACAATGAAAGCCGGTGCGACAGAGCCCAGGCTTGCCATGAACCATGCCCATGACAACTCAAATAAGAATGGCTCGGTGTTGCGCCCTAGCACGAACGCGCCTGCTTGGTACGACGCATAAAATAGCGCAGGCATGGTAACTGGGTTACTAATCCAGACCAGTGCAACGGATAACGGCAGGTTTGCTTTGAAGTATATTGCTAAGGCGGCAGCCACCACCATCTGCATAGGGATCGGCAAGAAAGCCACAAATAAACCGATGGCGAACGCCCGAGAGGCGGAGCGGCGGTTTAAATGCCAGAGGTTGGCTGGTTGAGCAACGCTACCAAACATGCGTACTGCTTTCGAGGCAGCAATTTTACGCGGGTTAGGTAAAAAACGTTGGATCAGTTTTTTCGGCATGAATGCTAATACCTACTACGGGTTACTGCTATGGATGGGCTACTGTTTAGCTTCATACTTGGTATTTTTACATCACCTTGGATTGACCCGACCTGGCCATTGTGGCTGCTACCCGCAGGCGCAACCATATTTTGGGGCAGCGTGTGGGCGTGGCAGCGCATCTGTCCTTGCAAGCAGCAAGTGCAACAGCAATTAACTGTTTTCACTTGCTTAATACTGGGCGTATTGTGCGGCATGCAGTGGTCCTTAATCAATGCTAAATCGACGCTTTCTTGGAATTTGCCGGAATCTTACTTACGACAAACGATCTCTGTCCCAATTCGTATCACTAGCATAGTTGAAGATAACGGCCAGCGCTTGCGCTTTAACGCTGAAGTCGTTGCCTTAGCCGCACATAGCAAGGCCCCTGAAACTGCCGCGCTGCGCCCTGGTATGAAACTGCGGTTACAATGGTATGGTAGCCAATGGCACTATGGTGTCGAACCCAGCAGCCCCATGCCGACAGTCATCAACACCCCGCAATTGGGCGATATATGGTATGCGCAGCTGCGTTTGCGTCCGGTGTCCGGGTTACACAATCAAGTTGGTTTTAACTATCAGGCGTGGCTAACCAGGCAGCAGGTTGGGGCAACCGGTTATGTGCAGCATGGCGAGCTAATAGCGGGTAACCGTTTGGCCAAACGCCCCATTGATGCATTGCGACAACGTATTTTTGACCAATTTTCTGCAAGGAAACCTTGGTTACAGCACGCCGATATCTTACTGGCGCTAGCGATTGCCGAGCGACAATGGGTGAGCCCCGACACCTGGCAAGTATTACAGCGTACTGGCGTGGCGCACTTAATGGCGATATCAGGTTTGCATTTGAGTATGGTGTTCGCCGCCAGCACTTGGTTGCTACGTTGGTGGCTGGCAGCCTTGGTACGGCTATTGGCGCCCCGCTGGCAAGGTAATATTTGGCCTGCGGCGATCGTGCTAGGTTGGTTGTGCGCATTAGGGTATGCCGCACTGGCAGACTTCGCCGTGGCGACGTTGCGCGCATTGCTGCTGATCAGCGTGTTTATTATCCTGCGCTTCTATGCTTCCCATGTTTCACCATTACGCGTACTCATCAGAGCCGTTGCCTTGGTGTTGCTGCTCGACCCCATGGCTTGGCTTGATGCGGGATTTTGGCTCTCGTGTTTAGCGGTAAGTGCCATTTTCATCTGGTTGTGGCACCGTCCCGCACAAGGACTGATTGGATGGCGTGCCAAAACGTTACAGCTCTGGCGTTTCGAATTAATGTTGTGCGTGATGCTAATGCCAATAACGGTGGCGTACTTTCAAGGGGTCTCTTGGTTGGCGCCGTTAGTGAATTTGCTCGTGGTGCCAGTGTTTAGTCTGATGATCTTACCGTTGACGCTATTGGCTTTATTGTTATTGCCGATTTGGCCGGTGCTCGCCAGTACCTTGCTGAGTGTGGCCGATACCGTCGTAAGCTGGGTCTGGTGGGGGCTGCAAGGGCTTAGCGAGATTGCGTTTGTTGACACCCATCATGTTGTCGGAGCTTGGCTACTGGTACTGATCTTGGGTGTGCGACATTTGCCGGTACAACGTCATTGGCGGTGGCTATGGGCGCTACAGCTCAGTGTGAGTTGGACGCTGCTGACGTTAGTACAACCGCGCGTTGGTCAATTAGCCGACCCACGCTTATGGCTGCACATGCTGGATGTGGGGCAGGGCAGTGCCTTGGTGGTTGAGCGTCAGCGCCGCGCGATACTCTACGATACCGGTCCGGGCTATCAAGGCAGCCACCAGGGCCACAGCGTGATTGAACCATTCTTGCGACGACGCGGACTTGATTTGGATATGATAGTGCTGTCGCATCCGCACTGGGATCATATCGGCGGCGTCGATTATTTACTGACGCGCTATCCAAATGCCCTGCTGCTAGATACCGATGGGCGAGGTTTACCCTGTCAATGGGGGCAGGTATGGGGTTGGCAAGGTGTAACGCTTCGCGCATTGGCACCATTACCCATGGCGGTCTTTCAAGGCGTCAATAATCAAAGCTGTGTGTTGCAGCTTAGTTTTCAAGGGCGTCAGGTTTTACTGCCTGGTGATATTGAACGCTTGGGTGAGTTCCGGTTAGTCCGTTACTACCAGCAGCGCTTACAAAGCGATGTGTTGTTGGTGCCGCACCACGGCTCGCGCACCTCGTCACATCCGTACTTGCTCAATCAAGTACAGCCACACATTGGGCTAATTAGCAGTGGCTATTTAAATCGCTTTAATATGCCTCATCCTGAGGCCATCGCACGTTTAGAGGCGGCCAAGGTGACGCTTTACAATACCGCATGGGATGGTCAAGTGAGTGTATTGTGGTATCGTCAACGTTGGCATATCCGAACTCAACGTGGCGATTTTTCGCCCTATTGGTTCAATCAAACGCGCTAAACACCGCCAGTGCTGGTCACAAGGGGCTGGTTTCGGGTAAAATGCTGCGGACTTTTTCTATAAATGGCGAATGCATGGATTCAAAAACAGCAGTTCGACAGCAAACTTTCCGCCGCTTGATTGGGTATATGAAACCCTTTCGGATGGCTTTTATCACCGCTGTCATTGGTATGCTTGGGTATGCCGCAATCGACACGCTTTTCATTTCGAGCTTTCAACCCTTAGTGGACGACGGCTTGGGCGAAGGGAACTCAAGAATTCTTATCATCGGCGCAATTTTTGTGCCTTTCATGTTTATATTACGTGGCCTGTTTAATTTTATTTCGACGTATTTTTTAAGTTACGTCGGCTTCAAAGTGGTCACCGTGATGCGCCAGCAGTTGTTTGAGCACCTGATGCGTGTCCCTGTGTCTTACCATGACAAAGTGTCTACTGGTGATATGATTTCAAAAATCACTTACGACACCCAGCAGCTCGCAGAGGCTAGTAGCCGCGCCATTCTCACGCTGATTAAAGAAGGCGCATTTGTGATTGGCCTGTTGGCGCTGATGATGTATCACAGCTGGCAGTTGTCATTGGTGTTTTTGCTCATCGGCCCAGTGGTTGCCAAAGTAGTCACCGTGGTGTCAAAGCGTTTTCGTAAAGTCAGTAGCCGAATTCAAACCGCTATGGGGAATGTCACGACCACCGCTGAGCAAATGCTAAATGGGCATAAAGTGGTGGTGATGTTTGAAGGCCAGAAAAAAGAAGCGGAACGCTTTGGCGACATTAATAATGTGACCCGGCAGCAGAATATGAAGCTGGTTAACATTCGCGCGATTAGCACATCGGTGATTCAATTTATCGCCTCGCTGAGTTTATCACTGGTACTGATCATCGCGAGCTTCCCATCCATGCTTGAGCAACTGACACCTGGTGCTTTTGCAGCGTTAGTCACTGCGATGGTGATGTTATTGCGCCCCTTAAAGCAGCTTACCAATGTCAATGCTGACTTCCAACGTGGCTTGTCAGCAGCGGAAAGCATTTTTGCGGTACTTGACCAGCAAAAGGAAGTTGATACTGGCAAATTGGTGATTGACCGTGCCCGGGGTGACCTTGAATTTAAAGACGTGACCTTTAGCTATCAAGGCAGTGAAGGCCCAGCCTTAAAGCAGATTAGTTTCCGGGTTGAAGCGGGTAAAACGGTTGCCTTAGTGGGGCGTTCTGGCAGTGGTAAATCGACGATCTCGTCGCTGCTGACGCGTTTTTACGATTATGAAACCGGACGGATTGAGCTCGACGGTCATGATATACGCGACTACACATTGAAGTCCCTACGTCGTCAGTTCGCGGTGGTATCGCAAAGCGTGTCGTTGTTTAACGACACGATTGCCAATAATATCGCATACGGCTCGGCGGGTAAGGTCAGTCAAGAGCGGATTCAAGAAGCCGTGCGCTTGGCATATTGCGAAGAATTCATCAATAACATGCCCCAAGGTTTAAATACTGTGGTTGGCGAAAATGGCGTGATGCTATCTGGCGGGCAGCGTCAGCGTATTGCTATCGCCCGTGCCTTGCTGCGTGACGCGCCGGTATTGATTCTCGACGAGGCGACATCGGCGTTGGATACCGAGTCTGAGCGGCATATCCAAAAGGCTTTAGAAAACCTGCAGCAAAACCGGACGTCGCTGGTGATTGCACATCGCTTGTCCACCATTGAGAGCGCTGATGAAATTTTAGTGCTTGAGCAAGGGCGAATTCTGGAGCGCGGTGACCACGAAACCTTACTGGCCCTAGATGGGGCATATGCTCAACTTTATAATATGCAGTTTGGCGGCAGTGACGCGTAAACTCCACAAGGATTAAGGACAATGGCGCAGCTTTCAAATCGCGTGAATCGTTGGTGGTATCGGCGTTACTTACACCCCATGGGCTGGTTATTATTGCCGTTAAACTGGTTATTTGTATGCTTTAGCGGCTTGCGCCGTCTGGCGTTTTGGTTACGCTTAAAGCGTGTGTATCGCGCGCCGGTGCCAGTCATTGTGGTGGGTAATATCAGCGTTGGCGGTACCGGCAAAACCCCGTTAACCTTGGCCTTAGTCGATATATTGCAACGCCAGGGTTTGCGTCCCGGGATTGTCTCACGAGGGTATGGTGGGCAAGGGCCTTTTCCTCAAATGGTCAGTGAACACAGCGACCCCAGCCAAGTCGGCGATGAACCTTTGATGCTACACACCGTCAGTCAAGTCCCAGTGTGTGTGAGCCCTAAGCGTGCGCTTGCCGCACAGCACCTGTTGGCGCATAGCGATTGTAATGTGATTATCAGTGATGATGGATTACAGCACTACGCCTTGGCGCGTGATATTGAGTGTGTGGTGGTGGATCAATCACGCGGGTTGGGGAATGGCTGGCGCTTACCTTGTGGGCCGTTACGAGAACCGGCCAAGCGCCTGCGCAAAGCCGACTACGTGGTGTTGAACGGTTATACCAAAGCTAATGCCACCGCAGGCCGTCCAGTACCAGATAAATATTTAGGCACTAAGCAGGTTGCAATGCAGATTGCAGCCCAAGGTTGGCGTCGGGTGAGTAACAGCGAGCCGATTGAAACCCCCGATGGCGAGTCGGTGATAGCTGTGGCTGGGATTGGTAATCCGGCACGTTTTTTTGATTTGCTCGAGGCTGAGCAGCTGCATATTACAGAAACGCGGGTATTTGATGATCACCATGCGTATGTAGCGGCTGATTTCTTTGACGTAAGTAATTTATATCCTATTGTAATGACTGAAAAAGACGCAGTGAAATGTCGGCCATTTGCGCGCCCGCACTGGTATTACCTAAAAGTGGGTGCCAACTTGCCTAACGACTTTGAACAGCAAATTACGCAACAAGTGCAGGAGCTTATGCATGACAATCAACGCTAATTTATTGGCTGTACTGGCATGCCCTTCGTGCAAGGGTAAGTTGGTGTGGAATCAGCAAAAAACTGAGTTAGTGTGCCGCGGAGAACGCTTAGCTTACCCAGTGTCTGAGGGCATCCCTGCGTTGCTCGCCGACGCTGCACGAGAGTTAACGGCGCAAGAATTGGAAAAGGTAGATACATTATGAGTTTCACGGTAGTGATTCCAGCACGTTATGATTCAAGCCGTTTACCGGGCAAGCCGCTGGCGGATATTGCTGGTAAGCCGATGATCCAGCACGTGTATGAGCGTGCGCTACAAAGTGGTGCTGCGGAAGTTGTCGTGGCGACTGACGATAAGCGCGTTATGGATGCGGTGAAAGCTTTTGGTGGCAACGCCATGTTGACCTCAACGGAGCACCGCTCAGGTACTGAACGCTTAGCCGAAGTGATTGACTTGTTAGCCCTTGCCGATGACGAAGTGGTGGTCAATGTGCAAGGCGATGAGCCGCAGATCCCGCCGCAAATTATTCGTCAAGTGGCCGAGAACTTAGCCTCGCAGCGCAACGCGCCAATGGCGACCTTAGCGGTGCCAATTACCAGTGCAGATGAAGTATTTAATCCCAACGCGGTTAAAGTCGTATTAGATGGCAATGGTTATGCGCTGTATTTCAGTCGCGCGCCAATTCCTTACGATCGCGAGCAATTTATGACGCTACAGCCGTCTGAAGCCGGTCAACTAGCTATCAGTCAAGGGTATTTGCGCCATATCGGCATTTACGCGTATCGCGCTGGGTTTATTCATCGCTATGCGGAGTGGGACGCGAGCCCAATTGAACAGTTAGAGTCACTCGAGCAACTGCGGGTGCTGTGGTATGGCGAGCGTATTCATGTGGCGCAGGCGATTGCCGAACCAGCGGCAGGCGTAGACACACCTGCTGATTTAGAACGTGTGCGCAAAGCGCTGCAGGGTTAACCCTGCATCGCTTCGTACTCGTCTTGCCAGAAAAACTTGGTGTCGCCAAACGCGGGCACCAAGTCATTTAACCAAGTCGCGTTTTCATCAAACTTGGCGAAAAATGGGCGTTGCACCCAGTCAGGGTTGCGCGCTTGAATAAAGCGCAGCACGAACACCTTTTCGCCGTGTATTTCCGTCACGCCTTGTACTTCAACTTTACCCGGGCCTGCTGACATCGATGGTCCGCGTACGGTACGCGCCAACCCTGATACTTGCTTGTACGCATCGCGGAATATTTCCCAGCAACGATACAAGGGCACTTCAAAGTAGCGCTTCGCGCCGGTATCACGTTCCACAAACATATAGTAAGGCACCATACCTAAGCGCACTTGCTCTTTCCACATCGCGGCCCAGTCGTCTGGGTTGGTATTTAAGTGATTAAGCAATGGCGCCTGACAACGAATTTGTACCCCAGTCGCTCGAATTCGACGAATCGCTTCATGGGAGACATCCGTGCGCATTTCTTGCGGATGGTTGAAGTGCGCCATAAACGACACGTGCTTGCCTGCTTTAACGAGCTTCTCCAGCAAGGCTAAAAGTTCGTCGGCGTCTGGGTCGCTAATGTAGCGATATGGCCAGAAGGTAAGTGATTTACTGCCAATACGAATAGTTTGAATATGGTCAAAACGTGACTCAGTCAGTGGCTCTAAATATTGGCGCAGCTTTTTCGTGCGCATTACCATAGGATCACCACCAGTAACCAATAAATCGGTCACTTCATGGTGTTCAGCAAGGTATTCGTGTAACGCCTCGGCGTCATTTGAGTTCATGCGCAACGATTTGCCGACAAATTGAGCCCAGCGAAAGCAAAACGTGCAATATGAATGGCAGTATTGCCCTTGGGATGGGAAAAACAACACAGTTTCACGGTACTTATGTTGCATGCCATCGAGCGGCTCGCCGTCAATGGTGGGCACATTCATTTCGGTTTGACCTGCCGGGTGCGGATTCATTTCCGCCCGCAGTTGCTCAGCCAGGTTAAAAATTTCCTGGCTATTGGCGCCGCTTCGCATTAGTGCCGCCATGCGGTCATAGGCGCTCGGGTCTATCATATCGCGTTGCGGGAAAACTAACTGAAAGACTGGATCATTGGGTACTTTGTCCCAATCAATCAGTTCGTTAAACACATATTCATTAACCCGAAACGGCAGCACATTCGCGACCACTTTCATTTCGAACAGCATCTTTTCTGGAATGTGCTGTAACGCTTCTATCTTATCCAGCTGACGATGCTGATAAACCTTGAATTTGCGTGGCAAAAACTCTGGCGGTTGGATGTTAACTACTTGGTGCATAAATGCCTATCTTCCCCGTTTTAGTTTGCGTGAGCAAAATGACGTATAAAAGGATGAAGTAAATTAAGGCATGCTATTGTAGCAAATCTAACCGCGGTTATCAGCCTTTGGCCCCAGCCCTTGCTGCGCTTGGGGTTGCGCTGTATTGACCAACGCCATGCCAATGGGCTTTCCACGCGAGTAAGCGGCAATAGGCGTGGGGCACAAAATACAGGCTGGTCAGGGTGGAAAACAGCAATCCGCCAATGATTGCGATAGCCATCGGCGCGTAGGGTGGTCCGTCACCACCGATTTGAGCACCACCAAACGCAAGGGGCAGCAGGCCCAACATAGTGGTACTCACGGTCATCATAATCGGGCGCACGCGCTGATCAGCTGCCAGCAGCACGGCGTCTTGTAGAGGCATCTGCTCGCGTAACTGATTGATACGATCCACCAATACGATGCCATTATTAACCACCACGCCCATCAGGATCAGCATGCCAATCATTGCCATCATATCTAGCGGGGTATTGGTCACCCACAGCGCCCAAAATACGCCGCACAAGGCCAGCACTAAAGAGCCTATCACGGCATTTGGCAACAGCAGCGATTCAAATAACGCAGCCATCACCATATAAATCAGACATAGCGCCAGTAACATGTTGACCTGCATGATGCTGCTGGTTTCTGCAAAACTGCGAAAACCACCGTCAAGGCTCCAGCTATAGCCATCATCAAGAGATTGCTGCTGCATAAGCGTGGTGATAGCAGCGCGCGCCTGCTGAATCGAAAGCTCGTCCAGGTTGGCATTAATGCGCAGTGACGTCTGTCTATCATAGCGTCGAATGGTACTAATGCGCGGCTTGACGCTTACCTCGGCGAGCTGCTCTAAGCTAAATTGCTGACCATCAATACTGGCGACGATTAAACCTTGCAAACGCTCTAATGAGTACTGTAGTTGGTTATCGTAGGTTAGCTGAATGCGTATCTCGCCACTTGGGTGATGGCGAAACGAGCGCAGTTGGTCGCCGCGCAAAGCGGTGCTAATCACACCGGCGATGTGTTGCGTGGTGATCCCTAAACGCTGCACCCGTTCACGGTTCACTTCGACTTGAAGTTCGTACTGCGTGCCATCGGCTTCTGAACGCACATCGTCAAGGCCAGGGATCGCAGCCAATCGGGGCACCAGACCATCCGCTAATTGCTGTAAACGGGTGGTAGATGGACCGGTAAGGGTGACTTGGACACCGTTGTTGCCGCCGCGGAATCCAAATTGCGGCTCACTGCGCACTAAGGTAGGCCAATTTTCGCGCACGCGTTGTTGAATTTCCGCCACTGACAAGCGCCGATCTGGCTTTAATAGCAGCATGGAAAACGCATGGGTCGGAGCGAAATAGGAATACACATGGTCAACTTCAAATGCATCCTGGTTGGCATATAGGTAAGCTTCCATCTTTGCGACATCCGCTTGTACCTCGGCTAAGCGATACTGACCATTCAGATGATAATTTAGGTAAATGCGGTCATTAAACGCGACATCGGTTTGGTCGCCACTGACTTGCCCAAGGGGTATCACGGTGGCTACGAGTAACCCAAGTAGTACAAATGTGGTGACTTTAGGGTGACGTTGGCTCCACGCCAAGCTTTTCAGATACCCTTGCTTTAACCAGCTACGGCGTTCGGTAACGACAAAGAAGCGGGCCGGTAAACGGCTAACCAACAGGGGTATCATGGTCTTTGATACCAGCAAAGAGGTTAGCAACGAAATACAAATCGCGATAGCGACGTGTTCAAGCAGTACGGTGATTTCAACTTTGGCACCGAATATGGTGGGCAAAAATACAATGGCTGTGGTTAACGTACCTGCCAGCACCGCTAAGGCAACTTTCTCAACCCCACGTTCGGCATCGCCTTCCTGTTGAATACTCTCGGTCACCACCACGGCATTATCGACTAGCATCCCGACTGCAAGCATCAAACCCATCATGGATAGAATATTCAGGCTGTAGCCAAGTAGGTACATCACCGCAAGGGTCAGGAAAATCGCCACCGGCACTGACAATACTACGATTAAAGTGGTCGCCAACGAGCGTAAGAAGACGTAAAGCACCACCACAGATAAAAAAGCACCGAGTAATCCGGCCATCAGCAAGTCATGCAGCGAGGTTTTTACACTGGCGGCGGTATCGTCCATCAACATCAGATCAATATGAGCAAATTGTGGGTGCTCAGATGCCGCCTGCACCACTGCTAATGCACGTTCAGATACCTCCACCAAGTTGGCGGTTGATTCTTTAAACACGTCCATACCGATAGCATAGCTTTGATTAAAATGACGGCCATCGCGCCGCGGCGGCAATTCGTAACCAATTTCAGCAATGTCCTTCAATTGGATATGCTGGGTGATGTGCACCGCACCGATGTCGTCTAAGTGACGAAACTCACCCACAGGTTTAATCAATAAACGGCTGTCACTGGTGTCAAGGTAACCTGCACTGAGTGCAAAGTTAGCTTGGTTTAAGCGCTCACGCACTTGTGCACTGGTGATCTGCATGTGGGCCATACGTTGTTCGTCCAGGCGAATCACGATATCGCGCTTGTCTACACCGTACAGCTGTACACGTGACACGCCCTCGACACGCTCCATCGGGCGTTTTAGGTGACGCTCAAGTAAATCCCAGGCGAATTTTAAGTCTTGCTCACTGCTGATGCGCAACTGAAATACGGGCATATCGTCGGTATTGAACTGGTAAACAAACACGCGCTCGACATCCGCAGGTAATAACGGCCGGATACGGTCAATTTGTTCGCGCACTTCGAGGTTACGCGCGTTAATGTTTTCATCCCAGGCAAAGTCGAGTACTAAATCGACGCCATTTTCGCGCGAGAATGAGCGCATCTCCCGTACCCCTGTCATGCTTGCTAACGCCTCCTCCAACGGCCGCGTGATAAGGCGCTCAACTTCGGCGGGGGACGCGTCGGGGTAGGGCACTTGAATCATAATTTGCGGAATATCGACACCGGGAAACTTCTCCAGCGGCAGCAACCGTGTCGCCACCATGCCAAGTACCAGCATGCTTAGAAACACCATGCACACGGTGACAGGACGACGCAGCGCAAATCGGGTCAGCAGCACGGCAATTGAGGCTTGGTTCTGAGCGTTCATGCGGCGTCTCCTTGGCTGACAAACCGTTTGCGGTCAAATAGCGCATATAACACGGGGATGTACACAAGTGTCAGTAAGCTGGCAAACAGTAGGCCAAAAATGACGCTAATAGCCATTGGTGCACGCATTTCGGCGCCTTCACCTGCGCCTATCGCCAACGGCAATAAGCCTAGAATGGTGGTTAACGTGGTCATCATAATCGGGCGTAAACGTTGCAAACAGGCTTGAGAAATGGCCTCAAATTTTTCCATGCCAGCGCTGCGCAGCTGGTTGATGGTGTCAATCAGCACAATGGCGTTGTTGACGACAATACCTGCCAGCATGATAAGACCGATAAATACCACCACGCTCAACGGGGTCTGGGTCAGCCACAATCCGATGACCGAGCCTGCACCAGCCAACGGTAGGGTGAACATAATGAGTAACGGATGGCCCAAACTTTCGAACTGCGAGGCCATCACCAAGTAAACCAAGAAGATTGCCAGCGCGAGAGCGAACAGGAGCGACTGGTAAGCCTGTTGCTGCGCCTCGGTTTGCCCGGCGACTCTAGCGGTCACTTGGTTGGGCAAATCAAGGTGTGCCAGCATCTGGGCGACTTCGGCGCTTGCGCTACCAAGATCACCATGGGTCAAGCTGGCACTCACTAATGCAACACGTTGCTGCGCACTGCGGGTAATTTCGCCCGGCCCATACTGACGGGTGATCTCGGCCACGGCGCGCAATGGTAACTCGACCTGGTGGCCAGGGTTGATGATCAAATTCTCAATGTCATCGACACTACTGCGCTGCGCTTCATCTAAACGCACGCGAATATCGATTTGGCGGTCAAGCAAGTTATATTGGGTGGCGACGCGACCGCCGACCTGAAGCGCTAGCAATTGGCCGATATCGCCGGCGTTAAGCCCAAGACTGGCTAAACGTACATGGTCAAAACGAATTTCTAACTCGGGCTGCCCCTGACGCAAGGTGGTCTGGATATCGCTAAAGCGTGATTGCTGTGAAAGTGCATTCACAACCTGCTCACTAGCGCTTGCCAAGGCTTGTAAATCATAGCCGGCTAATTCAATCACCATGGGCTGAGCTAGCGTAAACAGCTCAGGTTCTGCGATGCGCGCACTCACCCCTGGGAAATTGTTGAGATGCTGGCGTAACAGGCTTTGTAGTTGTTGCTGACTGGCGTTTAATTGATGAGTATTCAAGTGGGATTGCATCACCACTTGTAAACGGCCCCAATAATCGCCGCCCTGATTGGGGGTTGGGTTAAGCAAGCTGCCAATCCCCGCAATACTGTAGGTGTGGGTGACATCCGGGTGTTCGACCAATAGCTGCTGCAAGCTACTCAGTACTTGGTCTGTTTGCTCAATCGGGCTGCCGTAGGGTAATTCAATATCAAAGTAAAACTCGTGTTGGGCCATATCGGGCATTAATGTGGTGCCAAGGCGCGGTAACAGCCCATAGCTGGCTAGCGCCACTGCCGTAATTGCAAGACACACCCCAACACGCTGTTTTAGCGCCGCGGTCAACAAGCGAGCGTAGCCTCTGCTCAGTATGTGATAGCCACGGTCAAATAGTTGTAAGCCCGGACGCGAGATCGCGCTGGCAAGCCAAACAATAGCGGCCCAGAAGCGGCGCAATCCAAAACCAATATAAATAGGTAGTGTCCAGGTCAACCAGCGTACAGGACGGCGCCATACCAGATTGATACCGCGTTGAAAACGACCGAGCTTAACCGGATGAGCAGGCACTATTGCGTGATTTGCGGTGGTTGAACTGGTCGCTGGCTGACGATGGCGTGCAGCCAACATTGGGATCAACGTCAGCGCCACCAATAGGGAGGCAAGCAACGCGAATGTAACGGTGAGTGCTTGGTCTTTGAATAATTGACCGGCTAGTCCGGTCACGAACATTAGCGGCACAAACACGGCAAGGGTGGTCAATGTTGATGCACTAATAGCGCCCGCGACTTCACGGGTGCCCTCAATCGCCGCGCTGTGATGGTCGTCGCCGAGCTCACGCCGCCGCGCAATATTTTCAAGTACCACAATGGCGTTGTCGACGAGTAAGCCGACGGCGAGCGCGATACCACCAAGTGACATAATATTGAGACTGACAGCGCTAGCGTGCATCAGCATAAAAGCCGCAATAATCGATACCGGGATGGCCAGCGACACAATAATGGTCGGCCAAAGCTTGCGCAGGAACACGAAGATCACCAGCATGGCTAAGGCGCCGCCGACCATGGCGTTACTTTTAACTTCGGCGATGGCGCTGGCAATAAACGTGGATTGATCGCTTATAATGATAAGTTCGTAACCCGCGGGCAGTTGCTCGCGCACTCGCGGTAGACGACGCTGTAGCGCGTCTGCAACAGCCACCGTATTGGCGTCGCCTTCTTTGTATAACGCGACTTCAACAGCTTCGCGCCCCTGCAGGCGGGTAATTGAGGTGCGGTCTTTGGCCCCACTTTGTACCGTGGCGATGTCCTGTAGTTGAACCAACCGACCATTACGCTCGGCGATGAATACCTGGCGGATGTCGTCGATACTACGGAATTGGTTGAGTGTGCGAACCAAGTAATCAAAGCGTTCAGTTTCAATGCGGCCGCCTGCACGGTTAATATTTTCTTCGCGCAAGCGTTGCATCACCGTGGTCATCGGGATATCAAGGCGGCTTAACGCATCCTGATCGACCAACACTTGAACTTCATCCTCAAGGCCGCCCCCCATGCGCACAGAGGCCACACCGGGCGTAGATTCTAAATTACGCTTCAGATCTTCATCTGCATACCGGCGCAACGCACTCAAGGTGTCGCTGTCTGCAGGTTGATTAGCAGGGAGCGCCAATGCTAAGCGAATAATCGGCTCCATGCTTGGGTTCAGGCGCAATATGACGGGCTTCTCAACGTCTAACGGCAACGTCACCATGTCGAGTTTTTCGCGCACTTCAAGCCCCGCCATATCCATATCGGTGCCCCATGCAAATTCCAGAATCACATCTGACTGATTGGCGCGGGCGATCGAGGTCAGTTGGCTCAAGCCTCTGGCTGTACCTAAGGCTTCCTCAATCGGACGGTTGATCAATTGCTCAATCTCTGCAGGCGCAGCCCCTGGGTAGTCGGTACGGATGGTTAAGGTGGGGTAGCTGAGGTCAGGTAGCAAAGTCACAGCTAAGCGATTCAAACTCACCATACCAAATAAAAGCACCGCCAAGGTAAACATCGCTATCGTCACTGGGCGTCGAACCGCAACATGTACAATACTCATATGACTTCGCCTTACTCAGCGGCACGTGGTGGCTGGTTAGCCGCAACAATGGCGACGACTTTACGGTTATCTTGAAGATTGTTTTGCCCGGTCACCACAACCTGTTCGCCTTCGTGCACACCCTCAACGACTTCCACCCATTGACCTTGGCGAATGCCCGTGCGAATCGCGCGGCGTTCGGAGTGTTCTTCCGCGATGACGTAGATATAGGACTTACCATCCAGCTCAACAATTGCGTCGTTAGGGATGCGCAAGGTGTCGATATGGGTTGCATAATGGACCTGCGCACGGGCAAACATACCAGCACGTAATCCCTGACTGCGGTTGTCGATATCAACTTGCACACGGAAAGTGCCTGCAACGCGATCAACGGCTGGGCTAATCCGGCTCACTTGTGCATCCACTTGCATATCGTTGAACGCAAGTACCACTGGATGACCGACACGAATGCGACTGATGTCACGCTCGGGAATGTGCAACGTTGCTTGCAGGTTATTTAAATCAACAATATGAAATAAACTCTGAGCGCTGTGTAGTTGGACCAAATTACCGACTTTGGCATAGCGGCGGCTGATCACGCCGTCAATGGGGGCGCGAATAGTGGCTGATTCTAAGTCAATTTGGGCAAGGCGTAAGCGCGCTTGCAGCGCATCGCGATTGGCCTGTAAACGTTCCAAGGCATCTAAACTAGCCAGTTGACGATTTGCCATGGTTTGCATGCGTTGTAATTCCTGCTCAACACCGCGTAATTCCGCTGCGACTTGATTGACAGCTTGAAGAAATCGCTCGCTATCAAGCTGTGCCAACACCTGACCTGCTGTGACTTGGTCGCCTTCCTCGACCAAAATGCGCTCAATCACGCCATTCACTCGTGGGGTCACATCGGCTTCATTGAGCGCCTCCAGCACCGTGCTGGTTTGAATGCTGGCATGCAATGTGGCGCGCGCCGCGGGCGTGACTTCAACTGCGACAGGCGGCACTTCAACTTGGCTTGGCTGGGTGGCATCTGCATTTTGGCAGCCGCTTAACAGACTACTGGTGACTAGCATCAAGCTAATGGCAAATAGTGGCGTACGCATAACAACGGTCCTTTCTTTTGTAGTGAACAGCGCCCAAGGCGCGTGCTTATTAAGTTGTATATGCATGATTTAGCAACTCGTGTGCCATCTTCATATTAATTATAAATTATTGAAAATAAACGAATTAATCTTACATTCTTGAAAGTCTACCGTTACTTCCGGCTAACTATTAGTGCTTCTGACTAACGGGTGGCGAAATTTTTAACTCGGTTAAAAATAAGAAAATGAATAAAAAACAATAAGGACGTGTAGACGTCTATACGCTTATATGATTATATATGTTTCATTCGGCTTCATTGCACATGTCAATGCACTTGTTTATCCAAAGGAGAGGTTATGTCAACGACCCAACCACAACGTTTAGAAACTTTAGCGCTTCACCATGGTTACCAGTCTGAGGCGCCAGTGCGCTCTGCGGCAGTACCGATTTACCACACCACGTCGTTCACCTTTGATAACACTCAGCACGGCGCTGATCTGTTCGATTTGAAAGTTGAGGGTAATATTTACTCGCGCATTATGAATCCGACCAATGCGGTGCTGGAGCAACGCTTAGCAGCGATTGAAGGTGGCATTGGTGCCTTGGCGTTGGCTTCCGGTATGGCGGCTATCACCTACACAATTCAGACGTTAGCCCGGGCAGGGGACAACATTGTCAGCATTAATAAGTTATACGGTGGTACCTACAACTTATTTGCGCATTCGTTACCGCAGCAAGGTATCGAAGTGCGTTTTGTGGACGAGGACGACACCGAAGCGCTGGCTCAGCTTGTCGATGAAAAAACTAAACTCGTGTTTTGCGAGTCGATTGGGAACCCAGCGGGCAATGTGGTGGATATTGAAAAATGGGCCGCAGCGGCGCACCGTTTAGGTGTGCCTTTAGTGGTCGATAATACTGTCGCGACCCCTGTACTATGTAAGCCGCTGCAATTAGGCGCGGATATTGTGATTCACTCGCTGACTAAATATATCGGCGGTCATGGCACCACAGTCGGTGGCATTATTATCGACGGCGGGCGTTTTAACTGGGCTGCGGAACCTGCGCGTTATCCGCAACTCAATCAGCCGGACCCTTCCTACCATGGCGTGGTCTACACCGAAGCGCTCGGTGAAGCGGCATTTATTGGGCGCGCACGGGTGGTACCGCTGCGTAACACGGGCGCGACTTTATCGGCGCAAAGTGCATTTAATTTACTGCAAGGCCTAGAGACTCTGGCGCTGCGTATTGAACGTCACTGCGACAACGCGCTAGCGTTAGCTAAGTATCTGCAACAGCATCCGAAAGTAGCTTGGGTACAATACGCAGGCCTTGAAGACAGTCCATATCATCAGCGTTTGCAACGAATTAGCGCTGGCAAAGCGTCAGGTATTCTTAGTTTTGGTTTGACCGGCGGTCGCGAAGCAGGGGTTCGCTTTATCGACCAACTGCAGCTGATTCTACGTTTGGTCAATATTGGGGATGCGAAATCGTTAGCTTGTCACCCAGCTAGTACCACCCATCGACAATTATCACCTGAGGAATTAGTCAAAGCTGGGGTCAGTGAGGACTTGGTGCGTATTTCTGTGGGTATTGAGCATATCGACGATATTATTGCCGACGTTGAACAGGCGTTAGCACACGCCTAATGTTTAGCGGCGAGTGACGGAGGTTAGCCAACTAGCCAACATGTTGGCCCCCGTCGCTTGCCAAATGCCAGCTAATTCATCGGATTGGTAGTCTGAATACCCAAGTGTCGCTGCCTGATTAGTGGGCGGCTTTGTGGCTGGCGATAACCGCTGGTCGCGCTCAAACTCAAGGGCAAGGGTCTCAGCCTCATACTCTGGGTGACCGAGCCAAAACATATTCCCTGTCGCCTCATCAAATAAACAACTGCATGCATCGTCTTCCGTCCGCAGTAATCCTTGTAACGGGTGGCGGGGGTTGGCGATCAGCGCGTCGAGCATTTCTGTTGCCGGTTGAGCGAAACGTGAATGGGGCATCACTAACGGGATAGATTGCTGGCGTAATTGCTGAGTTATTTGCTGACTCACTCCTGCTTCAAAACTTGGTATTTCAAGATGCTGCAGGAACACTCCACTGACTTTATGCTGCCTGCGCACGGTCGCTACCTGATGTTGGGTAAATAACGCCGCTTGCGCTGCCCAGCAAGAGTACAAGGTGGCAATCTTGGCGGCATTCAAATGCTGCATAATCGTCTGCAGTTGCTGCCAATAGCCGACCTGTTGGTATTCTAATTGCCCTAACGGCGCGCCGGTAATCACCATCACATCTAAATTCTTGAGTGTGTTAGGCTGACGCCACAATGTGTCAATGCTGCGGTAATAGCGTGCCATGTGTAACGGATCGCTATGGGTCGACTGCCAGTCTGCGAGTTTAAACCAAGTCAAACCTATGGACTCGACTGGTATCGACGGCGCCGCAAGCGCAATAAGGCGCAGCCACTGACGTTCAGTGACTTCTTTGGTTGGCATTAAATTGAGGAGTCCCACCCGCAACGTGGCAGTATCCGCTGCACCCTCGATAATTGGGCTCAGAGGCTCGCCTGCAAAGGGCTGCTGGTTGCTACTTAAGTTTGCGCACAAGGGCGGGAGCTTGGCTACAATAAGCTGTGTCATACCAATAACATGCTGCACGTCATATAGATGTTAGTTATAGTAACATTGTAACTTTGGCTTGAATACGCGTAGAAAATAATTAGGTAAGAAGCGATGTCTCAATTAGATCACGATTTACATACCCTGGCAAATTCGGTTGCCCATGCTGATGATATGGAGGCTTTAGTGCGGCCGATGCTCAAGCTTATATCGCGGTGTAGTGGTTTGGAGTCGGTGTACTTAACCTTAATTGACAGTGACAAAACTCAGCAACAAGTGTGGTTGGCTGAGAACTACGGCGAGCTACAAATCAGCGAGGGGCTCAAGGTTGATTGGGACGATACCTTGTGCAAGCGTGCGCTAGACGAAGGCCGTTACGTTGTGAAGAATGTGCCAAACTGTTGGGGCAGTAGTCAAGCCGCCAGCGAACTAAAAATACAAACCTACGCGAGTGTGCCAGTGCATCACGTGCATGGTGACCAGCAGTTGCTCGGAACCCTGTGTGGCGCGAGTCGTCGTGGGGTTGAAATTGGCGATGAGGTGACCGAGCTTTTGCATTTGTGCGGCGAGCTGATTGCATTGCAACTCAGTCGCAAAGCGCATTTAATGCACGCTCTGGAGCGTGCCACCCAAGCTGAAGCAAGACTCAACAAAGTTGAGCTCAATAGCCAAATTAGCCGCCAGTGTTTGGAGGCGCAGTCGCTACCAAGTATTTTAGCTAAAGTCGCTGAGTTACTCGATCAGGACTCAAGTTGGTCGGCTATTGATGCCTTTCACACCGTCCTGCAAGCAAATGGGGACTATACGCTGAGTGCACTGAATCAAGCCAATGACCACAGCATTGCCTTGGCTGAGCGTTTACTTCGCGACGAACACGAGTTACTGCAGGTTATTATTCGCAACCAGGCAGATCCATTAATTTGGGCTGACCCAGAAGAGCAAGTGCTGGCGCTGGTGGTAACATCTGATGATAGTGTGGATGCATTGTTATTGGTGTATTTACAGCAGGACCTCGCGCAATGCCAAGATAGTAAATTCTTACTGTCTAGCACCACCAACTCACTGTCGCTGCTCGCCTCGCGACTTGAAGATCACCGTCGACTGGAGGCGGCCAATCAGGTACTTGAGCACCATGCATTGCATGATGTCCTCACTGGGCTACCTAATCGTCGCTTTTTGATTGAAAAACTGGAAGACAAATTAAGCGAAGGCGAGCGTCTCGAAGTACCTATTTATATCGCATTTGTTGATTTAGATGGGTTTAAGGCAATCAATCACACCCACGGTCATGATTTAGGTGATGTCTTTTTACAGCTATTCGCTGCGCGTTTAACTCAGGTATTGCGCGGGCATGACTTAGTCGCGCGCTATGGCGGCGACGAGTTTGTGTTTGTGGGTGTCGGCAGCCCAGAAGATGATTTTAAAACGGTGCAACATCAGTTGATTACGCGCATTCGTGAAGCAACTTCAGGCGTTTACGAGCTTGGCCCCGAACGCTGTGAATGGCTCGATTACACGGGGCCTAGTGTGGGTTTAATTGAGTGGCAACCCGGCGACGTGTGCGACGCCGATATTGCGATAGCTAAAGCCGATGCGGCAATGTACGAAGATAAAAAACAGCGTCGAAACCAGCTCAAATAAGCGTCAGCCAACTAGCCTATTTGCGTTCAGGCTTGGCGGATACATAAATAATAATATCCCCTTCAATCACCACGGTGCCGTCGCTGCGCATGCCTTTGACTTGAATAGCGACATCACCTACTTGCCACGCATCAGGGTCGCAGCTGGCCTGAATGCAGATATCCGAATCAGCCTTGGCCGTGTAATTGACCTGCATACCCTTGGGTATCCAGCGTAAATGCTTAGGAATACTTGCTTCAGCGACCGCGCCCATCGCCATTTCCAGCCCATTACAAAGTGCAATGGCGTGTACTGTACCGATATGGTTGTGTACAGCCTTACGCTTGGCAAAACGTAGCTCACAAAAGTTTGGGCGCAGTTCAGTGATGAGTGGACGAATGGTTTTAAAGTAGGGGGCTTTGCGCGCAAACATCCGCGAAAAAACTTGTCGTCCGAGGGGTAACTTTAAGCATTTGTGATAAAGCCGCAGAAGATAATTTGTATCTGCCATCTGTATACCTTTGTCAATCTGGAGATAGATGTCAGCAGTATGCCTAGCATCCACTGGACGGACAAGTTTATTTCCCATGCAAACGCTTGAGAAACTTGAATTTTGGCAACTTTCTGCAAAGCTCAATGCACAACAATTCAAAATTTATCGAGGTAGCCGGTGCTTTGGGTTCTTTCTTTGCACATCATGACGTTGTCAGTATGGACTGCAGCGGCGTTATACGTACCTATTATTCTAGCTAACCGCGCACGTCAGCATCGGACTTTGCCAGCGGATAAAAGTTTTATTGATACGCCGCGTGGTATTGATTCGATTGCGCGGTTTGTATTTACCCATGTTGCCACACCAGCCGCGATTTTAAGTATTACTGCAGGCACCGCCGTCTTTTTGATCAACCAAAGCCATCATTTCTGGCTGCTGGCGAAGCTCACGTTAGTGACTTTTCTATGTATTGGTCAGGCGTTATTGGGTTTGCTAATTATTCGCGCCGAGCGGGGGCACTTTAAATATATGACGGCTGCTTGCTGGGGCTTAATTACGCTATTTTGCGTGCTGATGATAGGAATTGTCTGGATAGTATTAGGAAAGCCAGCGACCCCAGCTTGGGTGGAGTCGCTGCTATGAGCTTAGGGTTTGACATCGCGCGTCGTGGCTTCAACCACATCAACACCGACACCGTATTCGTAAACCAGTTGGCCACCCAGAAAGCCAGTAGCGCTAATCAGCAATGCAGTCAATGCACTAGTGTAAAGGCCCCATGGCAAAATCAAGGCACCGGGGTCTGGGCCCCAACGCAACATAAAGTTGAAAGCAGCCAGGCTCAACAACATTACCGCCAGAATGCCATGGGCCCAAGCAGTGACCAAACGGCGAATGCGGCCCACCGTGAACAGGTCAATTGCGCCGGCGAGTCCAGATACGCCACCCAAAATGGCACCAGTCGCTGCCAGGTAGTAGCCAGCGCGGGACCAAAAAGCATCTTCGGTGTACCAGTAAACCACATCGGTCAGCAGCAACATCATCAGGGCGGCGATTGGGAAATGGATCAGCACAGGGTGCAGTGGGTGGCCACGCAAAGCGGCACGGCTTTCAATTTTTGCGTAGGGCATGGGTGTCATTCTCTCCAGAATCTAACTACGTTGTCATTCATCGCATCACCAAAGGTAATTCATCATGATGCATAAGCTACTGCTTAGAATAAAAAAGTTACTCCCTAAGAGGTTAGCAAAGGTTGCTGTAATCGCCATGATTTTGTCATTAACAGCATGCAGCGGCCCTTATTCGACTCTCGACCCCGCGGGACCTCACGCCCAAAGCGTGGCCTATATTTGGTGGGGGATGTTCTGGTTTGGCACTTTTGTCACCATTTTTATGACCTTGTTATGGTGGCACGCAATGCGCCGTAACGGCACTGATACGCCTGATAACGAAGTTCAAGGGAAGCAAAATAGTTGGGTGATTTGGGGGGGCATTGCGCTTCCGGTTGGTGCAATCACGCTGCTACTCGCATTCGGGATACCAGCAGGGCATCGGATGCTGCCATTTGATGGTGATGATGTGGTGCATATTGAAGTCACGTCACATCAATGGTTTTGGCAAGTGTATTACCCAGACCTCGATATTACTTTAATTGATGAAATTCATATTCCAGTCGACACCCCGATTAATTTTCATATCCGCAGTGATGACGTGATTCACTCGTTTTGGGTGCCGCGCTTAGGCGGCAAGGTTGATGCAATACCAGGGAGTACCAACGTGCTGCGCCTGCAGGCCAGTGAAACAGGTCGCTTTGAGGGACAATGTGCCGAGTACTGTGGCGTGGGGCATGCGCATATGGACTTCGCTATTCATGCTCATAGCGCCGATGATTTCGCATCTTGGCAAGAGACTGTCGTGCAAGGAGATCGCCCATGACATTACACCAGCAGTTTGAAAAAGTTTGGGGCAATTTGCCAGGTTGGGGACAACTAGCGGCAGTGAATCACACCTCGATAGGTCGCCGTTTTATGTTAACGGGGGCCGTATTCTTTATTATTGGTGGCGTGCTGGCGATGCTTATTCGCACCCAATTAGCATTGCCAGCTCAGGATATCATTAACCCGGACGTGTACGGTCAAGTGTTCACCATGCACGGCACGGTGATGATGTTCTTGTTTGCGATTCCCATTTTGGAGGGCATGGCAATTTACATGATCCCCAAGCTGATTGGCACGCGAGACTTAGTGTTTCCTCGCATCAGTGCGCTTGGGTATTACTGCTATTTATTTGGCGGCATCATCATCATGTCGAGCTTGGTATTAGGCATGGCCCCTGATTCCGGCTGGTTTATGTATACGCCATTAAGTAGTGCAGAGTTTGCCCCAGGTCCTGGTTCGGACTTCTGGCTGTTAGGTATTACCTTTGTTGAGATTTCCGCGATGGCGGCAGGGGTAGAAATTACCGTATCAATTCTGCGTACGCGTGCTCCGGGCATGACGTTGAGTAAAATGCCGATTATGGCTTGGTATATTTTGGCCATGGCGCTGATGATCGTGTTTGGCTTTCCACCTCTGATTCTAGCCAGCATTATGTTAGAGCTTGAACGAGCCGCAGGCATGCCGTTCTTCGAGGTTGCGGCTGGTGGTGACCCGATTCTATGGCAGCACTTGTTCTGGCTATTTGGCCACCCTGAGGTTTACATCATATTTCTCCCCGCAGCGGGAATTATTTCGACCTTAATTCCAGTGTTCGCAGGGCGTCCGTTGGTAGGCTACCGCTGGATAGTTTTAGCGATTATTTTGACGGGCTTTATCAGCTTTGGGTTGTGGGTGCACCACATGTTTACCGTCGGTATTCCGCAATTAGCCCAAGCCTTTTTCTCGATAGCCAGTATGCTGGTCGCAGTGCCCACCGCGATTCAAATTTTTGCGTGGATAGCCACCTTGTGGCACGGCAGGGTCACTTATAACTTACCCATGCTCTGGGTATTTGGTTTCTTGATTATTTTTGTATGCGGCGGTTTAACCGGTGTAATGCTGGCATTGGTACCATTTAATTGGCAGGTTCATGATACCCATTTTGTCGTTGCACATATGCATTACGTCTTAGTTGGTGGCATGTTCTTCCCCCTGATTGCAGGTTTGTATTACTGGTTGCCGCAAATGTCAGGGCGAATGCCGTCCGAAAGCATTGGAAAGTGGGCATTTTGGTTAACCTTTATCGGCTTTAACGCCACTTTCTTGTTGATGCATTTAACCGGGCTACTGGGCATGCCACGTCGGGTTTATAGTTACTCAGGTGGGCTTGGTTGGGACTGGTTAAACTTACTCTCGTCGGTGGGCGGTTTTGTGATGGCTGCAGGCGTAGGGATGATTATTTTGGATGTTGCGTTGCACTTTAAATTTGGGCGCAAAGCACCGTTTAACCCTTGGAAAGCCGACACCCTCGAATGGGCGACTGGTACACCGCCCACGGCTTATAACTTCGCTAGTATTCCGCGGGTTGAAACTCGGCATCCCCTGAGGGAGCACCCCAATATTGCCAACACTATGGCTGAGGGGCAGCATGGTCTTGCAGACATCTCCCATGGCCGCCGTGAAATCTATGGCACCGATGCTATCACCGGCAAGCTAAAAGAGGTCATTCACCTGCCAACCAATTCCTGGTGGCCAATGATCAGTGCTGCATTCCTCGCTGGGGTATGTATCAGCTTACTGGTGCGAGTGTATCCGGTGGCGATTATGTTCGCGGTGTTGGCGGCTATCACGTTGTTGCGTTGGAGTTGGGAGAATGGCGGGCATAAAGCCATGGCGCCATTAACCGAGGAGGAATGGCAGCGCGATGAACCACCGTTAAATTCGCGGACGTGCGACGGCCCTGGCCTGTGGGGTATGAATGTTACGCTTCTGGCCGACGCGGCGTTGTATTTGTCGCTTATCTTTGGCTGGTTTTACCTATGGACGGTGTCGCCGAACTGGGTGGTGCCAGAAGATTCAGCGATTTCCTTACCCGGGTTATTACTTAGCGGTGTGCTGTTGACGGTAGGTACCTTATGGTATCGCCAAACCGTAAGGCGGTTATGTCAGGGTAACGATGTTGGTTTGGGTAAAAATCTTGCGGGCTGTGCGGCCCTCGCGATAGCTCATTTACTGGCATTATTGTGGTTCACCGTCAGTGCCGAGTTAAGCTTTACTGAAAACTCCCATGATGCGGTCTTGCTGTTAATGTTGATGTTCCAAATATTCCATAGTGTGCTGGTGGCAGTGACCACATCACTGCAAAGCCTGCGTGTGCGTTACGGGTATGTCAGCCACCGGTTGCCGTATGAGCCCGTGGTACTGAAGCCATTGTGGCTGTACACCACTGCGATTTTTTGGGTCAGTTATGCATCATTCTTACTACTACCCATGGTGTGGGGAGGTGGCGTATGAGCTTTAAACCGCATCCCCTGCACCTAGTGCTGGGTTTCACCTTATGGTTTGTTTACTTTAATTTTGTCTACGGCGGTATGTCCGTTGGCTGCAGCTTTAGTGACGCACGAGATAGCACCAACCCATTGAATTGGATTAACCTTTTTGTGCTGGGTGCTACCGTGGTGTTTACCTTGGCGTTCAGTTGGGCGGCATGGAAGTGCCACCAAGTGACGCCAGCTGAGCCGATACAAGCACGATTTTTTGCCCGGCTTTCAGCGGTGTTATACGCGATGGCTGCGTTTTCCACATTGGTGGTGGGGGCCGCGGCCTTGATTTACCCGCCATGTTTGTGATGTTTAAGACGTTATTGTGCGGCGTTACGTTACTGGCACTTTCAAGTGGCGTCGCACAAGCCGCGGACACCACGTTGCGCAGTGGCCCGAGCGAATGGCTGGTGAATGCCCTTGGCTTACTGCTGGTGGTGCTGCTGGCCATATGTTATGAGCGGGGGGCAAAACGCACACCGGTGAAACGCTGGCGTCTTTGGCTAATGCGTGCGGTGCTATTATTTGCAGTGTTCGTCATGCTGGGACCTATGGATCGCTGGGCCGAAGTCAGCGCAGCCATGCATATGGCGCAGCATATGTTGATTATCGCATGTATAGCCCCGTTGATTGCCTTGGCGCGACCACTCCCGCAGTGGTACGTGGGGGGCGGCAAATGGTTGCAAGGGGCATGGAAGCTAGGGTTTAAAGTCACACAATATCCAATGCTGTGTGCTTACTTGCATGGGGTAGTGATTTGGTTTTGGCATATCCCATTGTTTTACATGGCAGCTGTGCAGTCGTCTTGGGTGCATGCCCTTGCACATCTTTGCTTTTTGCTCAGCGCAGTATGGTTTTGGTGGGCGTGTTTGTACCCTGCGGCGCGTAAAATTCCCTTTGCGTTATTGGCGCTACTTCTCACCCTGATGCACACTGGCTTCTTAGGTGCGTTATTAACCTTTGCGGCGCAACCACTGTATAGCGAGGCGCGACACCTGCAAGACCAGCAATTGGCTGGGTTATTGATGTGGGTGATTGGCGGCATTCCTTATATTGCGGCGTCGATGTGGGCGGGCGTGCGTTGGTATCGACAACTGGAGCGACGCATGCAACCCTCCTAAAGCTTGATACAGCGCAAGGTCCTGACGCTTGCTCGCGTCTCGTATTGGCGGCTTTGATCATGCGCAACTTTCCTCAAGCGGTTCAGCATCACAATCACCTCATCCCATCCAGATGAAGAGGTTAAGTGATGAAAATCAAAGTCGTAGCAAGTGCATTGTTGTTGTCCGCTTTGACCGGACAGGCCCACGCGAATTGGGCGGTGAATGTTGGGCCTATTTATGCAGCACCCAAAGAGAGCAGCGGGTCGCTCGATGTGATTGAGCAAGTGGCAGGTTTACAGCCGGGCTCAACCGCAGTGGCGGTTAACGACGATTGGCAATTAGGCCTGACCATTGATTATAAAGTGACCCCGAATTGGGCGCTGCAACTGATTGCTGCGACGCCTTTTAGTCATAACATTCGGGTAGCAGGGTCTGCGGTGGATGGTTTGCAAGTGGGTAAAACCAAACATCTACCACCGACTTTACTGGCCCAATATCATTTCACCGAATTCCATTCCAACTGGCAGCCGTTTATTGGTGTTGGCCTGAATTATACTAATTTCTTTAATAGCAAAGCCGACGAGCAATTAGTGTCTACGTTGCAAGCACTTGAGGTTAGCACAAGCGATGACCATATTGGTTTGTCATTGTCTGACTCTTGGGGTTTAGCGCTACAGGCGGGTGTTAACGTGCAAGTAACACCTGATTTCGGCATTCATGCCATGGTCAGTAAGATAGATATCAGTACCACGGCGCGGGTGAGTGTAAACGGTGATACGATTCAATCGGTTGGGGTCGACATTGGCCCTGTCGTGGCAATGGTGGGTGTGCGTTGGCAGTTCTAATCCAATGTACCAGCAAGTGATTGAGTTAACACTGTGTAAATGACTTGCACCTGACTCAGGCTTGGCTATACGTAGTGATAGACTTTCGCTAAAAGCCGCAGCGTGTTGTGGGTAAAGCGAGTGACGTAAGCCAAGCCAATATCTTGAGGAGGCCAGTATGCCAAATGCATGGAGCGATAAAGACGAGCGTCAATACCAGCATGTGAAGTCCGAGCAACAGGACCGCGGCAAAAGCACACGAAGCGCGAAAGCGATTGCCGCGCGCACAGTGAACAAACAGCGGCGTCAAGAGAAGCGAACCCCGAACACAACCAGTCAAGGCACTGGTAATCCGAATACACCGTTAGAAAAGCGCACGCGTCAGGAATTATATAATCGTGCCAGTGAGCTCAAAATTAGTGGTCGCAGCCGGATGCGCAAGCAAGAATTAGTCAATGCAATTCGCCAACAGCAAAATTAACTCTGTATACTAAGCACTATCTTTGGGTGTGGTGAGTTAAGGTGTGATTGAGTTATATGCGCATTGCTTTTTTTGATTCCGGCATGGGTGGGCTCACGGTGCTACATGCAGCCGTGGAGCAGCAGCCTCAGCACCAGTATGTATATTTTGCCGATACACTGAATGCGCCCTACGGTGGCAAGCCCGCTGCGGAAGTGCGCGACCTCACCTCACGTGCCTGCGACTTTATTGCCACTCAAGCGCCAGACGCATTAGTGGTTGCCTGCAATACGGCGACAGCGGTGTGTATTGAGGTGCTGCGTCAACGCTATCCGTTTCCGGTGATTGGCATGGAACCTGCGGTAAAACTGGCCCTTGCGCAGACAGAGGCTCAGCGGGTGCTGGTGATGGCAACCTCGTTAACTTTGCAAGAGAGCAAGTTAAGCCAATTGTTACAGCGCTTTGACACCCGACGGCGTACAGATAAACTGGCGATGGATCGTTTAGTGAGTTTCGCAGAACAGCAACAGTTTGATACTGACGCAGTGCGAGCCTACGTGCAGGCTCAGCTACAACATTATGATTGCAGCCAATATGCGGCAGTTGTGCTAGGTTGCACGCATTTCGCCTATTTTACCCCGCTACTGCGCACTTGTTTCCCTGCCGATGTGCAATTTGTCGACGGCAGTCAGGGCACTGTGCGTCATTTATTCGATACCCTTAAGAGCCAGGCGAAAAAGCAGGATAAAACTAAAGACATTCTTTATTTCGTGTCTAAGCAGTCTGCAGATAGCCAGGCTTTCACACCGTATTTTGAGCGTCTGGCGTCCATTGACAAGGCGTATTTAAATACCTATGACAACGCGTAACGCTGACGAACTCGACACATTGCTAGCCGACATTCGGGCATGCCGGTTGTGCGCGCCTGCGTTACCACATCAGCCGCGACCGGTCATCCAAGCGAGTGACAGTGCGCCAATTTTATTGGTCGGGCAAGCACCAGGGCGCAAGGTTCAGCAGTCAGGGCTACCCTTTGACGACGCCAGTGGCGACCGGTTACGTACCTGGCTTGGGGTTGAGCGAAGCCAATTTTACGACCCCCGTTGCTTTGCGATTGCACCCATGGGGTTCTGCTATCCGGGCACGGGTGCGCAAGGTGATCTACCGCCACGCCCTGAGTGTGCGCCGTTGTGGCGTGAACCTTTGCTGAAGCAGTTGGGTGGCGTTCAATTGACTGTGCTCATTGGCCAGTATGCGATTCGCTGGCACAGTGACATTCGGTATTCACGTGTGCGTGATGCAGTGGTAGACTGGCGTTCGCACTGGCCGCAACAAATCGCAGTGCCGCACCCTAGTCCACGCAATCGACGCTGGTTTTCACAGCACCCATGGTTTGAAGCCGATGTAGTGCCAAGATTGCGCGAGCGGGTTGCTGAGTTGCTCAATCCAATACCACCACGCATCATATAACGTCTTGTAACCCCAGAACGTACCTGCTAATTTTAGGTTCCGTTTAATTTTTATTGACGCAATACCTTATGAAACCACAATTAAAACGATTTGCGATGGTGTTAGCACTTAGTAGCCTAATGACCAGCGTGAGCCACGCATCGACTTTGGACGGCTCAGATTACGATTTCACGCCGCCGGCGTTCCCACACACGGTAGGTGGTCAAGTTTTCCAGCATTACTTGCCTGCAGCGGATGGTTTTGCCGCCAACGTGAACCTTCAGATCCAGCCTTTTGAAGGCAGCATGGACGAGTACATTGAACTGAGCAATGAGCAGTTTGAGCAACTCGATTTCGCTGTAGTTGATATGAGCCGTGGCGATAACGAGGTCATTTATGAATACCGCGGACGTTTGCAAAACACCGACTTGCATTGGTATTCACGAGTGATTAAACAAGGTAATTATTACTATGTGGTAACTGCAACTGCGCTGGAGTCGCGCTGGGATACGGAACGTGACCAATTGATCGATTCTGTGAACTCTTTTAGCCTGCGCTAGGCGATAAGTTAACAGTGATACAAGCAAATAAAAACGGACACCGAGGTGTCCGTTTTCGTTTCAGTCAATCTATACGCGTGATTAGCGCTTAATTGGCGTGAAGTCGCGTTTGGTTTCACCAGTATATAGCTGGCGAGGACGACCAATCTTCTGGCCTTTTTCGCCTAGCATTTCATGCCAGTGAGAAATCCAGCCTACTGTACGCGACAGGGCAAAGATAACGGTGAACATGCTAGTCGGAATACCAATCGCTTTAAGAATGATACCTGAGTAGAAATCTACGTTCGGGTACAGTTTCTTCTCTACGAAGTACTCGTCTTCCAGAGCAATACGCTCAAGCTCCATCGCAACGTCCAGCAACGGATCATCGATGTTCAGCTCTTTCAGTACGTCGTGACAGGTGTCACGCATCACAGTTGCGCGTGGGTCAAAGTTTTTATAAACACGGTGACCAAAGCCCATCAGACGGAACGGGTCGTTCTTGTCTTTAGCTTTTTCAATGAACTCAGGAATACGATCAACTGAACCGATTTGGGCTAACATTTTCAAACATGCTTCGTTCGCACCGCCGTGTGCAGGTCCCCACAATGACGCGACACCTGCTGCAATACATGCATAAGGGTTAGCACCAGAAGAGCCAGCTAAACGCACGGTCGAGGTTGACGCGTTTTGCTCATGATCAGCATGCAAGGTGAAGATACGGTCCATCGCTTTGGCGATAGTTGGGCTAATTTTGTATTCTTCAGCAGGTACTGAGAACATCATGTTCAAGAAGTTCTCTGCGTAGCTTAGGTCATTGCGTGGGTAAACAAACGGTTGACCAATGCTGTGCTTATAGCACATTGCCGCAATAGTCGGCATTTTCGCAACTAAGCGATAAGCGCTGCGTACGCGTTGCTCTGAATCAGAAATATCTAAATCGTCGTGGTAGAACGACGACAACGCACCGACGATGGCACATAACATGGCCATTGGGTGCGAATCACGGCGGAAACCGTTGAAGAAATTGTGAATACCTTGATGCACCATAGTGTGCTTGGTGATGGTGTTCTTAAATTTCTCATATTGCTCTGCGTTTGGTGCTTCACCATGAATCAGCATGTAGCACACTTCCAAGTAATCGGCTTTGGTTGCTAGCTGATCAATCGGGTAGCCGCGGTGTAATAGCACACCTTTCTCACCATCAATGTAGGTGATTTTAGATTCGCATGAACCGGTTGCTAAAAAGCCTGGGTCAAAGGTGAAATAGCCGTGTTTGCCAAGGGTACGTACGTCTACAACATCGTATCCTGCGGTAGGCGACAAGACTGGAAGCTCAATGCTTTTGCCGTCGATTTGCAGGGTGGCTTTACGGTCAGCCATAAGGAGATCTCCTTGCTTTCGTTAGGTTTCGAAATGGTTTCGAATCAAAAAAGTGCGCTAGTTTTACTCGATCTGACGGTGCTTTGTCAATTTTGGGTAAACACCTGTTTAGAATTTAACACCGTATTAGTGTAGCAGTTTTAGGCGTACTTCACGGTATATTCATAGTAATAGTTTTTATGCTGAAAAGTTTGCATCTAAATAATCGACTTTAGTCGTATATTAACCCGGCAGCGTGCGTCCATCCCTTAGAAACTGTACGCCGAGGATTAAAAATCCGAAGGTGTAGGGAATTGTAATTGTGTGCTGCGCTGGATATACTTCACGGACTCTTCATTCTGTGCTTTTAAAAAGGCAACAATCGTGAAAAAACAAAGACCTGTTAATTTAGAACTATCTACAATGAAGTTCCCGCCGTCAGCGATCGCTTCAATCTTGCATCGCGTCTCGGGTGTCATCATGTTAGTGACCGTTGGCTTTTTGGTGTGGTTGTTCGCAATTTCACTCTCATCGCCGGAAGGTTTTGCGCAAGCTCAGCAAGTTTTCGCAAACCCTGTGGTTAAGTTTGTAGTCTGGGGGATTCTGACTGCATTCGGTTATCACCTGCTGGCTGGTTTGCGCCACATCATGATGGATTTGGGCTATTGGGAAGAACGTGAGTCAGGCAATCTGAGCGCGAACATTTCAATTGCATTAGCCATTGTATTATCAGTCCTGGCCGGAGTTTGGTTATGGTAAAAGTTGCATCTACTTTTGGTCGTAGCGGCACGCACGACTACGTTTTGCTGCGCGCGAGCGCGGTAATTTTGGCTACTTATTTGCTGTTCTTAGTCAGCTTTCTGGTAGCGACACCCAATTTGACCTTCGAAGTGTGGACCGGACTGTTCGGTAACCTTTGGATGAAAGTTTACACCTTACTCGCATTGACTGGTTTGTTGGTGCACGGCTGGATTGGTATCTGGCAGGTGTTGACTGACTATGTCAAAAATTCCCTAGGTCGCGGTGTATTACAATTTATCGTCAGTGTGGCGTTAATTGTGTACTGGTTAGTCGGCCTATTTGTGTTGTGGGGTGTATAAAATGAAAGAACTTAGCTTTGATGCTGTAGTAATTGGTGCTGGTGGCGCGGGTATGCGTGCAGCACTCCAGATCTCACAGCAGGGCATGACCTGTGCCTTGATGTCGAAAGTATTCCCGACCCGTTCGCACACGGTGTCTGCGCAAGGTGGTATTACCGTTGCTTTAGGCAATGCGCACGAAGATAACTGGGAATGGCACATGTTCGATACCGTAAAAGGTTCGGATTACATTGGCGACCAAGACGCAATTGAGTACATGTGTAAGACGGGTCCAGAAGCCATTCTTGAGATGGAAAACATGGGCTTGCCATTCTCGCGTTTCGAAAACGGTAAAGTGTACCAGCGTCCATTCGGTGGCCAGTCAAAAGAATTTGGTGGCGAGCAGGCTGCGCGTACTGCGGCTGCAGCTGACCGTACCGGTCACGCTTTATTGCACTTGTTGTATCAACAAAACGTGAAAAACAAAACCACCGTATTTTCTGAGTGGTACGCACTTGACCTGGTTAAGAACCAAGATGGCGCAGTGGTTGGTACTACGGCGCTACACATTGAAACCGGTGAAGTGTATTTCATTAAAGCTAAAGCAGTTGTACTAGCGACTGGTGGTGCAGGGCGTATTTATGCGTCTACCACGAATGCTCACATTAACACAGGTGATGGCGTCGGTATGGCGTTGCGCGCAGGCGTGCCATTACAGGACATGGAAATGTGGCAGTTCCACCCAACCGGTATCGCCGGTGCGGGCTCGTTAGTGACTGAAGGTTGTCGTGGTGAAGGTGGTTACCTGTTGAATAAAGACGGGGAGCGCTTCATGGAGCGTTATGCACCGAACGCCAAAGACTTAGCTGGTCGTGACGTGGTTGCTCGTGCAATGATGAGCGAAATCCGTGAAGGCCGTGGCTGTGAAGGTCCTTGGGGCACGCACATTAAACTGAAACTTGATCACTTAGGGCGTGACGTACTTGAGTCTCGTTTGCCAGGTGTATGTGACTTAGCGAAAACCTTCGCTCACGTTGACCCGGCAGAAGAGCCGATTCCAGTGATTCCAACCTGTCACTACATGATGGGTGGTATTCCAACGGACGTAAATGGTCAAGCGCTACAAATTGATGCGAATGGCCAAGCGACGCCAATCCAAGGCTTGTTTGCATGTGGTGAGATTGCCTGTGTATCAGTGCACGGTGCGAACCGCTTAGGTGGTAACTCATTGCTTGACCTAGTGGTATTCGGTCGTGCAACGGGTCTGCATTTAGGTGAAGCGTTAGCAGCAAACGTAGAAGCACGCGAAGCTTCTGCCAGCGATATTGAAGCTGCCATGGCACGTACTAATCGCTGGGAAAACACCCAACAAGGTGAAGACCCTGCACAGATTAAGAAAGATCTGCAAAATTGCATGCAAATGAACTTCTCGGTATTCCGTGAAGGTGACGCCATGGAAAGTGGCTTGCAGGAATTGAAAGAAATTCGTGAGCGCTTAAACAATGCTCGCTTGGACGACACCAGCTCTGAGTTCAACACTCAGCGTATCGAGTGTTTGGAATTAGACAACTTGATGGAAACTGCCTATGCAACAGCGGTTGCAGCAAACTACCGTCAAGAAAGTCGCGGTGCGCACAGCCGTGCTGACTTCCCAGACCGTGATGATGAAAACTGGCTAGTACACACAGTGTTCCGTCCAGAAAATGATTCTATGGTGAAGCGTGAAGTGAATATGTCGCCGAAGACTCGCGAAGCGTTCCCACCTAAAGCGCGTACTTACTAAGAGGGCTTAACGATGAAAAAAATTACCTTTTCGGTCTATCGTTACAACCCTGATGTCGATGCTAAGCCTCGCATGCAGGATTACACCCTGGAAATGGAAGAAAACCAGGACATGATGGTATTGGAAGCGCTGATTAAGCTGAAAGAGCAAGATCCAAGCTTAGCGTTTCGCCGCTCATGCCGTGAAGGGGTGTGTGGGTCTGACGGCTTTAACATGAACGGTAAGAACGGCCTTGGCTGTATTACGTCAGTGTCGTCATTGAAATCAAACAAAATTGTCGTGCGTCCATTACCTGGCTTGCCGGTCATTCGTGACCTTATCGTTGATATGGAGCAATTCTATCATCAGTATGAGCGCGTCAAGCCGTATTTGATTAACGACAGCAAGACGCCGCCTGCGCGCGAGCATCTGCAGAGTCCAGAAGAGCGTGCTAAGCTTGATGGTCTGTACGAGTGTATTTTATGTGCATGTTGTTCGACGTCGTGTCCATCATTTTGGTGGAATCCTGATAAATTCGTCGGCCCTGCAGGCCTGTTGCATGCGTATCGCTTCTTAGCGGATAGCCGTGATACAGCGACTGAGCAGCGCTTAGACGAATTGGACGACGCCTTTAGCGTGTTCCGTTGCCACGGCATCATGAACTGCGTTAACGTGTGTCCTAAAGGATTGAACCCGACCAAAGCAATCGGTCACATTAAATCTATGCTATTGAGCCGTGCGGTGTAATCCACCGCCGTTTTTTGCTAGTTTCAGATGAAAGGAAAAGCAATGCAAGATGGTGCAATGCAAGCCTGGATCGAGTCTTCTCACTTAGCTGGTGGCAACATCGGCTACATTGAGGACCTCTTTGAGCTGTATTTGGATGACCCGAGCGCCGTCGGGGATGAATGGCGCGAATTCTTTGATGGCATGCCAACTAGTGGTGTGGATATCAAACACAGCGAAGTGCGTGAACAGTTTCGCGAGATGGCTAAAAATAAGTTGAAGCTTTCAGGCTCGGCGAATGCCGGCAACTCTGAAATGTCAGAGAAGCAAGTGAAAGTTTTGCAGCTAATTAATGCCTATCGGTTTCGCGGTCACCAACACGCCAATCTCGACCCTCTAGGCTTGTGGAAACAAGAGCAAGTTGCAGACTTAGCTCTTGAGCACCATTCGCTCAGCAAAGATGATTACGCGACTGAGTTTAATGTTGGATCTTTGGCAATTGGCAAAGACACTGCAAAGCTTGGCGACATTCACGCTGCACTTGAGAAAATCTATTGTGGTTCGATTGGTGCTGAGTACATGCATATCGTGTCCACTGAAGAGAAACGTTGGATTCAACAGCGTTTGGAATCTCAATTAGGCCAGCCTAAGTTCGACGCAGACATGCAAAAGCGTTTGCTTCAAGAACTTACCGCAGCAGATGGCTTGGAAAAGTATCTTGGTTCTAAATTCCCGGGCGCCAAGCGCTTCTCCCTTGAGGGTGGCGACAGCTTAGTCCCGCTTATCAAAGCCTTGATCCATCGCGGCGGCGAGAATGGTGCCAAAGAAGTGGTCATCGGTATGGCGCACCGTGGTCGTTTGAACGTCCTGATCAACGTGCTGGGTAAGCATCCCCAAGAATTATTCAATGAGTTTGCCGGTTTAGGTATCAAATCAGAGAAATCTGGTGATGTGAAATACCATATGGGCTTCTCTTCAGATTTTGCCACCAAAGGCGGTAACGTCCACCTTGCACTAGCATTCAACCCGTCACACCTGGAAATTGTGAACCCGGTTGTTATGGGCTCTGTGCGTGCACGCATGGAACGCCGTGGCTGTCAGGACGGTAGCCAAGCGTTACCTATCACAATCCATGGCGATGCGGCGATTGCGGGCCAAGGTGTGGTACAAGAGACCTTTAACTTGTCACGCACTCGCGCCTTTGGTGTCGGCGGTAGTATTCGTATCGTGGTCAACAACCAGGTTGGCTTTACCACGTCGAAGCAAGAAGACGCGCGTTCAACGCAGTATTGTACGGATATTGCGAAAATGGTGCAGGCTCCGATTTTCCACGTCAACGCCGACGATCCTGAAGCGGTTCTGTTCGTGTCTCAACTAGCCGTTGATTACCGCAATGCGTTCAAGCGCGACGTGGTGATTGATTTGGTATGTTACCGTCGTCATGGTCACAATGAAGCGGATGAGCCGAATGCGACTCAGCCACTGATGTATCAAAAGATTAAAAAGCACCCAGTTCCACGTGAGCTGTATGCAAAACGTCTTTTAGAAGCCAAAGTGATTGACGACAAGTTCGCCAAGCAGTTAGTGGCGGATTACCGTGACGCCCTGGATAAAGGCGATTGCGTAGTCGAAGAGTGGCAGCCAATGAAGGCCCATTCAGTGGACTGGTCGCCGTTTGTCGATAACGACTGGGACGTCGACTACGACTCACGTATGACTGTTGAAGAACTTGAAGACTTAGCCTTGAAGGTGAGTCATGTACCTGAAGGCTTCAAGTTGAATTCACGCGTGGCCAAAGTGTACGAAGAGCGTGTCAAAATGGCCAACGGTGAGCGTAAGCTCGACTGGGGTATGGCTGAGATGCTGGCGTACGCGAGCCTGGTCAAGCACGGTCATGGTGTGCGTATGGTTGGTCAAGATAGCGGCCGCGGCACATTCTTCCACCGTCATGCGGTTCTGCACAACCAAAAAGACGCGAAAACCTATATGCCGTTGCAGCACATTGCTGACAATCAGGCCAAGATTGAAATCTATGATTCTGTCTTGTCTGAAGAAGCGGTTATGGCGTTTGAATACGGTTACGCCACGGCTGAGCCGAATACATTGCCAATTTGGGAAGCGCAATTTGGTGATTTTGCCAACGGTGCCCAAGTGGTGATCGACCAGTTCTTGAGCTCAGGTGAGCAGAAGTGGGGACGCTTGTGTGGCTTAACGTTGTTGTTGCCGCACGGTTACGAAGGCCAGGGCCCTGAGCATAGCTCAGCGCGTCTCGAACGCTTCTTGCAATTGTCAGCGGATCACAACTGGTCCGTGTGTACACCGACAACACCTGCGCAGGTGTACAACATGATTCGCCGTCAACAAATTCGTCCGGTTCGCCGTCCGTTAATTGTGATGACGCCGAAATCGTTGTTGCGCCATGCCGATGCCGTGTCTTCCCTTGAAGAATTAGCCGATGGTGTGTTTTATAATGTAATCGGTGAAATCGACGAGCAAGACGCGAAGAAGGTGGAGCGCGTTGTTTTCTGCGGTGGTAAAGTGTATTACGACTTGCTGAAACAGCGTCGCGAGCAAGAACTGAATAATATTGCGATTATTCGCATTGAGCAGCTGTATCCTTTCCCGCATCAGGAAATGGCCGATGTGTTGAAGCAGTACCAGCATGTGAAAGATTTTGTTTGGTGTCAGGAAGAGCCTCAAAACCAAGGCGCTTGGTATTGTTCACAGCATCACTTCCGTGAAGCAATTCCTGAAGGTGCCAAGTTGTCTTACGCTGGTCGAGCCGCTTCTGCGTCTCCAGCCGTAGGCTACGCCTCAGTGCACAAAGAGCAGCAAGAAAAATTAGTCAACGATGCGCTAACCATTAAATAGGTGAAATTTAACGATGGCGATTGAAATTAAAGTACCTGAATTACCTGAATCCGTTGCAGACGGAACGATTGCGACCTGGCACGTGAAAAAGGGTGACAAAGTCACTCGTGACCAGAATCTGGTAGACATCGAAACTGACAAAGTTGTATTGGAAGTTGTCGCAGAAGCGGACGGTGTGATTGGCGAAATTAACGCCGAAGAAGGTGACACTGTTGAAAGTAAAGCCGTGATTGGCACTATCGTTGAAGGCGACGGCGAAGCTGCTGGCTCAGACGACGATGCTGACGATGCCGAAGACGCAGAAGCAGACAGCGCTGATGATTCAGACGAAGAAGCGGAAGACGAAGGTGCAGAAGCGTCTGGTGAAAGCATTGAAGTGAAAGTGCCTGAATTACCAGAGTCAGTGAGCGATGCGACGATTGCTACATGGCACGTAAAAGCAGGTGATAGCGTGAGCCGCGACCAAAACTTGGTCGATATCGAAACCGATAAAGTGGTGCTTGAAGTTGTTGCTGAAGCTGACGGTGTATTGGCTGAAATCATTCACGACGAAGGTGCCACTGTGGGTGCCAAAGACGTGATTGGCGTGATCACCCAAGGTACTGCGAAGCCAGCTAAGAAAGCGTCGAAGTCTGCGAGTAAAGCAGAGACTTCGTCTGCATCTGATAGCGACAAAGACAGTTCAGACGCTGTGAGCCCATCGGTTCGCCGTTTGCTTAAAGAGCATGATTTAGACGCGTCTGATGTCAAAGGTACGGGTAAAAATGGTCGTTTGACCAAAGAAGACGTGGAGAAGCACGTGAAGAATGCAAAAGACGCCCCAGCTAAGCAAGAATCTAAGCCAGCGTCAGCGCCTGCATCTGCGGGCGGCGACCGTACCCAGAAACGTGTGCCAATGACACGTTTGCGTAAGCGTATTGCAGAGCGCCTGTTAGGTGCTAAGAACGATACCGCGATGTTGACCACGTTCAATGAAATCAACATGAAGCCAATCATGGACTTGCGTAAGAAGTATCAGCAAGAGTTTGAAGAGCGTCATGGTACGCGTCTAGGCTTTATGTCGTTCTATGTGAAAGCTGTGGTTGAAGCATTGAAGCGTTTCCCTGAAGTAAACGCGTCAATTGACGGCGACGATATCGTGTATCACAACTATTTTGACGTCAGCATTGCTGTGTCAACGCCGCGTGGTTTGGTCACTCCAGTACTGCGTGATTGCGACAAAATGAGCTTGGCTGATATCGAAAAAGGTATCAAAGACCTAGCAATTAAAGGTCGTGACGGTAAATTAACATTGGATGAAATGCAGGGCGGTAACTTCACTATCACCAATGGTGGTGTGTTCGGTTCGTTGCTATCGACTCCAATTTTGAATCCACCGCAAAGCGCAATCTTGGGCATGCACAAAATCCAAGATCGGCCAATGGCGGTAGATGGCAAGGTCGAAATCCTGCCAATGATGTACTTAGCGTTGTCGTATGACCACCGCATCGTTGATGGTAAGGAATCGGTTGGCTTCTTGGTCACCGTGAAGAACTTGCTGGAAGACCCACAGCGTCTGCTTCTGGACGTTTAAGGGGAAGACCGCAGCCGCAGTGTAAACTGCGGCTGTTATTTTTGCGTCCAAGGGCTTATAATCCGACGCGAAATTCGGGTAAGCAGCTACGGCTGCTTTCATTTTGAATGAACAGATGGAAAAAGCATCATGAATTTGCATGAGTATCAAGCAAAGCAGCTATTTCGTGAGTTCGGTTTGCCAGTATCAAATGGTGAAGCGGTAGACTCAGCGGATGCAGCTGTTGAAGCAGCCAAAAAAATTGGCGGCGACAAGTGGGTAGTTAAGTGTCAGGTTCACGCTGGTGGCCGCGGTAAAGCGGGCGGTGTGAAGCTGGTTTCAAGCTTGGACGAAGTTCGTGGCTTTGCGGATAAGTGGCTAGGTCAAAACTTAGTGACCTATCAAACAGACGAAAATGGTCAGCCAGTAAGCAAAATTTCAGTGGAAGATTGCACTGAAATCGCTCAAGAGCTTTACTTGGGTGCTGTGATTGACCGTGCAACTCGCAAAATCGTTTTCATGGCCTCGACCGAAGGTGGCGTGGAAATCGAGAAAGTTGCAGAAGAAACTCCAGAGAAAATCTTAAAAGCAATTATCGACCCAACGGTTGGCGCATTGCCTTACCAAGGTCGTGAGCTTGGCTTCAAGCTAGGTTTGAACCCTGAGCAAGTGAAGCAATTCACCAAGATTTTCCTAGGCCTTGCGAAAATGTTCGAACAGTACGATTTCGCGTTGTTAGAAATCAACCCATTGGTTGTGACTGACAAAGGCGACTTGCACTGCTTAGATGGCAAAATCAACATCGATAGCAACGCATTATATCGTCAGCCTAAAATCAAAGAATTCCACGACCCTTCACAGGAAGATTCTCGTGAAGCGCATGCAGCGAAGTTCGAACTGAACTATGTAGCCCTTGACGGCAACATCGGCTGTATGGTCAACGGTGCTGGCTTGGCGATGGGTACTATGGACATCGTTAAGTTAAGCGGTGGCGAGCCAGCTAACTTCCTTGATGTTGGTGGCGGAGCAACCAAAGAGCGCGTTTCTGAAGCGTTCAAAATCATCCTGTCTGACGACAACGTGAAAGCGGTGTTCGTTAACATCTTCGGCGGTATCGTTCGTTGTGACATGATCGCAGAAGGTATCATCGGTGCGGTTGAAGAAGTCGGCGTAAAAGTACCAGTGGTTGTTCGCCTTGAAGGTAACAACGCAGAACTAGGTACTGAGAAGCTGAAAGAAAGCGGCCTGAACATTATCGCTGCTACCAGTCTGACTGACGCAGCACAGAAAGTAGTTGAAGCTGCAGGAGGCCAGGCATGAGCGTATTAATTAATAAAGACACTAAAGTCATCTGTCAGGGTTTTACTGGCGGTCAGGGTACTTTCCACTCTGAGCAAGCGATTGCATATGGCACGCAAATGGTCGGTGGTGTGACGCCAGGTAAAGGCGGTCAGACTCACTTAGGTTTGCCAGTGTTCAATACAGTTGCAGAAGCCGTCGAAAAGACTGGCGCAACCGCGACTGTTATCTATGTGCCTGCACCTTTCTGTAAAGACTCTATCATCGAAGCGGCTGACGCGGGTATCGAATTGATCGTTTGTATCACCGAAGGTATTCCAACTATCGACATGCTGTACGTGAAAGAGTACTTGGATAACAAAGGCGTACGTATGATCGGTCCAAACTGCCCAGGTGTGATCACGCCGGGTGAGTCTAAGATTGGTATCATGCCAGGTCATATCCATAAGCCAGGTAAAGTGGGCATCGTTTCACGTTCTGGTACTTTGACCTATGAAGCAGTTAAGCAGACTACGGACGAAGGTTTCGGCCAATCAACCTGTGTTGGTATCGGTGGCGACCCAATTCCTGGCTCTAACTTCATCGACATCCTGGAGATGTTCGAAAAAGATCCGCAAACTGAAGCTATCGTCATGATCGGTGAGATCGGCGGTACAGCTGAAGAAGAAGCGGCAGAGTACATCAAAGCCAATGTAACTAAGCCAGTGGTTTCTTACATTGCGGGTGTAACTGCGCCTCCAGGTAAGCGCATGGGCCATGCCGGTGCAATTATCGCAGGTGGTAAAGGTACCGCTGACGAGAAATTCGCAGCCCTTGAAGCAGCTGGCGTAAAAACTGTACGCAGCTTGGCTGATATCGGTAAAGCATTACGCGAGAAGACTGGCTGGTAAGCTTGTTCCGAATGCGAAAGCTTTCATCTAAGCGCTTCTTCGGAAGCGCTTTTTTTCACCTAAAAATTGAATAAAAACGTGGTTTCAGCGGACGAGGGCACGTGAATAAAAGCTAAGGTGCAACATGAAGTATGCTTTAATTTGGCCAGCAATTGGGCTTCTTTCGCTTGCCAGCTTACCTGCTCAAGCAATTATTAACATCGAAGAAATGCGCATGGATGAAACTAAACCAGGGTGGGCTTCGAGCAGTACCTTAACGTTTAGCGGCAAGCGCGGAAATATTCGTGAAGACAAGCTAGCCCTGAATGGTGGTGTGCAATGGAACCGTGACGACCTGCAAGTGCGTAATTTGCTATTGTTCACGCTAAATCGTTCGAGTGCCGAGGGCACAACCTTCTCGCGTGACTCATTTGTCCATGTACGCCACACTCGACAGCTTGATGAAACTATCGCGTGGGAGCTATTTGCACAGCATCAAGATGAACCACTGAATGACGACTATCGTCGCCAGTTAGCGGGTACCAACGCAAGGTTTCGTGTTGATCAACGCTTTATTCATGGGTATTTCGGTGCGGGTGTGATGTACGAAGAGCGCCGAGTGGTGCCCGGCGCCAACGTTGAAGTGAGCCGTGAAGACTGGCGTTTTAACTTTTACCTCAATTCCCGCTATCAACTGAGCGATAACGCCGAGCTCGCCGCAAGTTTCTATGTACAACCCAAAGCCAGTGACGTCAGTGACATTCGCAGTATCGTCAATGTGGGTATCACCAGCCGTGTCACACGTTTGTTTTCACTGACGTTAGACATGAGCTATAGCAATGAAAGCGAGCCATTATTTGGCCAAAGCCATGACGAATGGACCTATAGCATGGGCGTCAACCTACGTTTTTAGTCCCGCGCAATATCCACCAACGTTTGGCGTAACCAAACGTTGGCTGGGTTATCATGGTCGCGCTGATGCCAGTACAGGTGCAGGTCAATAGCTGGCTGGGTAAACGGCAATGCCTGTAAGTGCAACTGGTACTGGGCGGCCAAGCGCACGGCAACCGAGCTCGGTGCGGTCAAACACAACTGACTTTGGGCAACAATTTGCGCTGCGCTTTGATAGCTTTGGCAGCGCATCACAATGTCGCGCTCTATCCCTGCTTGTAAAAAGCTTATATCTTCTAACACGATACCGTGTGCGCGACCCGACACGGCTATGTGCTGTTGTTCAATATACTGAGTTGCACTATACAAAGTGACCGGTTGTGCGCTCAATATCATCAGTTTATCTTGGATCAGACGCTGATGTTGCACTGGGCTTGCAACAGGGCGCGCAACGTCAATAATCACATCAAGTTCTCGTCGTGCCAATAACTCACTGGCCTGTTCACGCACAAAAGGTACGCTACGCAGTTGGCAGTGAGGCGCCTGTGTCTGTATGTAATGGTGCAACGCGGGCAATAGCGTCGCTTCGAGAGCGTCAGGCATACCAAGCTTAAATGTGACCTGTGCTTGATGAGGGTTGAACGACTGCGGACTTGCAAATAACGTTTGCATGGCATCCAAGTGCTCCACCAACGTAGGCGCGATGCTGGCACATAAGGCGGTGGGCACCAAGCGCCGGCCATGGCGCTCAAACAAGGGGTCGTCAAAGTAATCACGTAAGCGCCGCAATGCGTGACTTACTGCAGAAGCTGACAATGCCAAATGATCAGCCGCCAAGCTCAATTGGCGCTGAATATACACTTCACGTAATACCCGCAATAAATTTAAGTCGAGTTGATTAAAACGCTGTTGGGTATCCATGATGTCTCCGTAATAACATGAATAGAATTCAAGTCTACACGTTAATGAAATTCACTTCATTCATTAAGTCAATGGCAGTAGGATGCAGTAAACACGCAGCAGAGGTCTGACCATGAATTTTGAGCAGGATTCAACAACGCAAGCATTTAGCCAACGTATTCAATCGTTTATGCGCGAACATATTGAACCCTTTGAGGCTGAATATCACCAGTGGAATCATGTCAATGAACATGGCGATTGGCGACAGTGGTCGTTGCACCCCAAAATAGCTGAACTCAAAGCCAAAGCGCGTGAGGCAGGGCTGTGGAATTTGTTTTTACCGGATGCAGAACTTGGTCAGGGGCTCAGTACGATTCAATACGCACCGTTGGCTGAAATGATGGGGCATAGCCTGATAGCACCGGAGATTTTTAATTGTAATGCGCCTGACACCGGCAATATGGAAGTTTTGTACCACTTTGGCAGTGACGCCCAGAAGCAACACTATTTAGTCCCATTATTAGCAGGCGAAGCACGCTCCGTGTTCTGCATGACAGAGCCCGAGGTCGCCTCTTCCGATGCGACCAATATGGCAGCGACTATTGTCGAGCAAGGCGACGAGGTGGTGATTCATGGGCGTAAATGGTGGTCCACAGGGTTAGGCCACCCAGACGCGCAATTTGCAATTGTCATGGGGCTGTCGCGACCACAAGCCGACAAGCACCAGCGTCACTCTATGGTGATAGTGCCGCTGAATACCCCAGGGGTAAAAATACAACGCATGTTGCCAGCCTTTAACAGCTTTGATGCGCCTTATGGCCATGGCGAAGTGGTCTTCGATAATGTGCGGGTCGCCAAGTCGCAGGTGATTGGTGATCTTGGAATGGGCTTCGCGATTGCCCAAGGGCGTTTAGGCCCTGGCCGCATTCACCATTGCATGCGTGCGTTAGGCGCAGCAGAACGTGCGTTGAGTTTAATGATTCAACGCGCAATGGCTCGCCAAGCCTTTGGGCGACCTTTGATTGAACTTGGCGGTAACGCGGAGCGTATCGCGCAGCACCGCATGGCTATTGACCAAGCGCGGCTTTATACCCTAAGTGCGGCAGATAAAATTGATCGCTTGGGCGTGCGCCACGCGATGAGTGAAATTTCAGGTATTAAAGTGGTGGTGCCCAACGTACTGCAGCAAGTAGTCGATGATGCGATTCAAATGCATGGCGGCGCCGGTATGAGTAATGATGTGCCGCTCGCCGCTTTATATACGGTGGCGCGTGCGCTGCGTTTAGCCGACGGCCCGGATGAAGTGCATCGTGCAATGGTGACTAGAACCGAGCTAAAACGTTATCGCCAAGGAGGTGGTGAATGAACTCTGTGATTGACCAAGGGCAGCAAGTCCGCAGTGCCGAGGCCTTTGATCCTGCGCCAGTTACGGCATGGTTACAAGGCAAGGTTGAGGGTTTACAAGGTGAACCTGAAGTGACTCAGTTTACCGGTGGTGCGTCAAACTGGACGTACCGATTGGATTACGGCACACCAGCCCATGATTATGTGTTGCGAAGAGCGCCGGCTGGCACGAAGGCGCGCTCAGCCCATGATATGCAACGTGAATATGGGCTGCAAAAAGCGTTGCGTGAGGTATTTCCATGGGTACCAGAGATGGTGGGCTATTGCGCTGATCCTGAGCTGATTGGCACCGACTTCTACGTGATGCAGCGCATTGCAGGGGTGATTCCGCGGAAAAATTTACCCAAAGGACTAAATTTGAGCAGTAGCCAAGCGCAGCAATTGTGCTATGCCATGTTGGATAAATTGGTGGCGCTGCATCAAGTAGACATTCATAACTCAGGCTTGCAGGAGTTCGGTAAAGGCGAAGGTTATGCGCAGCGCCAGATTGAAGGTTGGGCAAAACGCTTTCAGCAGGCGCGTACCTGGAATGTCCCATCCGGCCAACGTATTATAAATTGGTTGCGAGCGAACATGCCTGAGACTGAGCGTCTGTGTATGACGCACAACGATTATCGCCTGGATAATTTGATTCTGAACCCAAATGACGCGACCGATATTTTAGCGGTGTTAGACTGGGAGTTAGCCACCATTGGTGACCCGCTGATGGAGGTTGGCAACATGCTGGCCTATTGGACTCAGGCGGATGATGACCCGATTGCACGCTCAATTCGGCGCCAACCCACACATCTACCAGGCATGCTGACACGCCAGCAAATAATTCAGTATTACTGTGACAAAGCTGGGGTTGAAGTCGATAGCTTTGCCTTCTACGAAGTGTACGGATTATTTCGTTTGTCAGCTATCGTGCAGCAAATCTACTATCGCTATCACCATGGGCAAACACGCAATAAAGCATTTAAAAATTTTTGGTTCTTAGTGCATTACTTACACTGGCGCTGTCGCAAGGTGATGCGCGCGCACCAACGCCAAGGGCGACGTTAATGCCAAGTATTTATTTAATGCGTCACGGCCAAGCATCATTTTACAGCGCCGATTATGACCAACTGAGCCCAGTAGGCGAGGAACAAGCGCGTTTCAACGGCCGCTGGCTGGCACAACAGGGCAAGGTGCCCAAGCTTATTTTTCACGGTAGTTTAAAGCGTCAACGGCAAAGTGTGACAGCCTTGCTGGAAGGGCTGCAAGCAGGCGGTCATGCTTCGCTACCTAGCGTGTATGAAGACCCGGCATGGAATGAGTTTGATCACTTGGCAGTGTTGCAAGCGCATGCGCGGCATGCGGGGCCGTTAGCACAGTTGATGGACAGCATTCCCGAAACGGCGGTCGCGCAACGTGAAGCAGCATTTAGCGATTACTTTAGTGCAGCGATGGCTCGCTGGGTCACACATCAGACAGCAGCAGGGGAGCAAACCCTGTACCCTGAAACGTTTAGCGCCTTTGAAACACGGGTGAAACAAGCGCTGCAAAAAGTACATCAACATAACCAAGATCGCATGCTGGTGGTTACCTCCGGTGGGCCTATCAGTATGGTGGCAAAGCAGCTCATGCAATTGGATACACGTGCAGCCCTTGAGCTTAATTGGCGTTTGGTGAATGCAGGGCTGACTAAGTTGGGTTGGCGGGCAGGGCGAGCACCGCAACTGATTAGCTTGAACGAACACATGCATTTTAGCGGCAAGCAGGCGCACCTGCTGACGGCTCGCTAAGTCGTTTATATCTATGGACACAGAACAGGATTGATCATGCCAACGTTACGTAAAAATATCATTATTACCGGCGCAAGCTCTGGCTTGGGCGAAGAAATGGCACGCCAATTTGCCGCCAAGGGCCGCAATTTGGGCTTGTGTGCCAGACGCACCGAGCGTTTAGATGCATTAAAACATGAGCTGGAACAAGCGTATCCGGGCATTCAAGTGCTGGTGAAAGCACTGGATGTCAATGATCACGATGCGGTGTTTCGTGTGGTCGAGGAATTTAAGCAGGAAATGGGTTACATTGACCGTTTTATTGTGAATGCGGGTATGGGGAAAGGCGTTGGTATCGGCAAGGGCGGTTTTCATGCCAACAAACAAACGGCGATGACCAATTACATTGCAGCATTGGCGCAGTGTGAAGCGGCGATGGCGGTGTTTCGAGAGCAAAACGCGGGTCATTTGGTGACCATCTCATCGATGAGTGCAGTGCGTGGGATGCCAGGGGCGATGACGGCTTATGCCTCAAGCAAAGCAGGGCTTGAGTCATTGACTGAGGGCATTCGCTCTGACGTACTACGCAAACCGATTGAAGTCAGTTGTATCATGCCTGGGTATATTCGCTCTGAGCTGAATGATAAGGTCAAAGACACCCCATTTATGATAGATACGGTGCCTGGGGTGCGGGCGATGGTAAAGAGTATCGAGAAGGAAGTGCCAAGTGCTGCAGTGCCTTGGTGGCCATGGGCACCGCTTGGCTTTGTGATGCGTCGCATTCCATTGACTTGGATGCGCAAGCTATTTTAGCCTTTGAGTTAGTGTCTTGTAACGATGCCGAAATCAAATAAAGCCGACTGCGACCATAGTCGGCTTTGTATTTTGTTCAGCCTTTGGCATCATAGTAACTCCTTAGCTTTGAAGCGATGATTATGAATATACAAAAGACCATTGCAGCAGTGACTGCGCCTATCGGGATGATTTTCTTACTCAGTGACCCACAAGACTTAGCCAACCTGATTGCGAGTACTGGGCTGAATTGGCATGGAGTATTTATGCCCATCGCCATCGGTATTATTTTTGGTTGCTTAGCGGGGTTGTTGAAATTTGACCGCGTGCAAAAGCTTGCAGTGCCAGTGGTGTATGTGACCACAGCGTTAGTGTCCTTCGGTATCATTGCTTCGGTGGCGATTTACTTCGAGCACGGACATTGGTTTTTAGCCCAGCCTACTCTATGGTTAGTGGCGGTTGGCTTTGGTTTGTATGCGTTTATTCGCACACAGGCGCAGTTCTCACAAAAACGTGAAGCATAAATGTTGAAACTAAATTGCGATTTAGGCGAAAGTTTTGGCGCTTGGTCGATGGGGTTGGACGCCGATATTATGCCGCTGATAGACCAGGCTAATATTGCCTGCGGTATGCATGCATCAGACCCCGATACTTTATTGCGCACGGTACGCTTGGCTCAGCAGCATGGGGTTGAAATAGGCGCGCATCCCGGTTATCCGGACAAGCAAGGGTTTGGACGCCGTCCGATGGGCTTAAGTGCCGACCAGGTGTACGCCACTGTGCTGTATCAAATTGCTGCGATTGCAGGGGTTGCGCAAGCACAGGGTGCACAGGTCGGGTATGTTAAACCGCATGGTGCGCTGTACCATGCAATGATGAATGATGAGCCGACACGCCGCGCGATATATCAGGCCGTAAGTGATTATCCAACGCCGTTAGCTTTAGTGATGTTAGCCAACCCCAATCGCACTCACTTCATTGATGAAGTCGCGAGCGGCGACTATCCAGGTTTAACGTTACGTTTCGAAGCCTTTGCAGACCGGGCTTACGCTGATAATGGTCAATTGCTTGCACGCGATCAGCCAGGCGCTGTACATCAACACTTAGACGCCATTGTTGCCCAAGCAAAGACTATTGCAGAGCAGCAACAAGTGACAACAGCGACTGGGAATACCATTGCGCTAGCTGCCGACACATTATGTGTACATGGCGATAATCAGGCGGCTTTGGCGGCAGTGAAAGCCATTCGCCACATGTTACAAGGCCCATCATAATTCGGCTGACCATTAGGGTCGGCCCTGATTTTTTATCAAAGGGATGACCCAATGCGTGTTAACCGCCCGCCTTATAGCTTTGAAATTGCAGGAGTCAACGCACTGCTGATCCGTTTTGGTGATCAGTTGAATCCGAACTTGCCTGTTTATTTGCAAGCGTTACGCCAGCACTTATTAACTCAATATGGGCATATCGTTGCCCAGGCTGTGCCTGCCTATACTACGCTGCTGGTTGACTACGACCCGCGCCAATGTCGAATGTATGATTTGCAGCAGCTACTCGAGCGGGCAATTACCGAGGTAGACGATATCGCGCCGCAGCCGGAGAGTCAGCGCAGTATCGATATTCCTGTGGTGTATGGCGGCCAGCATGGCCCAGACCTAGCCTATGTGGCCGAGCAAACAGGATTAAGCGAAGAGGATGTGATTCAAGCCCATAGTAGCGCTGAGTATTTGGTGTACGCATTAGGCTTTGCACCTGGGTTTAGCTATTTGGGTACGTTGCCAGCCGAGCTACAATTACCGCGCCGAGCGACCCCTCGCCAGCAAGTGCCTGCCGGTAGTGTCGCCATTGCAGGACAACAAACTGCCGTCTACCCGCAAGCATCGCCTGGTGGTTGGCATATATTAGGTTATAGCCCAATACGCTGGTTTGATCCTGACAGCGAACCGATGACGCCGTTACAAGTCGGTGACCGTGTACGCTTTGTCGCGATCGCCGAAAATGATATTGCAGCATGGAAGGCAGCGCACTGATGAAAGAGATAGCAACTGGATTTCGGGTCTTAAAAAAAGGCTTTTTTGCGTTGGTACAAGACCCGGGGCGCTTCGGTTACGAACATATTGGAGTTACCCATGGTGGCCCTATGGACGCGCTTGCAGCAAATTGGGCCAACCGCTTATTGGATAACCCTGCCAGTGCCAGCGTGCTGGAGATAACCGCTGGTGGGCTTGAGCTTGAAGCGCGCACCAACTGCATGATTGCGCTCACTGGCGGGGATTTAAACTTAACCATCAATGGTCGTCCGCAGGTGCCATGGCGCAGTGTATGGGTATGTGTCGGCGATAAGCTTAAATTTGGTTACCCGCGTTTAGGTTTTCGCGCTTATTTAGGCGTGAAAGGTGGTTTTCAGGTGAAGCCTCAACTTAGCAGTTGCGCCACTGTGCCGCGCGATCAGCTTGGCGGCGTGCATGGCAATGGTGAGCCATTGCATGAAGGTGATATGTTGCCGGTGGCGATGCAGCACGAAGAGGGCATTGCAAGGCAATTACCGCAACGCTTCATGCCGGATTATAGCGGCGCACTGACCATCCATATTATTCCAGGTTATCAGCAACAAAAATTTAGCCGCAGTGCCTGGCAGCAATTGCTGACCCAACCCTTTGAGTTAGACAAGCGCAGTGACCGAATGGGCGCTCGCATGCAAGGCGAAGCGATTACTAGCCCGGCCATAGAATTGTTGTCCGAGCCATTGAGTTATGGCGCGGTGCAAATTCCGCCAGATGGGCAACCGATAGTGATGCTGAATGATCGCCAGACCCTTGGCGGTTACCCCAAAGTAGGTAATATCCTGCCGTTAGATGGTTTTGCGTTAGCGCAGCGACAGCCAGGCACACGGATTTACTTTAAACCGATTGGGTTAACCACAGCACAGCAGCAAATGCGCCGATATCTGCGCTTTTTCGGCTTGTAAGCGAAGCGTTTTGTTGCGATCATATCAATCATTTTTGTGACTTAGACAGTTTTGGTAGTCGGAGACCATTTTTCATGGCAGATAGCGCGCCTCGAGCAAGCAACTTTATTCGTAAAATTATCGACCAGGATTTAGCCTCAGGTAAGCACGCAAGCGTGCACACACGTTTTCCACCTGAGCCAAACGGCTATTTACACATTGGCCATGCGAAATCGATCGTATTGAACTTCGGTATTGCGCAAGATTATCAAGGTAAGTGTAATTTACGGTTTGACGACACCAACCCTTTGAAAGAGAGCGTAGAGTACATCAACTCGATTAAGCGAGATGTGCAGTGGCTTGGTTTTGAATGGGAAGGTAAGCCACGCTTTTCTTCAGACTATTTTGACGCCTTACACGGCTTCGCTATTGAGCTGATTGAAAAAGGCTTGGCGTATGTCGATTTCTCGTCGCAAGAAGATATGCGGGCGATGCGTGGAACTTTGACCGAGAAAGGCACCAATAGCCCATATCGTGATACTGCAGTGGCGGATAATTTGCAGCATTTTGCCGATATGACTGCCGGTAAGTATCAGGAAGGTGAATGTAGTTTGCGCGCCAAAATTGATATGGCGTCACCGTTCATGTGTATGCGCGACCCAGTTATTTATCGTATTCGTCATGTGCATCATCATCAAACCGGTGACACTTGGTGCGTGTACCCGATGTACGATTTCACCCATTGTATTTCGGACGCCTTAGAGGGTATTACCCATTCGCTATGTACCCTTGAATTCCAAGACAACCGTCGTCTTTACGATTGGGTGCTGGACAATATCAGCATTGAATGCCACCCACAGCAAATTGAGTTTTCGCGACTGAACCTTGAATATACGGTAATGAGTAAGCGTAAACTGAATGATTTAGTGGTGGAAGGGCATGTCGAAGGTTGGAACGATCCACGTATGCCGACCATTGCAGGCTTGCGTCGACGCGGCTATACCCCAGCATCAATGCGTGAATTTGCGCACCGCATCGGGGTGACCAAAATGGATAACCAAGTCGAAATGGGTATCCTTGAAGCCTGTGTCCGCGACGACTTAAATGAAAATGCGCCCCGCGCAATGGCCGTTTTGGATCCGATTAAAGTCGTGATTGAAAATTACCCGCAAGACAAGGTTGAAACCTTGGTGGCGCCGAATCATCCAAATAAGCCAGAGATGGGTCAACGTGAAGTGCCATTTACCCGTGAAGTCTACATCGAGCGTGAAGATTTCCGCGAGTCCGCGAATAAGAAGTTTAAGCGTTTGGTGCTGGGCAAAGAAGTACGCTTGCGCAATGCCTATGTCATCAAAGCAGAACGCTTTGACAGCGATGCTGAGGGCAATGTGACTACCGTATACTGTAGTTACGACCCTGATACTTTAGGTCAGGATCCTGCTGACGGCCGTAAAGTAAAAGGCGTCATTCACTGGGTCTCAGCCAGTGAAGGAGTGGCTGCGGAAATCCGCTTGTATGACCGCCTTTTCCAGGTTCCAAACCCTGCGGCGGAAGCGGTGTTTGCCGATGCGCTGAACCCGAACTCTTTGCAAATTGTGCAAGGCATAGTAGAGCCTTCACTTGCATCTGCGGCGCCGGAAGCGGGATACCAATTTGAGCGTACCGGTTACTTTTGTGTCGACAGTGAGTTTGCGGCAGAAGGTAAGCTGGTGTTTAACCGCACAGTGGGCTTACGCGATAGTTGGGCGAAAATGGATCAAAGTGACAACGACGCATAACGGATTGTTACGCTCAGTTGAAAGCCTTTACTGTGAAGTAGGGGCTTTTTTATTGGCCGCTTGCGCCATATCAATAAAACCAATCTAGTCATTCGAAACAAGTGGTTGTACAAACCTCAGCTTTTTAGTTAGTTTAATCTCACTTAACTTAATTAAGTCTTAATTCATTATTGAAGTTTGATGTTTCTGTATTAGATTTAGTGCATCGACCTTCAAGCTTTATTTGAACATGACCAGTGAGGGATTTATGACAACTGAGCTTAAAAAGACAAATAGCGGTGGTAAGTGTCCCGTCATGCATGGTGGCAGCACCTCAGCATCCAAAGACAATATGTCTTGGTGGCCCAATGCATTGAACCTCGATATTTTGCACCAGCATGACACCAAAGTGAATCCGCTGGGCGACGATTTCAATTACGCTGAAGCCTTTTCAAGTATAGACCTGGAAGCTTTGAAACAGGATTTAAAAGATTTAATGACCACAAGCCAAGCTTGGTGGCCTGCAGACTGGGGTCACTATGGTGGTTTAATGATCCGTATGGCTTGGCACGCGGCCGGCTCATATCGGGTATCGGACGGGCGTGGTGGTGCTAACACGGGCAACCAGCGTTTCGCACCGCTCAACAGTTGGCCAGATAACGTCAACTTAGACAAAGCGCGTCGCTTGTTGTGGCCGATCAAGAAAAAGTACGGCAACAAGTTATCCTGGGCCGACCTGATGATTCTTGCCGGTAACATGGCGTATGAGTCAATGGGCCTTAAAACTTTTGGATTTGCCGGCGGACGCGAAGATATTTGGCATCCTGAGAAGGATGTCTATTGGGGCTCTGAGACAGAATGGCTGGCAGCTACCAAAAACCGCTATGACAGCGATGATAAGCGCGACTCGTTAGAGAACCCTCTAGCTGCTGTGCAAATGGGCTTAATTTACGTCAACCCTGAAGGTGTTGATGGCAATCCAGACCCGTTAAGAACGGCCAAAGACGTGCGCGAAACCTTTAAGCGTATGGCGATGAACGACGAGGAAACTGTCGCATTGACAGCAGGCGGTCACACCGTGGGTAAGTGTCACGGTAACGGCGATGCTGCCAAGCTAGGCCCAGAACCAGAAGCTGCGGGTATTGAGGAGCAAGGTTTTGGTTGGCGTAACCCGCAAGGCAAAGGTCATGGTGGCGATACCATTACCAGCGGCCTTGAAGGCGCCTGGACCACCAACCCGACACAGTGGGACAACGGCTATTTCTATCTGCTGTTAGAGCATGAGTGGGAGCTGAAGAAGTCACCTGCAGGTGCGTGGCAATGGGAACCTATCAACATTAAGGAAGAGGACAAACCTCTGGACGCCCATGACCCAAGCAAACGTCGTAACCCAATTATGACCGATGCGGATATGGCAATGAAAATGGATCCTGAGTATCGTAAAATTTCTGAGCGTTTCTATAACGACCCTGAGTACTTCTCAGACGTCTTTGCCCGCGCTTGGTTTAAGCTTACGCACCGTGATTTGGGACCAAAAGATCGTTATTTAGGCCCAGACGTACCGGCAGAGGATTTGCTGTGGCAAGATCCCGTGCCAAAAGTTGACTACACATTGTCAGATGACGAGGTTTCAACGCTTAAGCAGCAGCTGCTCGCTATGGACGTCGCACCGGCAGACTTGATTGCAACCGCTTGGGACAGTGCACGCACTTTCCGTGGTTCGGATTTTCGTGGTGGTGCCAATGGCGCGCGGATTCGCCTAGCCCCAGCTAAAGATTGGCAGGGTAATGAGCCTGAGCGTTTGCAGCGTGTACTCAATGCGATTGCGCAAGTGCAGCAAGGCTTAAGCAAACCTGTCAGCTTGGCTGACTTGATTGTCCTGGCGGGTAGTGCAGCGGTAGAGCAGGCAGCGCATAAAGCAGGTGTCAAAGTGAATGTGCCGTTCCTAGCTGGACGCGGCGACGCAACCCAAGAGCAAACGGACATCGAATCGTTTGAGCCTCTGGAGCCGATTCACGATGGCTTCCGTAATTACTTGAAGCAAGATTACGCTGTGGCGGCCGAAGAGTTACTGGTGGATAGAGCCCAGCTACTGGGCTTAACGGCACCAGAAATGACGGTGTTAGTTGGTGGTATGCGTGTCTTGGGTGTGAATTATAAAGGTAGTAAAGACGGTGTGTTTACCGACCGTGTTGGCGTGTTAAGTAACGACTTTTTCGTTAACCTGACAGATATGGCCTATACATGGAAGCCAGTCAACGACAACCACTTTGAAGTACGCGAACGTGACAGTGGCGCAGTGAAATGGACCGCAAGCCGAGTTGACTTGGTATTTGGCTCTAATTCAATTTTGCGCTCTTATGCTGAAGTTTATGCTCAGGATGATGCCAAAGAAAAGTTTGTGCATGATTTTGTTAAAGCTTGGACCAAAGTGATGAACGCTGACCGTTTCGACGTATAACACGGGCTATGTATTGGTACTAAAAAGTAGCTAACAAAAAACCCCGCGGCGAAGGCTGCGGGGTTTTTTTATGCTGAATCATTCAAATCATTCAGTTTGGGCTCGGCACTTAGTGTTCGATTAGTGCTCGACGCCGCCTTTACCATGTACGTGACCATGGTCAAGTTCTTCAGCAGTTGCTTCACGCACGTCAACAACTTCAACGTCAAAGCTTAAATCAACACCTGCTAAAGGATGGTTACCATCAACGGTCACAGTTTTTTCGTCAACTTCAACGACTAAAACCGATTGCTCACCGTGATCAGTACTTGCACGGAATTGCATACCTGGTTGTACGTCGTTGTCGCCAAACATTTCGCGTGGTACAGCTTGTACCAAACCGTCGTGACGCTCACCGTAAGCTTCAGCCGCAGCTACGTCAGCAGAGAAAGTGTCGCCTGCTGTTTTGCCTTCTAATGCTTTTTCCAACCCTGGAATTAACATGCCACGGCCAAAAATAAAGGCAAGCGGCTGCTCTTCGCTAGATTTATCAAGAACTTCTCCAGCTGGGTTTTTAACAGCATAATGGATAGTTACGGCTTTATCTGCGCTAATTGCTTCACTCATTAGATATTTCCTAATTGTCGAATTTGGGGCGTAAAGTTAGAACACTTTGCTCATCGCCCTTGATGCGAATATTGGTGTCGTCTTGTATATCAGCCGGTAAAACAGCTAACACGCCCACCTCGCTACTATCATAACGCACTGCGTTAATAACTGCACCCGCACGGCGCCAGTTGTCGCCGAGTTTTTGCTCTAACACGGTGCCGGGTGCGGGCATTGTGTGGTTGCTCTGACCTAAACTACCGGTTAACAGACGCGGGGCGCGTTTGTTCTGACCTAAGTAATGCATACGCGCCACGGTTTCCTGGCCAATATAGCAACCTTTTTTAAAGTTAATCCCACCTAAGCGGTCAAGACCTACCATCTGCGGCACATATTCCGCGATAGTTTCTGGCGCTAGCCTCGGTACGCCAGTTTCGAGTTCAAAGCGCTGCCAAGCGTCAAGATGTTGCGAACCATGGTCGGCCGCAACGGCTTGCGGTGCTAAATCAATGTGCAGACTACTCGGGCCAAAACCGATTGCGAGTACCTGAGCGTGTTGCTCAACCTGATGCAACGGCAGCGGACTTGTGGTCTTGAACACAGCACTTACTTCACCGCTTATGTCGCTAAAAGTAACTTGACTAAACACGCTAAATTTCTTGAGCTGGGTAAGCGACGCGTCACTGCTTTCAGGGTCGATGAGCAAGTAAAAATCGTTACCTGTCTTGACTACTCGCATGACCGCCCATAGCTTGCCTTTCGCGTCACAATGGCCGGCGTAACACCATTGCATGGGCGCAAGATTAACGACATCGGCTGTTAGTTGCCCCTGAAGAAACTTAGCCGCATCTGCACCAGCGACATGAATAACGCTTACTAATTGCTGTGATTTCGGTTGCATAACTAACTCAATATAATGGGCTTGGTCTAAGCGACTTAAAATTAGCAAATGATGTGACTTAGTGTTGTCAGCCATCACGGATTTATCAATAGTGGGGGCATAATTCTGGATTACAAGCTGCTGCGCGCTGGGTTGCGTGATATTATATGTCTCATAACCGACTATCTGTGGGGAAGTAATGATGGAAATGGTCAAACAATCAGCAGACGCGTTAATCGATAAAAAGCGTTTACGCTGGGCATGTCGTCGCGGCATGTTAGAGCTCGACGTGTTATTTTTGCCCTTCGTTGAAGAAGCCTATGATGAGCTAAGTGATGCGCAAAAGGCGGTGTTTAGACGTTTGATTACGTGTGACGATCCTGATCTGTTTGCTTGGTTCATGGGGCACCAGCAATGCGAAGACCCAGAGCTTGATGGCATGGTGAAGCTCATGCTAAGTCGCGTTAAAGTCTAGATAGGTGACGACACATCGGGTTCAACGTTGGCAGGTGACGATTCGGTTTACCCGTATTCACCAAAGGCTGCACATGCTAGGTGCAGCCTTTTTTGTTGCCGTTGCAGCATGGGTTCTATGGCAAATAAGCCCTTGGGCGCACGGCATTCACTGGTGGGGGGACTGGCTCTGGGTTTGGCCATTATTGCTGCTGGCAAGCTGGCAGCTCGCCTATTTGAAGCCCCCATGGTTACCTGCGCAACATTTAGTGCTATGTGAAACCGGTGAGCTGGCTGATTATCGGATTCAGCGCGCACTAGTTACGCCAGTGTGGCTCGCGCTGCGGCTTACGCGCTGTCAGTCCGCGCCAGACGCATTCGACTATCTGCGCTTGCCAGCAACGCTGAAAAACGCAGATCAGGTTTGGGTGTGGCTGTTCGTTTCCCAGGTGTCTGCAGCCGACTGGGTGCGCTTTCAACGCATCAGTCGCTACTGCCAGCGTTTAGGCTTGTCTGCCCGGCGCTAACACGGTCGGGTGCGGGGTATCCAGTGACTCAGGGTAGTCTAAGTTGTAATGCAATCCACGGCTTTCATGGCGCTGCATTGCGCTCATTACAATGAGCTCTGCAACCTGCACTAAGTTACGCAATTCTAATAAGTTGTTGCTGACTCGAAAGTGCGCATAATATTCGTGGATTTCCTGCTGCAGCAATTCAATCCGACGCGCCGCACGTGCAAGGCGCTTATTCGTGCGCACAATGCCGACGTAATCCCACATAAATAGGCGCAATTCGTGCCAATTGTGCTGGATAATCACTTCCTCGTCCGAATCGGTGACTTGGCTTTCATCCCAAGGTGATAAGTCAGGTAGCGGCGCCACCTGTTGCCAGCGTTGCATAATATGCTCAGCCGCCGCGTGGGCAAATACCACGCATTCAAGCAACGAATTGCTAGCCATGCGATTGGCGCCATGCAGCCCGGTATAGGCGACTTCACCAATTGCATATAAGCCGGGTAGGTCGGTTTGCGCATTGGTATCCGCCATCACACCGCCGCAGGTGTAATGCGCCGCAGGCACCACGGGCATTGGCTCTTGAGTGATGTCAATGCCGAGCTCTAAGCAGCGCTGATAAATCGTGGGGAAATGCTGCTGAATGAAGTCTGGTGCTTGATGTGAAATATCTAAGAACATACAGTCGGCACCCAAACGCTTCATTTCAAAGTCGATCGCTCGGGCAACGACGTCGCGGGGCGCTAGTTCTGCGTCGGGGTGAAAATCTTGCATAAAAGTACTGCCGTCGGGGCGCCTAAGGATAGCGCCTTCACCTCGAAGGGCTTCTGTGAGTAAGAAATTTTGCGCTTTGGGGTGGAACAAGCAGGTTGGATGGAATTGGTTAAATTCCATATTCGCAACCCGGCAACCTGCACGCCAGGCCATTGCAATACCATCACCGGACGCTACATCTGGGTTACTGGTGTATTGATATACTTTGCTAGCGCCACCTGTGGCCAGCGTTACGAAAGGTGCGCCAATCGTATATACGGCTTTTTCATCACGGCTCCACACATAGGCACCAACGCAACGGCGTTCACTGCCGTGACCATCGGTGATCAAGTCTATGGCATTAAAACCTTCCATCACTTGAATGTTAGGGTGGCGGTGAATTTGGTCGACTAATGTGGTTTGTACTGCGCGCCCAGTGGCATCGGCAGCATGCAGAATACGCCGGTGGCTGTGGCCGCCTTCACGGGTCAAATGAAAGCGCGCTTCACCGTGGGCATCGGTTTCTTGGTCAAAAGGTGTGCCTAGTTCAATTAACCACTGCAGCGCTGACTTGGCCCGTGACGCAGTAAAGTGAACTACGGCTTCATCGCATAACCCTGCACCGGCTTTTAAAGTGTCGCTAACGTGGGATTCAATGCTATCATTTTCATCAAATACGGCTGCAATGCCACCTTGAGCGTAGTACGTAGAGCCCTCGACTAATGGGCCTTTACTCAGTACTATAACGCGCAGGTCTTGAGCAAGTTTTAGAGCCAATGATAAACCAGCAGCGCCGCTGCCAATTATAAGCGCATCACATTGTAACGCTTGATGAAATGTCATAATTTCCAGTGCAGTTGTGAAGATTGAAAAAGAATTTTACCCTTGTTCGTAGATGAATTGCGAACTTTTTAAGAGAAGCCCGGTCTAGGTATGTGTCTAGTTGCTCGGGCCAATCCTCAAGGTAGTACGTGCAAGGGAACGGGAGAGTAGGCTCGGATGAGCGAACAGGATATAGATCAACAACTTGTACAGCGTGTGCAACAAGGCGATCAAGCTGCATTTGATATTCTGGTGAAGAAGTACCAGCATAAAATTATGAGTTTGATTTCGCGCTATGTGAAGCAACAAGGCGATGTGCCAGATGTGGCTCAGGAAGCATTTATTAAAGCCTATCGGGCATTACCGAACTTTCGTGGCGAAAGCGCATTTTATACCTGGTTGTATAGAATTGCGGTGAATACTGCGAAGAATTACCTTGTAGCGCGTGGTCGCAAGCCGCCGGGAAGTGATATTGATGCCCAGGAAGCGGAATTTTTAGACGATGGGCATGGTCTGAAAGATATTGCGTCGCCTGAAAGCCAAATGCTGTCGGATGAAATTAAACAGACAGTGCTAGATGCGATTGATGCCTTGCCAGACGATTTGAAGCAAGCAATTACCTTGCGCGAGTTGGATGGTATGGGGTATGAAGAAATTGCAGTGACGATGAATTGTCCGATTGGTACGGTTAGGTCGCGTATCTTTAGAGCACGTGAAGCTATCGATAAAAAATTAAAACCATTATTGGAAGGTTAAATTTGAGGAATTGCGTATGACTGACAAGCATAATGAACATCTGTCAGCACTGGTAGACGGTGAGGATATCGATGCAAGTGTGCTTGATAGCATGCTCGAAGATGACGCGCAGAAGCAACAGTTTCAGCGCTATCAGCTTGCTAGCTCGATTATCCGAAATGAGGCTCAACCTGGGTTTGCGGTAGACATTTCTGCGGCTGTTGCAGCGCAGGTGGCTGCTGAACCAAGCCTACAAATGCCGGCTAAGCGTTGGTGGCAAAAAGCCGCTAATGACAGCTGGTGGCGTCCGGCAGCTAGCTTTGCCGTTGCTGCCAGTGTTGCCTTAGTGACTGTGATAGGCGTGCAAAATTATCAATTAAGCCCAGAACAATCTGGTGCTGACCAAGTGCCAGCAGAGAACCCACTATTTGAAGCGAGACCTTTAGGTGGTGTGGGGAATCCTGTGAGTTTCAATGCGGTGCAAGAAGCACCGATGTTGCAACAGGGCGCTCAGGGTAGTGATCAGCGTCGTTTAATTCAGTCGTTTTTTGTTGACCACCAGCAGCAGTTGCAGTTGAGTCAGCAAGAGCAAGAAGCCGCTGAACAGAGTTCAGACAATCAGCCAGAGTCTCAGCCTGAATAATCAGGCTGTAGGCTAGGGCGAGAAAGGAAGTTGTGAATCAGATGAATCTTGGTGTGAGCTGGTGGCAAATTGCCACCATGATGTTGTTACTGATTGTGGCGCCTGCGAAAGCTCAGCAAGACGCTGCTGCAACTTCACAACCCCAAGCTCCAACCCCCTCTCAGCAAGCGACTGAACAGCCGACAACTAGTCAGTCCACAAATAGTCAGCAAGATAGTCGTCAAATCGAGGGTGCGCAATGGTTTGACCGCATGCAGCAAGCATTGCGTGCGTTGAACTTTGACGCCCATTTTGTGCATGCTCGGGGTGATCGCATTGAGCCTTACCGTTGGGTACATGGGGTCAGCGATAATGGCACTGAAATTGAGTTGCTAGCGGGTATGAACGGCCCTGAATACCGTGCACTTAGGCATAATAATCATGTGTCGTATTACCATTCGCTGGCGACACCTTACAGCATGCGCACCAGTGTCTTAAGTGGGCCAGTCCCCGCGGGTTTTTTCCAGCCATTTCAAAATATTAGTAATGCTTACCATGTCGTATCCGTAGGCGGTGGACGAGTCATGGATCGCCCAGCTCAGCACATACGTGTGGTGTCACGAGACCGGCAGCGCTATGGTTACTCGATTTGGGTCGACCGTAGCACTGGTATGCTATTACGCACCGCAACAGTCTCTTTGGAAGGTGATGTGCTTGAGCAAGTGCAGCTCACGAGTTTGTTTGTGAATGATGAAATGAGCGAGAACTTACGCGAGCTTAAGTCTATCGCGCGCCCCCCTTTGATTGACGATCATTCCAACCGGGAACCTGTGCGTGGTGCCTGGGCGTTAAATTGGCTACCTCAAGGCTTTGAGTTAGTGCGCTCGAACAGTCACCGAATGGCAGTCACTGGGCAGCAAGCCGACTATTTCTTGTATTCAGATGGCCTCGCTAAGTTTTCTTTGTACATCAGTGCACGTGGCCAAGACACCCCATCGGTGCAGATTGAAGGAGCCGATTCACTGTATTCGGCGCAACTCAATGACTATCAAGTGACAATTGTTGGCAGCTTGCCATTGGCTACCATTGAACGTATCGCTCAGTCGTTGCGTCCAGCGACGCCTTAGGTTGACAGCATGATCAAAGAGCGCGGCACCATTCGAGTCATTAGTGACAGCGAAATAGCCATTGATAGTCAGCTCAAAGCTGGTTGTGCTGGGTGCTCCCACCAAAATAGTTGTGGTGCCGGTATTTTATCTAAAGCGCTGCCACAACGTAGTCGCCAAATTCAACTGCCAAATGATGGCCGCTTTCATGACGGCCAACAAGTTGAGTTAGCCATGCAACCCACCACTATGGTGCGTTATTCGTTGCTTTTATATATTTTACCATTGGTGTTACTGGTGGTTGGGGCAGGGCTGGGTCAGTGGTGGCAGCCTGAACGCGAGTGGGTCGCGATTGGTCTTGCTGCACTTGGCTTTGGCAGTTCATTTATATGGCTGAAACGGCATTTAGACTGCCGTCATTTGCAAGTGGGTAAGCTAATGACAGTGCACGCGATAGAGCCGCAAGACTAGCCCGCGCGCGGCTTTCTGCCAACTTTCATTGTATGGGGCTGTAAAACCGAGTAAAATTTGCGGCTATTAGATTTCTCACTGGGCGTTGGCTCAATGTAGATACTTAAATTTAGCGGTTCTGATACGAGGTTTTAATGAGCCAGCCAGGCATTGCCAAGAAGAATATTCGCAACTTTTCAATTATTGCTCACATCGACCACGGTAAGTCGACTTTATCGGATCGTCTTATCCAGCATTGCGGTGGTTTAACTGAGCGTGAAATGGCGGAGCAAGTGCTTGACTCCATGGACATTGAGCGTGAACGTGGCATTACTATCAAAGCGCAAAGTGTGACTTTGTATTACGACGCCAAAGACGGTGAGCGTTACCAACTTAACTTCATTGATACCCCCGGACACGTCGATTTTTCCTATGAAGTATCACGCAGCTTAGCGGGTTGTGAAGGTGCGTTATTGGTCGTGGATGCCGCTCAGGGTGTGGAAGCGCAAACCCTGGCAAACTGCTATACCGCAATTGAAATGGACTTAGAAGTTGTACCGGTCCTGAATAAGATTGACCTACCACAAGCGGATGCACTTCGCGTGGCCCAGGAAATCGAAGATATCGTTGGGATTGAAGCCATTGATGCGGTGCAATGTTCGGCGAAGACCGGCATTGGCATTGAAGATGTGCTTGAGCGCATTGTCACTCAAATTCCATCACCGAAAGAAGAAGCCGACGACGAAGCCCCGTTACAAGCACTTATTATTGATTCTTGGTTCGACAATTACCAAGGCGTAGTGTCATTGGTGCGCATTAAAAAAGGCACCTTACGCGCTGGCGACAAAATGAAAGTGATGAGCACAGGCTTATCCCATCAAATCGATAAAGTCGGTGTGTTTACGCCCAAGCAACTCGAAACCGGTGTGCTGCACGCAGGCGAAGTTGGCTTCGTCATTGCGGGTATCAAAGACATCCTGGGTGCGCCAGTAGGTGATACCCTGACCTTGGCAAAGAACCCTGCAGATAAGCCGTTACCGGGCTTTAAAAAAGTTAAACCGCAGGTGTATGCGGGTATTTTCCCAATTAGCTCTGACGATTACGAGAAAATGCGTGATGCGCTAGGTAAGTTAAGCCTGAATGACGCGTCGTTGTTTTATGAGCCGGAGAACTCAGGCGCTTTAGGTTTTGGTTTCCGTTGTGGCTTCCTTGGTATGCTGCACATGGAGATTATCCAAGAGCGTTTAGAGCGCGAATATGATATCGATTTAATAACCACCGCTCCGACGGTCATTTATAAAGTGGTGACGACCAAAGGCAAAGAGCTGATGGTCGATAACCCGTCGGCATTGCCGCCGGTCAATGACATTGACACTATTTATGAGCCGATTGTCGAAGCCAATATTTTGGTGCCTCAAGAGCATCTTGGTAATGTGATTACCTTGTGTGTGGAAAAGCGTGGTTACCAAACTAAGATGGATTACCATGGCAACCAAGTCGCGTTGACGTATGAATTACCGATGGCCGAAGTGGTGATGGACTTTTTTGACCGCTTGAAGTCAACCAGTCGGGGTTACGCGTCGTTAGATTATCAATTCAAGCGTTTTGAAGCGTCAGATATGGCACGGGTTGATATTTTGATCAACGGTGACCGTGTCGATGCATTGGCGTTAATTACCCACCGTGACAATGCTGAATATCGCGGTCGCGAAGTGGTTGAGAAAATGCGTGAGCTGATTCCGCGCCAAATGTTTGATATCGCGATTCAGGCGGCCATTGGCAACCATATTATTGCGCGTAGCACGGTGAAGCAATTACGTAAGAACGTGACCGCGAAGTGTTATGGCGGTGACGTGAGCCGTAAGAAAAAACTGTTACAAAAACAAAAAGAAGGTAAGAAGCGCATGAAGCAGGTCGGCAACGTCGAAGTGCCGCAAGAAGCGTTCCTAGCCGTACTTAAAACCAGTAAGTAGGCCACAAGGATGACATCATGACCGTATATTTTTCGCTGTTCCTGGTGATACTGACTTTAGTCACCGGCGTTGTTTGGGCAATTGACCACTTTGTCTGGAAGCCAAAGCGTGACGCCAAGGTGAAAAGCATGGAGGCACAGGCAGGCACGCCGTTTACCGCAGAGCAGCGTGAACAAGCGGCACCGCAATCAAGCTTGGCGGAATTTGCACAGGCAGCGTTTCCCATCTTGGCGTTTGTGCTGATTATGCGGTCGTTTCTCTATGAACCTTTTAGAATTCCATCGGGTTCCATGATGCCAACGCTATTGGAAGGCGATTTTATACTGGTCGAGAAATTCCGTTACGGCTTGCGTGACCCTGTCTGGCGCCAAGAGTTTATTCGCACTGGACGTCCAGAACGCGGTGATATCGCGGTATTTAAATACCCCCTGGAGCCCGACGTTGACTATATCAAGCGGGTGGTGGGGTTGCCGGGTGACCGTGTAATTTACCGAGAAAAGAAGATCTATGTGCAACCCGCGGATTGCGCGCAACCTTGTGCAGAGCCAGATATTCTGGTGGCTGAATACAGCAATGTCAGCCAAGGTGAGTTTTTCAAAGACCGCGCGCCATTGACGCGTTTACGTGAGCAGTTAGATAGCCATAGTTACGACATTTTAATTGATCGTTCGAGCCCGTCATTAACGGGGAACTACGCGCGCCAGGAAGGCACGCGGAGCGACGAATGGATAGTGCCGGATGGGCATTACTTTATGCTCGGCGATAACCGCGATAATTCCATTGATAGTCGCTACTGGGGCTTTGTGCACGAAGACCTGTTGGTTGGTCGGGCGGTATTTATTTGGATGAGTTTTGAGTTTGAACGTGATCGAGGCAGTTGGATACCCCGTTGGGTGCCTAGCAATGTTCGCTTCGAGCGTTTAGGAGGCATTGAGTGAGTTTAACGGCACAAGCCATACGCCAGTTAAATCAAGCAATTGGTTACGAATTTTCAGACACGGCATTATTAACCCGAGCGCTGACACACCGCAGCGCTTCGTCAAAGCATTACGAACGTCTAGAGTTTCTTGGCGATTCGATTTTAAGCATGGTCATTGCAGAAGCCTTGTACCAGCGCTTTGCCAAGCACGACGAAGGTGATCTCAGTCGTATGCGTGCTACTTTAGTATGCGGCAGCATGTTAGCTACGCTAGCGAAAGGCTTTCAGTTAGGCGAACACCTGCAACTTGGGCCCGGTGAGCTAAAAAGTGGCGGTTTTCGCCGTGAATCAATTTTGTCAGACGCGGTCGAAGGTATTATTGGCGCAGTTTATTTAGACAGTGACTTAGCGACCTGCAAAGATATGATTTTACGTTGGTTTCAACCGTACCTTGAAACCATCAAGCCGGGCGCTAGCCAAAAAGACCCAAAAACTCGCTTGCAGGAATATTTGCAAGCGCGTCAGCAACCGCTGCCGGCATATGAAGTGGTTGCACGCCAAGGGCAAGCACATAACCAGCAATTCACCGTGAGTTGTCAAATCGAAGGTTTGACGACACCCGTTCAAGGCACAGGTACAAGCCGGCGAAAGGCCGAGCAAGCAGCCGCGTCAGCGGTACTGAATGCACTTGAAGCCCACGTAGACAGCAAATTTTAATAGGCTCGTACCTTTATGACTGAACATACTTCCGATTCAACCCGCAGTGGCTTTGTTGCTATTGTAGGGCGCCCAAATGTTGGTAAATCAACCTTACTGAACCAAATTTTACAGCAGAAAATTAGTATCACCTCGAAGAAGGCGCAAACCACGCGCCATCGAATTTTGGGCATTGATACCCAAGACGGGGATCAGATTGTCTATGTTGATACCCCAGGCCTGCATAGTGACGAAAAGCGCGCGATTAACCGCCTTATGAACCGTGCAGCAAGCTCGTCCATTGGCGATGTTGATTTAGTGCTGTTTTTGGTCGATTCCACGGTGTGGAGCGATGAAGACCAAATGGTGTTGGACAAAATTAAGCGCAGCCAACGCCCTGTGGTGTTGATTATTAATAAAGTTGACCAAGTGAAAGACAAAGGCGAGCTGTTACCGCATATTCAAAAGCTGAGCGGCCTGCACAATTTTGACGATATTTTGCCGATGACAGCACGCTCTGGCGAACATATTCCAGTGCTAAAAGGGATTGTGCACAAATACTTGCAAGATGGTGTGCATATGTTCCCTGCGGATTATGTGACTGACCGCTCAGTGCGCTTTATGGCCGCCGAAGCGGTGCGCGAGAAGCTGATGCGTTTAACCGGTGACGAGCTGCCGTATTCAACCACCGTCGAAGTTGAAAAGTACGAGACCAAAGAGTCGGGTACTACCCATATTCATGCGTTAATATTAGTTGAACGTGATAGCCAGAAACGTATGGTGATAGGCCAAGGCGGTTCGAAGCTGAAAGAAGTCGGCCAACAAGCGCGGCGCGACATCGAAAAGCTGATCGGGACTAAAGTACAGCTGAATTTATGGGTGAAAGTGAAATCTGGTTGGGCCGATGATGAGCGTGCGCTGCGCAGTTTAGGTTACGGCGAGGACTAAAGGTGCATCCGGCTTACGTACTGCATCGTTGGCCGTATCAGGAAAGCAGCCTGATAGTAGACGTATTTAGTCAAGAATTTGGACGCTTGCGGGTAGTAGCCCGGGGGGCGCGCGCCAGCAAAAAAGGGCAGAATGCATGTCTACAGCCCTTTACCCCGATTCAATTAAGCTGGCGTGGGCAAGGTGAGTTAAAAACTCTGACCGCAGTTGAAAGCACAAGCTTTCCAGCGCCCCTAGTAGGCGAGTATGTCTACTGCGGTTTTTATATCAATGAATTGCTGCAGCGCCTAGTGCCTGAACAAGCGGCGATACCCGCGCTATTCGATGATTACCAGCATACTTTGCAATTATTACGTCAGCAGGTGGCGATGCAGCCGGTACTGCGTCGTTTTGAGTGGTCACTGCTACAGCATCTAGAGCTAGATTTTGACTGGCAGGTTGAATTAAGTCATGGCCAAGCTATCGAGCCTGACAGTTATTATTTCTTTGTTGCTGGTGAAGGCTTTTATCCCCTTGCTAGCGGACGCGAGCCGACCCCGCACTACCGCGGGGCTGATATTGTGAAAATGGCACAGTTTCAATTGCACGATGCCGATTTGTTGCGTCAATTTAAATGGTTAATGCGTGCGGCGTTAGCCCCTTATCTTGGTAATAAGCCATTGCGCAGTCGTGAGCTATTCACGCGCTAATGACGTAGGCATAGTGTCAGCGTCAGCAAAGTGAAACTACATATAATCGAAGGAGTTAGCATGCGAGCCCCGTTACTTGGCGTGAACATTGATCATATTGCTACATTGCGTAATGCGCGCGGTGTCGCTTACCCTGAACCTGTGCAAGCGGCGGCCATTGCCGAGCAGGCCGGGGCAGACGGTATCACCATTCATTTGCGTGAAGATCGCCGCCATATTACCGACCGTGACGTCGAGTTGTTGGCCGAGACCTTGCAAACTCGAATGAACTTAGAAATGGCGATGACCGACGAGATGATCAAAATCGCGTGTCGAACCAAGCCTACGTACGTTTGTTTAGTGCCAGAAAAGCGCGCTGAATTAACAACTGAAGGTGGCCTTGATGTTGCGGGCCAGATATCACGTACGCGTGATGCAGTGGCACGTTTGGCGGAAGCGGGCATTCAGGTTAGCCTGTTTGTTGACCCGGATATTCGCCAGCTTGAAGCCGCACGCGAAGTGGGTGCGCCATTAGTTGAGTTGCACACAGGCCACTATGCCGAGCAACAGGGTGAGGCCCAGAAGCAAGCGTTACGTGGTATTCAAAAGGCGGCGCGCGAAGCCAAAGCCTTGAACCTTGTGGTCAACGCAGGGCATGGTTTGCATTATCACAACACCACGGATATTGCGGCTATTCCGGAGCTGTATGAGCTGAATATTGGCCATGCGATTATTGCGCGGGCTGTATTTACCGGTTTAGATCAAGCGGTCAGGGAAATGAAGGCCGTTCTTAACCACGCTCGCAATTAAGTCATTCACGATGAGCGTGATTGGAATAGGCACCGATATTGTCAGTATTGTTCGCATTCGCGACGTGCTTGAGCGCAACCCGCGGTTCGCAGAGCGGGTGCTGACGCCGCACGAAATGCCGCGGTTTCAAAGTCATGCAAACCCAGCGGCATTTCTTGCTAAGCGCTGGGCGGCTAAAGAAGCCGCTGCAAAAGCACTGGGTACAGGCATTGGTAAGGTTTCGTTTCAGCATATTGTGATAGAAAGTAATGCCGCGGGGCAGCCATTCTTAACCCTGCTGGATGAAGCGCGTGCTCAAGCCGGGTTGTTGGGCGCACGGCAATACCATGTGTCGATGAGCGATGAAAAAGACTACGCGATAGCCTATGTAGTTTTATCGTCGAATTGATTGACTTCTGCTGGCTGATTTCGCACATTGTAAAACGATAATCTTCCATTTTTAGGCTGGGCGTTAGCTGGATAGCAAGGGGTGTCATGGTTCAGGTTCGAAGTACGCATGTCGACAAGGGGGTGCAACAGCAAGATGGCTGGTTGCACGTAGTCGGCCGCAGTAAGGTAAGAGAGAGCCTGCGTGAATTAGCACAGGCTTTGCAGGCACATACCCAAAGTGATGCGACACAAACTCCGCCTTGGCTGGTGAAAGGTGAGGAGATGGTCGAAATCCTCGCGCAGCTGAATTTAGACAAATTGGCGTTGCAAGCCGCTCTCTGTTTACCCGCCTATGAAATCCATTTAATTGATGACGAATGGCTTGTTGCCCACGGTGGCGATAAGTTACAAGCTATGGTGCATACCGTGCAGCAAATGCAAAGTATTAGCGAGCTGCAACATTTTCAACACGGTAAGCCCAATGCTGCGCAAATCGATACCGTGCGCCGCATGTTGCTGGCGATGGTCGAAGACGTGCGTGCGGTGCTGATTAAATTAGCCGAGCGCATTTGTCATTTGCGCTTACTAAAAAATGCCGACGAAGAAGAGCGTGTACTTGCTGCCAAAGAATGTAGCGAAATCTATGCGCCTTTGGCCAACCGTTTAGGCATAGGTCAGTTAAAGTGGGAAATTGAAGACTTAGCATTTCGTTACTTGCACCCGCAAACTTATAAGCAAATTGCCCAGCAACTTGACGAGAAAAGACTGCAGCGTGAAGCTTACATTGATTCGTTCGTTACGGATTTGCAAGCTCACTTAGACGCGGAAAACGTGGATGCGAAAGTGTATGGCCGACCAAAGCATATTTATAGCATTTGGCGCAAAATGCACAAAAAAGGCCTGCTTTTCGACGAACTTTTCGATATTCGTGCCGTGCGTATCGTGACCCATTCCTTAAAAGATTGTTATGGCGCGCTGGGCGTGGTGCATACCCGCTGGCGACACCTTGCCTCAGAATTTGATGACTACGTCGCCACCCCGAAACCGAATGGCTACCAGTCGATTCATACGGTTGTGATTGGCCCTGAACATAAGAACGTCGAAATTCAAATACGCTCCGAGCAAATGCATGACGATGCCGAGATGGGCGTCGCGGCGCACTGGGTGTATAAAGAGGGCGCGAGCGGGGGGCGCGGGCAAAGTTACGAAGAAAAAATTGCTTGGCTACGTAAGCTGTTAGCTTGGCATGAAGATATGGCCGAAAACGAAGACTTGGTGCAAGAAATCCGCAGTCAGGTGTTTGAAGATCGTGTCTACGTATTTACGCCAAAGGGCGACGTGATTGACTTGCCAGCGGGCTCAACCCCACTGGATTTCGCCTACTACGTGCATAGCCAGGTTGGGCATCGCTGTATTGGCGCGAAAGTAGATGGCCGCATCGTGCCATTTACGTACCAGTTGCAAAATGGTGAGCGGGTTGAAATATTGACCCAAAAAGAGCCCTCGCCGCGACGCGACTGGATGAATCCTGCGTTGGGTTACTTGCGCTCGAGCCGGGCGCGTTCCAAAGTGCATGTGTTTTTTAAGCGTTTAGATCGCGATAAGCATATTTTGGCAGGTAAAGAGCAGCTTGAGGCTGAACTCGCGCGGCAAAAAATTAGTATGGCGGATGCGGATAAAGCGGTCAGCCGCTTTAATATGACCAGCTTAGATGATTTGCTGGCGGCAATTGGTGCAGGTGACGTTGGTTTGCATCAGGTCGTGAATTACTTACGCCCAGCAGATGTTGTGGAAAGCGAGCAAGCACAACAAGCGTTGAAAAAGGTACTGAAGAAACCAGCACAGAAGCGCCAGAATCTGCCAAAAACCGATGTTCAGGTTGAAGGCATTGGTAATTTGATGATGAGTTTTGCCAAGTGTTGCCAACCTTTGCCTGGTGACCCAATCATGGGCTATGTGACGCAAGGCCGTGGCGTATCGGTGCATCAAAAGTCGTGTGAACAGTTACAGCAGTTATTGCAACAGGCGCCGCAGCGCGGCATCGAGGTACAATGGTCAGGGCGGCAGCAACAGCGTTATGCCGCCAACGTTGTGGTTGAGGCGATGGATAGAAACGGCTTGTTGCACGAAGTCACGACTGTGATTGCCAACGAGAAAGTGAACGTCGGCGATGTGCAATCACGGGTCGATAAATCAAGCGCGCAAGTGACCTTAACCTTGACGCTGTTGGTGCAAGACCATGCTGAGCTCGATCGCGTGGTGAAACGTTTGCGACAATTAAGCGATGTGTACAGTGTGCAGCGCCATTAACGAGCTTTGATATGACTGAATATAATGGACTGACACGCTTGCTGGATATTATGCGCCAATTGCGCGACCCAGCCACGGGGTGCCCTTGGGACATTAAACAAGACTTCCATACCTTAGTGGCGCACACCATTGAGGAAGCCTATGAAGTGGCGGATGCGATTGCGCAAGGCGACCCCAATGAGATTCAGGATGAACTGGGCGACTTACTCTTTCAGGTGGTATTTTATGCGCAACTGGGGCGCGAACGCGGTTGGTTTGGCTTCGATGAGATTGCCCAAGGGGTCAGCGATAAGCTTGTACGCCGTCATCCTCATGTGTTTGCCGACGCTCAAGTGAGCTCAGATGAGCAAATTAAAGCCCAATGGGAAGCGATCAAGCGCGAAGAGCGCGCAGCAAAAGCGCCAGACGACAGTATTTTAAGCAATATTCCAAGTAATCTACCCAGTTTGCTACAAGCCCTTAAAATTCAAAAGCGCTGCGCCAGTGTAGGTTTTGATTGGGACAACATAAATGATGTGTGCGCCAAGGTGCGAGAGGAACTGCTTGAGGTTGAGCAAGAGTTGCAGCACGCGCAGCCGAATACCGATCGAGTCGCAGAGGAAATTGGCGATTTACTGTTCGCAGTAGTTAATCTAGCGCGGCACCTGAAGGTCAATCCCGAAAATGCATTACGCCAGGCGAATCATAAATTCAGTCGCCGTTTTCGCTTTATTGAGCAGCATATTCAAGGCCTGGGTGAGCGTATTGACGACTACACCTTGGCAGAACTTGAAACATTATGGCAATTAGCGAAGCGATCGTGATTGTTGCCAAGCGGTATAACGGGTATACTATTTTCCCGTCTGAAGTACTTTTCCTAAAATTCCCTGACGCTACAGGTTTTGCATGGCAACAAAATATATTTTCGTCACCGGCGGGGTTGTATCTTCGCTGGGAAAAGGTATTGCGGCGGCTTCATTAGCAGCAATTCTGGAGGCCCGCGGCCTCAAAGTCACTATTCTTAAACTCGACCCGTACATTAACGTCGACCCCGGCACCATGAGCCCGATTCAGCATGGTGAAGTGTTTGTTACCGTTGATGGTGCGGAAACCGATCTTGATTTGGGTCATTACGAGCGCTTTATTCGCACTCGGATGACGCGCAAGAATAACTTTACCACCGGCCGAGTCTACGAAGATGTGCTGCGACGCGAACGTCGGGGTGACTTTCTTGGCGCGACGATTCAAGTCATTCCGCATATTACCAACGACATCAAACGCCGTGTTATCGAAGGTGCTGAAGGTTACGATGTGGCCTTGGTGGAAATCGGTGGCACCGTCGGGGACATTGAATCTCAACCGTTCTTAGAAGCGATTCGCCAGCTAGGTACTGAAATAGGTCGCGAACGCGCCTTATTTATTCACTTAACGTTAGTGCCTTTCTTAGGTGCTGCTGGCGAGGTGAAAACCAAGCCGACGCAGCATTCAGTTAAAGAGCTGCGTAGTATTGGTATTCAACCAGACGTATTGATCTGTCGTTCTGACCGCACTATTCCAGCCAACGAGCGTGCCAAAATTGCATTGTTTACCAATGTCCAAGAGCGCGCGGTTATCTCGCTTAAAGACGTGGATAGCATCTATAAAATTCCGGCGATGTTGAAAGCCCAAGGGCTTGATGAGCTGGTGGTTGAACGCTTTGACTTAGCGTGCAAAGAAGCTGACTTGGCGGAGTGGGAGCGGGTACTGTATTTAGAATCTAACCCAAGCGGTGAGGTCACCATTGGGTTTGTAGGTAAATATGTAGAGTTGCCCGATGCGTATAAGTCGGTCAACGAAGCCTTAAGCCATGCAGGCTTGCACAACCGCTTAACTGTGCACATTCGCTATATTGATTCTCAGGATATCGAGACGAAAGGGCTGAGCAAACTTGACGGCGTAGACGCGATTTTAGTCCCTGGTGGCTTCGGCGGCCGTGGTATTGAAGGCAAAATTATGGCCGCCCGTTACGCGCGTGAACATAATATTCCATACCTTGGTATTTGCCTGGGCATGCAAATTGCGTTAATTGAGTATGCCCGCGATGTGGCTGGCTTAGAAGATGCCAACAGCACTGAGTTTGACGCTGACAGCCCGCACCCTGTGGTTGGCTTAATTACCGAGTGGATGTCTGAAAGTGGTCAAACGGAAATGCGTGACGCTGGGTCAGACCTAGGCGGCACCATGCGTTTGGGTACACAAGCTTGCCACCTGCAGCCAGGCAGTAAAATCGCTGCGGCGTATGGCAGCGAATTGATTGAAGAGCGCCATCGCCACCGTTATGAAGTCAACAACAATTACCGTGAGCAGCTAGAGGCGTCAGGCCTTGTGGTATCTGGCTTATCTCATGACAAACGTTTAGTTGAAGCGATTGAAATTCCGAATCACCCATGGTTTATCGCGGTTCAGTTTCACCCTGAATTCACTTCGACGCCACGTGATGGTCATCCTCTGTTTACTGGTTTTGTTGCTGCGGCAGGCGAATATCAGAAACAACAACGTAATAAATAAAGAAGATAGGACAAAGACATGAGCAAAATTGTAAAAGTGATTGGTCGTGAAGTGATGGATTCACGCGGTAATCCAACAGTTGAGGCCGATGTACACTTAGAATGCGGTGCCATGGGCCGCGCTTGTGCACCAAGTGGCGCCTCAACTGGTAGCCGTGAAGCATTAGAATTGCGCGATCAAGACGCTGGCCGTTACTTAGGTAAAGGCGTATTAAATGCCGTCGGGCATATCAATGGCGCGATTGCGACCGCATTGCAAGGCGTTGACGCCAGCAATCAGCAAGCCCTAGATGAAGTCATGTTGAAGCTTGATGGTACTGAGAATAAAGAAAAGCTGGGTGCGAATGCCATCTTGGCCGTGTCACTAGCTGCAGCTAAAGCAGAAGCAAGCAGCCAAGGCATTCCACTGTATGCCCATATTGCGAATTTATATGGCCAAAGCGGTAAATACAGTATGCCGTTGCCGATGATGAATATTTTGAATGGCGGCGAGCATGCTGATAACAATGTCGACATTCAAGAATTTATGGTTCAGCCTGTGGGCGCGAAAAACTTCAGCGAAGGCCTGCGTATGGGCGCTGAAATTTTTCATGCACTAAAAGCGGTATTACGTGCTCGTGGCTTGAGCACCGCCGTGGGCGACGAAGGTGGCTTTGCACCGAATTTAGCGTCGAATGAAGAAGCCTTACAAGTAATAGTGGAAGCTGTCAATAATGCCGGTTACCGCATGGGTGATGATGTCACTTTAGCCCTTGATTGTGCGGCTTCAGAATTCTTCCACGACGGTGTGTATGACCTCAAAGGCGAAGGCAAAACATTTGATGCTGCAGGCTTTGCAGATTACTTAGCTGGTTTGTGTGAGCGCTATCCTATTATCTCGATTGAAGATGGTCTGGATGAAAGTGATTGGGACGGCTGGAAAGTATTGACTGACAAACTGGGTGACAAAGTGCAATTAGTCGGTGACGACTTATTCGTCACGAACACGAAGATTTTGCAGCGCGGCATTGACCAAGGTATTGGTAATTCAATTTTGATCAAGTTCAACCAAATTGGTAGCTTGACTGAAACCTTGAATGCGATTCGCATGGCTCAGGACGCGGGCTTTACTGCGGTGATTTCACACCGTTCAGGTGAAACTGAAGACGCGACTATCGCAGATTTAGCGGTGGGTACCTGTGCTGGGCAAATCAAAACCGGTAGCTTGTGCCGCTCAGACCGGGTTGCTAAGTACAATCAATTGCTGCGCATCGAAGGCGAGTTAGGCAACCAACAAGCGCCTTATCACGGTCGTAGTGAAGTAAAGGCCAAAGCATAGTATGAGTTGAATTTGATGCAGCAGAGCGATTTCTTAGATGACAATCAAGCGGGGCAGTTCGCTGAGCTTTGTTTGGCGTTGTATGAACGCGAGCTGCATCAATTATGCTGGTCAGGCCCAGACGACGCCAAGCGTCTTAAACGTCGTCTGGGTAGTCTGACATTCTATGTGCGCCATGCCGCCAAAGGTTTAACCCGCCCCTCACAATCACCCCTTCACCTCGATATCCAGAATGCCAGTTGGCAAGCGACACAAAGCGCCAAGCCGCCAGCAGGCGTTGATTCAGTTTGCGTAACCGATAAGCGGGCTCAGGCAACTGCAACATGGCTGCGACGCCACGCTCAGTTAGGCTTAGTTTTACCCGTGCAGATTGAGCAAGACAAGCTGATCCGTGTCGAGCTCGACAGTATTGATAGTCTGGATATTGACGGCGTGCAGTTCAATCGCCCTGCATTGCATTTAAATCGTCTGGGTTGGTTCGCGTTTAGTGGTGAGCCCCTGGAGTTGCAAACTGCGAGTGTATTAAAACCTACCCCTAAGCATATGACCTCGGCCTGTTGCGGCCATCAATGGAGTGCTGCTGGACGAAAAGCCCCGCGTACTTTAAGCTTACGGGAAGTTTTATTAGCAGTGACACTCGATTGGCCACGTTTTACCCAAGTGTTGCCACTGCAATCAAGGTAGGTCGCTTATGCGCTTTCTAACTCTATGTGTTTTAAGCTTATTAATCGCGCTACAGTTCCGTCTATGGAGTGGCGATAATGGCGTGTCGGAGCTGCGTAGCTTGCAGCAGGATATCGAGCGCCAACAAGCGACAAACAAACAACTGACTCAGCGTAATCAACTACTTCAGGCGGATATAACGGACTTGCGTAACGCCCAAGAGGCTGTGGAAGAGCGAGCTCGCAATGAACTGGGCTTGGTCAAACCGAATGAAACATTTTTCCGCTTAGTGCGATTGCAGCCCGAAGCCCCCTAATCTTTTCGTATTAAAACAGTGACGTGATTATGTCGGAATTCTCGCAACAAGGAATGAAATTTGTTGCTATTGTGCCTGCCGCTGGAATTGGCAGTCGCATGCAAACTCAAGTAGCTAAGCAGTATTTAGCATTGCATGACAAGTTAGTGATAGAGCATAGCATTCATGCTGTTTTAGCGGATCCGCGCATTCAACATGTGGTGGTTGCGTTACATCCTGAAGACAGCCAATTTTCGTCCCTGGAACTTAATGTCCAAGCCCGTATCCACAGCGTCCAAGGTGGCGCCACGCGCGCTGAATCGGTGGCGGCGGCACTGACGTTCGCATGCCAACATTTGGCACAGCCAGAGCAACAGCTCGTGGCGGTGGTACATGATGCGGCGCGGCCTTGTTTGGCCGCAGACGACTTGTCCAAGTTGCTGGATGCCTTCCTGCTACGTCCTCAGCAAGGGGCTATTTTGGCGTGTCCGGTGCGGGACACGATGAAACGCGCGAATACCGAAGGTGCAATTGTTGCTACCGTTGAGCGTGATCAGCTGTGGCATGCCCAGACCCCGCAAGTGTTCTCAGCCGGTGCTTTACTGGATGCATTAGGTGCCACGCCGAATCAAACCATCACTGACGAAGCATCGGCGATGCAAGCGGTCGGTGGTCACCCGTATGTAGTCTCAGGTTCCGCCAGTAACATAAAAATTACCCACCCAGATGATTTAGCCGTTGCTGCGGCTATTCTTGAGCGCGCTGCAAGGCAAAGCGGTGGTGTTCACCTAACACAGGATTCTACGATGTTTCGAATTGGACAAGGTTTTGATGTACATAAGTTCGGTGGCGAAGGCCCGGTGTATCTTGGTGGTATAGCGATAGAGCATGCGCATGGCTTAATTGCACATTCAGACGGCGACGTATTATTGCATGCGTTATGTGATGCATTGTTGGGGGCTCTAGCCCTTGGCGACATTGGACACCTATTCCCAGACACCGATGAGAAGTACCAGGGTGCTGATAGCAAAGAATTGCTGCGGATTGTGTATCAGCGTGTGCAACAGCAAGGCTACCGCTTAGTCAATGCGGATATCACCGTCATGGCGGAAGCGCCAAAATTGAAGCCGCATAATGTTGCAATTCGCGAGTGCATCGCCGGCTTACTGAGTGTCGATAGGGGTGATATTAGCGTTAAGGCAACCACCACTGAAAAGCTTGGTTTTACTGGGCGCGAAGAGGGTATTGCATGTCAGGCCACAGTGTTACTTAGCCGTCAATCTGTGCAAGGGGCCAGTAAATGAGTGAAGTAGACAGCACCGCCACTAGCTGGACACTGGATTGGGCGTATCAACAGCAAGCGCCTCAAGCAACGGCGCAATTTAAGCAACAACCAGAAGATTTTGGCGTGGTTGAAGTATTGGGCTTTGAGCCGACGCTTGAACCTAAAGGCCAGCATCATTGGTTATGGGTGGAAAAACGTGGCGCCAATACGGAGTTTGTTGCGCGTGAGCTGGCAAATTTTGCCGGTGTGCATCCGAAGCTAATTAGCTTTAGCGGGTTAAAGGACCGTCATGCGGTGACCCAACAATGGTTTTCAGTTGAACTTCCGGCCACCCAAGAGGTGGATTGGCAGCAATTTAGCCACCCCGAAGCGAGCATATTGCGTCATGTGCGCAGTGTACGAAAATTAAAGCGTGGCACCCATGCTGCCAACCAATTTACGATTTGCCTGCGAGTGGTTAGTGACAAAGACGACGTCGAAGCACGGCTCACTCAGGTTCAGCAACATGGCGTTCCGAATTATTTTGGTGAACAGCGTTTTGGCCATCGCGCCGGCAATCTCGATAGAGCGAGCGCGATGTTTGCGGGTAAGCGCGTAAAAGACCGCAATTTACGTAGTATCTTATTGTCGGCAGCACGCTCATACGTATTCAATCAGGTGGTTAGTGCGCGTTTGAACCAAGGCTTGGCTACCCGTTTGCTGGACGGTGATGTATGTATGCTGCGTGGAACACAATCATTTTTCTGCTGGCAGCCTGACGCGGATGACGCGGATAGTCGTGAGGCCATTGAGGCGCGCTTAGCTAGTGGCGACTTGCAGCTATCGGCGCCACTTTGGGGACGCGGCCGCATGCTAGCGCAACAACACGCGGCAGAGTTCGAACAGGCGGCGATTGCCAACCTTAGTACGTTGTGTGAAGGGCTTGAAAAGGCAGGTCTAAAACAAGAACGACGCGCCTTGCAATTAGCGGTGGAAGGGCTAACTTGGGCATGGCAGGGAGATGATTTAACGTTATCATTTGAATTGCCATCAGGTGCGTTTGCCACAAGCGTACTGCGTGAAATTGTGCAAGTGCAGACTGAATCGACGTAAAGCGCATGGAGCAAGCATGAAAATTTTACTGAGTAATGACGATGGCGTCAGAGCCCCAGGTATCGCAGTGCTATATAAAGCCCTTGCCGAGATCGCTGAGGTACGCGTGATAGCGCCAGAACGCAATTGTAGCGGTGCCAGTAATTCGTTGACGCTGCATGAGCCCTTACGGGTTGAGCAGTTGGAGAACGGCTTTTTTAGTGTCAATGGCACACCAACAGATTGCGTGCATTTAGGTACCAATTCACCGATTGCTGAGTTACCAGATTTAGTGGTTTCGGGCATTAACGATGCGCCAAACATGGGCGACGACGTGCTGTATTCAGGCACAGTGGCAGCGGCGACGGAAGGGCGCTTTATGGGCTTGCCAGCGATTGCGGTGTCGATGGGCGCGGCGGGTCACGAGTACTATGAAACCGCTGCCAAGGTGGTCGCTGAACTGATCCTGAGATTGCAACAAAAACCACTAAGCCCTGACTTTGTACTCAATGTGAACGTGCCATATTGTAGTTATGCGGGGCTCAAAGGCACGCGCATTACCCGCCTTGGTCGTCGTCATCGCGCTGAAGGCATGGTACGGGCGACCGATCCACGCGGGCGTGAGCTGTTTTGGTATGGCCCCGTCGGCGCACATCAGGACGATGGTCCTGATACAGATTTTGCCGCGATTCGTGATGGTTATGTGTCAATCACGCCATTGAGCGTCGATATGACCGCTGCGGTGAAGCAGCAGGGTCAGGTACAAGACTGGTTGGAGCAAGATTTGTAATGCTGGCTAACTTTATCGGTATGGCGAGGCGTTTACGCGAGCAACTGCAGCAGCAGGGCATTACCAATGCTCGAGTGCTTGATGTGATTGAGCGCACGCCGCGTCATAACTTTATGCCAGAATCATTGGCGCATAAAGCCTATGAAAATACCGCATTACCGATTGGCAATGGGCAAACCATTTCCCAGCCTTATATCGTGGCGCAAATGACCAGCTTGTTGCTAACCCACCAACCTCGCCGCGTTCTGGAGATTGGCACAGGTTCAGGTTACCAAACCGCGGTGTTGGCTCAGCTGGTTGATGAAGTGTACAGTGTCGAGCGTATATCAGCACTGCAATATCAAGCAAAACGCCGACTGAATAAACTAGATTTACACCACGTGCGCACTAAGCTTGGCGACGGTTGGCAGGGGTGGGCGTCAAAGGCCCCCTTTGATGGCATTATCGTCACCGCCGCTGCCGCAAAAATTCCGCAGGATTTACTCACTCAGTTGTCACCCCAACAAGGCATTATGGTGTTGCCATTAGGGGAAGGGCGTCACCGTTTGTTGGTGATCCAGCGTGACGGCGACGACTTTAGCTATCGTGATATTGAAGATGTTCGCTTTGTTCCGTTGATTGCCGGAGACACGGAATGAAGCCGGCACGTCTGGTTTTATGTTGCGGTGTGAGTGTCGTGCTGCTAGCCGCCTGTGCACAACGGTCTGAACCTGCGCCCGTTGAAGCGGTATACAGTGGGCGCACCGTGCACGACTTTGCCCGTGGCTCTTTAAGTGCGCAAAGCTACCAAGTTCAACGCGGCGATACCTTGTATTCAATTGCATTTCGTGCGGAAATGGATTTACGCGATATCGCACGTCTTAATAATCTTCAGGAACCTTACCAAATTTTTCCAGGACAAATGCTGCGCCTTGCCCCAGAGGCCGCACCCCAACAGGTGGCGAGTGTAAGGAATGAGCCAAATCGAATAAATAACCAACAAAATAGTGTTAAGGAACGTAAAGATTCGAATCAAAATGATCTAAGCCGCCCAGTTGTGAGTAAACCTGTACAAGAGTATGGTGAAAATAGAACGGTTTCACAAAATACCGTTCCCACACAGCCGCCGAGAACGGCTGTTGCAGGAAGCACCAACTCTCAAAGCGGAGCCATTGAGTGGCGCTGGCCTTCTCAAGGTCGAATCACCCAAAGGTTTCGCAGCGACAGACCCGGCGCCAGCGGGATAATTTTCTCAGGAGTTAAAGGCGACCAGGTGACAGCAGCGGCAGCAGGTAAGGTAGTTTATGTTGGCAGTGCATTACGAGGATTCGGCCGTTTAATCATTTTGAAACATAACGATGATTTCATTACTGCCTATGCTCACAACGACCAATTAATGGTCACCGAGCAGCAGTGGGTCGAAGCAGGTCAACAAATAGCTACAATGGGTGATTCAGATGCGGACGATGTTCGGTTACGCTTTGAATTACGCTATCAAGGCAGTTCGGTTAACCCTGAGCAGTACTTACCGAGGTCTCGCTAGCGCAGTCATCCGGTCTCATAATAAGGAGAATGGTAATGCGTGTAGAAAGCAAAGATCTTATCGATAACGAAGCAACTGTAAACAGCGCGGAAGCGGATGACTCAGTTGAAGATATGGACATGAGCGCAGAGCAAGACCAGGCGCAGGACGACAGCGAACTTGAAGAAGCGCTTTCTTCGGGTAGTAAGCATCAGCGCAAGCTTGATGCGACGCAAATGTACCTCAGCGAGATTGGTTTCTCCCCCCTTCTTAGTGCCGAAGAAGAAGTCTACTTCGCACGCAAAGCATTGAAAGGTGACGAAGCAGCCCGCAAACGCATGATTGAAAGTAACTTGCGTTTAGTGGTGAAGATTGCACGTCGCTATAACAACCGCGGCCTAGCCTTACTGGACCTGATTGAAGAAGGTAATCTGGGTCTTATCCGCGCGGTTGAAAAGTTTGACCCTGAGCGTGGTTTCCGTTTCTCGACTTACGCGACTTGGTGGATCCGTCAAACCATTGAACGCGCTATCATGAACCAAACACGTACCATTCGCTTACCCATTCATGTGGTAAAAGAGCTGAACGTGTACCTGCGCGCAGCCCGTGAACTTGCGCATAAGTTGGATCACGAACCTACGGCCGAAGACATTGCTCAGAGCTTGGATAAGCCAGTAGAAGACGTGACCAAGATGCTGCGTTTGAATGAACGTATTTCGTCGGTCGACACGCCAATTGGCGGTGACTCTGACAAAGGCTTACTGGATATTATTGCGGATGAAAAAGCCAGTGGCCCGGAGCAGGAAATTCAAGATGACGACATGCGCAGTAATATCTTGGTTTGGCTGGATACCCGTAATACCAAGCAACGTGAAGTATTAGCTCGTCGTTTTGGCTTACTTGGCTATGAGCCTTCGACGCTGGAAGATGTCGGTCGCGAAATTGGTTTGACCCGCGAACGCGTGCGTCAAATTCAGGTTGAAGCATTGCGTAAGTTACGCGAAACCTTGCGTCAACAAGGTTTAAGCCTGGAATCGGTGTTCGAGTCATCTGATTTATAGGCGAATTCAGCAGTACGCACAGATCATATAAAGAAAGCCCCCGCAAGCGAAAGGTTGCGGGGGCTTTTTAGTCGCAGCCAGCTAACGCTTAAGCTGTTGCTGCCATGTGTAGATTAAGTCTAGAGCTTGGCGTGGGCTGAGCTCATCGGCTTTAAGTTGCGCAATTGAGTTGGCAACATCAAGCTGGGCTTGTTGCTCAGGGGTTAATGACGCTGGGGCATTGGCGGTCGCAAATAGCTCAGGTTGTTGCGGTGCTGTACGCTCGAGTTCTGCAAGCTTACGCTTGGCATTGTCGATCACATGGTTCGGTACTCCAGCTAACTTTGCCACTTGTAAGCCGAAACTACGGTTCGCAGCGCCATCTTTGACGTGGTGCAAAAATGCGACATTGTCATTATGTTCTGTGGCATCGACATGCAGGTTAATGGTCGCAGGTAGTTGCGACGCTAATGCCGTAATCTCAAAATAGTGGGTGGCAAATAGGGTCATGCACTGAGCTTGCATCGCTAACGCATGGGCACAAGCCCAGGCTAACGACAAACCATCGTATGTTGATGTGCCACGTCCAATTTCGTCCATTAACACCAAGCTATATGCGTTTGCATTGTTCAGTATATTAGCGGTTTCCGTCATTTCGACCATAAACGTTGAGCGTCCTGACGCGAGCTCGTCAGACGCGCCGATACGGGTAAAAATACGCTCAATACGGCCAATACGGGCTGCATCAGCTGGCACGAAACAGCCGACATGGGCCATCAATGTAATGAGTGCGGCCTGGCGCATAAAGGTCGATTTACCGCCCATATTCGGGCCAGTAATCACACTCAATTTGCGTGAGGCATTAATATTCAAGTCATTGGCGATAAATGGTTGTTCACTGTAATGCTCAACGACAGGGTGGCGACCTTGCGTAATTGTCATCCCAAATCCGTCATGCAATTCAGGGCGACAGTAGTTCGCAGTTTCACTGTGGCGCGCAAATGCACAAAGTACGTCGAGCTGCGCCAAGGCATCAGCGCATTGTTGGAGTGCACCAACATGGGGTAGCAAAGACTCTAACAGTTGTTGATAAAGTTGCTTTTCAAGGGCCAGCGCTTGGCTTTGGCTACGCAGTACTTTGTCCTCGAAACTTTTCAGTTCGGGAATGATATAGCGCTCTGCGTTCTTTAATGTCTGACGGCGCTGATAATCCGCAGGGACTTGGGCTTGGCGCGAGGTTTCAATATAAAATCCGTGTACCTTATTATAACCCACGCGTAAATTCGCAATCCCAGTGCGCTGGCGTTCCCGCTCGGCTAAGGCATCCAACTGATCCGTGGCACCTTGGCTCAAGGCACGTAATTCATCCAACTCGGCATCGTAGCCAGGTGCAAGCACACCGCCGTCACGGATAATAACCGGTGGGTTATCAATGACTGCACGTTCCAGATGTTCGACGAGCGTGGAGAAATCACCCAACGCATGTTGAATATGACGCATATCGGGTGCGCCAGTGACAGCTTTAAGCGCTGGCACTTGCTGCAGTGCTTGACGTAAGCGGGTAAGGTCGCGCGGCCGCGCACTTTGCAAGGCCACTCGCGCCAGAATACGCTGCATATCACCCACAAGCTTCAAGCTATCATGAATGCTGTCAGCTTGTTGCTCGGTGATTAACCAAGCGACCGCATTAAGGCGCTGGTTAATTACATCGATTTGGCGCAGTGGTCGATGCAGCCAACGTTTCAGTAGTCGACTCCCCATAGCCGTAACCGTTTGGTCGAGCACCGCAGCAAGCGTATGTTGCTGGCTACCCGATAAATTATGAGTAAGCTCAAGGTTTTTGCGGGTGGCGGCATCCATCACAATAGCATCGTCAGGTTGCTCAAACTGAATGCTTTGAATATGAGGCAGTGCGGCTTGTTGGGTTGCTTTAACATACTGCACAATAGCGCCTGCAGCAGCAGTCGCTGCTTTGGCTTGCTGCAAGCCGAAGCCTGCGAGATCACGAGTGCCAAACTGGCGGCTGAGTACTTGGCTTGATGTCTGTGCGTCAAACTCCCAAACTGGGCGCTGGCGAATTGGCACTTGACGCAGTTGCCCTCGGGCTAACCAGCTTGCTAATTCGCTTTGCTCGACAATCAATAATTCAGCTGGCTGCAAACGCTCAAGTTCGGCGTATACAGCGTCAAGGGTATCATGTTCGGAGGCGCTGAAGCGCCCACTTGAAACATCCAGGGCGGCGACCCCGTAATATGGTTGAGACATCTGTGATTGACAAGAGAGTGCTACCAGTAAGTTTTCACGATGGGTGTCCAGTAAGGCCTCGTCACTTAGGGTACCGGGTGTCAGCACGCGAACAACTTTACGCTCAACAGGGCCTTTACTTGTGGCAGGGTCACCAATTTGTTCGCATATCGCAACCGACTCTCCCATGCGCAGTAAGCGGCCTAAATAGCTTTCTGCGGCATGATAGGGAACACCGGCCATTGGGATCGGTTGGCCACCTGACTGCCCACGCTTAGTCAGCGAGATATCCAGTAATTGGGCAGCTTTTTTAGCGTCCTCAAAAAACAGCTCATAAAAGTCGCCCATGCGATAAAATAGCAAGGTGTCGGCATGTTCGGCTTTAATCTTTAAATACTGCTGCATCATCGGAGTATGAGAGCTGGCAACCATAGTATCTGTCTTGTTATCCTGTGAATTCAATTTAGCGTGTAAGGTACATGATCCTTAAGTTGCGGGCAAAACATTAGCTCGCTTTCAGTGACATTGAATGAGGCTTTTAGCAACGTATGGCGGAATCAAAAGCACTTAGTGGTGATGTGACCGAGCTAGCGCAACTGTTGTTAGCGCAGAACCTGACCCTAGCGACGGCGGAATCTTGTACCGGCGGCATGATTGCAGCAAGGTGTACCGATTTAGCTGGAAGCTCCACATGGTTTCAAGGGGGCGTGGTGAGTTATGCCAATGCGCTTAAAATTGACTTGTTAGGCGTCGAGCCTCAAAACCTTGAGCAATTCGGAGCTGTCAGCGCAGAAGTGGCTGAGCAAATGGCACGGGGCGCACTGCGTAGTGGTCAGGCAAGTGTGAGTATCGCGACCACAGGCATTGCCGGTCCAGGTGGGGCCGTGGCAGGAAAGCCCGTGGGTACAGTATGGTTTGCCAGTGTGGTCAAGCAACGTACTGTAAGCGTCTGCAAACGCTTTGACGGTGATCGTGAGGCCGTGCGTTTACAAGCGACTGATTACGCCTTGCTGCATTTAATAAATCGTTTAAAATCAACGCTATAGTAGAATACTTATAATTTCTTTGTAAGAAATCGCGCAACAGACTTGATACTGTATGTATCCACAGTATACTAGACCCCAATGACCTCCCATCATTGTTTGGAGCAAAACATGAGTGATAGCAGACAAAAAGCATTAGATGCCGCGCTTGGCCAAATTGAGCGCCAGTTTGGTAAGGGCGCAATTATGCGTCTGGGTGATAACAAAGCCTTAAATATCGAAGCCATTTCAACGGGTTCATTGAGCCTTGATATTGCCTTGGGCATTGGTGGGTTACCAACAGGTCGAGTGGTTGAAATTTACGGCCCTGAATCAAGTGGTAAAACAACCTTAACGCTTCAAGTGATTGCTGAAGCACAAAAAGCAGGCAAAACTTGCGCATTCGTTGATGCCGAGCACGCCCTTGACCCTGTTTACGCTGCGAACTTAGGTGTCAACGTTGACGAGCTATTGGTATCGCAACCCGATACAGGTGAGCAAGCTTTAGAAATTTGCGACATGTTGGTGCGCTCAGCGGCCGTTGATGTGGTGATTGTCGACTCAGTTGCAGCCTTGACCCCGAAAGCTGAAATTGAGGGCGAAATGGGTGACACCCACGTTGGCTTGCAAGCGCGTTTAATGTCACAAGCATTGCGTAAGCTGACCGCAAACCTGAAAAAGTCGAACACCATGTGTATCTTCATCAACCAAATTCGGATGAAAATTGGTGTGATGTTTGGTAACCCTGAAACTACCACGGGTGGTAATGCATTGAAGTTCTACGCTTCAGTTCGTTTAGATATCCGTCGCACCGGTTCGCTAAAAGAAGGTGAGGAAGTGGTAGGTAACGAAACCCGTGTTAAAGTGGTGAAAAACAAAGTTGCACCGCCGTTTAAACAAGCCGAATTCCAAATTATGTATGGCAAGGGTATTTCTAAAGAGGGCGAACTGATTGACCTAGGTGTCAAACACAAGCTGGTTGAAAAGGCGGGTGCTTGGTACAGCTATCAAGGTGATAAAATTGGTCAGGGTAAAGCGAACTCGATGAAGTTCTTAGCAGAGAATACTGATATCGCCAATGACATTGAGAAGCGTCTGCGTGACATGTTATTGCTGAATGCCACGGTTGAACCTGAGCCTGTTGGTGTAGAAACCGAGTCTGACGCAACCCTATAAATTGCACTGGCAAAAAATAGAGATAAAAGGCCGCACGCGTTGCGGCCTTTTTGCGTTTGTGGCATGTTAACAACCGAATGGGCACCCTAGGAGTCTTGACCTTGAGTCATTTATATTAATGACTATTGGTCAAGCTACTAAATTGTGGCATCATGCCTTACATAGTCGCTCTTACGGCAGCATATAATAAAGAGTATAAAAGAAGAGATAATTATGACGCACGCAAAGTTAGCCATCGCCCTAGCGGCTGTAATAGGGGTTGCCCAGTTAGCAGCCTGCTCTCCGCAGCCTCAACAGCAGGAAAGTGCACAGACACAGCGTCAACAAGGCGAGTACTTGAACCAGTTGTTTGCTGAGTATTTCGCCGCTGACTTACAGCTGAATCCGTTGCGTGCTACCTTTCTGGGTGACCATCGCTTTAACGACCGATTAGAAAACCCGTTCAGTGAAGAGCAACGCACACGTCAGCGTATGCTGGAAGAAGAATATCTGACTGCACTGGATTTGGTTGATGTCGAGCAGTTATCAGCACAAGACTTATTAAGTTATCAAATTTTCAAACGCGACCGTGAAACAGCGATTGAGGGCTTACAGTTCCCCACCCATCTACTTCCAGTTGACCAGTTCTATAATATCGCTGGGCGCTATGCGATGTTGGGCTCCGGTCAATCTGCTCAATCTTTTAACCATGAAGACGACTACCGCGCGTGGGCTAAGCGCATGCAAAAAATTCCAGCGGTACTCGACCAAGCTATCGTGAATATGGAGAAGGGCATCGCAGCAGGCATTACTCAGCCCCGTGTGCTGATGGAAAAGGCGTTGCCGCAAATTCAGGCCCACATTGTTGACGATATTCAGGACAGTCTATTTTTCCAACCCATTGTCAATTTGCCCGACGCTATCGATATGGACACACAACAAGTTCTCAGTGAGTTGTATGAACGGGTGATCACGGACGAGTTGTTGCCGGCCTACCAGCGTTTATATGACTTTATTGAGACCACTTATCTAGCACATGCGCGCACCGATAGTTATGGCCTTGGCGCATTACCTGATGGCCAAGCTTGGTACGCTTATAACGTGCGTTGGCGCACCACAACAGACATGAGCGCCGCGGAAATTCATCAATTAGGTTTGCGCGAAGTTGCGCGAATCCACGAGAATATCCAAGAGATTATGCATGAGGTAGGCTTTGCTGGCGACCTGAGCGAGTTTTTTGAATTCACTCAAAACGATGAGCAGTTTATATATGCAAGTCGTGAAGCCATGTTAGCCGACTACCAAGCGTTTGCCGCTATGGTCGACACTCGCACGCCGCAGCTATTTCATGCTGATATGTTCCCACAGGCAGACTATGAAATACGTAAAGTAGAGCGTTTTCGCGAGCAAAGCGCGAGCTCGGGTAGCTACCAGTCACCTTCTGAGGATGGGAGTCGCCCCGGCATTTTCTATTTGAACACCTATGACTTATCCGCCCGCCCAACATGGGCAAAAGGTGCGCTAACGTTGCATGAGGCCGCGCCAGGCCACCACTACCAAATCGCATTGCAGCGTGAAATGACAGATTTACCTCGCTTTCGTCGCTTTGGTGGTGAAACTGCGTTTATTGAGGGATGGGGTTTATATGCAGAATCCTTGGGCGAAGAGCTTGGTGTATACGAACCTTACGACCAGTTCGGCGCATTAGTTGCTGAGCTTTGGCGTTCGATTCGTTTAGTGGTCGATACCGGCATTCACGCCAAGGGCTGGTCACGCCAACAGGTGCTTGACTATATGCACGCCAACGCACCAGTTGCTGAAGCGCGCGCGGTGTCTGAAGCGGAACGTTTTATGGCACTCCCTGGGCAAGCGTTAGCGTACAAAATTGGCCAGATCGAAATTCGCGCATTAAGAACCGAGGCGGAAGATGCTCTAGGTGAAAACTTTGACGTGCGAGACTTCCACCGTGAAGTATTGCGCCATGGTTCATTACCGCTGTCTATTTTGCGTGAACAAATTGAGCGCTGGGTAGCGCAAGAGGCCAGCTAAGTGGCGCGCTGGCAACTTAAGCAAAATGTGCTGACGCTGGCTGCAAATCAAGCGGGGCGTGATTTTGTAGTCGGTGACTTGCACGGTAGCTTAAACCTACTGGAAAGGGCGCTTAAACAGCTTGGGTTCAACCCCGAGCAAGACCGCTTACTATCAGTGGGCGACTTAATTGATCGTGGCGAAGATTCTCAAACATTGCTGGAATATCTAGACAAACCTTGGTTCTTTGCCTGCATTGGTAATCACGAAAGCGTGCTATTGGACTATATGCATGGTGGCGATAGTCAGTTGGCAGCTACCTGGCAACGGTTTGGCGGCGAATGGTTTTTCCAACTCCGCCCAAGTGTGCAGCAGTCAATGCTCGACACAGTGCTACAAAAGGCGCACTTTGCCATTGAAATCCTGACCCCTGAGGGTCGTCCTCAGGTCGGTGTGGTGCACGCAGATGTGCCCTTTCAGCTTAGCTGGGACGAGTTCACCGCTGCGCTAGCTAACGATGCAGAGGTGCGCTATCAAGCGCTATGGTCGCGCCTTCGCGGTCGCGGTGAGGTACAGAATGTAGTGCTGGGCATTGATAATGTGGTGTGCGGGCATGAAATTGTGGCGAAAGCCCACTGTAAAGGCAATGTGTGGCTAATAGATACGGGCGCGTACCGCGCTGCGGAGGGGTTAGGTCGACTAACCATCTTTGAACTTCCGCAGCAACTGCATGAATTTAGCTAGCCGCTGCGAATCGCTTAGGGATTATAAACGACGCTTACGCGAGTCCGGTGGCACAATCTCAGAAGACCACTCACTGGCCTGCAGATAGAGCTCGGCAATGTCGCTATGGGGAATATTGAGGCGGCGCGAAATAGCCTCAATTTTACGCCAGTGGGCTTGTTCATAACTTACTATCAAGCCTAAATAGAATGCCAATGGGCCTTTGCGATGGAGTAGGGCTTGCACAATGGGCTCACTCAAGTTGAGGCGATTCAACGCGCTTTCTAAGGGCTCATCAAACATCGCATCGAGCATTGAAAATAAGCCGACAATAAAAGCTTGGTGAGCAGACACTCTGGCGCCATGACGTTGGCTGATAAGCTCACAGAACCGCGCTCGCGCAATACTCATACGAATTAGTTCATTGGGCTTATCATCAGCCAAGGTGGCAGTAATCGCCATGGTGACAAACCGGTTCACCTCATCTGCGCCCAAGAAAATAACGGCTTGTTGCAATGAAGTGACTTTTTCTCGTAAGCCAAATGCGGCGGCATTCACGAAGCGCAGTAAGCGGTAGGAAAGGGCGACGTCGCGCTGCAAAATAATCGCCATGCGTTGAAAGTCAAAATCAGTCCGTGCGGACTCAGCCAAGAGCTCGGTGCAAGCGGCCTTGGTTGGATTTAAGTGCCGGCGTTTGATCATCTCAGGTCGCGAGAAAAAGTAACCTTGAAAGAAGCTAAAACCGTCTTCGACTGCTTCATGAAATTGCGCCTGATTTTCAACTTTCTCAGCTAAAAGCTGAATATCGTAGTCGCGGATTTGGTACTTTAAGATTTGCAATTTACGGTGGGTATATGACTGTAAATCTACTTTGATCATGCAAAGGTAGGGAAATATTTCCAGCCATTCGGGCGCGAAATCGTAGTCATCTAATGCAAGACGGTAACCCCGTTTGTGGAGCATTTTAATTGCATGACGAACCTCTGCCGTCGGCTTAACGCTCTCGAGTATTTCAATCACGACGTCGTCAGGGTTGAGGTACTCGGCCATCCCGTTCAGTAGGCCACCTTCAGCAAAATTGATAAATGCCGGCAATTTGCCAGTTATTTCGCTAAGGCTATGCTGCATTTCAGTATTTTGGATTAAACTGGTGGTGGCAATGTCTGCATCGACATTTGGAAATGCGTTTTTCTCGCCGTCACGAAACAACAGCTCATACCCATAAAGGTTGAGATCTGCGTCAAGAATTGGTTGTCTGGCTAGATAAAAGAACATAGCATTTCAATCAGTTAGAGTAGATCGGAGTTTAACAGATTAGTTTCGAGGAGCATAGCTAGTATGAATGATATAAAAATAGGTGTTGCACTCGGTTCTGGCGCTGCACGCGGATGGGCGCATATTGGTGTATTACGCGCGCTGCAGGAAATGGGCATCCGCCCAAGCGTGGTGACTGGGACATCCATTGGTTCTCTCGTCGGTGGTGCGTATTGCGCGGGTCGGTTAGATGAAATGGAAACTTGGGTGCGCGACATGGACCGCTGGGAAGTATTTAACTTACTAGACTTCTCTTTTAGCAGCGGTGGCGTGGTATCCGGTGAAAAGGTATTTAATTTTGCGCGCGAACAGTTTGGCGCAATTAAAGTTGAAGACTTAGACATCCGTTATGCGGCAGTCGCCACTGATCTCTACACCGGCCGCGAAGTGTGGCTAAAAAAAGGCGATGTGTATGACGTGGCGCGCGCTTCGTGCGCAATGCCTGGGTTATTATCGCCCAAGCCGTTGGACAACCGTTGGCTGGTAGACGGTGCGCTGGTCAACCCCGTACCAGTGTCACTAAACCGTGCATTAGAAGCGGATTTTGTTATTGCTGTGCACCTAAACTCACAGCTTAATGTGCAAGCACCCGACATTCCGCCACAAGATTTAAGCCCTCAAGGCATGACCGAGCAGGTTGAGCAGCGCAAGCGACGAGAAAAAGAAGCCAGTAAGTCGAGTGAGCAAGGGTTTAAGAATTTCCTCGCACAGGGCCAGAGCTACTTTGAGAATTTAAAGCAGAAATTTACCAAGGAACATGAAACACCAGGTGTTATGGGGGTCATGGCGGGTGCCATCGATATTATGCAAGAGCGGGTGACCAAAGCGAGGATGGCGGGTGACCCACCTGACGTGCTGTTACAGCCTAAGCTTGGGCATATTGGTATCTTAGAGTTTGAGCGTGGTGAGGAAGCCATTCAGGTCGGTTACGATACTACGATTCGCATGCGTGACTTGATTATGGAAGATATTGAAGTATTAAAGTTCCGCCGCGGCGATCTAAGGAAAAAAGGATAGGCATAGAAAAAGGGGCATTCAATGCCCCTTTTTTGATGCTGGATTAATCCTTACTGGAAGCCAGCTGCGCTTTTAAGTCTTTGCGCATTTCTTCAAACTCGTCCGCTACTTTTTGGTCTGGGCGCTGAGTGAAGTGGCTCACAACTACAATGGCTAAGGTTGACAACAATACACCTGGCACCATTTCGTACAGGTGGCCTGACAGCGTGTCGCCAGCAAATTCGAAAGGTAGGTAAATCCAAATTAATACCGTAATAGCACCGACCAACATACCGGCAAGTGCACCCCACATGGTCATACGCTTCCAGTACAAGCTAAGCACAATCAACGGACCAAATGCCGCACCGAAGCCTGCCCAGGCATTACCCACGAGTCCCAAGATGGTGTCACGAGGCACCCATGACAGGGCAGCCGCGACGACAGCTACCGCCAATACTGATAGGCGACCCATCATCACTTGGGTTTTGTCGCTGGCGTCTTTATTCAAGAAGCTCTTATAAAAGTCTTGGGTTAAGGCACTAGAGGTCACCAGCAGCTGTGAAGAAATGGTGCTCATAATAGCCGCCAAGATAGCGGCCAACAGGAAGCCTCCCACTAACGGATGAAACAGAATTTGTGACAGCACGATGAAAATGGTTTCTTTATTGGCTAATGCGCCATCCTCAATATAGGCGCCTTGGTCGGCAATATTGGCACCTTCCAAGCTAATATAGGCGGCACCCACCAAGCCGGTAAGCATGGCACCGATAATCGCTACCGTCATCCACGTCATACCGATACGGCGCGCGGCTTTAAAGTCACGCACGGATTTAATCGCCATAAAGCGCACGATAATATGCGGTTGGCCAAAATACCCCAAGCCCCACGACAGTAAGGAAATAAGCCCCAGGAAAGTGGCACCATAGAATGGGTTGAGCATGGCCGGCGACAACGATTCGACTTCGGTCAATACAGGGCCTGTGCCACCGAGCACCATGAAGGCTGCTATGGGTACCATCACCAACGCCACGAACATTATGCAGCCTTGCACAAAGTCGGTCATGCTGACCGCCAAGAAACCGCCCAGTAAGGTGTAAGCAACTACAACCGCAGCAGTAAGGATGAGGCCCAAGTGGTAATCCATCGCAAACGCGTTCTCGAATAAAGTGCCGCCTGCGACTAACCCTGATGAGGTGTACAGGGTAAAAAAGATGATAATCACCACCGCGGACACTAAGCGCAAAATGCGGGTGTTATCGTGAAAGCGGTTTTCAAAGTAATCAGGGATGGTAATTGAATCCTTGGCTACGTACGTGTACGTGCGCAGCCGAGGCGCCACTACCCGGTAATTGACATAGGCACCAATAAGTAGGCCTAAGGCTAACCAAACTTCAGAAAAACCAGCTGCAAAAAAGGCCCCCGGTAAGCCCATTAACATCCAGCCACTCATATCAGAGGCACCTGCCGACAATGCCGTGACCCCTGGGCCTAAGCGACGGCCGCCCAGCATGTAATCACCTAAGTCGCTGGTGGATTTAAAGTAGCCATAAACGCCAATGCTGAGCATGACGATGAAGTACAGCGCGAGAGAAATCAGAATACCTGTTTCCACGAAAGACTCCTAACAGAATAATATGAATGAAGAGTGCACTGGGAATACAGTCAGCGCGACGAAATGCATTATTACGCTAACAAAATCTTTACTATGCATCAAGTTACCCCAGAGTATAGGTCTGTTGCAGCAGACTTTGGATATAACTATCTGGATTATTTTCAAAAATTTCTTCGGTTGGTGCGTTGGCAATCACCTCACCGTCGCGTAACACTAAAATGCGATCGGCCATATGGCGGATAATTTCGGGGCTATGAGAGACAAAGATGTACGACATATTCATGTCCCGTTGTAAATCGAGTAGCAAATTAATAATCTGCGCCCGTATCGATGAATCGAGAGCGGCGAGGGCTTCGTCAGCCACAATGATATCTGGGTTGAGCATAATTGCGCGCGCAATACACGCGCGCTGCTTTTGGCCCATCGACATCATATGGCAGTGAAAAACTGCGTGTTCTGGCAGTAGACCAACTTTCTTCAAAGCTTCTGCGACCGCCTCGCGGCGCTGACTAGCGTTTAACGAGGTATTGAACAGCAGCGGCTCTTCGAGTTGCCGGCCGATGGTCAAATGCGGATTCAATGATGCCTCACTGTCTTGAAACACCATCCGAATATGACGACATCGATATGAGTAATCGCGCGGCTTAAGTTCAGTGTCACGCAAAAATATCTGGCCTGAAGTAGGGCTTTCAGCGCCGGCAATTAAACGCGCCAAGCTCGATTTTCCCGACCCTGTTTCGCCAATGATCGCCAAGGTTTCGCCACTTTTTAAACTAAACGAGACTTGCTTGAGCGCACGGATCCGCTTTGGTGTCCACCAACGCCCCTTGTGTAAGTAATCTTTGCTGAGCTCACTGACTCGCAATAACTCAGTCATTGTCATGCTCCTGTTCAGTGTCGCTATCCACTTCGGCACGGACGATATCACTGCGCTTTAAACCCTGCTCTTTGCCTGCACTATTTAGCGGGTAGTGGCAGGCGTACACATGGGCGCGAAACTTTTGAATACTGGGCGTTACTACGCATTGACGGCGTGCATTCGGGCAACGCGGCCCTAACCGGCAACCAATGGGTAAGTGTTGCATCGGCGGGCTCGCACCGGGCAGCGTGGGTAGGTGCGTTTTTGGCTGGCACTGGCTTTGCTGATACAACGAGGTACTGGTAATGGCTTTGGTGTAGGGGTGAAACGGCTCTTTTAATAGCGCCTCGGTTGGCCCAGATTCCATGATTTGCCCACTGTACAGCATGGTTAAACGCTGACTTTCCGGCATGATAGTGCCCATATCCTGAGACATGAGTAAAATCGACATCTTGTGACTGGCGTGAAAGCGTCCTAATAGTCGATAGATTTGTGCGCGAGTGGCCGGCTCCATCGCCGTGGTGGGCTCATCGGCGATGAGCAAGCGCGGGCGATGGGCAATCGCACTTGCAATCATCACCTTTTGTGCAACGCCTTCTGAAATTTCAAAAGGAAAGCTTTCCATCACTTGTTGGTGTTCTTTGATGCCCACCCGGTGCAGTAACTGAATCACTTTCTGGCGTCGTTCGCTGCGTCGACTCCACCAGTGCTTGGCATCTAAATCTTCGGTTAAAATGGCTTCTGCAAGTTGGGCTTCAATGGTGTCGTTAGGGTCAAGGTAAGAGCGTGGATCTTGGAAAATCATCGCAATATCGACGCCAATAATTTTGCGTCGTTGCTGCTTGCTCATGCTCAATAAGTCTTTACCGTCAAACCAAAGACGGTCGGCGCGAACCTGCCAGCGTGGGTCAAGAAAGCCCATAATGGCACTCGCAATTAAGCTTTTACCGGACCCCGATTCGCCGACTAAGCTATGCACTTCACCCTCAGCCACACTAAAGCTGACACGATCGACAACGTCAACGGGGCCATGCTCGCTTTGGCCTGTGATAGTCAGATTACGCACGTCCAATAACATTAGCGTTTTATCCTCTCATCTATGGCCGACTTTAAGCTATCGCCGACAATGTTAACGCTAATTAAGGTAATGCACAGCGCTAAGCCCGGCAGTGCCATCACCCAAGGCGAGCTATAGGCTACCTCGACGCTTTTTGCCAACATTGAACCCCATTCAGGCGCTGGTGATTGGGCGCCAAGACCCAGGAAGCCTAACGCTGCGATATCGAGAATGGCGGTGGATAATGCCATTGTCACTTGGACGACTAAAACTTTTACCGTGTTGGGGAATATCACCACAAACAGTAAGTACCATTGACTGACACCATTGAGCTCCGCGGCAATCACATAGTCTTGATGACGTTGGGCATGAATAGCGTTACGCGTCGTATGCAAAAACTGAGGAATGAGCACCAACCAAATAGCCAATAGCGCGTTACTTAGACCCGGGCCCAAGATTGCAATAATAATTAATGCTAAAAGTAATGACGGGATACTGAGTAGTACGTCCAGCAAGTGTTTCAGGGTGGAGCTTTTGACCCCGCGGCTCATCGCCGCTAATGCCCCTAACGGCATGCCAACGAGGGCGGCGGCAATCACAACCAGAAGCGGCAAGCCAAAACTTAGTTGGGCGCCGTGGAGAATGCGAGAGAGCATGTCGCGGCCGAGTTCATCGGTGCCCAGAATAAAGCGCAATTCGCCATCAGCGTCCCAAGCCGGGGGTAACGATAGCGCATCGGTATACTGTTCAGTGGGTGAGTGTGGCGACAGCCAGCCTGCAAATAATGTCAGGATGACCACTAACCCCAACACGTGAAGGGCACCCATTGCCCACCAATTATGCCGAAACTGCCGCCACACTTGCTGTAATGGCGACGGGGTGCGCTCTTCGTAGAATAACTTAACGTTTGACATATAGTTCCTGACGAATTTGCGGGTAGCGCCATGCATGTACGATGTTGAGTACCACATTCACCAGTAAAATGAGCGCGGCGAGGGTAAGTAAGCCCGCTTGCATGACCGGATAATCACGTTCGTAGATACTACGGATAAGCCAACTGCCCAGCCCCGGCCACGAAAAAATGACCTCGGTTATCATCGCGTTGGTGATAAGAAAGCTAAACATCAGCCCTAAATCGCGATTGACCCCTTGCATGGTGTTGGGAAGCGCATGTTTGAGCAGCACTTGCGAGCCGCTTAGACCTTTGGCGCGCGCCGATTTAATATAATTGCGCCGTAATACTTCATGCATGGACGCGCGGGTTAAACGCGCCAATAGCGTCGCAGGCATCACCGCCAGTACAACCACAGGTAAGATTAAATGGCGCAACGCGTTGGCGAGCATGTCGGCCTTCGGACCCTGTTCAGACACCAAAATATCAATCAGCACTGAACCGGTCACAGGCGTGACGTCATACAGTGGGTTGATTTGACCCGCGATAGGGAACCAAGGCAAATTCACCGCAAACAGTAATATCATCAGCTGCGCCAACCAAAACACGGGAATCGAATAGCCGGATAAGCTCAAGCCCATTAACAGGCGGTCAGGCCAGCGCCCGAGATTCATCGCCGCAATAACGCCTGCAGGAATACCCAATATCAGTGCCAAGAGACTGGCTAGGACGACCAGCTCCATGGTTGCAGGAAAGCGCACTTTAACCTCTTCCCAGACTGGCGTACCGTCTTGCAGTGACACCCCCCAATCCCCTTGGAACAAGTGCGCCAAGTAGGTAAAGTACTGAGCCAGAATATGGCTATCAAAGGCACGGCTTGCGACCACTTGCTGGTAAAGCGCGCTATCCAGAGTTTGAATGCCGGTCAGGTTGGCAAGGGCGTCACCGGGAAACCAGTAGCCTAGACTAAATGACAATAAAGTCAGCAAAAAGAGCGTGACTACAAGTAGGCTCAATTGACGCAACAGATAGCGGGTCATGGTTGCAGCACCTCCGCATCTTCTGCGTCGTCGATATCAGGGGCACGCTTGTGAACCTGATGCAGCTGGATACCGCCATAAGGGTGTAGTTCGAAGCCCTGAATATTCGGTTGCGTGGCGTGGTAGCGCATAGAATGCACCAAGGGGACCAGTGGTACTTGGTCGTTGAGCAGTTGTTGTGCTTGTTGATAGTAACCTTGACGCTGCTCTTGCGCACTGGTGCGAATAGCTTGTAGCACTAAACGGTCAAATTCAGGCTCACACCAGCGTGCACGGTTACTACCTGATAGCACCGCGGCACAACTTAGTAATGGGCGAAAGAAATTATCGGGATCAGGGTTGTCGCCTGACCAGCCAATTAAGACTGAATCATGGGTCCCCTCAGCCAAACGGCGGCGAAAGGTGCTCCACTCAAAGCTCACAATATTCGCGCGTACGCCGATCGCGGCTAAGTCAGCTTGCATCAGTTCCGCCATTTTTCGTGCATTTGGGTTGTAAGCGCGTTGCACTGGCAGCGCCCAAATGTCCATACTAAACCCTTGATGCAGTCCCGCATCCGCAAGCAATTCACGCGCAGCCTCTGGGTCGTAGGCGTAGGCCTCGGGGTCTTCAAAGTGGGCCCATGAGGTACTTGGCAAAATACTTTGTGCCAGCGCAGCATGGCCAAAATAAACCGCCTCCAAAATAGCTTCACGGTTGATCGCATGGGCTAATGCCTGACGAACTCGTACATCATCAAAAGGTGGCTTCTCGGTATTAAAGGCCCAAAATGCGGTATTTGGACTCACTGTCGAATATAAATTGATGTCGTCGCGCTGCTCTAAGTCATTGAGATCACGTGCTGGCGGGTAGGGGATCATGTCACAGTCGCCAGTCAGCAGCATTAACATGCGTTTATGGTCGCTTGGGATCAAGCGAAACACCAGACGTTCGGACTCTGCAACGCCACGCCAGTAATGCGGGTGGCGCTGGTAATTCAAGCTTACATCTTTGCGAAAGCTTTGAAATTTAAACGGCCCGCTGCCAATTGGTTGGGTGTCGAGGGCAGAACGGCGGTCTTGTTGGAGTAACTGCTGCGCATATTCTGCAGAGAGGATAACCGCAAAGTCCGTGGCCAAATTCGCAATAAATGAACTGTCAGGCTGGTCCAGACGAATGAGCACCTGGTTATCATCCAGTGCGCGGATATCCTTGATCAGCGAGTCGAGCCCAACCGCGGTGAAGAATGGATATCCGGTGAGTGACACCGCGTAAAAGGGATGACTCGGATCCAGCCAGCGCTGAAACGTGAATACCACGTCATGGGCATTCAAAGTACGCGTTGGGGTAAAATAGTCAGTATGATGAAATTCGACATCGGTGCGCAGGGTGAACACGTACTCTGTGCTGTCTTCATTCACCTCCCACGCGGTGGCTAAGGCAGGTACATAATCTTGGGCGTCGTCGCTATACTCTATCAGCCTGTCGTAGAGCAAGTTGGCAGTCATATCTAAGGTCGTCCCTGACGTTACTAACTGTGGGTTAAACGATTCAGGGTTGCCTTCTGCGCAGTACAACAAGCCATGCTGGAGCCGACTATGGGACGGCTCAGGTTGGCAGGCGCTGACACAACAGCCAAGTACAATGGCAATAATGCCGCGCCAACTTATTTGGGCGAGTGCCCGTTGTTTAGTCACTACTTATGCCTCGCCTTGCGCGTCAAGTAATTGGTATTTCTTTAAATAACCCCGTAATTGATGATAGGTCAAACCAAGCTTTTCGGCGGTTTTCTTTTGATTAAATTGTGATTTTTCTAACGCACAGCGCAGCATTTTGACTTCGAAGGCTTGGGTGATGTCTTTAAAATCGCAATCGTCATTAAAGTCGGGTAATACGAAGTGGTTGGACGCGTCGCTCGCGGCGCTGGAGCGCGACCCAAGGGGTGACGTTTGGCTCTCCATTTGCTGGCCCAAATGAGACACCAAATGGCCTGTCTTTGCAGGTCGTGCTGTGGGTCGATACGGGCTATCAAATGGGTCGAGTACAATATCATTGACTGGCAAATGTGCATTGTTGACCCGGTATACACTGCGTTCTATGACATTTTTAAGTTCCCGTACATTGCCTGGCCAGTCGTAGGCTTGCAGCGTCTGCTTGGCCTTGGTGGTAAAGCCACTAAATAGCTCCAACTCCAGTTCACGTGCCATTTGAATCGCAAAATGCTCTGCAAGTACCAAAATGTCTTCACGACGTTCGCGTAAGGGCGGCAGGGTAATCACATCAAATGCTAAGCGATCCAGTAAATCGGCGCGAAACTCATTGCGTTCAGCAAGCGTCGGTAAGTCTTCGTTAGTGGCTGCAATTAAACGCACGTCGGTTTTTATAGTGCGATTACCACCAACCCGTTCAAATTCACCATATTCAATCACGCGCAACAGTTTTTCTTGTACCAAGGCCGAGGTGGTTGCGAGTTCGTCTAAAAATAATGAACCGCCATTGGCACGTTCAAAACGCCCTTCATGGCGCTTGCTTGCGCCGGTAAAGGCGCCAGACTCATGGCCAAAAAGCTCGGTTTCCAACAAGGTTTCATTCAGTGCGGCGCAGTTGAGTTTGATGTAGCTTTGGTCCCAACGCTTCGATAAATAGTGCAAGCGCGCGGCGATTAACTCTTTACCCGTGCCGCGCTCACCAATAATTAATACTGGCTTATCCAGCGGGGCTGCTTGTGACACATGGTCAAGAACTTCCATAAAACTGTTGGCCTGCCCGAGCAGGTTGTCGTTGCGTCGCGGCGTCATGAGATACCTTACTGGTTAGTGTATTTGACTAACTTTTAGTTATTTTAATTAATGTAGCAGGTACGCACTGGATAGGTGCTATTTAAAAAATCATTAAAATCAATTTGATACAAAAAATTACCGAGTTGGCTCAATTCCTGAATGGTTGTAGCCGAACCAACTAACTTTGTATTGAGGTAACGGTCATGAGTATTTTTTCACGCTTTACAGACATCGTAAATGCTAATTTGAATGCTTTACTCGATAAAGCAGAAGATCCGCAGAAAATGGTGCGTCTTATCATTCAAGAAATGGAAGACACACTGGTTGAGGTGCGCTCTAATTCGGCTAAAACCTTAGCAGAGAAAAAAGAGTTGGCACGCTATTTAGGGCAGCTTGAACGCGAAGCACAAGATTGGCAGGAAAAAGCCGAATTGGCGCTGAGCAAAGATCGTGAAGATCTTGCACGTTCAGCCTTGCTGGAAAAGAAAAAGTTGCAAGAAGGCATGGACAGCGTGCAACGCGAAATTGAACGTGTGGATGCGCATGTCGATCGTTTGAGCGAGGAAATTGGTCAGTTGCAAGAGAAGCTGGCAGATGCCAAAGCGCGTCAAAAGTCAATTTTAATGCGCCAACGCACAGCTGCCTCACGCTTGAGTGTGAAGAGCAAACTGGACAGCGGTAAGGTAGACGAAGCACTGTTAAAGTTTGACCGCTACGAAGCGAAAATTGAAGGCTTGGAAGCACAAGTCGATGCATATGACTTAGGTAAGAAAACCTTGGCTGATGAGTTCAAAGCGTTAGAAAATGAATCTAAAGTTGAGGACGAGCTGGCGCAACTTAAAGCCAAAGTAAAAGCCGCGTCAGACGCTAAAAATAGCTAAGCAGGCGCTGATAATAAGATTAGGTGACCGCAAGCGCAGTGTTGGGAAACAGCGCGCTGGGTGGTGAACTACAAGGTCATTGGCCAAAGAGGGTGAGGAGATGGATGGTATGGAAGGTGTATTTGCGATTTTGTCTGCGCCATTAATATTGTTTTTAGTATTTGTAGCGCCGATTTGGTTAATCCTGCACTACCGCAGCCGCAATAAGATTAGTTCGGGGTTGAATGAGAACGAGCGCGAAACGCTGCGCCAGTTGGCCCAGACTGCCGAGCGCATGCAGGACAGGGTTCGTACGCTCGAGTCTATTCTTGATGCGGAACATCCAAATTGGCGTCGTCAACATGAGGACCGCAACCATGGTTAAAACTGCAAAGAAATTCTATCGCGATAAAGAGCGCGGCAAGTTAGGTGGCATATGCGCTGGGATTGCCAATTACTTTGGTTGGGAAGTCTGGCTGGTGCGTATCATCGCATTAACCTCGCTGATTTTCTTCACAGCATTCAGTTTAGTGGTATACATCGTCACCTGGTTTTTAGCGGACAAAGCACCAGCGGCTAGCCAGTCCGAGGGGCGGGTGTTGGAAGAGTCGACGAAGTACGAATACACCCGCGATGGACGCAAAGTAGAAGTTAAAACCCGGGTTTGGGAAGCCGGTGAAGCGCCTAAAGATGCATTACGTGACATTAATGGCCAGTTTGAACACATGGAGCATAGTTTGCGCGCGATGGAGCGTTATGTGACCTCCTCAGAATTCAAAGTGCGCCAGGAATTCAACCGCCTTTAAACTAGATACCCTAGGTTGTAAAATTTAAGTTACAAGAGAATCTGGTCAGAGCAGAGGGTGCCTATAGGCACCCTCTGCGTTTTACTGCATAGTCGCGCCAAGGTGAACCAAAATAATAACAAAATGAGATTCCCATGCCGACTTCAAAACCATCTAACGCGCCTAAGTGGCATGCTGACACCATAGCTATTCACGGTGGTGATGCTATTGCTGATCCGCACAATGCGCTCGTCGCTCCGTTATATCAAACTTCGACATTCTGCTTTGATAATGCTGCGCAAGGCGCACAACGTTTTGCCGGTGATGAACAAGGGTATATTTACTCACGCCTTGGCAACCCTACGGTGAACCAATTAGAGCAGCGCGTGGCGGCACTCGAAGGCCTGCCAGCGGGTGCTGCCAGTGCAACTGGGATGGGAGCAGTGGCGGCTACTATGTTGGCCTTTTTGCGCCACGGCGATCATGTCGTCGCGTCGGATGCGATTTATGGTTGCAGCTTTGCATTGTTTTCCCATCTATTCGAGCGCTTTGGTGTGCAGGTTACCTTTGTCGATATGACAGACCTGAACGCACTGGCAGCTGCGTTCACGCCACAAACCAAGTTAGCGTTTGTTGAAACCCCAGCCAATCCGCACTTAAAGTTGATTGATTTGCAGCCTGTGAGCGCATTATGTAAGCAGCTTCAAGCAAGGCTGGTGGTCGATAACACCTTTATGACGCCACTATTGCAGCGCCCAGCTGACTTTGGTGCGGACCTTGTGGTGCATAGTGCGACCAAATATTTAAACGGGCATGGCGATGTGGTCGCTGGTATCGTGGTTGGCCAGCAAGAAGACATTGAGCTGATTAAAATGACTACGCTTAAAGACATGGGCGCGACCATGTCACCCCATGATGCATGGCTGATTCTACGCGGTTTGAAAACCCTTGCTGTGCGAATGCAACGCCACTGTGAGAATGCCACTCAAGTGGTGGCGCTGTTAAACCAGCATCCAGCCATTGAACATGTCTACTTTCCGGGCCTTCAGAACCACCCAGGCCATCATTTGATTGGCACACAGATGCAAGGCGCAGGTGCGGTCATCGCCTTTGACATGCGCGGCGGCTATGCAAGCGCTGTACGTATGCTGGACGCCCTGCACATGGTGAAGCGCGCTGTCAGCTTAGGCGACGCCGAAACTTTAATTCAGCACCCCGCATCGATGACGCACTCACCATTAACGCCAGAAGCTCGCGCCCAAGCTGGTATTGGTGAAGGCCTCGTTCGGCTATCCGTTGGTCTGGAACACATTGATGATCTCAATGCCGACTTATTGCAGGCATTAGATCACGCGCTGTAATTCAATGTTTACGACTGTAATTTAATCTATACAGCTGATGTGTTTGGCTTAGTTGCTTACAGGGACTGAATTCGGCTAATTTAAGCGTATAAATTTGTGCAGGCCGCGCCTACAATATGTGAATTGTAACGATTGGTTTACGTTGTGTTGTGGAAGTTAGCGTTCTGTGAGTGAGAAGGTGAAGTATGGCTAAGAAACAATCTCAATACGTGTCGCGTGAGCCCGATGCACAAGGCGTCATAGCGTGGAGCGCAGAAGATAACGCAGTATGGCATGATTTGGTTGCGCGCCAATTAAAGCTATTGCCTGGGCGTGCGTGTGATGAATATATCGCAGGTCTTGAGTTGCTCGACTTGCCTCACGACCGCGTACCACAGCTGAGTGAAATTAACCAAGTACTGAGCCGTACAACGGGCTGGCAAGTCGCTCAAGTACCTGCGCTGATCCCATTCGATGAGTTTTTCCGTTTATTAGCCAACAAGCAATTTCCAGTGGCAACATTCATTCGTACCCGCGAAGAATTTGACTACTTGCAAGAGCCAGATATCTTCCATGAAATTTTTGGTCATTGTCCATTGTTAACCAATCAGGCATTTGCTGATTTCACTCACTTATATGGTCAGTTAGGGTTAGCCGCAACGCCGAAAGAACGCGTGTATTTGGCGCGGTTGTATTGGTTTACGGTTGAATTTGGACTGCTTAGTACGGAGCAAGGACTGCGCATCTATGGGGGAGGCATTTTGTCATCACCAGGCGAAACAGAATACGCAATTCATAGCGACAAGCCTGAGCGTAAGCCGTTGCAAGTGCTTGACGCTTTACGTACGCCATATCGTATCGACATCATGCAGCCGATTTACTACACCTTAAGTAGTGTGGATGAGTTATTCAAAATTGGCGAGCAGGACATTATGGCCTTGGTACATGAAGCCATGGAGCTGGGATTATTTGAGCCAAAGTTCCCGCCGAAGCCTAAAAGCGATGCAGCATAACGTCAGCACAGATGTACAAAGCATAGATATAAAAGTAAACATAGGAATCTAAATGAGCGATCTAAAGAACCAAAAGTGTGAAGCGTGCCAAGCAGGCGCACCGCAAGTCACTGATCAAGAGTTAGCGACCCTAATGCGTGAAATCCCTGAATGGGCCGCACCAAGCCGCGACGGCGTGTTGCAACTTGAGCGTGAATACAAATTTAAAAACTTTAAAAAGGCGTGGGCGTTCAGTAATTTGGTTGCGCAATTGGCTGAAGACGAGTTCCATCATCCAACTCTAACCCTGGAGTGGGGTAAGTTGACTGTGACCTGGTGGACCCACGCTATTAATGGTTTGCACAAAAATGACTTCATTATGGCAGCGAAGACCGATGCCTTGCTGGCGCAGTTAGACGCCTAATTCAAACCCGAATGTCATTCATCGCAAGCAGCATCAGTCTGAACGACTGTTGCTGCTTTTTGCTATCTGGCACTGTATAATTTTATTTACATGTTAGTCTTAGCTTTGAGGCGTTATGCGTTTAGAAATTACGTGTCAGGATAGACTCGGCTTGTGTCAGGAAATCCTGGCCATATTGCGCGAGAACGAAATAGATTTACGCGGGATAGAAGTGGACCCAATCGGTAAGATTTTTTTAAATTTTCCAGCCATGGAATTTGCTGATTTCCAAGCGTTAATGCCTAAAATCCGTCGCATTCCGAATGTGGAAGATGTGAAAACTACATCACATATGCCGTCGGAGCGCGAACATTACGAATTTAACTTACTATTAAGTACACTACCTAACCCAGTGATATCAGTAGATGCCAAGGGCCACATTGACGTCATCAACAGTGCGGGTGCTGCATTATTGAGTACTGATAAAGACGCCCTCAAAGGCGAGCATATTGATGACTGCTTGGGCGGCTTTTCGGTTGGCCGTTGGTTAGAGCGTAAGCCAAAAGATCCGGACAACGCGCAGGTAAAATGCGGCCGCTCGGTGTACTACGCCAATTTGTTTCCCATTTGGCTTACGGATGACGAAGGCGAGCCAAGTTTCGCAGGTGCAGTCGTGCACTGTCAGTCAGAACCCATTGCAGTGCCTGGTGTAAGCGAGCAGGGCAGCGCTGCGTTTGCGGCTATATTGACCCAACACGCCAGTATGCGAAAAATTCTGAAAGACGCCGAGCGCATGGCCAGTTTAGAGGTTCCACTTTTGATTGAAGGTGAAACAGGGGTTGGCAAGGAATTGATTGCCCGCGCCTGTCACCGCGCAAGCCGACGCAGTAAAAAGCCGTTTTTAGCAGTCAACTGTGGTGCGTTACCTGACAATGTGGCGGAGAGCGAGTTATTTGGCTACGGCGCGGGTGCGTTTAATAGCCGTAGCGAAGCGAAAAAAGGTATCTTTGAACAAGCCGCTGGCGGCGTTGTATTGCTTGACTCCGTGGGCGATATGTCACGCGAACTGCAAGCCAAATTGTTGCGATTCATTCAAGACGGCAGCTTTCGTCGGATTGGCGAAGAAACCGAGGTTAAAGTGGATGTGCGGGTGATTTGCTCGGCGCGGGGGTTCCTGCTCGATCGAGTGGAGAGCGGTGATTTTCGTGAGGATCTGTATTATCGATTGAACGTGCTTAACCTGCAGTTACCGCCACTGCGTGAACGACGCGGCGACGTTGCCTTGCTGACCGAACACTTTTTACAGCAATCTTGTCAGCGCTTAGGCCGGCCGTTAGTGCGGTTGAGCCAAAGTGCACGCAATTTCCTCACTCAATATAGTTGGCCTGGCAATGTGCGCCAGCTTGAGAACACGTTATTTCGTGCGGTGTCGATGCTGGAAGGGGATGTACTTGAAGTGGAGGACATTCAACTGCCTGAATTACCGGCGCTAGCGACTGGGTTTGACATCGACCTTGAGCAAACCACGCTGGAGGATGCAGTGAAAACCTTCGAGGCAGGCCTACTACGGCGTATGTACCCAAGCTATCCAAGTACGCGACAATTAGCGCGCAAGCTGGGGCTGAGTCACACTGCAATTGCGAATAAACTGCGTGAGTACGGCATTGGTAAGCAGCGAAAGTTAAATGGTTAGCCGCTTACGTCCGCGCATGTACGTGTTTATTTACAGCTGGCTATCACCTATGTAAACAAAACGATACACGGTACCAACCAGAAGCCCTGCGAATGCAGGGCTTTTGCTTTGTGTAATAAAATATTTACAAACCAAGAAAAATACACGCTCGTGGTATTACCAGTGCGCTGCTGGTCAAGCATTCGTGGTCGCGATACAACAAGGGTGTGATATTTTTTTCTCGCGCCATAGGTTGCCACCTAACGACAACATACAACAAAGGCGCCGCCCAACAACATGAGGTTTACTGATGAGCACACAAAATATTAATCCATTAGGTACTGACGGTTTTGAATTTGTTGAATATACCGCAGCGGATCCTAAGGGCATTCAAGCACTGAAAGAGTTATTTACGCTATTTGGTTTTACTGAAGTGGCTAAACATCGTCGCAAGGACGTGTGGCTGTATAAACAAAACGACGTCAACTTCATTGTTAACGCGCAGCCTTCTTCACAAGCCGAAGAGTTTGCCCGTGAGCATGGCCCAAGCGTGTGTGGTATGGCGTTTCGCGTGGCCGATGCCAATGTGGCAATGAAGCATGCATTGGCTAACGGCGCCAAAGAATTTCGCCCTGACGTCGGCGCCATGGAGCTGAATATCCCAGCGGTGTATGGCATTGGCGAAAGCGCGTTATATTTTGTTGACCGCTATAAAGATGGCAAAAGCATCTACGATGTCGACTTCCATTTCTACGACAACTGGCAAGCGGAGATGGACAAAAATAGTGCAGGTATGGACTACGTTGACCATCTAACCCACAACGTATTTCGTGGCAATATGGACGTTTGGGCTGGTTTTTATGAGCGTATCGGCAACTTCCGTGAAGTTCGTTATTTCGATATCGAAGGTAAGTTAACGGGTCTGTTGAGCCGCGCTATGACATCTCCGTGCGGCAAAATTCGCATTCCGATCAATGAATCACATGACGACAAATCGCAAATTGAAGAATACTTACGTGAATACAAAGGTGAAGGTATTCAGCATATCGCGCTAAGCACTGACGACATTTACCACACGGTACGTACCTTGCGTGACAAGGGCATGGAATTTATGCCAACCCCTGATACGTATTACGATAAAGTCGACGAGCGCGTTGAAGGCCACACTGAGAGTCTGGACGATTTACGCGACCTGCGCGTATTAATTGACGGTGCGCCGATGAAAGATGGCATCTTGTTGCAAATCTTCACTAAAACCGTAATTGGCCCTGTGTTCTTTGAAATTATTCAGCGTAAAGGCAACGAAGGCTTTGGCGAGGGTAACTTTAAAGCCCTGTTCGAATCGATTGAAGAAGATCAGATTCGTCGCGGAGTATTAAGCGATGCGTAAGTGGATCTCATTTCCTCAAAAACAGGGGACTGCGTCGCGCCAAGCGCACGCAGACTTCCCTGAGGAAGCGATTTACGAGCGTGAAGCGGGGCGCAGCGGTTTCTTTGGCCCGGCGACGCATTTTCACCATCAGCATGCGCCGACTGGCTGGAGCGATTGGCAGGGGCCGTTGCGGCCACGTTTGTTTGACTTTAATCAGCTTAAAGATATTAACCCGCAATCGCCTTGGGCGGTTCCAACCTTGCTGCATAACGCGCACTGTAAATTCCGCTTGTGGGACCTTAGCGAGCCGATGCAAAAGTTGGCACGCAATGCAGACGGTGATGATTTATTGTTTATCCATGATGGCAGCGCTGACTTGTTCTGCGACTATGGCCACATGAGCTTGCGCGACGGCGACTACTTAGTGATACCGCGTTCAACCAATTGGCGCTTAGTGCCGAAAGAGCCGATGCGAATTTTGCTGATTGAAGCCACCAACGGGGCGTATCAATTGCCTGATAAAGGCTTGGTGGGTAATCATGCGATATTCGACCCTGCGGTGCTGGATGTGCCAGAAATTAACGATGCATTCAAAGCACAATATAGCGAAACGTCTTGGCAGATTGAGGTCAAGCGCCATAACCAAGTATCGGTAGTCACCTTCCCATACAACCCGTTGGATGCGGTGGGTTGGCACGGTGATTTAGCGCCTGTTCGCGTTAACTGGCGCGATATTCGCCCGTTAATGAGCCACCGCTACCACTTACCTCCGTCGGCGCATACGACCTTTGTCGCCGATCGGTTTGTCGTGTGTACGTTTGTGCCGCGTCCGATTGAAAGTGACCCCGGCGCATTAAAAGTTCCTTTCTATCATAACAATGACGACTATGATGAAGTGTTGTTTTATCACGCTGGTGATTATTTCAGCCGCGATAATATTGACCGCGGTATGGTAACCTTTCACCCAGCAGGCTTTACGCATGGTCCGCACCCGAAGGCTTTCCAAGCCGGGCGCGAGCATAAAAAGAAATTCACTGACGAAGTCGCTGTCATGCTCGATACGCGCGATTCGCTTAGCGTTGGCGATGCCGCCGCGGGGGTTGAAAACCCTGAGTATGTGAACAGCTGGCAGGAGAAAAAATAAATTATGAAATTAGCTACATACCGAGATGGTAGCCGTGACGGCCAGTTAGTGGTTGTCAGTCGTGACTTGAAACGCGCTGTGACAGTGCCTGAGATTGCGCCAACCATGCAATATGCGTTGGACAATTGGAAGCAAGTCGAATCCAAGCTGCGCGAATGCTACGTGGCTTTAAACAGCGGTAAATGCAGCGACGATTTTGCCTTTCATCAAGATCAGTGTGAATCGCCTTTACCGCGTGCTTACCAGTGGGCTGATGGCAGCGCGTACGTCAACCATGTGGAGCTGGTGCGTAAAGCGCGTAATGCCGAGATGCCAGCAAGCTTTTGGGAAGACCCTCTCATGTACCAAGGCGGCTCTGATTCGTTCCTGGGGCCACGCGATAACATCGAAATGCCGTCAGACGAGTGGGGCATTGACTTTGAAGGTGAGATTGCGATTGTCACTGGCGATGTACCGATGGCCGTTAAACCACATCAGGCGGATAAATACATTCGCTTGATCATGTTGGTAAATGACGTGTCATTGCGTGGCTTAATTCCAGGCGAATTGGCAAAAGGGTTCGGCTTCTTCCAATCTAAGCCTTCCTCTGCGTTTTCACCGGTTGCGGTAACCCCAGACGAATTAGGCGATAGCTGGAAAGACAGTAAGCTGCACCTGCCACTGCGCTCTACCTACAATGGCGAGCTATTCGGTGAGCCGAACGCGGGTGTGGATATGACCTTTAACTTCGCGCGCCTGATTGCCCATGCAGCTACCAGCCGTCCGTTGGCTGCGGGGTCAATTATTGGTTCTGGCACAGTATCAAACAAGCAAGGCACCGACCATGGCAGTGCCATTGCTGAAGGCGGTGTTGGCTATAGTTGTATTGCTGAAGTGCGCATGATTGAAACCATTCGCGATGGCAAACCAAGTACTCAGTTCATGCAGTATGGCGATACCATTCATATGGAAATGCTGGATGCGAAAGGCCAAAGCATTTTTGGCAGCATTGAGCAGAAAGTCGTGCGTTATGACGGTGTCGCCGAATGATCCAGCTGTATGGTTACTGGCGTTCATCGGCTAGTTACCGGGTGCGCATTGCCCTGCATATCAAAGATATCGACTTTGACTATCGGGCGGTGCATCTGGTCAAAGACGGTGGTGAGCAGAAAAGCGCGGCGTACGCCAAGCTGAATCCTGCTCAGTTAGTGCCTACATTAGTCGATGGCGACTTGGTGCTGAATCAATCGCTTGCGATCATTGAATACCTGGACAGCCTGGCGGGACCTTTGTTGGTGCCGCAAGATCCTAAGCAAGCGGCGATTGTGCGCATGCTAGCCCATGATATGGCAAGCGATTTACAGCCTATTACCAACTTGCGTGTGTTGCAGTACGTCACCGGCACGCTGGATGCGGGTGATGCAGGCCGACAAGCTTGGATAGCGCATTGGGTGGCGCGTGCTTTCGCTGCGTTCGAAGTGCGCTTGAAGCAATACAGCGGGCGTTATTGTGTCGGTGACAACGTCACACTGGCTGATATTTGCTTGGTACCTCAGGTGTACAATGCGAAGCGTTTTGATGTCGATTTTACACCGTACCCAACGCTAATGCAGGTGTACGAGAACCTCCAAGCACTTGAAGCATTCCAAAAGGCAGCACCTGAACGGCAAGCTGATGCCGTTTAGCAAGTTCTACCCGCTGTTCAACGCAGAAGCGTTCGCCAATTGCGAGCGCTTTTGCTTTAATAGGGCGATTATAAAAAACGGGAAGGATAAGAAAAGTCCATGCAAACAACACATTTCAAAACAAAATTAGCGGTCGCCGTGACTGCTGCTTTGCTCTCAGTTGCCTGTGCAACGACTGAATCTGCACCGAGCCAAGGCGAAGCGCGAGCGCCAAGCTATGATGCTCAAGCCCACGCACAATCACAACCAAGTGCCCAAGCAAGCCAACAATTAAGCTTGGAGCAAATTATGGCGGATCAAGACTGGGTTGCACGTTCGCCTGAGCGCGCGTTCTGGTCGTACGATGGCAGCCAGATTATTTTTGACCGCAAACGTAGTGGTTCACCGATGCGCGACCTATATGTGCGCGATGTGAGCGCAGAAGGAAATGGGGAGCGTGTCGCTTTAAGTGACATTCACGCCTATGCGTACCGCAATGCGGTGACCAACCAAGACCGCAGCATGCATGCCTACGTATTTGAAAATAACGTATTTGTTCGCAATGTTCGCAGTGGCGAGCTGACCCAACTGACACGTGATACCCGCAGCAAAGCTGACGTGAATTTCTTATTAGACGGCCGTGTCGTATTTCGAAGTGGCCATGAAGTGCTCGCTGTTCACCCTCGTACAGGCATGACAGAGACTTTGGCTGTATTGCGTTTTGACGATGCGCCGACCGCGTTGCAAGAACCAGCTGACTTAATTGCGCGTGAAGAAATTGATTTAATCGGATTTGCGCAACTGCAGCGCCAACAGCGCACTGAGCGTTTTGAGCACCGCGAGCAGTTAGCTGCCGAGAATGCAACCTTGGTCGCTAGCCCGTTTTACTTGGGCAAAGGCATGGAACTGGCTGAATTAAGTGTATCACCAAATGGCCGACACGCTGTTGTGGCAGTGCAAAAGCCGCAAAGCTGGCGTGGCGAGGGCGACATTATGCCGCGTTATGTCACCGAGACCGGTCGCATTGAAAACCAAGATGTGCGCCGCCGCGTGGCTGATGCCGAGCCTCAAGAACAAGAATTGTATTTGCTGGATTTACAGTCTGGTGAGAAACAGCGTTTAGACTACAGCAGCTTACCAGGCTTTGACGAAGACGTGCTTGCCAGTGTGCGTAGTGAAAACTATCAGCAGCGTGGCGAGGGTTATCGTTCAGAGCGCAAGCCTCGCGCAATTAGTGTGATGCCAAGCTGGTCTGCAGCCCAGGGCAATATTCAATGGAATGACGATGGCAGCAAAGTTGCTATGTTCCTGCGTGCGTGGGATAACAAAGACCGCTGGATTGCGACGGTAGAAACAACTAACCCACGTTTGGTCAGCCAACACCGTTTACATGACGAAGCATGGATCAATAATCGTGTGTATAACGATTTAGGTTGGGTACCGGGCCAAAATAGCATTTGGTATACCTCTGAAGAGGATGGTTTCGGGCATATTTATCGCAAAAACCTGGATACCAACAACACGCGTCAATTGACCTCAGGTCGCTTCGTGGTGGACGGTATCCAAATGGATGCAGCGGGTGAGTACCTGTATTACCACGCTAACCAACCGCACCCAGGCGTTTATGAGGTGTACCGTGTTGCCCTTGCTGATGGTTCCATTGAACAGTTAACTGAGCTGGGTGGTATCAATCATTTCCGCTTAAGCCCAGACGAGCAACATTTGTTGATTACCCACTCAAATGCCGTGCAGCCACACGAGCTGTATTTACAGCGCATTGGTGATCAAGCGTCAGCTACGCGCTTGACGCACACCGTCAGCGATGAATTCAATTCGATTCCCTGGAAAGCGGGTGAAATCGTTGGCGTACCGTCAAGTCACGTAGACGAGCCTATTTATTCGCGCGTGTACTTACCTGATGACTTTGACCCTAACCATGCGGAAGGCTATCCAGCGGTCGTGTTTATTCACGGTGCTGGCTACCTGCAAAACGCGCATGCTGGCTGGTCAAACTACAGCCGTGAATTCATGTTCCATAACATGCTGACGCAACAGGGCTATGTGGTACTTGATTTAGATTTCCGTGGCTCGCAAGGTTATGGTCGTGACTGGCGTACTGCGGTGTATCGTCAAATGGGCACGCCAGAAGTTGAAGACTTAGTTGATGTCGTTAACTGGATGGGTGAACACGCCAATGTGAATACCGACCGTGTCGGCACGTACGGTGGCTCTTACGGTGGTTTCCTGACGTTCATGGCATTGTTTAAAGAACCTGACCTGTTTGCCGCTGGTGCAGCGCTTCGCCCGGTGACCGACTGGGCGCATTATAACACCGGCTACACGTCAAACATTTTGAACCTGCCTCAAGACGACATGATCGCATATCGTCGTAGCTCGCCTATTTACTTGGCTGAGGGCTATCAAAACACGCCGATGCTTATTAGCGCGCCAATGGTAGATGACAATGTGTTCTTCCAAGACTCAGTACGCTTAGTTCAGCGTTTAATTGAGCTGGAAAAAGAAAACTTTGAAACTGCTATTTTCCCAGTTGAACCGCATGGTTTTGTGCAACCAACTGGTTGGTTAGACCAATACCGTCGTATCTATAAGTTGTTTGAAAACAACCTGTAGGTTCGAGGTTAGTTGATACGGTGTATCTAGCGCTCTAAGTTTTCCTTAGGGCGCTTTTTTATTGTTGTTAACATTGCGCGTCAACGTTGGCGTCAGGGCACCGAATATCAGCCCGGCTAGCATCGCACCAAGATGCGCATGCGCTGCGGCTTCTACCCCTAACCAATTGATTTGCTGTGCGTTAAGCTCTACCACGGTCTTAATCACAATAGCCAGCAACATCAATGCGCCAATCGACATACGAATATCGCTGTTGCCACGCAGTACCTGCATGGTTGCAAAGCCAACCATGCCATGGGTTAACGCGGAAAAGCCGACAAAACTGTGGGCTGGGGCAAAGAAGTGACTCAACACTGCAGCACCTAATGCACTGAACGTTAACAGGCATGCCATTCTCAGGCTTGTATAATTAGCTGCAAATATCCACCAAGCTGCGACAAACGCGACCACATTAACCACCAAGTGCTGCCAGTCCAGGTGAATAAAATGTGCCGTGATGATACGCCATGGTTGCTGACTTAACGGTTGGCCGACGATAAACTCTAGCTGGCTTAGCAGCTGCGCCTGCGGCCAGCATAGGTTGGCTAGTTGTAGTAGCGTCATGATGCTGGCTAGCGCCACGACGAAATATCCAGTGATACGCTGGCTACGGGTTAGTCGCAACGGCTGAAGTGTATATCGCATGTGAGTTTAATCGTTTCCTTTGCTATGCTAGCGCTTTCGCATGTTAACCCTTGACGTTATAAAATACGACTGACGCGCGATTTACTAGCCCTCAATCACGCGTGTCGGTACCCAATACAACCATAAAGAGGACGCTCTACTCAATGAATCAGCATCGCCCTGTGATTAACCGCTTGACCCAGCTTGCCGTGTTACTCGTGGCTACTTTAGGTTTGAATGCCTGTAGTCAAAGTCAGCCCGAACGTGAAGCCTATGACCCAGAAGCAGCGACAGGGATTGGCTCACAGCAGCTTGCCCAGAGTCAACAGTTTATGGTGTCAGCGGCCAACCCAGAGGCGGTAGCAGTTGGTAATGCGGTATTGGCAAAGGGCGGTAGTGCCATTGACGCGGCAATCGCAGTGCAAAATATGCTGACATTGGTTGAGCCGCAATCGTCCGGCATTGGTGGTGGCGCCTTTATCATGTATTGGGACGCCAATGAACAACAATTGTATACCTTAGATGCGCGTGAAGTCGCGCCTGCTGCGGCTGATGAAGATTTATTTATTAAGGCAGATGGCGAACCCGAGCGTTGGATAGACGCGATTGTTGGTGGCCGCGCAGTGGGTACGCCAGGCATTGTCAAAGGCATGCAAGTAGCGCATCAGCGTTGGGGGCAATTGCCTTGGGCTGATTTGTTTAACGATACCATTGAGTTGGCAGAGCAGGGGTTTGAAGTATCGCCACGCCTGGCGCAATTGGTCGAGATGGAAATTCACCCTGGCTTACGTCAACTTCAACCTGCCGCAGATTATTTTTTCCCTGAAGGAGAGCCGTTAGAAGCGGGAAGCTTACTGCGTAATCCAGAATTAGCCGCAACTTTACGCCGCATTGCGAATGAAGGTGCTGAAGCCTTTTACCAAGGCGAACTTGCCGAAGCCATGGTGGCTGCCGTACAGCAGTCAGCTATTGCGCCGGGGCGTTTAAGTCTTGAGGATTTAGCCAATTATCAGGTAGCTTGGCGTGAGCCGGTATGTGCGGGCTATCGCAGTTATGACGTGTGCAGTATGGGTCCTCCAAGCTCGGGTGGGGTTACTTTGCTGCAAATCCTTGCGCTGCTGGAGCCGATTGACCTAGCACAGTCCGCAGTTAATTCGGTTCAGCCTTGGCATTACTTCACCCAAGCGTCACGCTTGGCCTATGCTGACCGCGACCGTTATTTAGCCGACCCAGATTTTGTGGATGTGCCCGTTGACCAGATGCTGTCTGCGGATTACTTGAATCAGCGCGCTGAGCTCATTGGTGCCAATGACATGGGCCAGGCAACTGCAGGCGAATTTAACGATTATCAAGCTGGTGTGAATTACGAGCAGCCAAGCACGACGCACATCAGCATTGTGGACGCGCAGGGGAATGCGGTGTCAATGACCAGTACCATTGAAATGGGATTTGGCTCGGCGGTCATGGTCGGCGGCTTTTTACTGAACAACCAATTGACTGATTTTTCATTAAACCCGCGCGACCAGAACGGGTTTGCCGCCAACCGAGTTGAGCCAGGTAAACGACCGCGTAGCTCAATGGCACCCGTGATAGCATTTGACGCTGAGGGGCAGTTGGCGTATGTGGTTGGATCGCCGGGCGGACCGCGCATTATCAATTATGTGGCGAAGTCATTAATTGGTCTGATTGATTACCAACTGGACATGCAAAGTGCGATTAATTTACCCAATGTGACCAATTTAAATGGGCGTACCACGATTGAACAAGAACTCGCGCCCGCGGATTGGGAAGCGCAGCTGCGTGAGCTTGGACATGACGTTGAAGTACGTAGCCTAAACAGTGGCTTACATGGTATCGCTGTGACGCCCGACGGCTTGCAAGGTGGCGCCGACCCGCGTCGAGAGGGGGTTGCCGCAGGGCAGTAAAAGCGTCATTATGAGGCAACACATATCAATATAAGGCAGGAAATGCCAATGCATAAATTAAGTACCCTTTGGGTCGCTATCTGGCTGTTATTGGGGTTAGCTGGCTGTGACTCAAGCGTTGAGCGCGGCCCAGATGCTGACGAGGTCGCAATTGAGTTTTTTGACCGCTTATATAACCAGCGTAATTTAGAGTCTGCTGCTGAGCTGGCGAGCGAAGAATATAGACCTTTGTTGTCACGTTATGGCACCGTCAATGCAGTGAGTCGCTATTTATACAATATGAATTTCGACCAAGTGACGATAGAGGCCGATCGTCAAGGCATCCAACTCTATCGTGAGCAATCAGACACTGCCCGGGTACAAGTGAGTTTCTCTGGCCAGCGCAATAACCAACGGGTTGAGACATTACGCGATGTCGTGTTAGTGCGCCAAAATAATCGCTGGCGCGTGTCGCGGGTGATGGAAGTGTTTTAGTGGGCTGACAAGGCTTGGTTGTTATCAAGCCTTGCCGTTATGGGTTATGCCTGTTTTTTACGTTCTTGGTAAGGTGGCCAACCCAGCGCTTTGCCGGCAAGTAAGTGAACGTGAATATGGTAAACCGTTTGCCCACCATTGTCGTTACAGTTCATGACCGTACGGTATCCGGCTTCAGCAAAGCCTTCTCGGCGTGCAATTTCTCCAGCTACCCAAAACAAGTGTCCCACAAGTTCGCGTTGATCTTTTTCAATATCATTGCAAGTGGCTATGCGCTGCTTGGGGATAATTAGTAGATGCGTCGGGGCTTGCGGATTAATGTCTTCAAAGGCCAATGCAAATTCGTCTTCATACACGATGTTTGCGGGTATCTCGCGCTGAATAATTTTATCGAAAATTGTACCTTCACTCATAAGAAGTCCTTACAGAAAGAAAATGAACGGCGATGCGGACTCACGCTAGCAAATTTAGCGCCTTGGGGGAATCATTAAAGCCACTTGACCAATGCGGTAACAGCGATTAACTTAAATTCATCATCTTCAGGAGTTTGGCTATGAGCACATCATTAAGCAAAGAACAACGTGACTTTCACCGGATGGCAATTAATGCCCCTGCAACCGTGGTATATGTGCGCGATGATCAGATGCAACGTATGGCCGCTACCTGCAAAGACTTAGGCGCGACAGGCGTCTCGCTGCAAGTTGCGGAACCGCTTCAAGAGGGCGACCCTATTGAGGTGGTGATCAAAGGGCTGAACGTACAGCCACTTGATGTCAAAGCTAAAGTTTTACGCGTTGAAACCTTAGCAAATGGCGAGTATCTGATTGGTTGTGCAGCGACATCCGTGCGTTAGTCACAATTCTTTGCTTTTCTAAACTTACCCTACGCGCTGTCAACCTTTATCATAGACGCTGGTTGAGTTGCTAACCTAGCCTCGTGCAAGGTTAATCACTTGCGAATCGAATATAAGATCCACCTTACATGGATCTTTTTTCATACCTAATCAGTAATTTATTGACTAATTGGTAAATAAAAACTAGCAACTATAGTTTGCCAGTCGATGCATTGCATTGACTGGCATTAATGTATGTATCAGGTACGGAGTAACACCTATGTCGAAAAAATTATGGCCCGCGCCTTTGGTGTTGGTGATGAGTCTAGCCGCCTGTAGTGGTGAACCTGAGCAAGCACAACAAGGTGGTATGCCACCAGCTCCCGTGACGGTGAGTACGCTATCCGCAGTTGATGTGACCTATTATGGCGAGTTTGCAGCACGCATCCACGGTGCGCGAGAAGCTCAGGTCGCAGCACAAGTTTCCGGCATTTTGCAACAGCGACGTTTCGAAGAGGGTCGCCACGTAGAGCAGGGGCAGACGCTGTTTCAAATTGATCCTGAACCTTATGAAATTCAGTTAGCCAGCGCGCAAGCGGATTTAACCGATGCCCAGTCAGCGCAACGTCAAGCCGACAGCGAATGGCGACGGGTAGAAGGCTTGTACGAACAAAATGCGTTAAGTACGCGTGATTTTGAAACTGCGCGCAGCCAGCGCGATGCGGCACAAGCACGTGTACAACGCGCTCAAGCCGCGGTACAAGATGCAGAACGTAATCTGCGTTACACCCGTGTAGAAGCGCCCATTTCTGGGGCCGTCGGGATGGAAAACCTGACCGAGGGTAACTTGATTCAAGCCGGCACCGTGCTGACACACATTACTCAAATCGACCCAGTTTTTGCGCACTTCTCAATGCCTGAGAGCGATGCATGGCGCCAGCGCTTAGTGCGTCAAGATAACCCTGAGTTAGCAAGTGCGGCTTGGGCTATCTTACCTGATGGCAGTGAATATACCGAAGTTGGCAGTATTAATTTCGTCGCACCGCGTGTGGATGAAAGCAGTGCTTCAGTGGCCATGCGCGCAAGTTTTGACAACCCTGAAAATATCCTGGTACCCGGCCAGTACCTGCGGTTGCGTGTGGTCGTTGCGGACTATCAAGATGTGTTTAAGTTGCCACCAAGTGCTGTAAGCCAAGGGCAGCAAGGTGCTCAGGTGTTTGTGGTTAGTGACGATGGCAATACGGTGAGTGCCCAGCCGGTGCAACTTGGCCCTGTGATTGACGGCGAACAAGTTGTAGTCGCTGGGTTAGAGGCGGAGCAACGCGTGGTGGTTAACGGCCATGTCGCGCTACGTGACGGCGCGGAAATTAATATTACCAATAACGACTCAGAGTAGTAGTCGGGGGACAGTATGTTTCGATTCTTTATCGACCGACCGTTATTTTCATCGGTTATTTCGGTCATTATTATTCTCATGGGTGTGGTCGCTATGCGCGCACTGCCGATTGAGATGTATCCGGACGTGGTACCACCGCAAGTGGTGGTCAGTGCGACGTATCCGGGTGCTAGTGCTCAGGTAGTTGCCGATTCGGTTGCTGCGCCCTTGGAGCAGGAAATCAATGGTGTAGATGACATGATTTTCATGGAATCGACCAGTTCTGACGCAGGTATGCTGCAGATCTCGATTTCATTTGCGATGGGTACAGACCCAGACCAAGCACAAATCAACGTCAACAACCGTGTTCAAGCCGCCATTTCACGCTTACCACAAATTGTGCGTGACTTAGGTGTCCAGGTGCAGGCGAGATCAACCAATATCTTAATGGTGCCGGTACTGTATTCACCTGACGACAGTATGCGCACCTTAGATATTAGTAACTATGCATTGATAAACGTGTTGGACGAGCTGGCGCGGGTGCCAGGTGTGGGTGATGCGTCCTTGTTTGGTCCGGATGATTACTCGATGCGGATTTGGACAGACCCAGCCAAAATGGCGCAATTTGCGTTAAACCCGCAAGACTTAGCCGCGGCAATTAACACTCAGAACGCGCAATATGCAGCGGGACGTTTCGGTGCCAACCCTGCGCCAGAAGGGACTGCATTTACCTTTAGTGCGACCACCAATACCCAATTAAGCGAACCAGAAGAGTTTGGCAATATCATATTGCGCAGCACCGATGCCGGCGGGTTTTTGCGTCTGCGCGATGTCGCAGATGTTGAGCTTGGGTCGCAGAACTACGATTTCTCAGCGGTATACAATGGCCAGCGAGCCGTGCCTATGGGTGTATTCCTGCAGCCTGGCGCGAATGCCTTAGATACTGCGAACGCGGTGCGCGACACCTTAGAGGACATGCGTACTCGCTTCCCTGAGGGCATTGATTTTTATATCCCGTATGACACCACTGAATTCATTGAGATTTCAATTTCCGAGGTTGTGAACACCTTGGTGATAGCGGTGATCTTGGTGGTATTAGTGACCTTCTTGTTCTTGCAGCGTTTTCGCGCCACGCTCATTCCAGTGGCGGCGATTCCGGTCTCATTGATTGGTACTTTCGCCGGCATGCAGCTACTGGGTTTCTCGATCAACATGCTGACTCTGTTCGGTTTGGTGTTGGCTATCGGTATCGTGGTCGACAATGCCATTATCGTAATGGAGAACGTGGCACGCTTAATCAGTGAAAAAGGCATGAAAGCTCGCGATGCATCGGTCGAAACCATGAAGCAAGTCGCAGGTGCCGTGGTGTCATCTACTTTGGTATTAGTCGCGGTGTTTGCACCGGTCGCATTTCTCGGTGGTTTAAGCGGCGAGCTATATCGACAATTTGCGGTCACTATCGCGGTCTCCGTGGTGGTGTCTGGTATTGTCGCTGTGACCTTAACACCTGCTATGTGTGCCTTGTTCCTGGATGGGCAAAAACGAGAGGTGTCCAAGCCATTCCAGTGGTTCAATGCGGGATTTGAGCGCCTCACTAATGGCTTTGTGGCCACGGTCACTTGGCTGCTGCACCACTGGCTGATTGGTATTGCAATGTTTTTAGCAAGCTGTGCGCTGGCCGTATTCTTGCTCACGCGTTTACCAAGCGGCTTAGTACCGGCAGAAGACCAAGGTGTTGCGATGCTGTATGCGCAATTGCCTGCGTCGTCTCACTTAAGCCGTACTGAAGACGTGCGTGACCGTATTTCTGAGCAACTATTAGAGATGCCAGAAGTGATGGATTTCACCTCGTTTGCAGGTTTTGACATTATCGCCTCAACCTTGCGCTCAAATACCATGGCTGGTTTTATTAACTTAGCTGACTGGGCTGATCGCCGCGCACCGGAACAACATGCGCAAGCAATTGCTGAGAAAGTGATGGGCATGGGCTTTGGTATTCAAGAAGCCAATGTGATTGCGTTTGTACCACCGCCAATTCAAGGTCTGTCACTGACTGGCGGCGTTGAAGGTTACCTGCAAATCCGTGAAGACATGAGCACTGAGGACATCGAGGCCTTAGCCCAGCGCGTGGCGCAGGCAGCTAACGAACGTCCCGAATTAGTGGGTGCGCGTACAACCTTAGTGACCGATATACCGCGTTATCAAATTGAGGTTGACCGTGAAAAAGCCTACGCCGCCGGGGTTGGTTTAGATGCGGTGTTTTCGACCTTGCAAAGTACGTTGGGCGCTTTATATGTCAATGACTTTGTTTACCAAGGACGGTTATGGCAGGTCAACGTGCAGGCCCAGGGGGAGTATCGAACTGAACCTGAAGACCTACGCTACGTGTTTGTGCGCTCAGAGCAGGGCACCATGGTTCCGATTAGCTCGTTAGTGAATGTAGAGCGTCAACGTGGTGCTGACATTGTTAATCGCTTCAATATTTTTGCTGCGGCAAAAGTGATGGCAGATCCTGCACCGGGTTACACCACAGGACAAGCCAAAGAAGCCTTTGAACAAGTGGTCGCTGAGCTCGACGGTGAAGCTGGTGCGCAATTGGGTTGGATAGGTGAAGCCTATCAGCTCGAAGTTGCATCAGGCACTGGGGCGGCTGCATTCGGACTTGGCTTGTTGATGATTTTCTTAATTTTGGTGGCCCAATACGAGCGTATTACCTTGCCGCTTGCCGTCGCTGTAGCGGTACCTTTCGGGGTGCTGGGCGCGGCGTTAGCAGCCTTACTGCGTGGGTTCCCGAATGATGTCTATTTCCAAGTCGGGCTATTGGTGTTAATTGGTTTGGCCGCGAAGAACGCAATTTTGATTGTTGAGTTCGCCGCGCAAAACCGCAAAGAAGGGATGAGTGCGATGGATGCAGCAGTCGCTGCTGCACGTCAACGCTTCCGCGCGATTATCATGACCGCAGCAACCTTCATTATCGGTACGGTGCCGTTGGCGATTGCCAGTGGTGCGGGGGCCGCGAGTCGTCAGGAAATCGGTACTGTGGTCGTTGGCGGCATGCTAGCAGCTTCCACGTTAGCTCTGTTGTTCGTGCCGTTAGGTTATAAGGTGTTTGAAGACTTATCGACATGGCGCAGCGAGCGTAAAGCGAGCAAGCGTCAGGCCAACGAATCGCAATCTGAGGGGGCATAACATGCGCAATTTTAGAACTTCATGTCTCGCCCTTAGCTTAAGCGTAGCCCTTGCGGGCTGCGCTATGGGGCCTAACTACCAAAGTCTTGAACTTGATTTGGCAGAGCAATTCCCAGAACATCAGATTGAGGCGCAAAGCACTGAGCAGGATTGGCTCACATGGTGGCGTCAATTTAACGACCCGAACTTGAATGCTTTGGTTGAACGCGCGTTAGACGATAGCTTGGAGCTGCAACTACAACTGCAACGCATTGAGCAAGCACGTGCTCAACTGGGCTTAAGTAACGCTGAATTTTGGCCGACCTTAGGGGCGCAAGCGGAGGCGACGCGAACCCAACAACCCGCCGTGTTGCTACCGCCAGAGTTTGGTGGCGGCACGCCGCGTAATCAATTTTCCGTGGCCGGTAGCTTAAGTTACGAGCTGGATTTATGGGGCCGTGTGCGTCGTGAACGGGAAGCGGCAGGTGCACTACTCGAGCAGTCTGTGTACGGCGCGCAAGCAGTGCGATTAAATATCATTGCGGATGTGGTGACTACCTACTTTAATATGCGCGCACTTGAGCAGCAGGTAGCAGTCACTGAGCGCAGCATTGACAACTATGCGCAAAGTCTGCAGTTGATGGAAGTGCGCTATGAAGCGGGTGCCATTGACCCTCTGAGCTTGCGCCAAGCGCGAGCGATGACCGAAGGTGCGCGTGCGGCATTGCCTGATTTGCAGGAAGCATTAGCAACCACCCGCAGTGCGCTCGCTATGCTGGTTGGCTATAGTGAGCAAGAAATGCTCGGCCAGCTCGACTTTGGGGCAACCCAGCTAAGTGACATTGCGTTGCCGGAGCAATTACCTGCGGTGTTACCGTCGGAGTTACTACAGCGACGCCCTGATGTGCGTGCGGCCGAATCCTACATGGTAGCAGCCAATGCGCAAATTGGTGCCGCCCAAGCGAGTCGTTTCCCGACGTTGAATTTAAACGCAATGCTCGGTACGACAGCCCTTGAAACCGGTGATTTGTTTGCCAGTGGCACCGAAACCTGGTCATTGGGCGGGAACTTAGCGGGGCCGTTATTTGATTTTGGGCGCGGGCGTTTGCGTGTTGAAAGTGCGCAAGCGGCCAGCGATCAGGCGCAAACTCAATATCGCCAAGCGGTATTGGGCGCGCTGCGTGACAGCCGCGATGCATTGACTATGCATTATTATGCCCAGCAACGCACGCAAGCTGTGCGCCGCCAAACCACCGCGGTCGTTGAAACCGTTGAGTTTGCGCAGTTACAGTATGACGCAGGTGCTATCGGGTATTTCGAGTTGCTGGATGCCCAGCGCGAGCAGCTCAATGCTGAGCTGACGCTGGCACAAGCTGAATCTCAGCGCTTTATTGCTGCTGCCAACCTGTTTAAAGCCATGGGCGGCGGTTGGAGCATCGACAGCACCGAGGGCTCAAACGACTGACGTAATGCTGCGCTCAGGGCGTTTCTAAGTTAGGATATCATTCTGACTTAATCTTGTGACGACATACTGAGCACATGCACATTCTATTAGTCGAAGATAACCAAGAAGTAGCCCGCGCCGTGGAGCGCGGGCTTTGTCTTGCCAATTTCACTGTGAACCGGGTCGCTACGGTTGAGCAAGCCAAGCAAGCTTTGCATCATTTCTCATCTGATTTAGTGGTATTAGATTTAGGTTTACCTGATGGCGATGGGTTGCAACTGCTGGCACAGTGGCGCAGCCAGGGTGTTACCCTGCCAATACTAGTACTTACCGCGCGCGACAGCCTTGAAGATAAAGTACATGGGCTTGCCCAAGGCGCCGATGACTACCTGTTAAAACCCTTCGAGTTAGACGAGTTAGTCGCGCGCATTCATGCGTTGCTGCGGCGCGCAAATGGCCGTGCGGTGCAGGTCATTGAACATGGTGCGCTGCGCTTTAACCCAGCCACGCGCGAACTGCGTTTGGGCGATGACGTATTAGACTTACCGCGGCGTGAACTGGCGTTGTTAGAAAAGTTTTTATCCTCAGGGCGGCGCATCATTAGCACTGAGCAGCTATACGACAGCTTGTATGGTTATGGTGAAGAGCCCGACTCAAATGCGCTGAATGTGCACATCTATCATTTACGCAAGAAGCTCGGCAAAGACATTATTGAAACTGTGCGCGGGCTTGGCTATCGCCTCGGCAAAGTTGACCCTGTGTAAACACTTCCATGAAATCTATCCAATCGCGCTTACTACTCACCTTATTATTATCGTTTGTGATTGTCTGGTCAGCGATGTCCACTTGGCTGCTTATCGATTTACAAGGCCAGCTAAAACGAACCTTGGACCAACGATTAGCCGCAAGTGCGCGTATGGTCGCAGGCTTGATAGAGCAAGTGCCAGAGCAGCTCCCCGCGCAATTACCTGCGCAGACAGGCACCTTGTTATCGTCGCAGTCCCACGCAGATTCATGGCTTGACGGTGTAGCCTGTCAGGTACGTCGCCGTGACGGACAATTATTGCTTCAAACCAATATCGACTTAGAGCCCGTATTTGTCGACGCGGCACCAGGTTTCAGCGAAACCACAGTGCAAGGCGTCGATTGGCGTTTATTTACTTATGTGCAAGGCGATATTGTGATTACCACAGCCGATCGCATTCAAGAGCGTCAGTTGCTGTATAAAGGCGTGTTAACTGCCGTAGGTGGCCCAGTGCTGATTGCGCTGATCGCTATGTTGTATGCCACGTGGTGGGGAACTCGTCGAGGGTTGCGCCCCTTATATCAGTTACGTGAAGTTCTGGCGGCGCGCAGTGCTAAGGATCTATCACCGGTGACTTTGCAGATGCCGATTGAGTTGCAGCCTTTGCAGCGCAGCTTGAACCAGCTACTTGAACGAATTGAGCGCTTAATTGCGCGTGAAAAACGCTTCACCAGTGACGCCGCGCATGAATTGCGCACGCCCCTGACGGCAATAAAAACTAATGTGCAGCTGGCACAACGTTTACCCCCTGAACAAGCCAGTGACGTGTTGCAAGACGCAGAAGCGAGTATCAGCCGGATGCAGCGAATGACCGAGCAACTGATGGTGCTAGCGCGATTGGACGCGGAGCAGGGCGTCAGTCAACGCCGAGATATACTGATCCAGGATATTGTCAGTGACGCAGTGATGGACATCGATTCGCTGACACGCTTGGACATTCGTGGCGACCTGCGTGTTGCAGTGAAAACTGCGCCTGAGCTACTGAGTATTGCGCTGCGAAATTTAATTGAGAATGCGCTTAACTATTCCACTGGGAACGTCGAAGTGGAAGTGAGCGTCGCACATACGGCACACGCGACGATGGTTACTTTTAGTGTGGCCGACACGGGACCAGGTTTAAGTGACAGCGAAAAAACCTTGGCCCGAAGCCGATTCTGGCGTGGCGGCCAAGGGCAGGGATCAGGGCTGGGGCTATCCATAACCCAGCAAATTTGTGTCCACTTAGGCGCTACGCTCGAATTACACGATGCAGCGCCCGGTTTGGTGGCTCGTATTAAGCTACCGATTGCTCCGAATCAGAACGGTCGAGCTTAATTTTAAAGAACAGCGAGTAAAGTGCGGGTACCGCCACCAAAGTCAGCAACGACGCAAAGCTTAAGCCACCGATGATAGTAACTGCCATACTGGCAAAAAACGGGTCCCACAACAGGGGTAACATGCCCAAACTTGTAGTACCTGCGGCAAGTAACACTGGGCGCAAACGACTGACACTGGCATCCACCAAGGCGACTTGGGGGTCGTGCCCTTCGCTGATTTGAAAATCTATTTCGTCTACCAGCACAATAGCATTTTTCATCAGCATGCCCGATAAGCTGAGCATGCCAAGCATGGCGGTGAACGAAAACGGTAAGCCAGTAAGCAGCAGCCCCAACACCACACCACAAATTGACATGGGTACAACCGCCCAGATAATCGCAGGCTGTTTCAGGCGGCCAAATAGAAATATGGTAATGGCCAGCATAATTAGCAAACTGACGGGCAGTTGTCCGGTTAAGCCTTGCTGCGCTTCCGCTGAGTTTTCATACTCGCCGCCCCATTCAAGTCGATACCCTGGCGGCAACTCAAAGCCTTCAACCGCACTTTGTACCGCTTCTTGGGCGGCTGCAGAGGTTACATCAGGTGTTGAGTCAGCGTACACAGCGATGGTACGTACGCGATTACGCCGATGAATGCGCGCTTCCTCGCTGGTCACTTCAAAACCATTGACCACTTGCGCGAGCGGCACAAAAGCTTGCTGACTTTGGCTCCATATTTGGCGGTCGATCAGTACGCTAATGTCGTCGCGTTCAGGCGCAGGCGGACGCGCTACTATCGGCAGTAAGTCGTAGCCCTCACGGTAAGTGCCAATGGTGACCCCCGTTGATGAGAAAAGCAGCGTTTGAGCTAGTTCATCACGTTGAATGCCAAGCTGGCGCGCACGTAGCTCGTTATATACGGGCACCACGCCGATAGCAGGGTCACCCCAATTATGGCGTTCGTGCATAGCAAGTGGCTCGGCTTCAAATATCGCTTGGGCTTCCGCCGCTAGCTCACGCAATATAGCGACATCGTTACCCGAAAAACGCGCTTCTAGCTCGGCACCATCGCCAGGTCCGAACGACAGACGCTGAATTCGAATATCAGCATGGGTAAACTCCTGGTTCAGCTTCTCGCGGTAGTGACTGACTAAGCCTGGAATGTCATCCAGTTCATGCACCCGAACAATTAATTGCGCATAGCCAGGGTTGGGCTGTTCAGGCGCGTAGGTGAGCATGAAGCGTGTCGCGCCTTGGCCAATAAAAGTTGCTACTTGCTCGACCTTGTCATCAGCTAACAGCAACTGTTCCATACGCTGCATATCACGCTCGGTCGCGCGAATATCACTACCATGAGGAAGCTCATAATTGATAAAAAATATGGGTGTATTTGAATGCGGGAAAAAAGACTGCGGAATCAGGGTAAAGGCCCACATGCATACCAAGGTAAGCACGACTAAACCTGCAACCGATATCTTGCGCAAGTGCAGCGCTTTAACCAAGACCTTGCGATAGATACGATAAATAGGTTTGTCATATTCGTCGTGCTCGGAGTTATCGTCAGACGCCTCACTTGACTGGTTTTCATCCGGTTCAGGATATTGCTTACGGTATAAATAATGGCCGAACAGTGGCGTAATAGTAACGGCCAGAATCCAGCTCAGTGTCAGTGAAATTAAAATCACCAAAAATAATGAAATCAGGAACTCGCCGGTGACGTCATCAGAGAATGCGATGCTGGAAAACGCCATAATGCCGATAACTGTCGCCCCAAGTAACGGCCATTGAGTTCGTCCGGCGGCTTGGCTAGCGGCTTTGCGCGTACCCATACCTTTGCGCAGGTTAATCACCATACCCTCGGCAACGACAATCGCATTATCGACCAACATGCCCATCGCGATCAGCAATGCACCGAGTGACACACGCTGCATTTCGATACTAAACACGCCCATAAAGAATAGCGTACCTAAAACGGTCAGCAATAGGGTAGGCCCCACGGTCATGGCAATGCGCCAGCCCATAAATAGCCAAAGCACACCAATCACTATGGCGACAGACATTACCAAGTTAATGAAGAATTCGTTGATAGCTTCGTCAACCACACGGTGCTGCTGATAAATAGGCTCAATGTTGACACCCAGTGGTAAGCGTTCAGCAAGGGCATCTAAGTGCGCTTCAACCGCGTCGCCGACTTCTATAATATTGGCTGTTTCCACGCCCGCCACCGCAAGGGTGAAGGCATCTTCGCCATTAAAGCGTACTAATTGGCGCGGTTGGTCGTTGACCGCACGCGTGACTTGGGCGATGTCCCCCAACATGATTTGCTCTATCGAGCCCGGACGGCCAATGCGAATCGCGCTAATTTGGTCAATGCTGTCACTGTCATGGCTGGTGATAATACGCACTTGACGGTCACCAGTGCGTATCGAGCCGGCAAAAGCTACGGCGTTCTCAGTTTGAATGGTATTGATAAGCTGCTCTAGCGGGATGCCAAGGCGATTCAAACGCTCTTGGGGTATATCAATATAAATCACTTCTTCGCGCTCGCCCGCGGTGGACACGCGTGCAACATTTTCCACGGTGAGCAGCTCACGCTGCAAGAACCGCGACAACTGGCTAATATCGTGCGCGCTATAGCCTGGGGACGTCACCGCATAGAATAAGCCGTAGACCTCGCCAAAATCGTCATTCACCACCGAGGGGTTGGTGCCTTGGGGCAGTTCGCGTTGAGCATCATTGACTTTACGCCGTAATTCATCCCAAATTTGCGGAAACTGGGATGAATGGAAAGATGAATCAATTTCAACTTCAATTTCAGAGCGACCCGGCATAGATACGGAGCGAATCGTATCAATTTGCGACAGCTCCTGAATAGCACGCTCTAAACGCTCAGTGACTTCTTCTTCCACTTCGCGGGCACTAGCACCTGGATATTCGGTATTGATAATCGCGGTTGGAATTGAGAACGATGGGTCTTCAAGCTTACCCACGCTAAGAAAACCCCAGATACCTCCGAACAAACATAAAACTAACAGTAACCATGGGTACAGAGGCTTTTCGATTGAGTAACCAGCAACATCCAACTTCATCGTTTACAGCGCCTCTTGCATTGGCTTGACGGCGTCGCCATCGTTTAAACGAGAGGCGCCAGCGGCCACTATGGTTTCACCACCTTCTAAGCCATTGGTAATGTATGCATGGCTTGCGCTCAGGGTCTCCACATCGACTTCAATTTGGCGCACACGGTCAGCCGCATCATTCAGTGCAAACACATAAAAGCGACCTTGAGCCGCGGTTTTGAGTGCATTGACGGGTACGCGAATGCGATTATTTTGAGTCGGGTTAGGTACTTCAATGCGCACATTGGCGACCATGCCGGGTAGGGCAATCAAGCTGGCTTGTTGATCATGAAGCTGGCTGAAGGCGAACTCGACTTCATAGGTTTGTGTGGTGGGTGCGGCTTGGCTGATATGTTCGCGATACTCTAATGGGTAGCGGGTATGCGGACTGGTCAGTAATGACGCTTCAAACTGGCCTGTCATACGCGCATCTTGTTGCGGGTCGGCAGCAAAATCTTGCATCAGCCGCTCGAAAAAGGTTTCTGGCACTTGCGTGCGCACCCGCAATTCTGACATATCCTGAATAATAACCACGGGCACTTCAGGCGCGACCATGGTCTGGGGGTCCACCAGTCGGCGCGTGATCATAGCGGCGTAGGGGGCGTACAAGCGCGTACGCTCAAGTTCAAGTTCCGCGTGCTCTAACTGCACTTGGGCTTGGTCATAGTTTGCTTCGGCAACATCGCGCTCGATGCCTGACACCGCACCTAAGCTCACCAACATACGTTTACGCTCAACATCGGCTTCTGCCAAGCGCAAATCTGCTCTGGCATTACGTACGGCTAAACGGTAATCGGTATCGTCTAATGCAGCAATCAAAGTCCCTGCAGGCACGATATCCCCTTGGGGCACAGCAAACTCCTGTAGTCTGCCTGGAACCTGAAAGGAAAGCTCAACCGTTGATTTGGCAACGACCTCGCCAATAAACTCGCGCCGAATAGAGGTGTCAGGGGCGCTGACTTCAAACGTTTTCACCACGCTGGCTTGTTGGTTGTGGGCTTGCTCCTCTTGTTGACTGCAGCCGAACAATAACAAGGCGATAAAAAGGAATGAAAAAGTACGGAAAATAGTCATGTGAGCGCCTTATCAAGCCAAAGTTCGTAGAAGTTACGGTTTTTGATACGAACCTTCGTTAAAACAACTAATTATGTGAAAGCTACGATTTTGACTATAGTAAATTTCAAGCACTTCGCCAGCTACGGTAAGGCGATAAACCATAAGATTGCGCAGGAGAGACGATTTTGAGACGGTTACGAGCGGTTTACTTCGCTGTGGGCACCTTAGCATGTACAGGTTTGAGTGCCTGTGTGATGGGGCCCGATTATGAGGCGGCCGAGCAGTCACTACCTGAATCTTGGGCATTTGAACTCGAACAACAAGCACAGCAGCGCGAACAAGACCGAGCGCTTTGGTGGCAGCAATTCCAAGACCCAGTTTTAGACCAGTTAGTGCAGCAAGCGCTGACTCAAAATCTAGAGTTACAGGCCCAATTTATCCGTATCGACAGCGCGCGTGCTCAATTGGGGTTAGCATCGGCTGAGCGCTTCCCAACCATTGGTTATCAGGCCGAAGCAAGCCGGGAACGGCTTCCCGGCACCGCACTTCCTGTCGATAATGAAGTGATCCAAGAGTTAATTCAGAGCACCTATAATACTTTTAACGTGTCGGCGACCTTAAGTTATGAACTTGACTTGTGGGGCCGAGTAGCACGCCAACGAGAAGGTGCGGCGGCAAGCTTGCGCCAATCCGCTTATGACTATGAAAGCGCGCGCCTGACATTAATCGCGGACGTGGTGACTACTTATATTGAATGGCGCACTGTGGTGGCGCAATATCAAAATCAACTGGCAATCGTTGCTGATTACGAGCATGCATTGTCGTTGCAACTCAGTCGTTTTGAGTATGGTGAAGCGCCGGAACTTGCAGTGCAGCAAGCGCGTACCGAATTAGCCAGCGCACGTGCTGAACTGCCGGGTTTACGTGCGCAGCGCTCCGCTTATGAAAGTGCCTTAGCGCTGTTGGTGGGGCTAAACCCGCAGCAAGTCTTTGACCAGTTCGCAGATGACTGGGACCACGCGCGCCTTGCGGATTTAGATACTACACATCAGCTACCAAATTTGATGCCTGCTGATTTAATGCAGCGCCGGCCTGATATTCTGGCGGCTGAGGAAGCGCTGCGTGCAGCCACCGCACAAGTAGGCGTAGCCGAGGCAGACCGCTTACCGAGAGTGAGTATTCAAGGCTTCTTTGGTAGCGTTGCTACGGATCATAGCGACCTGTTTACCTCACAATCACGCGCATGGGGGCTGACGGGCAATTTAAGCGGCCCGTTGATAGATTTTGGGCGCTTAGAGACTGCAGCACAAAGTGCAGACTTGCAGCGCCAACAGGCAGTCATACAGTATCAGGCAACGGTGAACGGGGCCTATATTGAAGTGCGCGATGCGCTTAATCTGTATACGTTTCAACAACAGCGCTATCAAGCTATCAATGAACAATTACAAAGCGTTGAACGCCAACTACAAATGCTCGAAGACGCATTTGAACTTGGCATGGTGAGTTTTTTAGAAGTGCTCGATGCTCGCCGTGGCGTCGCTCAAGCCAGTCAAGCGCAGCTAGCCGCACGCGGCCAACTATTGAGCGCTCAAGCTACATTGTTCAAAGCCTTGGGGGGTGGATGGCAAACGCGGACAGGCTGAGCCATTGCAATATAGCTGCAATGGCTCGCGCTTGATTTAAAACTGATATTGTATTCCTAAGTCAATAAATCGGCCACGCGCATTATACTGCGTGATGTCGTAATAATAGCTTCCTGCGGAAGGGTCAAATGGTGGTTGTCGGTCAGTTAAATTCTGCACTGACAAACTAATCACTGTATTGCGCAATCCAGCATAACTTAATTGTGTATTCAAAGTGGTATGGCTCCGGACGGAAGCATTTAAGCCTGGATTACTTGTTGTGCTAGCAATACGCTGTTCATAACCATGAGTGTAATCAGCACTTAACACGAAGCTCCATACATCACGCTGAAAATGCGCTACTTGGGACCCTTGCCATTTAGGTAGTGCCCCAAACTGGTTGTTACCAGCACCATTAATCGCGGCTTCACCAGCGACCACGGCTTGTTCGTACTCAAGTAATCGCGACCAGTTAGAGTTCAACGACATGATGCCGCCGAGTAGGTCAAAGCGATAACTCAAGTCGATGTCAAAACCGGACGTGGTGCGAGTTCCTTGGTTCGCGTAGCGATTGGTAATGATTTGCAAGCGCCCCTCAGTATCGCGTTGAACGCGTTGCGGGAACTGGGCTTCATTATTAATAATGTATTGCGCGTTGTCAGGTGAAATAACATTATCTTGCTTAATTTCAAAGTAATCGATACTAGCGCTAAGGCTTGGTGAAGGAGACCATACGGCACCGACATTGTAGTTTGTAGAGCGCTCGGCTCTTAAATCTGGATTACCACTACGTAGCTGAGTATATCCGCGGCTTGCTCCTGGTGTTACGGGGTCGTTGGGATCTATCACCGAGCCGTAGCTAATTGTATTGCTCTGAGAAATTTCAGGCAGTGACGGTGCTCTAAAACCGCGTGACCATGACGCTCTTAATAACCAATCGTTATGCAATAAGTAATGGGAGGACAATTTGGGAGACACAGCACTACCAAAATCATCGTAGTGATCAGCGCGTAGTGCTGTATTAACAGTCAGTCCATCTAACAATGGCAGCTCGAGCTCAGCAAAAGCGGCAATAACGTCTCGTTCTCCACGGATAAGATTAATTGCTGGACGTAATTCAGTCCCTGACAACACCTCGGGTGATGTTCCGGCATCCATGCGCTCATTGCGCCAATCTAACCCCGTAGCGAAACCAACATCTCCATGCAGCCAGTGAGCAAGGGTACGGCTGGCATTAACGTTGAGTGACTGAATTTGATAAAATCCAGGACGCCTTGTTTGCAAACGCAGTGCTTCAATAGCCCCAGATGCATGCTGGCCAGAAACGAAATCATAGCCGCCACTCTCCAATAGTGACTCGAACGCGTAGCGGTCAATGAAATTATCAACATATTCGCGCTGGCGGCTTTGTGATTGTAAAGCATTAAAGTTTAGGTCCCAGTTTTCACCGGCGTAATCAAAGCCTGCCAATATACGGTTGAATATCTGTATGTTCTCTTTTAACCGAGGCCCGACACTAAAAAAGGTGTAATCAAAAGGCAAGGGGGCTGCAGTTGTATTATTGGGGTGGCCAACTGGGAACGCAACGGTAATATCATCTAAGGTTCCAGTGTCTTGATTATATGCACGTAATCCAGGGCCTACACTTAATGGCGCTCCAAATGTTTGTTTGGCTTCGTTGTAGCTATAGAGCCACTGGGTAAAAGCCTCAAGTTCGGGGGTGACCTGATAACTCGCTTGTAAAGAAAGTTGACGACGACTTACCTCAGGTTGCAAGGTATTGAATTTCTGGCCATTAAATGCGCATACTTGTCCGTCTCGGCCGGGTGTAAAGTCAGTCCACGCGCGAGCCTCGGTGCCTTCAGGGCAGTTTTCAAATGGTCGAGGATTTTGCGCATCGTCAAGGTAGTTACCGCCTTGAGTTATCCATCCTGCTAAGCGACCACCTGGTTGGTCGCGGAAGTCGCCACTTCGGGTTAATCGACGTTGATCTGCAGTAAGCTCTTCGCGCTCCAGCACATCGATGCTGAGCGTCAAATTGTAGCCATCTTGTGTTAATGAGCCCGTACCAGCGAGAAGGCCTGCACCAAATTGTTGTAAGCTCCCCTCGGTGGCTCCTCCTGCTGAAGCGGATAGCTGCAAACCTTCGTAGTCCCGACGTAGAATAATGTTGACCACACCTGCAATGGCGTCTGAGCCATACGCTGCTGAGGCACCATCCTTTAATACTTCTATACGTGATACAGCGCTGAGAGGTAAAGCATTCAGGTCGACGAACGTATCTTGAGTACCAAGGGCAAAGCCATAGTTAGATACTCGTTGTCCATTCACCAGAACTAAAGTGTTTTTCGGACTTAAACCGCGCAAGCCAATCGAGGCAGAGCCGGCAGAAAAGCTACTGGTAAATTGCTCATCGTAGCTATTCCCGGTATTCACAGTCATATCGCGTAATACATCGGTCAGTGTAACCTTGCCACTTCGTTGAATATCTTCGGCTGAAAGCACATGTAACGGGGTTGCATCCTCGTTATGAGTGCGTCGAATATGAGACCCAGTCACTTGCACGCGTTCCACCTCGGCACTGGCATCCAAGGCCAGAGAAGATGGAGATGCTGTACTTGCAGCGACTCCTACTGCGTAGGCTAAGTAAGAAAGAGATAAAGCTTTGTGCATATAAAATTGTCCCCTATAAATATTAATTTAGACGTCTAGACATCTATATGAGATCGCATGGTAAATTAATATTTGTTCTAAGAAAAGGATTTTTTTATGCTGAACTATCTGGATAAGCACAAAATTCATAAAAACTGTTTTTAGCTCAATTGGCGGTTAAATTTTTGTTCACACGTTGTTACTTCGGCGTACAATAAGCGTAGGCACAACAGCGGCCGTACTCGGAGATAACAACATGAAAACCAGTAAGTTAGCGATAGTGGTAAGTATTTTAGTTGGCGGCGTTATCGGTGCTGCTACCATGCATTATTCAGGGCCAGCGGTGGCAGCGACTGCCTCTGTGAGCAGCGAGCGATTTGATTTTCGCACTGAGAATCGCGGCGAGTTGACCCAATCAAGCCCCGTCAATTTAAAAGACGGTTCACGCTATCAAGCTTTCCGCTTGAACCCTCAGCGCACAGGTATTTTAAGCTTACGCCAAAGCGGTGCGCTGCAAGGTCAGTTGATTTTGCTTAACGACCAGTTTGAGGTTATCCAGCAGGGCACTGATCGTACGCTAGCTGCATTTATTGATGAGCGGTTATCGAATCAGTCGTTGTTACTCGTAGTAAGTGGTCAAGATGCGTCTTCCTACGGGCCATTTCGCTTGCAATCAGAGTGGGTCGAAGTTGGCAATACAGATCAGCTGATGTCTGGTGAAGAAATTACTGGCTATTTACAGGGCCAGCCAACGCGTTATTCGTTGCAAATCGACGAGCAAGGCATTTATCAATTTGACATGAAAAGCGACCAGTTTGACAGCTATCTGCGCCTTGAAGGCAACAGTGTCAATCAAACGGATGATGACAGTGGCGATGGCTTAAATGCTCGCTTGAATGTGTTTTTACAGCCAGGTAGTTATCAGTTAAGTGCAACCACGCCGTTTAGTGACGGTTCTGATACCTATGGTCTGTATACAATTCAAATGCGTTTGCTCGAGTCTGCTGACAACCTGGTCAGTGGCGGCAACGTCGAAATTGGCGAGTCACTGCGAGGTATGCTGCAATCATCGTCAGCTCGTTTCAACTTGCACGTGCCAGATGGGCGTCGTGTGAGAGTGAGTGCAGAGTCAGATAATTTCGATACGGTACTGGAAATAGAAGGGCCGACCAGTTTTTACGATGACGATGGTGGCAGTGGTACAAACTCGTTAGTCAATGACTACTTCCCGGCGGGTCACTACACGATTATCGTGCGTCCATTTAGCAGCGGCACAGGGGCGTTTCAGTTAAGTGTTCACTAAATATTAATGTGAATTGGCTCGGGCATGGAATCATGCCCGAGCATTTATGCTTTTAACTCGCCTTGACATGAACCCCTTGGGTTCATACTTTTGGGTGTATCTGGCTTTGAACGCTATTGAATTGGTGTTTGTGCCAGCGCAGCTGGGTGAAGTATTTGTAACCATCAGTACAAGCAAGGGACTGCTGAATGCGTATTCCGATTAGTTTTATTGGTTTTGGTGTATTGGCGTGGGTGGTATTCCATTTCGGTCGCTTACTAAATGGCAATGTAGTTGCCGGGGCATGGCTAAGCGGATTAGGGGTACTTTTAGGCGCCGCTTTTACGCTCATTTTGTACATGTTATCGCGGCAGCGTAACGCACGCTCGATGTACATTATGGAAGAAAACCCGTCGCGTACGCCTTGGTATAAAAAAGTTTTCCAAACCGAGTGGATTCTTATCAGTAGCGTAATAGCAAGTATGTGGCTGGTCAGCTTTATTAACCAATCTTTCGCTTGGGGCGAGACATATACCGAACGTTTTGAGGTTGCGCAAATTATTGAATATCGCTTACGCACACACTCTTATCCGCTCATAGAAGTGGAGAATGACGAGTACAGGCTGCGTGTAATACATGAACACGCATTTGACCTTGGGCAAAGTGTCGAGGTGACCATGCAACGGGGTGCACTTGGTTTTGTGCATGCGACAAGGGTAGAGGCACCCTGAATAAAAGCGCCAGCCTAACTTGCCTAAGGCTGGCGCTGCATGATTAGTAGCCGCTGTAAGGTAGCGACGAGTGGTGTAAGACAATGCGCAACTGATCATCGTCAGTGAGTTTAAAACCCCAAGTTTTATCTACGGTCGTTACATCACCATACTGATTGGTTAGATGCACATGACCCATAGTCATCGCAACGTCGCCATGGATAAAAATGGCGGCATTTTCATAGCCAAACTCACTCCAACCCTTGAGCGCGAAGCCAGTGTCATATGGAAAATCGTCATTACCACCGACAAAGTAAGCCAAGGCACCTTCACTCGTGGTTCTAAATGTCTGCTCCCCTGATGCTAGTGTTGGCTTGAATAACACATCGCCAAGCTGATAACCGTATGCCTGCTCAATGATTTGAGTGGCGAGTAAGGTTGCAGCTTCGTGACCTTCCTCTTGGTAAGTCTTACTGATCTGGATCAGTGCCGCTCCCCAAGCTTGCTGTGCCTGCTCAAGCATAGCAGGGGTAATCCCTTGGTTACTGTAGTTGGCGGCAAAGGCGTTGGAACTTAAAGCTAAGGTTGCAGCAATTGCTGTGACTAATTTCATAACTCACCTCACATTGGTTAACTGTTACCAGTGTAAGGTGGCGGCCTGTCTACCACCTGAGCAGGTGGTTAAAATAAACTAACAGTCAAATGAACATAGGATGAACAAACGCATTTATTCTACCCAAAAGTACCCAAGGCCCCGCAGAGTTTGAATGTAACGCTCGGGATTTTGCGCATCGAGCTTCTTGCGTAGTCGTCCAATATATACATCGACTACATTGGTCAAGGGGTCTTCGCTAAGCCCCCATACTTTTGAAAGAATCCGTTCACGACTGAACACTTTGCCAGGCGTACGCATGAGTACTTCAAGGATGGCGAGTTCCTTCGCGGTGAACTCTACTTTTTGCGCACCTTTGGTGACACTCATTTTATCAAGGTTGAACACGATATCATGCTGACGGATTTCATGCGTCCCAGGCGAGGCATGTCGTGAATTGCGCTGTATCTCAATACGTAATAACAATTCTTCAAACGAAAATGGTTTACCCATGTAATCATCGGCACCAATCCGCAAACCTTCAACGCGCGCATCCACTTCATTCAGCGCAGATAACATAATGATTTTCGTATCAAGCTGCATGCCGCGTATAATTTGACATACACTGACGCCATCAAGATTTGGCAGCATGCGGTCTAAAATGACTACTTCAGGTTGCAACTGCTGCACGCAAGCAACGGCTTGCGCGCCATCACTACAGACATCGACTTGGTAGCCTTCCGCGCGCAACCCGCGTTGTAAAAAATCAGCAACTCTGGGGTCGTCCTCTACCACTAAAATTGTCATGAAAACTCCTGTTGATTACGCATCAACGCTTGAGCGCAGGGTAGGTAACTGCAGTGTTACACAGGTGCCCTGATTAACTTGACTCTCAATGCGCAATCGGCCTTGATGTTGCGACACAATGGTTTGTGCCAGTGCCAGCCCAATACCAAGCCCATCTGGCCTTGCCTGCCGCGCGTTCTGAGCGCGAAAATTGCGTTCGGTTACACGGCCAATATCATCGGATTTAATGCCGATCCCACGGTCAGTCACCGAAACATTCACATAGGTCGTATTCATCTCTGACGCTACGTCGATTAAAACGCGAATGAGAGAATTGGGAGGTGAGTACTTGACCGCATTGTCGAGAATAATTTGCCACGCTTGCAGCAATTTATCGAGCTCAACGGCGACGTCACAAGCGTCAGCATCGGCGAGATCACATGCGACCTCAATGTTACGCTGACTCACCGTAGCGAAGCTTTGCGCTTGGTCGACCAGCACTTGAACCAATTCAGGCGCCTGCATGGGTGTCAAAGTTACTTGCCCTAACTTTTGGTCATCGCGGATCAACATCAGTAACTCGTCGATGCGCTTAGCCAAGTCTTTGCTGGCGGCTACAATTTGGCGCAGGGAAAACTGATACTCGGACGCCTGTTTGTCAGTGCCACGTAGTGCAATTTCAGCTTCCCCTTGAATAGACGTTGCCGGGGTGCGCAATTCGTGACTGATATCGGCTAAAAATTGCTTCTGCCTAACTTCAGCTTGGCGTAGATTCTCCATTGCATGTTGAAGTTGAGCCGTGCGCTGAGCCACTTCAAGTTCAATTTCCTGGCGGTGGCGTGCTTCTCTCATATTGGCTGCATCAATGGTAGCGGCCATGTCGTTAAAGCTGCTGGCAAGGTCTCGAAACTCTTTGTCATCAATGGCGGCGACGCGGTACTTAAAGTTGCCCGCGACTAACGCGCTGGTGCCTTCGAGTAACCTGGAAAGTGGTGCATATAGACCTTTTAACAGAATATAGGCAAACACGCAGGCAAGCAGGCTACCGATGAGCGCTAAGCCAGCCACTATTAGCCTTGCTCGGGCGATGGCATCAACGGCTGCCGTTTCAGCCTGCTCTGAGCGTGTGCGCTGGCGCTCAATGGCTTGGGCGATCAACCGTCGCAAATCAAGCCCTTCTAACCTATCAAAGGTTTCAATTAATAAGGTCCATGTTTGGGCCTCATTCCCATTGGCAGCCGGTTCCTGTTGCAGGCTTTGCGCTAACGTCGCGACATTCACTTCTAAAATAGACAAGATGCGCACTTGCTCGCGAATGTCAGTAATATCTTGTTGATTGACAGCTAGCTGTTGATCCCTCGCCAGTAATTCATCAAGCACGATAAGGCTACGTTGCATTTGTTGCAGTAGGCGGTCGCGCTCATCCGTGGCCTGGTCTGTAGTGAGTAAGTATTGTGCTAACCAAACCTTAAGACGTTGCTTATCGGCACCTAGGGTGATGAATTCAGACAGCAATTGGTTCGCTACCTGGCTTCGTTGCATATGTTCACGTGCAACGTTAGAACTCCAAACCGCAACCACGGCCTGCACGATGCAAAGCGCAACGAGAACGGATAGGGCAAACAACAGGCGGTTTCTATACATAACTAAACCTTATGGAGATTGCTGCATAACAAACAATATAAGCATTATTTAATTCTTATAAAACATGAACTTTTAGCGCTTTTAAAACAACCAAAACTGCAGCGTTCCTCGACAACTGAGATATTCTGCATTATTTTGCATAGTTATTCTACAGCGCTCTAGTCCAAAGAGTTCAACCAGGAAGTTACTACCTTGTTAAAGCGCATTAATCGAGCCCTGCGGGCTTATCTGTTGGTCGAGCCGCACCACTTAAACGCACCTGATACCGCCACGTGGAAAATGAGCGTCGTGCGCTTAGTGGTATTAAGTGGCTTGTTGCTGACCTCTGCTATTTTACTGCACTCGTCTTATCAGGCCTACACGCTAAACCTACATCATGTACTGTTACTTACGGTTACATTTACCGGGTTACTTTGGGGGCGTTGGTCATCAGTAAGAGCCGGATCGGCATGGCAACTGCGCTACTTACCCTGATTATCGTGTTAGCTGGCTTGTGTATTTTACTGTTTACCGGTGGCGGTGATGCGTGTGCTCGCTTCATTGGAAAAACAATCAGAAATTAACCGTGAACAGCGCCGCAAGTTAGGCCAGTTGGTGATGCAATACCAGGAAATATTTAATAACGGTGGCACGCCCTCATTTTTTTGCGACCAACAAGGCCGAATTATACAGGCCAACCGCACCATGCAGCCAAATGAGTTCTTGCCCCAAATTGAACGTCATAATTGGCATGTACTGTTTAGCCATAAAGTGTTGGATAAATCCATCGAGCTACTGGAGAACTGGCCTAAGTCGTTAAATCCAGTGGCGCTTTCGGTCAACTTATCGGGTCCTGAACTACTCGATGATTTGTTTTATGAGAAACTGCTGCGCCGATACTCCGAAAGCGAATTGTTACGCACCCGACTTAAGCTAGAGTTGACTGAGACCTCGGTGCTTGCCAGCCTGGATGAAACCAAAAAACGCTTAACCTCGCTGGCGAATGTGGGCGCTACGATTATTGTTGACGATTTTGGTACCGGCCATGCGTCGTTGTCGCAGTTGATTGATTTATCCGCGTCGGTATTAAAAGTTGACCGCGACTTTGTCGAGCGCATTGAAACGTCAGAACGTCATCGAAAAATTGTTAAAATGACCTTAGAACTAGCCAATTCATTGAATATGGAAGCCCTTGCAGAGGGTGTCGAGACTAAAGCACAGTTGGATTTACTGATAGAGATGGGTTTTGACCAATTTCAAGGCTTTTACTTTGGCAAGCCCGCGCCGGTCGAGTACTGGAGCGGCAAGTTTGAGCAAGCTGGCGCATCTAGCGCGCTAGGCCAGGGGGGCGCAGGATAAACTGTGCCCCATATGTGGTATTTTCTAGATTAGAACTGATAAGTTAAGCGCAGTGCTGCATGCCGACCTGGTTGACTATATTGTTCAACCGAGGTCGTTTGGCTTTGGCCTGCGACTAACTCGTAAGGCACGTAGCGTTTATCTGTTAGGTTTTGTAGCGACACGTTAAGCTGCCAATTGTCCCATTCATACCCCGCCAGAAGATCGAAAGTCGCCCAACCGGCAGCGGTGGCGTTGTCCTCATCCGGCACTCGACGCATGGACGACGCAGCTTGCACCGCAGCGGCGGCATACCATTGCAATGCTTCATAACGTAGCTGCAGGTTACCGCGCCAAGGGCTAATGGATGTTAAGTACGTATCTGTACTGTCGTCCTTACCGCTTGTCCACGTGAGTGCGGCGTTTAGCTGCCACGGGCTATCAAAGCGGTATTGCGCACTCATTTCAGCGCCATAAATATACGCCGATTCGATATTCTGGAATTGGAACACACTGCGATTCACCCCAGGGATCATCGTCGGCTCTGTTGCGATTAGTTGAGCGTCAATGAAGTCGGTGAAATCAGTGTAGAATGCGGCGACGGTGTAGTTTAACGGGCCATTAAATGACTTTACACCCAGTTCGAACGAATCGCTGGTTTCCGGGTTTAAGTCTGGGTTAGGCTGAATCACATAAAACGGTTCAACCCCGTGGCTTTGATAGGCTTGGTCGTGCGGCGGAATCCGAAAACCTCGTGCGTATTGCAGATACACGTTGGTATTGTCGTTGATAGCTTGCATCACCCCTAGCTTGGGCGACAGCGCAGTTTCTCGGATTCGACTCATTTGATCTTGGTCGTACAAGTCATCATCTTTGGGGGTCATATGGTAAATATCAGCGCGCAAACCAGCAATAAACTGGGTGTTGGTCGCATCTAAGCGCGCATTGTTTTGCATAAACATGCCTCCTAACCAAGTTTCTGCGCCAGGAAACGAGGCTTGCGCTTGATTGTCTTGACTGACAGTGCCATCTGCCATCACTCGGGTTTTAAAGCGCGGTCGTGCCGTGTCCAAATGGTCAAGGTCAAAGCCATAGACAAATTGGTGGCTTAAGGCGGTACCGTTGACACTTTTGACTGCCTGCCAGCGGGCGCCCCAGATGTCCTGGTCAAAGCGGTAGTCGTTAAAGTCGGTGTAGGCACCAGCTCCACTGCCACCAGGCACAATTTGATCGCTACGTTGGCGATACTGCGATACGTATACTTGCGCGCTGATGTGATCAGCCCAAGCGCGCGAAATTGCCGCTTCGTAATCAACCGAGAGCGCGGTTTGACGATCACTTACATCGGTCTCGTTGGTCTGTGCTGCGAGGATCTGTTGGTTATCTTGCTGGTAATGATCAACAGTAAACTTAAGCTGCTGATCGGCAGCAATGGCGCGTTCGGTTTTCGCCAGTATTGACCACGCATCGAAGCTATACTCGGGCAAGGTTTCTTCATAGTTTTGGGTTTCATCACCGTTCCGGTAGGACAACGCGACCATTGATTGCCAATCGCCATGTCGCCAGGCGGTTTGTAGCGCACTGAAATATTCGTTATTCACACTGCGATAGCCAGCTGACACGCGGGCATAGCTATCGTCTTGTTGCAATAAGTCGGAGGGGTCGGGGGTAGTGACCACAATAATGCCGCCTAAACCATCGGAGCCATACAAGGGGGAGGCCGCCGCTTTGGCAACTTCAACACGCTGCACTTGCTGCACATCCAGATAGCCACGGCCAATTAAGAAGCCGCCACCACCTTCATAGGCGTCATTCATACGCCGACCATCTTTAATGTACATCACGCGATTACCGCCAATGCCGCGCACGCTCAAGGTTTGTGCACTGCCCGAAGCGCCGGTACTGGTAATGGATGGGTCGTAGCGAAAAATGTCACCGATATCGGTGCTGACCTGGCGCTCAATGGTGTCACGCTCCACGACGGAGACAGCTCCAGCGACATCTTTGAGCTGCTGCTCGATGCGCGATCCGGTGACCACAATCACGTCGTCTACGCTGGCTTGGGTGCTGGTATCAGGGGTGTCAGCGGCGTAGGCCTGCTGATGGACGAAAAGAGCAAGGGTGCTTAATGTTAGAAACGGTAAATGGACTAAACGAGAAACGGACATGCATAACTCCTTGGTTGACTATGAATACGCCAAAGAGAGTAAATGAAAATCATTTGTAAATGAAAATCATTTGCAAATGCAAATGATTTTCATTTAGACTTGCTGCAAGGTTAATTTCGCAGGAGGTTGTATGATGAAATCAGTGCAGCTCGGTTACATGTCGCGTGTAATCAGTCTTTATTTTAGCTTGAGCTTGTTTGCCTTTGCCCACGCCAGTTCATTGCCGCAAGATGCCAGATTAGTAGTAACTGGCGGTACGCTAACAGATGTCGTGTTCGCACTCGGTGCTGAAGCGCGGGTGGTGGCGGTGGATAGTTCAAGTCTATCGCCAGCGCGCGCACAGCAAAAGCCGGTGGTTGGGTATTACCGCGAACTTGCAGCCGAGGGTGTGTTGTCGGTACAACCGACCCACGTATGGGCGCTAGCAGGCACAGGGTCAAAGCAAACTTTACGCCAAATTGAGCGCGCGGGGGTTCAGGTTGAGCATTTTGCGAAGCCCGAATCGGTGGCGGATTTACTGCAGCTAATAACCCATGTGAGCGGCCGTTTGAATGCTTCTGAACAAGGCCACGCATTACGTGCCGAAATAGAGCATCAACTTGAGCGCTTCAACGCTCAGCAACCGCCAGCGGACAGCACGCCACGTGGTTTATTTATTCTTCAGGCCAGTGAGCGCGGGGTGGTGACCGCAGGCACCGATACAGTCCCTGATCTGCTCTTTGGCTACGCACATGTCGATAATCTTGTCGCGCATCAAGGTTATAAAGCAGTCTCGCGTGAATACCTTGCACTTCATCAAGCCGATTTTCTGATGGCGCCGCAGCATGTAGTGGATGCTGCTGGTGGACCTGAAGCATTTTGTGCACAACCAACATTACGCCTCGTGACTGCCGCGCAAGAATGCCGGCTACTGGTGATGGATTCTTTGTTGGCGCTCGGCATGACCACCCAAGTTGCCACCGCGATTCAACAGGTTATTCAGTATGCCTATCAGCATGACGTATAACCCACCTCAAGCGAATACCCAACAGCGGCGCTATCGCTATGCGTTGCTGATGACATTGGGCTTATTAGTGCTAGCTTTGGTGCTGGCGGTTAGCTCTGGTCCAGTTATGAGCGACTGGCGCTTGCTGTTGGTCAGTTGGTGGCCGGGGGAGCTTAATGGCATTGAACCTATCCATCGTGCCGTAGTGGCAGAAATTCGGCTACCGCGCTTAGTGCTGGGTTTGGCCGTGGGCATGGTGTTGGCACAAGCGGGGACCACCATGCAAACCTTGTGTCGCAACCCGTTAGCCGACCCCGGTTTGATTGGTATTTCTGCAGGTGCTGCACTGTGCGCGCTATTTGTGATTGCCTTTGGTAGTCAACTTGGTTTGGTCGGCGATATCTGGGTCACGCTCGGCGCCTTTGTCGGCGCCCTTGGCGCGACATTTCTTGTGTATCGCTTAGCCGGCGGTTTACGCGGCATGAATATCGCGACGTTAATTCTGGCTGGGGTTGCGCTCAACGCCTTGGCCGGTGCACTGATTGGCTTATTCAGTTTTTATGCCGACGATGAAGCACTGCGCTTAATGAGCTTTTGGCAAATGGGGTCATTAGCAGGGGTGACCTGGGACAACTTGCCTTTTGGTTTGCTGGCTATGGGGATTGCGTCGGTGGCGTTTTGGTGGCGCCGCCATGCCATTAACGCCTTGCTACTGGGTGAACGTCAAGCGGGCTACCTAGGTATATCAGTGGTGAGCTTTAAGCGTGAGCTTGTTATTTGGGTCGCTTTAGGGGTTGGCGGCGCGGTCGCGTTAACCGGCATGATAGGTTTTATTGGTTTAGTTATTCCCCATATAGCACGGTTACTCGTGGGTGCTTCGATTATTCGGGTGATGCCGCTTTCTATGTTACTGGGTGCCAGCGTTTTAGTACTTGCAGACTGGCTCGCCCGCATGCTGGTAGCGCCGGCGGAGTTGCCCATAGGTATTATCACTGCGCTGCTCGGCGCGCCTTTCTTTATTGTGTTACTGCTTAAATTTAAACGGAGGCTGCATGCTTGATATTCATGGCGTGAGCATCGATCGTGGCGATAAACGCGTAATCGATGACATCACCATGCGACTCGAAGCTGGACAATTGGTGGCTTTAATTGGTGAAAATGGGGCGGGTAAGTCAACCTTGCTGCATGCATTTGCAGGCGATATCCCCTATGCAGGTACGATTGATTTGCATGGCCGCAACTTAAGCGCATGGCGCGCAGCGCAACTGGCGGGGATACGCGCGGTGATGGAGCAGCACGCCCCCGTTGCACAAGGTATGACGGTACTCGAGCTGGTGATGTTAGGGCGCTTTTGGGCGCAGCAGACACGCGGCGAGCCTGAGTCTGTGAGCGGTGACATTGCAAAACGTTGGTTGCAGCCTCTAAATTTAACCCAGTTTGCCCACACTCATATTGATCAGTTATCAGGCGGTGAATTACAACGTGCTCACCTGGCTCGCTGCATGGCGCAACTGGAAACAAACCTGCCAGGTGAGCAGCTGTTGCTGGCTGATGAGCCAACCGCAGCTTTAGATATTCACCACCAGCACCTTGCGCTGCACCAGCTACGAGCATTTGCCAGTGCAGGCAACTTAGTGTTGACGGTGATGCACGATTTGAATTTAGCGATGTCGTATGCAGACACCGTCGTGTTATTAAAAAATGGACAATTACATGGCATGGGTAAATCACGTGATGTGTGCACCGCTGTTGCATTGAGTGCCTTATACGAGCACCCCATGCATGTGGCGCAGCATCCAGCCTTGAGTGTGCCCATGGTATTTGCCGAACCCAAAGGCGGCGCAGTCCGCCAATAGCGATCCACAACGAATCAGTGATAGGAGGCCATTATGGCAGTAGAAGCGAAACAACAAAGGGTGCCAGCACCCCATAGAATCAATGCAGCGCGTCAGGCACGGCGATTAGCGCTGACCCATAGCACGGCAGTATTTTCTACCTTGTCGTATAAGATGAACGGACATCCGTTTGGCTCGGTGTCGCCAATCGGTCTAACTGACACCGGCGACGTACTGTTTTATGTGTCCGATATTGCCCAGCATGCGCGCAATCTAAACCATGATCCGCGCTTGAGTGTCACGGTATTCGAGCCATCGACACGCGGCGATCAAAACGAGCAAGCGCGCTTAACCTTGAGTGGCGATGCGAAACCTCTTGAGGGTGAAGAGGGCAAACAGGCGCTAGCGCTCTATTTACGCTTATTTCCCGATGCCCAAGGCTACACCAAAGCCCATGATTTTAAGATTTGGGGCATGCGCGTTGAGCATATTCGCTATATCGGTGGGTTTGGCGAGATATTTTGGCTGACACCAGATGAATGGTTGCTGCCAGCACCGCAGTGGTCCGCTGAGGATGAAGCGGGCATGGTCAAGCATATGAATGAGGATCACGCAGACGCTTGTGCACTGTTGCTTCAGCAGTACAAAAAGGCTTTCGAGCCAACAGATTCAATACCGACCCAAGCTGGCCAAGGCGCTAAAATGGTCGCGATCTATCCGGACGGTTGCTATCTCATGCAGACGCGGCAGCGTTATTTCGTGCCATTTGAAGGGGTATGCAGCACGCCAATGGACGTGCGCAAAATGCTGGCAAGTATGACACGCAAAGCCAGAACTGAGGCGGTGTGAACCGCCTCTCACTGGTTTTGTCTTATTTGTCAGGGGTGTAGTACTCAACCCCGATTTGAATCCGCTCGCGGCCATTTTGCATTCGCCACTTGTTGGTGTCGCGTAACGAATACACACAACCGCAATATTCTTGCTGGTAAAAGCGTTCGCGCTTGGCAATTTCGACCATGCGCGCGGCGCCACCTTGCTTACGCCAGTTGAATGTCCAGTAATGCATGCCTGGGTAAGGTGCTACCGCACGCTGGCCGCAGTCGTTGATCTGCTCCATGTTCTTCCAGCGCGAAATACCTAAACAACTGGTAATGGTATCAAAGCCATGTTCATGGGCATACTGGGCAGTGCGCTCAAAGCGCATATCAAAGCATACGGTGCAGCGCTCGCCGCGCTCAGGTTCGTGCTCTAAACCTTTGACGCGGTCAAACCAATTGCGGGCATCGTAATCGGCATCAATAAAGGGCACACCTAGTTTTTCGGCGAAGCGAATATTTTCTTCTTTACGCAGCAAATACTCTTTTTCCGGGTGAATGTTCGGGTTGTAAAAGAAAATCGTGAATTTAATTCCCGCATCCGCCATACGTTCCATGACTTCGCCCGAACATGGCGCGCAGCATGAATGCAACAGCACATGGTTAGAGCCTGTCGGGGTTTCTAATACAATAGTTTCAAGATTTTTACTCATACAAACGCCTGTCGTAAATTGCAGTATGTTAGGTGGTGCTTCATGTCGTGCTTTGTTAATGGCGTATATGATAACAAAACTTAGTGCCAACGACAGTCACTCAATGCAATAACCATGCAGCAAAGGCTAAGCTGATTAAGAATAGGGGCACTGACCACAGGTGAAAGGCGAGCCACATATTGGGTTGGCGCGCTAAGCGCAGCGCAATCAGGTTGGCCAGCGACCCAATTGCGAAGCCGAAGCCTCCGACTGTCACCCCCCAGCTTAAACCACGCCAATCCTGAGTGAAATTTTGTAAGAATATCGCCGCTGGCACGTTCGACATACCCTGAGACAGCAACGCACCGGCGCTTAATGCTTCACCAGGTAAGGTTATCAGCCATTGCGCAAGGTGTTGCATGCTATCAAGCTGAGCTAATAGCCCTAAATCAATAAACATCAACACGAAAATCAGCAGTAACCACCAGTCAATTGAGCGCAGTACGGTTCGCGCACGCAGTGCGTACAAAGCGCACACACATATCGCCGCCACTGGCCCAACCCCAAGCTCGATAGCAATAATCATCGGCACATAGCCAAACAGTGACCAGCGAAACAGAGTTGCATGGCGTGGGCTTGTACCTGCAGCGGTAAAGTTAAGTGGCGCGGCAGGAAAAGCAAGCAATGCCAGTAATCCAATGAATAAGGTTAAAGGCGCGGCGAGGGGCAGCATCATGCGGGTAAATTCGATAAATGTCATGCCCGAGGCCTGCCACAATAGCAAGTTTTGAGGGTTGCCGACTGGGCTCATGGCAGAACCCGCATTGACCGCGAGGGCGAGAAAAATAACCAGTCGCCCCAGTTTAATATCACTGATACGCGCCAAGCTAAGACAAATAGGTATCAGAACAAAGAGTGCGACGTCGTTGGTGATCACCGCAGACAAAAGCGCGGCGAATACCACCAGAATAAAAGCCAAGACACGCTGGGAATGCTGGTGCCCCAGTAGCCAAGCTGCCAAGCGTGCTAAATAGCCACTGTCTTCAAGCCCACGGCTTAACACCATTAAGCCCGCCAGCGCTGTCACCGTATGCCACTCCACCAAGTGAAATAAACTGACAACATTGCTTGGCACCAGCCACAGTAAAACCGGCAACGCCAACAGCAGCACTAATAGTAAACGGTCTTCGTGCACGCGCGCTAAAAGCTGGCGAATATAGGGAGTGCGAGTAAGCAACATGGCAGCGCCTAGTCAGTCATCAAAGCGCTATAGCTTATCGTCAACGTAAATTTTGGCAAGCGCAATGACCGCGGATGCAATTGTCGTAACAAGCTAGTTGCGTGCTGCCGATTTATTGTTCACACTTTATTTGCAATGTAAAACATAAAGGGCAGTGCGGTGAGAGTATCGGAATCTAGGGTTCGGCTGCGGGTTGGGTTGGTGATTTGGGCGCTGGGTATGTTGGGTGTGGTGGCCGTGGCGTTTACGATGATTCCACAGTTAGTTGAGGTGTCGCCACCTGCGGCGCCTGTGGGGATCGTGGTTGCCGCCATGATAGCGCAAAGCTCGGTGATGTTAGCTTTGATGGTGTGGGCGGGGGTACGTTTAGGGCCGAAAGTTGGCTTGCGAGCGCCTGTCATTGAAGCGTGGGTGGAACGGCGTCGAGGATTGCCACTGCTGTTCCAGCAGCTTCCTGCCGCACTTCTGGCTGGTGTAGTGTGTGGCCTATTACTGATTGGGTTTGAACGTATCGCACCTGCAAGTTTACAAGCCGTAAACCTAGATGTGCCACTTATCAGTGCAATTTTGTACGGTGGAGTGACCGAGGAAGTGCTTGTTCGCTTTGGTCTCATGACCATTGTGTTGTGGCTCATGTGGCGCTTTATTCAACGGCGCAATGGCCCTCCTAAACCGATATACGCGTACACCGCAATGATTGTCTGCGCGGTTGCGTTCGGCGCTGGTCACTTACCTGTTACTCAAGTATTTGACATCGCACTGACACCGTCAGTGTTGCTGTATATTGTCGGTGCCAATGCGTTGCTCGGAAGCTTATTTGGGCTACTGTTTTTACGCTATGGGTTAGAAAGTGCTATTATTGCCCATGCGCTGACCCATGCGGTGGCCGCTGTGATAGAGGCCCTACTTTGAGTGCCGCACTGATAGTGCGTTTCAGCGCAATGCATTCAGCACTATGGGGGTCGCGCGGGTAGGGTAAGGGAATATCTACTTGCTGCTGAATGTGCCCTGGGTTGCTCTTCATCACCAGCACTCGATTCGCCATACTGACCGCCTCTTCGATATCGTGGGTGACAATGACTAAAGTAAATTGACTGGCGGCCCAGAGTTCGAGCACGTGTTGTTGCAAGCTTTCACGGGTAAAGTTATCCAGTGCACTGAATGGCTCATCCAATAATAGAATATTAGGCTGACACACCAAGGCACGCGCAATCGCGGCACGCTGTGCCATGCCCCCTGAAAGTTGACGCGGCAACGCGTCGCGAAAGCTCCATAATTGTACCTGTTTCAAGGTCTGTTCGATGCGCGCATCTTGCTCAGCTTTGCTCACCCCTGATAAGACCAAGCGAACATTCTCGCGGACACTTAGCCACGGCATTAAGCGCGGTTCTTGAAACACCATGGCGATGTCAGCATGGGGACCTTGTAAGGTGTTGCCACCTAGCGTGACTCGCCCGTGGGTCGGTGCGTCCAGGCCTGCTATCATACGCAGTAGGGTTGATTTACCGCAGCCCGAGGTGCCCACCAAGGCAATAATTTCGTGCTGTCGAATGGTAATATCGACTGCGTCAACGGCCAGATGGCGCGCACCTTTGCGGTCAGTGAATTGCTTCGAAACTTGTTCCAATTGCAACATAATGCCCCCTAATTTGATGACTGCTCAGACGACTGCCAGCCGTCTTGCCAACTTAGCGCACGCGCACTAAGCACTGTCAGTAACAAGTCACTGGCTTTGCCTAATAGAGCAAACAGTAATAGGGCACCGATAATTGCCGCTGGATTACCCGTCATTTGCCCGTCTAACATTAAAAATCCTAAACCTTGGCTTGCGCCCATAAGTTCGGCAGCAATTACAAACATCCAGCCAAGGGCAAGGCCTGAACGCAGGCCGGTTAAATAGGCGGGCAGTGTGCCCGGCAACAGCACACGGGTTATCGTGTGCCAGGTGGATAGCCGATACACCTTGGCTACTTCAAACAGCTTGCGATCAGCATCACGTACGGCGTTCATCAGGTTTAAATACACGGGGAAGAATACGCCGACTGCAATCAAGGCAATTTTTGAGGTCTCGAAAATGCCAAACCAAAGAATAAACAAAGGCACCCAACCGAGCGAGGGGATAGCTTTTATGGCTTGTAATGTTGGGTCAACAAAGTCACGAAATAGCTTTGAATAACCGGCTAAGGCACCACACAGGGTTGCCGCTAAAGCGCCGGCAACGAACCCCGTAGCCACACGTAATAACGTCACATGAATATGCTGACTGAGTTCGCCTGTTTGCCACAGGTAATGAAGCTCTTCAACTACAGCCGCAGGCGAGGGCAGAATATAACTTGGTAGCACGCCGCGTGCGGCTAATTGTGCCCACACAACCACGATGATGGTGGGCAGCACCCATGCTTTCCAGTGGCGTATTGGGGCTAAAAAAATACGCATAACGCGCGCCGACGTCAGCCGCGGCTTAGTGAGCTCGGCTGTGACAAGTTCCTGCTTCATTGCGCCCCCTCTGCATGCTGGGTATCCCGAGGTACTAACCCTGTGATGGTGCTTTCCAAATCAACACGCGGGCGCAAAATACCGATACTTTGCAGCACCTCACCGGTGTCGCGTAGAAGCTGTCGATGCGTATTGTGCACATCAGATTGACTGATATCGGTGCGTTCAAGCTGTAATTTTGCTACGTCCGGTGAAATTCGAGCGGCTTCAACCAGCACCTGTTGTAAGGCTTCAGGGTTATCAAGTGCATAGTGCCGAGCGCGTTCATAGGCCGCAATCACCGTACGTACAATCTCGGGGTGTTGCTGGGCAAAAGCTTCACGCACATTCAGTAGCCCATAGGTATTGAGCTGCGGTTGACGGTGAAAGAGCACGGCATCAGCCTCGAGTTCGGCACGCGCCATATGTGGGTCAAGGCCTGCCCAAGCATCAACCTGACCGCGCAACAACGCGTTGTAGCCATCGGCGTGCTGCAATAATACGGTTTGAATGTCACGTTCCGTTAAACCCGCATCAGCCAGTGCGCGCAGTAAGAATATATGCGGATCGGTACCACGCGTTACCGCGACCCGTTTACCGCGCAGGTCAGCGACACTGCGAATGGTCGAGTCTTGGGTGGTAACCAGCGCGGTCCATTCGGGTTGAGAATACTGATAAATAGCTTCAATCGGTAAGCCATTCGCGCGACCTACTAGGGCGGCAGAACCCGCAGTAGAGCCGAAATCAATCGCGCCAGCGCGTAAGAATTCGAGGGCACGGTTAGAGCCTTGTGTATGCACCCAGCGTACCTCGACCCCTTTATCGGCCAGTGCTTCTTCAAGCCAACCCTGTTCTTTGAGTAGCAGGCTAAGTGGATTGTAGTAAGCATAATCAAGTGACACGCGTTGTGGTGCTGCATCCACAGCAAAACTGAACACACTTAGCACAGCAGTGAACAACCAAAGACGGCAGGCAGAGCCAATCATAGCATTACCTCAATAAGGACGTTTAGATGTTTAGATGTTTAGACGTCTAAATTAACTAAGTTAAGCAGGTATGTCAAGGCAAGCTTGCACTGGTGTTAAGCCAATACTACTTCATGTTTCCGGAACCCATTACGGGTCGCGTGAATGCTTCCACTGATGTCAGCGATGTGCGTATTGAGCTGATAGATGTTGATACGCAGCAAGTGCTAGCCAACAGCGGCGGCATGCAGTTTACTATCTCGACACAAGAAGATTGGCCGCGTCAACTGCGTGTACGAGCATATGTTCGGGTGGCTGGAGCACCGGAGCAAGTATCGGCAGATTTGCAGTTCCATATCCCAAGCGCCCATCTTGATGCCATTGAAAGTGCCAATGTGCAGGGCACCGATTGGGTGGCGCGAGCACGTCTGGACGCCAAAGTATGTGGCTCAAAGCGCACCACAGTGTGTTGCCAAGTCAGCCAGAGACATTATTCATTAACCATGTAGTGCTGGAGCGGATGTCTTCTTATCCCGGTGATTTAGCAACCTATGGCACCAGTGCCCAGGCGCGCTGGCCACTTGGGCAGTTACAGCCTTCATTGTTAGACACCCAGCCCTATCAGCCGGACGCCAACGAGCAGCGTCAATTAGAATTTTTACGCCGTTGGGCCGGCTGACTTTACGTTTTACTTAATATCTTTACTTCGACTTTGCTGACCCTTAGCGGACACTTTGCATTGTATTTCGCATACTTAGTGTGAGCCTGCTTCAGAAGTTAGCAGAAAACGAGGTAACGCATATGGCCCATTCAGCGCATGTCGAATTAGCGAAATTGCACGATGAATTTCCAATCTTAAACGATATTGAAGCCACCTTGGCATTCAGTATGAACGAGGGCGACGCCACACCTCGTGCAGTGGCTTGGAATTTAGCGCCAAACCTCTGCCAACATTTCGCTCGCTTGGGTATTACTGAGCGCCTACGCCATTTAGTCGTTCAACTTGCACGTTACCAAGATGGTTGCTGTTGCGGTGGTCGCATTGAGTTTAATCATGGTCATTGTCGTGTGTGCTGGTAGCGTCTGACAGAAACGAGACAGAGAAACGGTTACCGACGGCGGTTTCTGTGTCTAGCCAGATTTTACCGCCCATGCCTTCAACCAATTCTTTGCATAAAGCCAAGCCCAGGCCTGTTCCACCTTTCTCTCGTGCATCACTACCATCAGCCTGGGAAAAGCGTTGAAACAAGCGCTCTCGGAATGCAGGTGGAACACCGGGGCCTTGATCAGCGACCGAAATAGTCATCGTTTTGTGAACATCGTCTTGCACCGCCAGGTCAACCTGAATGACACCGTCAATAGGCGAATACTTAATTGCATTTGACAGTAAATTTGCCATGACTTGCTGCAAACGCATGCGCTCTGTAATGTCTTGCATCGAACCTATCGTTAACAAATCTGGGTTGTCATTGGCAGGCAGTACTCAAGCAAGTTCATGCACCCAACGTACTTCACCGTCGGCGCGAATAATGCGATGGATTACATCGTGATACCCCGTTTCGATAGCTTGAGCTTCGCTACGTTCAACCAAATCTAAATCGTCGGGTTGAACAATTCGTTTAAATAGCTCCGAGTCTGGGTTGGTGGTTTGTTCATCAAGACCGAATAGATCGTAAATCATCGGAGACCACCATAATGCTCCACTGCGCAAAGACACCTGCCAATAACCAATCTGTGCTTGCTGGCTGGATAATTCTAAGCGCTGCTGAGCTAGTTTTAGATCGTCGTTTGCACGCTCAAGAGCGAGATAATACTCTTTGGTGGTGGTGATGTCGTATATGTAGCCGTGCCAAAGAATGCTGTTATCGGGCATACGCTCAGGCATGGCACGACCTGATACCCAGCGCAAGCTACCGTCAGCTTGCATCAGTCGGTATTCTTGCTGCCACAGGCTTAGTTGCTGTGCAGATTGCTGAATACTTGCGGCCAATGCTGGTAGGTCCTCAGGGTAGATAGTCGCAAATACCGCAGTCGCGTCGTCTTTGACTTGTTCAGGGGTAACGCCATAAATTTCGCTTAACTTTGAGCTCGCGTAGGGGAAGGATGCGCTACCATCGCTTGTTCGCCAAGGCTTGTTGAACTTCGATTTCAAGACGTTGTTGGTCGTCAGGGTGAATTACGCTGGCGTAGCTGCGCACTTTATTACCAATGAAATCACTCGCGCGCTGACAACTGCGCATGGGCTTGCTCTTGTAATCGGTCAACAATTTCCTGTTCGACCAAGTCTGCGAATTCTCGCAAAGTTTCGCGCTCGCCGCTGGTAAGCATGCGCGGGGCCTTTGAAATCACACACAGTGTGCCGATAGCTGAGCCGTCAATGATTAACGGCGCACCTGCATAAAAGCGAATGTGGGGCGCCCCAGTCACAAGGGGATTATCTTTAAAGCGCACATCTTGAAGGCTGTCAGCGACTTCAAATATGTCGCTGTGGAGAATGGCATGACCACAAAATGATATCTCGCGCGGTGTGTCGCAGGCATCCAAACCCTGTTTGGATTTAAACCATTGGCGAGTTTCATCTAATAAGGAGATTAGTACGATGTCCACGCCCAAACAGCGCTTTACCAGCCGGGTTACACGGTCAAAGCGTTGTTCGTTCTGAGTATCCAGCAAAGCAGTTTCATCAAGCGTTTTAAGGCGCTGTGCTTCATTGGAGGGTTGCACCGGCGGTTGCATGGCGTGTCCTGAGCTAAACTAGTAGTTTAATTACGTAACCATACTGCATATTGATTACTATAGTGCCGTATATCAGTGCACAATACATTAAAATCTTTAGGCGAGGTACAGTTGTGAGATCGATTAAATACCAGCGCGAATTTTCTAAGCAAGTGACTTTGAATTCACATGCCGTGGGCAGTGTAGCTGCGGTGGTCATCACTGTGGTGTTGGCTGGTGTGATCGAGCTCTATGCGCTGCGTCTTGTGATTCCGAATCTGTCCTTTAGCGACATGTGGGGGCAAGCGTTTGTCCTTGGCGTGCTGCATTCATTTGCGGGCGCTGCAACACTCGGTGCCGTGTTAGTAGGTTTAGGCTGGCTGGTGCCGTTAACACGCGCTTTTAGTAAACGCTTTTTTCCTGCCATATGGTTATTTGGTGCTTTGCTTTTTCTCGGCGTCATGGCTGCTTTAGTCATTTGGGGGCACACTGCTGTGTAAAGCGCGCATGTGAGGCTGCGGCCTAATCATTGCGAATGCGCAGAAAGCTAGTAAATCGCGGTAAGCCGCTGTTGGTATAACCGTGATATTTATAGGTGACGACAGAGCCAATAGGCGGCGGATCCGCACGCTGCGCGTCACTAAAACCGGTGCCAATCGAGAACTCGTGGCCTTCGGTGTTTCTCACCCGTAACGCGCCCAGCATATCGGTGTATTTACCACGCCCCGGCAGATGGCCGATGACTTCAGCCTCCGCATCAAAATGCGGCTTTAACTTCAAAATAGCCTGGCTGCGACCAACTTGGTGAAATGCAGATGCGTGATGCAGCATTAACCCTTCCGCACCGGCGTCAATGCGCGCTGCCAAGTAGGCATCTAACTCATCTCGCTGATGGAAGCGTAATTGCTCCACTGCCTGAATGTGTGAACTATCGATATGCTTCAAGGCTGATTGTTGATGCATGTCAGCAATGAGCGCTCGGTAGGCTGAGTAACGCTCGGCAAACGGTTGCACGAGATCTGGCATATCAAATACCAAATAGTGGACTTGGCGCCATTTGGCGTCATCCGGCACTTGGGTGCGCGCAATTGCACTGACAGCTTCAAATTGTTGATGACCTATCCAAAGTTCACCGTCCAGCCAGCGCTTTGGTAGCGTTGCAGTGAACCAATCAGGCGCATGTATCGGATTGCCTTGGCGGGTGATCAATGCACTGCCAGTCCAAATTGCACGCACACCGTCAAACTTCTCACTGACCAAGTATTGAGTCACATCGATAGTTTGTTGCTGCTCCAACACACTCGCTAGTTGTGCTTGTGCGAATGTGGGCGAAGCCATAGCTACGTATAGAAGCGCCAACAGCGGCACCATGAATAGGGTAATTTTGAATAACATGACGGCATCCTTGCAATGGGGTTGTTAAGAGCTTAACCCAGTGTTTATAACCTCATGGCTAGGCAATGGCGGAAATTGGAGTAATTAAATATAAAGATGTCAAAATATTGTTTCATTTGTGCAATAAACTACATGACATTGGCAGGGAACAAGTGTAAATATACTTTCAGACGGTCACGCTATGTTCGGCGCGTGACGTTACTTTTCAGGTGCAAATTTGCGTTGCAAAGGTATCGATTTGAAACTCACCAACCATAATTTAGAAGCGGTTTTAGCCGCCTTACCGGACCCCGTGTTTTTAATCACCGAGTCTGGGCGTTATGCAGGCGTATACGGTGGCTCAGACCCCAGTTATTACCACGATGGTTCGCACTTAGTGGGCTTATCTATGTTCGATGTGCTGCCTCGCTACGCAGCTGAAAGCTTCCTTGAACAAATTCGCATGTGCCTTGAGCGCCGTTGCATGATTACTTTCGAGTATGATTTGGGCGGCCGTGACGTAAAAGGTCTGGATGATTCTAGCGGCCCGAAAGATGCAATTCATTTTGAAGGCCAGGTATCGCCATTTGAAGGCTTGGTCGATGGCGAAAAAGCGGTGATATGGGTCGCTCGCAATATTACCAAGCGTTATCGGTTGGAAGAGCAATTGCGCCGCATAAGCGAAACCGACCCGTTAACCGGTATTTATAATCGACGTCGGTTTATTGCCGAAATTACAGAACGCTTAGAAGAATTTACCCGCTATCAAGAAGCCGCATCAATTATCATGCTCGATCTTGATAATTTTAAGCAACTGAATGACACCTTGGGCCACCAAGCCGGTGACAACATGTTATGCAAAGTTGCCCATGCGTGTCGCAAAGTGCTGCGCAATGTCGACTTATTTGCCCGTTTCGGTGGTGAGGAGTTTATTGTGCTGCTCCCGCACACCGAGCTCGAAGTCGCCACTGTCATAGCAGAGCGTTTACGCCAAACTGTCGAGCACCTTGAACCGCTGAATGCCAATGTGTCGCCTGTAACGACCAGTGTGGGCGTCGGATGCTTGCTTATGCATGATAGCGTGGACAGTGCAATTTCACGCGTCGACGATGCGCTATACCGCGCCAAGCGAGCAGGGCGCAACAGGGTAGAAGTGCAATCCGTTGCCGATACACTTGCTAACGGTGTGTCAGAGAAAACAATCTAGGATGTGCTGGTCAGAGTCGCCTTTTGCGGATGACTTCGTTATGGTAGCTACCATTACTAAAGCAACAACAAGCTAACCCAATGACCAGTAGTATTTTCTCGCAACTTGTATTACCACTCAGTCTTTTCATCATTATGTTCGGTATGGGGCTAAGCCTCGAGCGTCAGGACTTTGCCCGTGTGGTGAAATACCCCAAAGCCGTCACGATTGGCTTACTTGGACAAATGGTATTGCTGCCTGCCGTTGGCTTTTTGATTGCAGGGTGGCTTCTCGCTGCGCCCGCGTTGGCTGTAGGCTTAGTGTTATTGGCGGCCTGCCCAGGCGGCACGACGTCCAACTTAATTGCTTATCATGCACGTGGCGATTTAGCGCTGTCGGTGACACTCACCGCAATCACCAGTGTACTGACGATTATCACCATTCCAATTATTGTGGGTTTGGCCCTTGCCACCTTTAAAGACACCAGCGTTCCTATTGAGCTTCCTGTCACGCGAATGATGTTGACGCTGTTCCTAATTACCCTATTACCGATAGGGCTCGGCATGCTAGTTCGCGGCTGGCGCACGCCATTTGCCCAGCGCCTTGAGCCCAAAATCAGCGCGTTTGGCGCCATATTCTTAGGGCTGTTAATCGTCATTATCATGTACGAACAGGGCGACAGTTTGCTCGGTCAGTTAGTCAGTGCAGGGCCAAGCGCATTGTTGCTTAACATTGCCATGATGATTATAGGCTTCTTACTCGCGGTTTGGTTTAACTTAAATGATCGCCAACGCGCGTCCATCACCGTTGAAGTGGGTGTGCAGAACTCAACACTTGCGATCTTAATTGCTTCCAGTGTGCTTAATGACGGCACCATTGCGCTGCCTGCTGCTATGTACTCACTGGCGATGTACTTAACGGGTGGTAGCTTTATTGTGTGGCGGCGTTGGCAGACTCGGCAGCAGCTGGCGGCGGGTGTCTAACTTGAAGGAGTAATGTAATGCACGCGCTAAAAGGGATGTTAGTGGCTTTTTCGTTCATCTTCACACAAGCGATGGCGATTACCGATATCACTACTTTTGAAATTGAGCGGGAAATAGCGGGCGATAACCAAAACCCAATCCAATACTATCTTGAAGAGAGCAGCAATGAAGCGACAGCTGATACGCTGGTTGTATTTTTTCAAGGGTCTGACTGTAATAGCGTTAAACACAATCAGTTGATTCGAAGCCTATCATCAGCGATTTTGCCGCACGCGGATTTACTTCTAATTGAAAAGCCAGGGATTACAGCCAGTCTCTCGTATACATCGAACGCCGAGAGAACCGACTGTCCCAGCTTTTACCTGCAACACGATAGTTTAGAGCAGCGTGCGACTGACGCCCATATTGTGCTTACGCATGTGCTCACGTATCAAGGGTATGAACGTGTTGTAGTAATGGGAGGCAGCGAGGGCGCGGCCGTTGCTGGAGTATTTGCCGCTGAATTTGGCATGGCGGATGCGGTCGTCATGTTCAATGGCGGCGGTCGCTGGTTTCTGCAGGATGTAGAGCATAATATCATATCAACCACACCGGAAAGTGAAACCGAATTTGTGCTGGAAGGTTTTAGAGCGTTTACTCAGCACGTTTTAACCAATGAGCCATTTGATATTGAGGTAAGCAACCATGGCTATCATTGGTGGCGCAGCGCACTTGAGCTTGATCTGAAAGCCGTTCTATACCAGCTAAATATACCCGCGTTGATTGTGCAAGGAGGTCGCGACCTGTCGGTATCTCCTAATGCTGTTAAAGCTATGCATAGTGAGCTGGTTGCACTTAACAAAAATAATATTGAGCTACTATTTGTAGACGATATGGACCACAGCTTCTTCGACTCTGGCGGTGATAGAATGACGGACGATATAGCTAAACAAGTACGAAGCTGGCTGTTAGAGCACAGTTTATGACTTTGACTAAGGAGTGACCTTGAAGTTATTAGCGGTTTTGGGATTGGTATGTTCGTTGGGCGTTTCGTTGCAGTCAGGCATGGTGCAGGCTGCCGATGCTGAATATTGCGATTTTCAGTTATATGCGCCTAGCCCCGATGATGAAGAGCAAGGTCGCTTAGTATTGCAACGCTCCGATCTAAAAAGTATGCGATGGGGTACTGAAAACGACGTTGTCTATTGGTACATCGACGTTGCTGACCACGCACTAGATACATGGCAAGAAGCGGTCAGCGACAGCGTTGGGTTAAGTATGCCCATATACTGTGGTGAAGTGCTGGTCGCGGAACCAACTATTCGCGCACCACTTGGCGCTGAATTCAAAGTGGCTGGCCTCGATGGCGAGGCCGACCGCTGGAAGTAAGCCCGAACTCGAAAAGTGGAGACAAAATTTAGCGTAAAGGTAATCGCTGCAAAGTCTCTATCCTGATACCCATGTATTTGAAAAAGACAACCACATTTATACAGCCTGGTTGAGCGTGCGTATGAATGCACAGGGTAATGTCGACAGCTGTAGTCAGAATCCCTTGGGTGCAGACGTTTAGTTTGTTGCCGCGAAGTCTAACCAAAACCTATTAAAGCAATAGAATGTATTAAACTTTTGTAATAGAAGTGCAAAGGCGCTGGAGTCGTTAGTGGGCGTTGCTAAAATAAAAAACCGACCAAACGTTCAGTAACTTTTAACTTTCTATGTATTGTTCGATCTTACAAGGTCTTGAGCGATGCCTAAGAGGATGCATTCATGCACACATCTAAAACACATCTAACACTGATAGCTTCCGCTATTACCGCGGCACTAGCGCTAACCGCTTGCGATTCATCTAACAGTTCAGACAATGATATGGCGCAGTTTTCGCTTGCAGTCAGTGATTCCCCCGTCGACCGAGCTGATGCGGTAGTCGTATGCTTTAGCGGTATAGAGCTGGTGGGCAACGGGATGGGCAACCAACGCTACCTGATTGGCGATGATGCCGTAGCGGTAGAGGCGAATGATGCATGCGTAGACGATAGTGGCAACGTTATCCCGAACACTCGTGGTGTCGACTTGTTAACTTTGCAAGGTGCTGATTCAGAGGCGCTTATCGAGCGCGCTGAGTTGCCAGCTGGAAGCTATGGACAGTTGCGTTTAGATATCACCGACGGTGGGTATGTGGAGGTGGACGGCGAGCGCCATCCAATTCGGATTCCATCGAACCAGCTGCGTTTAGACGGCCCGACACTGACAGCCGGCGGCAACTTTGATTACACACTGGAATTTGATTTACGTCGCGCTTTGCGTAACCCACCAGGCCAAGATGGATACTTGCTGACGCCGCGTGGCGTGCGCCTAGTCGACAATGTCGATGTAGGGCATTTACAAGGTGAGGTGGCTGAGCAACTTCTAATTAATCAAAATTGTGATGTCGCACCAAGCGATTTACGCGATCCAGTCGCTGCGGTCTACCTGTTTGAAGGTTCAGATCTTGAATTAGCCGACTTGCAGGGCAATAGTGACAGCGACGACGATGCCTACACCAGTGTCGCGGTGCGCTTCGATAACGTGGACAGCTATGAATTTAAAATTGGCTTCATCGAGTCTGGTGAATACTTCGCAGCATTAACCTGCGACACCAACGATGACCCTGAAATGGCAACTGACCTTGAATTCATTCAAGGACAAAATGTTACGATTCAGTCGGGCAGTACCACAACGATTCGATTCGAAGAGTAGCCAAGAGCCCTTACCTTTTACACAAGAGCTGCTTACAATAGCGGCTCTTTTTTTCGCCATATAAGTTGTAAGGGCGCTGTTGCATGCTTGATACACTGCGAAGGTTCAATGTTGCTTAGGTTTTGGAGGTGGTTTGCAGGTTTTAAATAGTGATGATCATTTTATTGCGTCCGCCTGCGATGGCTTTGTTGAAGTTCTCTATCGAGACGATGCCATCTTATTGATTAATAAGCCTTCTGGCCTGTTGAGTTTATCGGGTAAAAACCCGCTGAACCTTGATTCGGTGCATTATCGTCTGGTGAATGGCCAGCCTGGCATAAGCCCCGCGTTTAGTGCCGCAAAATTACCCCATCGGCTCGATTTCGGCACCTCAGGTGTTATGGTCGTGGGTCTCAACCAGCAGGCAACGCAGCACCTTAATCAGCAATTTCAGTCAGGTGGCGTGCAAAAGCGCTATATCGCGATGTTGGAAGGATGGGTAAGCGATAACGAAGGCGTCATTAGTGCGCCGATCGCAAAAGATAAAAACCAGTTCCCGCGCGTTAAAATTTGCAGCCAAACCGGCAAGGCCGCAACCAGCCATTTTCGTGTTTTAAAACGCCTCGAACAACCGCAGCGTACATTGGTGGAATTTACCCCAATCACCGGACGTACGCATCAGCTTAGAATTCATAGCCTGTATTTTGGCCATCCAATCCTTGGCTGTGATTTGTATCACAGCGCATCCAGTCAACAGCTGGCCGACCGATTACTCCTGCACGCCAGCGAGCTACAGGTTCAACACCCATTTAGCGGCGAGCCTGTTCATTGGTGCTGCGACAGCCCGTTTTAAGGCGCTTAACCAAACACGCAGCGGAAATGTCCGTGGTCGGTCGCGTCAAGCAATAGTAAATTGCCACCTTGAGACAGCATTAACGAGCGAGCAAGGGGCAGACCAATACCGGTTCCTGTAGTTTTGGTGGTGAAAAACGGCACGAAGATACTCGCTGCGGCATGCTCACTGATACCGCTGCCATTGTCGATAATATCTAAGCAGACTTGGTCATCGATACGCCGCGCTTTGAGCTGCACCCGTCGTTGGTCTTGCCCCATAGTTGCTTCAGCCGCATTCTTTAACAGGTTAATAAGCACCTGTTCAAACAAGCCGGGGTCGATACTGACCGCGACGTCATTGTCAACATCGACAACAAGCGTAATACCTTCAAGCTCAACGGTGAGCAAACGCACTACTTCATTAATTTGGCGAGCCAGCGGTTGCACGCTAAGTTGTGCGCGCACGGGCTCACTTAATGCTTTGAACGATTGAATAAACTGAGTCAAATGCTGACCACGCCGAGTGATAGTCGCAAGTGCTTCAGCTAGGTCATCACTGCCTTGCACGCCATTTTCGAGCATATGCGCATTGATATGCTGGGCGCTTTGGGTGAGTGACACCATGGGGGTAATGGAATTTGCGACTTCATGGGTAAGCACCTTCACCAATTGCTGATGAGCCTTGACTTCATGGTAAACAAGTTGTTTTTCAATGCTTTGCAAGGTGACTAAGGTACGCTGCTGACCTTGGTTAAAGCCATGAATTAAGGTGTAAAGCAGGGTTTCTTTGCGGTTCGGAAAATGCCATATCAGCTCGCCACGGCGCCCTGATGTATTATGCTGAATGAGTTGCTGCAGCGCCTTAATATTCTTGCGCAGGCTGGGTTCATGTTCACCAGTATCTGACCTATTAACGGCGACTCGCCACGCCTGCAAAAAGCGTGCGCCAAGCAAGCGCTCAGCGGCTGGATTGGACTGCATAACATAGCCGTCAGCATCAAATTCCAGTACCGCGATATCTAACTGCGCAATTAAAGCTTTGAGGTAGCTCGCCTGAACTTCAGCGTCATCACGACTGCGAGCAATTTCCTGTTGAATTTGTTGCAGCAAGGGCTGGATTTGCGGCGCTCCAGGGATGCTTAAACTCGAATCGCGGTTTTTGAGTGATCTGAGAACCTGACTGACCTGGCTTTGTTGGCGGTTAAGTTGTTGCTTTATCATCAACAGCGCGACAACCGCCAGCGCAGCTAGCAAGGTCAAGCCAGCGGCCCCAAGGTTAATTAGTGGCGCGTGACCAACTGACACATAGCTCGCGGTTACACTGACGACTAGCAACCCAAACGCGAGCGCGAAGACAGCAAGCCATACGAATATCGCGCTCATAAATTGTATTTTTCCATACGTCGGTACATCGCACCCCGAGTCAGTCCCAGCGCCTTAGCAGCATGGCTGACATTGCCTTGATAAAATTGTAATGCTTGCTGAATGGTCTTGCGCTCAACATAGTCGAGTAAAAACGGCGTATCACTTGGCGCCTCTTTACTGTGTGGCTCAGTCGCGGGCATAGCGGATTGCTGCGCCAATTGCGTGAAATCTAAGTACGTGCTGTCTGCAAGCACCACTGCGCGCTCAACACTATGCGCTAGTTCACGTACATTACCCGGCCAACGGTAGTTACCAAGCCAGTTGCGGTCGCTGTCCTTTATCTTTAAGCCGGTGCGACCATAGCGCGCGGTATAGCGCTGAGCATACCAATCAAGCAATACATTAATGTCATTACCGCGCTCCCGCAGGGGCGGTAACTGTATTTCAACGGTGTTAATGCGGTAGAACAGGTCCTGACGAAAGGCGCCCGTTGCCACCTGATGATACAAGTTTTCATTGGTCGCGCTAATCAGCCGAATGTCGATGGCCACCGGACCTTGCGCGCCGATGGCGGTCACTGCACGGTTTTGCAACGCACTTAACAATTTACCTTGCTGGGGTAAGGGTAAATTACCCAACTCGTCTAAAAATAACGTGCCTTTGTCTGCCGCCGCCATTCGCCCTGGGCTATCTTGCATGGCGCCGGTAAAGCTGCCTTTCTTGTAGCCAAAGAGCTCACTTTCGAACAAATTATCGGGCAGGGTGCCCATATCTACACCCACAAAGCGCTTGTCGCGGCGGCTTGATAACTGGTGAATATGCTGGGCGACAACCTCTTTACCTGTGCCGCTTTCGCCCAAAATAAGTACGTTAGCGTCGCTTTGGGCCACTTTCTCAATCAGTTGCTTCACTGCTTGCATGGGGGCGCTATCGCCAATTAATGGCGTACTGAGCTCGTGAGCTGGCGCTTTAGCGGCGTTAGTTGGCACTGCGGTGCTATCGCTCATTAACAGCACTGCGTCAATCAAATGCTGGTTGTCCCAAGGCTTGGCGATAAAATCTTTCGCGCCAAGATGCATCGCTTTCACAGCAAGGTTCACGTCGGCATAAGCCGTCATCATCACTACCGGCATCTTGGGGTGCGCGGCTAAAATTTGCTTTAAATAGAAAATCCCTTCTTCGCCGCTACTGGCATCACGAGTGAAATTCATATCCAGCAACACCACGTCGACTTGGTTCACCTTGAGCACGCCCAGCAATTCAGTGGGGTTCGCAAGCGTCATCACATCTGCAACGTAAGGCTTTAGGCATAATCTGCAGGCGATCAAAATATCCTGATTATCATCAACAACTAATACGCGCATGGGCTTTGACATGGCTCGCCAGATAATTAGTAAAAGGCTATCTAAGCGGAAATTATACGGCGGGTCAAAAAAAGCTTCGCGGGTGTCCATTTTTGGACACTGGCGTGTACTACCTGTGGACACTTATTCATAGCTGTCTAGACTTAACTTATTGAAATTAAATGAATTAACGGATTGGCACGAAACTAGGATAGTTCAGGCATCACCATTTATTTGAAATTGCCTAGAGACTAGCCATGGACAAACAATTATCCAAACCACCACTGCGGCCGAACAGACTGCTATTAATCGCCGCCGCACTCGTTGTAATGGCAGTGATTGCTTGGCACTTGCATGCCAACACGAGCCGTTTCCAAAGCAGCTTGACCCTGAATGACATTACCGTGGCAACAGTGCAGCCGCGCGTACTGCGTGAAAGTATCAGTTTACGAGCTAGCGTGGCGCCGCAACATACCGTATTTTTGGATCTAACCGATGGCGGTCGTGTTGAGCAGCGTTTTATTGAGCAGGGCAGCTATGTTGAGAAAGGCGATCCGCTCGTTCAACTCAGTAACACCAGCTTGCAACTCGACTTAATTAGCCGGGAAGCACAAGTGACTGAGCAAATGAACTTCTTACGCAACACCCAGATGACGATTGAAACCAATCGCCTCAATTTGCAGCGCGACATACTCGACCTTGAATACCAGATCAAAACCCTTGAGCGACATATTGAGCAAAACGAACGGTTACACGCACGTTCAATGATTTCAGCGGAGGAGCTGACCAGTTTGCGGGAAAGCCTCAGCTACCAACAAAGCGTGCTCGCTTTAACACGTCAGAGTCAAGAAACCGAAGAAACTATCCGCGAGCTGCAAGTTAATCAGCTGGCAGAAAGTGTTGAAATGCTCACGCGTAACCTCGATTTTGCGCGCCAAAATGTGAATAACTTGCTGGTAAGAGCGCCGATTAGCGGTTATTTGAGCGAATTCAATGTGGAAAATGGTGAGTCTCGCGCATCTGGTAGCCGCTTAGGTCAAATTGATATTCCTGACAGCTACAAGTTAATCGCCAACATTGACGAGTTTTATCTTAACCGCGTGCAACTGGGCATGGCCGCCATCGTGACTATCGCGGGTCAGACCCATGAATTGCAGGTGGACAGAATCGACAGTCGGGTAACCAACAACCAGTTTCAAATCGAATTCTTGCTACCAGACGACATTCGTATGACCCGTGGCCAGTCACTCAACCTGACCTTGCATTTAGAAGCCAGCGAAACCGAGCGCCTGGCGATACCGCGAGGCCCTTTTCTGCAAGAGGGCGGCGGCCACTTTGTCTATGTGCTTGATAGCCAATCACGCTATGCCGTGCGTACGCCCGTAACCCTTGGTCGACAAACCCCACAGTGGATAGAAGTGCTGGATGGCTTACCCGCTGGCGCAAAAATTATTACCTCAAGCTATCGCGACTTTCAGCAAGCCGATAGTATTCAGTTACAACAATAAGGATAACCACCATGAGTCACAACACGACTATCAATCAGCCGCTTATTCGTCTCGATAATTTATCGCGCGTGTTTCGCACGGAGCAGCTTGAAACTACAGCCTTGAACGCGGTGAACTTAACTATCCAGCCCGGCGATTTTGTGGCCATTATGGGGCCGTCGGGGTGTGGGAAATCAACCTTGTTGAGTATTCTTGGCATGCTAGATTCGCCAACTTCGGGGGCGTATGAATTCAAAACCAAAGACATTGCCAACTATAGCGAACGCCAATTGGCAGAGCTGCGCAAGTCTCAGCTTAGTTTTGTATTTCAAAGCTTTAACTTAATCGACGAACTGAGCGTACGCGAAAACGTTGAGCTGCCGTTGCAGTATCTAGGTGTTAGCAAGCAAGAGCGCCGTGCACGCGCCGATGCGATACTTCAGGATATGAGTATCGACCACCGCGCTGAGCATCTTCCTATTCAGCTCTCAGGTGGTCAACAGCAACGCGTGGCGGTAGCTCGTGCACTGGTGATTGCCCCCGCAGTGATCCTTGCGGATGAACCAACCGGTAACCTTGACTCAAAGAATAGTGACGATGTGATGCAACTATTGCGGCGATTGAATCAAGCAGGCACCACCATTGTCATGGTGACTCACTCTGAGCACGAAGCACGCTACGCGAGCCGAATTGTGCGTATGCTGGACGGCCGTATTGTCAGCGAACAGGTGGCTGCCGTTGAGCAGGAGGTGGACCATGCGTAACCATGTTTCAATGTTTGCTAGCTATATAAAAACTGGGCTACGTGCGCTATTGCGCCAAAAGGTTCATTTGGCATTGAACTTAATTGGCTTGTCTGTGGGCCTTGCCGCTGCTGTGTTGATTCTGCTTTTTGTGCAATTCGAACGCGGTTACGATGTGATGCACCCCAACGCCGAACAAACCTATCGGGTTGAGCAGCTGTTCGTGCCATTAGAGCAACGCTTTCCGATCAGTAGCCCTGCAATTGTTGAGGAATTTCAGGCAGTCGATTCGCGTATTCGCGGCACGCGTATGTTTGAATCTTCGCTTTATGTGCGTCCACCCAATGCGCAATTGCCGCTGCAGCTGGACAGCATGACCATAGAGGCTAATTTTACCGATTACTTTAGTTTTGACACCGTTGCTGGTGACTTTACGCGGGTGCTGAATGACCCAAGCTTTATCGCGCTCACGCTGGAGCAGTCGCAGCGTTTGTTTGGACGTCATGACAGTGTGGGTGAAACCTTAACCAGCGACAGCCAAGTGTTTACCGTGGCTGCGGTTATTGAGTTCCCTGAGCAAAGTCACTTCCATGCCGATTCATTGCGCCTGGCCTCAGAATCCGACCTCAACCAACCGATCATGATGAACAATGCCTATGTGTATGTGCATATTCCTGATGACGTGAATCGCAACCAATTAACGCAGGCAATTTCTCAGGTGGTAAATGACAAGGCGTATGGCGGCCAGAATATGTCGAATGTCCAGTTGCGGGCACTGACCGATATTCACCTGCGCTCGCAACTGTCCTATGAGCATAAAACCAATGGTTCACGCGCCACATTGTTAACCGCTTCCGTGTTGGCTGGGTTGTTGTTATTGGTCGCCAGCATCAACTTTATTAATATGAGTATTGCGCGTTCGGGTAGCCGCGCCAAAGAAGTAGGGGTACGCAAAACCTTAGGCGCAACGCGCTGGCAGCTATTTACCCAATTCATGCTTGAATCGCTAATGGTCGCATTGCTGGCAGGGTTTTTAGCCGCCGTGATGGTTGAAATGGGCGTGAACGCGTTTAGCAATCTGGTGAACCGCCCAATTAGCTTGGACTACTTTGGTAGCTTCGGAGCGCTGTTACTGCTTTGCAGTCTGGTCATCGGTGTACTTGCGGGTATCTACCCGGCCATTTTTATCTCGGCCTTTAATGCCAAGCGCGTACTAAGTGGTGACTTGCAACGCGGCAATACTGCGGTGTGGATACGCAAAGGTCTGCTGGTAGCACAAGGCGCAATTACCGTCGCGTTACTGATTGGCAGTGCGATGCTGCAACAACAGCTGAATATTCTGTTGAACCAAGACACTGGTTATCAAACGGAAGCACGCTTAATGGTGCACGGCGTCGATAACGAGCAGCTGTTGTGGTCTGAGAATCAAAGCCTATTGAACGATATTAACGCCATGTCCGGTGTGCGCGCTGCAAGTTCGATGGATATTGACCTGACCAATACCTATTCACAAATCGCGACCTTACGCATACCCGGCCAAACCGCAGAGAACCGTTTGCCGCCCGTAGCCAGCTTTGGTGCCAGCTATCGATTTGTCGAAGCCACAGGCTTAACCTTACGCGCTGGGCGCGATTTTGACCCTAGCCGTCAGGCAGATTGGTTCACCATGGGTGAGAGCACCGCCACCGCGTCCGCGATTGTTACCGCGTCGCTGGCTAGGAGCGCAGGCTTTAGCCCCGATGAAGTCATTGGTCAGCGCTGGATGATTGATGACGCCATGCCCACCGAATTACACATTGTAGGTGTGGTGGATGATTTTCAAGTCGGTCCAGCGCTACGGCGCATGGAGCCAGCCGTGATGATAGCAGGGCGCTCGCCAATGACGTACGCCAACATGATTATCAGTTTAGAGCCAGCTGTGGCGCTAAGCATGCGCCAAGACCTTGAAGGTATGTTACAGCAACGTCTAAACCGCATGGACATTCGTACCTCTTGGTTGGGGGCTGACTTTACCGCGATGTACCATAATCAGCAGCGCCAACGCACCATTATTATGCTGTTCGCAGGCTTGGCGATATTACTGACATGTATCGGGTTGTTTGGTCTTGCAGCTTTTAGCGCTGAACAACGCAGCAAAGAAGTTGCCATGCGCAAAGTACTTGGTGCGAACCGCCTGCAAATAGTCAATACATTAGCCCGTGAATACATGGTGCTGATGGCTATCAGCGTACTCATTGCAGTACCGGGCACTTATTTCTTAGTCGAGTGGTGGCTGTCAGGCTTTAATGTGCGCGCTAGCCAAAGTATCGCGCTGTATTTCGGCGCAACCGCGCTTACTTTTGCAATATGTTGGTTGACCGTAGCTGGCATCAGCATACGTGTCGCCAGCCGCAAGCCCGGGTTGGTGTTACGACAGTTTTAATCGCGTTACGTGATAGCCGCAGGGACGCGGCTAGTTATTGGCGCTGCGACAGCCCGACTTTGCTAGGCTTATTGATAACTTTTGAGGAACACCAATGAACCAAATTAACCCCACCAAACTGCTCAACAGCAAATGGACAGCGGTTAAGCCAATCAACCGCGAAAAGCATTTTCTAGTTGCTGAAGTTGAGTACGACGAAGACGGCACCGTGGCACTGTGCAGCATTGAATCAGTGTTATCGAACAACAGCTATGAAATAGACTGGATTGAGCTCAAGGACGCAAGCAAATGGCTTCAGGGTTGGAAGTGATGGTGTGGTGTTCGTATGAGCATGTGTCTCGTGGGGGCAGTTAACTCCTAGCGGCGCACTGTGTCATACAAGTTATCCATGCCTGACGGCGAGCATAGGCTACCATCACCCCTAAAATCAGACGTCATTCAGATAACTGAATATTCTGTCAGCCCCTAATTGGTTCAGTGTAATTTGCCCGAACCTTTTTAACATGAGAGCTTCGGCCTCATTCATAACATCTTTCAATGCGACGTTGACGGCTTGTTCTATTACACACTCACTGTGTTCATCGGTTAAGCCAATGGTGAAAATACTGCCTTCGCCCAAAGCGTTATGGATATCCAAAAGCGTAATATCGGCAAGCGGTTTGGCAAGCTTCCAGCCGCCATGATGACCCTTAGTTGAGGTCACATAATTTGCTTCACGCAAAAGCGCCATGGTGCGGCGTACGACCACTGGGTTCGTTGAAATCATTTCTGCCATTTTTTCCGACGTCACAGGCCGATCAATTGCTCCCAAATGCACAAGTATGTGGAGTACCCGGGATAGTCTGCTGTCTTTTCTCATCATTCACCTCGTTTTGACGTTCCCACTTTATCATGAAACTTTTGTAGTTACATATATTGTCTTTCCCATAAATTTAATGTAACAATAAAAGTTACCTTAGATGCATTGGAGAAAATGATGTTTATTGATGTACTGATTATTGGGGGCAGTTTTGCTGGTTTGTCAGCAGCGATGCCCCTGGTAAGGGGCCGTCGTAAGGTGCTGTTATTAGATACTAAAATGCCACGTAACAGGTTTGCGAGTGCCTCTCACGGCGTGTTTTGCTTAGACGGCAAGGCACCTGCTGACATTCAAGCTGAAGCATTATCACAGTTGCGGCAGTATCCGACCTTTGAATTCAAGGAGGATGAGGCTATTGCTATTGAAAAAATCGTCACAGATTTTGTTATCAGTACAAGGGCAGGGAGCAGATATATTGCTAAAAAGGTAATTCTTGCTTTCGGCATTCAGGATCAGTTGCCTGATATTCCTGGGGTGGAAACCTTTTGGGGTAAAAACGTGATTCATTGCCCCTATTGCCACGGGTATGAACTAAGTGGTGGGCCTCTGGGTGTATTGGCGACTCACGAGTTGTCTTCGCACCAGGCGGCGATGATTCCCGATTGGGGACCTACGACCTTGTTTATCCAAGGCAAACATTATCCAAAAGGCGAGCAAGCAGCCACCCTGAAGCGCCGGGGCGTGACCCTTGAACACACGCCGGTTGTTCAGGTAGTTGGAAGCAAAGATAGAATGTCATCGGTTCTACTTGAAGATGGGCGCAGTATAGAACTGCAGGGGCTTTACGTTGCGCCCACTATCACGATTCAGTCACCATTGGTCGATGCTCTAGGCTTAGTTCTACAACAGAACGCGATGGGCGCCTTTATTGAGGTAGACGAATTCAAGGAAAGTTCAGTTAAGGGGGTATTTGTAGCGGGTGATCTGTCTAATCCCTTGCAGAATGGTACCTTTGCCATTGCTTCCGGTACTTTGGCAGGTATCGCTGCTCATCGTGCGTTAATGTTTAACTGTTGAGAGGCAAACCATGCATCAAGACAACGTAAAAGCTCTATTTGACCAGCAAGCCGCGAACTACGACACCCAATGGGTGAAAACAGCGCCGATTCGTAATTGCTTGCATTTACTGCTTGGCTCGCTGTTTAACGGTTTGCCTCAAGATGCACACATTCTTTGCGTGGGGGTAGGAACTGGCGAAGAATTAGTCTACTTAGCTTCGAAACATCCTGGCTGGCGCTTTACTGCGGTGGAGCCATCAGGGCCCATGCTGGACAGATGCCGGCAGAGGGCAGCGACAGAAGGCGTGGCTTCGCGTTGCAGCTTTCATGAAGGCTACCTGAGTTCACTTCCGGCTTCCGACCTGTATGACGCGGCGACCTGTTTCTTGGTATCCCAGTTTATTATGGACGTGTCCGAGCGGGCAAAATTTTTCGATGAGATTGCAGAACGACTTAAGCCAGGAGGCCTACTCGCCAGTTCGGATTTGGCGTCAGATGTGGAATCACCAGAATATGAAGTTTTATTTCATGCTTGGCTAAAGATGATGTCTGCAGCGGACATAGCGCCCCAAGCGGTGGAGCGAATGCGCAGAGCTTACTCTAATGACGTGGGTGTTCTGCACCCTATGCAGGTTAGCTCGATTATTGAAGCCGGCGGTTTTGAGTTGCCGGTCCAGTTTTTTCAAGCTGGATTAATTCACGCGTGGGTATCTAAACGAGTGGCGACTGACAGGGGTGATATGACCACGTAAAAGTGGTTATTTTTACTCTATCGAAAGACATGCTTATTTAGTCCGATGAGAGTGCACGCTTTGCGGTTGCGGGTGAGACATAACTTTAGTATGTTCACATAATAATAACGTACGCCAAGGATATAAGGTGCCGTGATACGTCGAAACGAGCATGCTCAGTTTGTTTCCCAAGGGAATGAGTCTCCTCTAAACGAAATCCTCGCTATATCAATTACCTGAACTCGTTGCCACTTCACAGTCCGGCCGGGTAAAGTGTGCTGGTGTACTATACAAAGGTAAGGTTCTTAGGAATAGCTATGTCAGATAATAATAGGATAACGGTGAAAAACTGGTTGGGACTTATAATTTTCCTGTTCGCAATATATATTTTTCTCAGTGGTATCTACTATCAAAGCGGCAAAGATTTTTTCATGGGGATTGGGCTAATGTGCTTAAGCTACTCGAGTCCGCGAGTATTAATTTCTCATTTTTTTACCGATAGGAATTCAAACGATTTAAACGTACAACAGAAAAAACTAGATGTGTTTATTGACTTGCTTGCAGCAATTTCGGTTGTTGTAGCTGTTTTCGTATTTTAATGGTTACGCAGTGTGAACCTAACAAGTCAATTAATTTCTCGGCATAGCCGCGCGACGTGCTAATGCACGCCGGTTATTTCGGGCATTAGGCATCTACAGAGAGGTAGCACATGCAGTGTCCACATTGTTTCGAATCAGTTAATGTATTCTCAAAGGAAATGAATAAATTTGGCAAATCTAAAGTTTGCCCAAAATGCGCTAATCCCATCGAGTTATATGTGAGCCTTAAATGGGGGGCAATATTGTTCATACCGGCTGTAGTTAGTGCTCTTTTGATCAAGCCGTTTTTCGTAAATGTAGGCGTAAGCGGTTCTTTAGCTACAGGTTTAATGAGCGCCTTATTTGTTCTGTTTTGTATGCGACTAAAAGTGCCAAAGGTTAAAGTAAATGCATAACAAGTTGCTTAATATCATTCGGAGCGCAAAAAGTGCGCCCTCCATGGGACTGCCTACGCTGCGCTTCGGTAGCACGTTAGCAAAGCGTTATGTCTCAAAATCTTCAAAGGAGATACCAAATGGGATTATTCGATAAGTTAATTGGCGGTAACAAGGACGATTCAGACAATAGGCACGGGGTAATAGACTCCGGTCGGAATAAAAATACGGGTGGACATGATCATCGGTCTAATACTGGTGATGACAGAACACCATCCCAAAAGGACGGTGATAAGAAACGTAGGAAAGATTAAAATATAACGAGCGAAGGCACTCGGACGCAGCGAAGCTACGCCGCTGCTTGGGGCGCTTTATTTCTTAAGGAGTTTGAATGAAGTTCGGAATGTTATTCACTGCTGTATTACTTACTGGTTGCGCCTCGGTTAACTCTGAGACCGATGCCGACAGTGTGGTTCAAAGTAGCTCTGAGGCAATTGATTTTATCGTGGAGCATAACTCATCTGAAGTTGCGTTAAAGTGTCGTCCGCGTTCAAAAGAAGTTGCCAGAGAAATCGATTGGGTAAAGGAATGCAACCAAAGAGCGTTTGATTATTTGACCGAGCAAGAAAGTAATTCAGTTGAGTTTGTCAGTGAAATAACTGAGAAACCCTTTGGTATGGCTGCTGATTTTGCTGCGAGATTTCTGATGCCTAATCCGGAAAATTTTAAGGAAGTAATCATAACTCAATCTTTCGAGTATCGGCTTCATGAAATATAACAAGACGCCCAGCCCGAGCCTGCGGCGCTGTAGCCATCAAGGAAAACGATGAATAAATTACTCATAGGCCTATTCGTTCAGCTTCTCGTGACGCCTCTGGCGTTTGCTGAATGGGTTGATACGGCTGGTCACGAAGTACTTTTTATCGAAATGGAAGATACGACTCAGCTTGAAGTGTTGGACTGGGGTGGCGATAGCACGCCGACGCTCTTTTTACTGGCAGGAATGGCTTCAAACGCCCATACCTATGATGAATTTGCGACACACTTCACTGATGAATTTAGGGTCGTTGCCCTGAGTAGAATAGGGCATGGATATTCTGAGCCTCCAAAAAATGATGATTTTTCTATTGAGCGGCTGGCGTCGGATATTGTTCGCACATTGGACAGCCTAGGCATTGAAAAAGCTATTTTTGCAGGCCATTCATTTGCAGGCTTTGAGGGCCTTGTTGATCAAATCCGTACCGAGGGTAAAATTGCCCCTTTCCCACCTGGGGTTAGCGCACCATTTCGCTCACAGGCATCCCAAGGCGTGTTAATTTATTAAGTACGGCGACCCGTACATAACC